>NZ_JBFAXS010000002.1:0-976316 GCF_040680955.1 Kribbella sp. NPDC051936 | reverse complement strand
CGGGTCCGTGCAGCGATGGAATCGTCGTCGAGAACGACGGCCTCGCGGCGCGCCGCACCGACAGCGAGGATCGCGGCTTCGGGCGGGTTGATGATGGCGGTGAAGTGTTCGACGCCGTACATCCCCAGATTGCTGACCGTGAAGGTTCCTCCGGTCATCTCATCAGCTCGCAGGCGACGCTGCCGGGCTCGTCCGGCCAGATCCTGTGACTCCTCGGCGATCGTGGGGACAGTACGTACCGGCGTTGGATCCGGCTTACGGCTCCGGCGATCGGTTGCATCCGAACGATGCCGGGTCGAAGGCGGCCGGTTGCTGCTCGACCTCCGCCGCGCGGGGTGGAGAAGCCGAATCCGCGGGCTCGGCTGGCGGAACGGCTTGGCATCCTGCGGCTGGCCATCGGCCAGGCAGGAGCCCGATGCCCACACACCGTGCCACGATGGACAAGTGGAGGAAGCTCGCGACCTGCTGGAGGCGCAACGACGAGAAGCGCTCCAACGGCTTGCGAGCCTTACGGGCGACTTTTCACGAGGTGGTCGCCGCGTCACGAGATTCCAACGCCGACGACGAACACGACTCTGAGGGTGCGACGATCGCCTTCGAGAGATCCCAGGTCACGTCGCTTGTTCAACAGGTCCAGAAGCAGTTGGCGGAAATCGAGACCGCGTTCGACCGACTGTCAGTCGGCACCTACGGCACTTGCGAGAACTGCACCCAACCCATCCCGCTCGCCCGCCTCCAAGTCAGACCCGCAGCCCGCACCTGCATCACCTGTGCTCAGGACCACGCGAAGTGAACCTCGAGCGAGACCTCGAGCTTCGTGTCTCCGGGGGTGATGTGAATTTCGGACTCGAACCCGGCCTGGGCGTTCAGAGCCTGCTCATGAAAGCCGTGGTGGCTGTAGGTCTCCGAGATCCCGGTGACCGCGCCGAGGTTGCGCCCGGCCAGTTCGGCCAACTCCTCGGCCTTCTCCCGCGCCTGCCGAAAGGCCAACGCCCGAGCCTTCGTCAACAGCGCGGCCTTGTCGCCGACGTCGAACCGGACGGCGTGCAGGTCAAGACTGTTTCCCGCCGCCTCCACAGCCACGTTGAGCAACCGCCCGAAGCCGAGCAGATCCCGGCTCGACACGGTCAGCAGATGGGCCGCGCCGTACATCTGCGGCCGCCCCGGCTCCCGGTAGTGCTGGGAGACCTCGACTTCGGTCGTCCTGATCGCGGAAGTGTCCACACCTTCGGCCCGCAAAGCTGCCATGACAGCGTCGGTACGCTCGGCCACCTCGGCGACAGCGGTCGCCACGTCATCGGCCTGGTATCCAACCGCCAACGACATTCGCAACGCATCGGGCGGCGCACTGGTCTGCCCCGATCCCACAACTGTTATCCCTGCGTCCATCTCGGCAGTGTCCCACTGGCTGCGGAGGTTTGATTACGGCGTCGGCGAGGGCATGGTCGTTCGGCCCGATGAGATCATCAAGAGCCTGTGCGGCTCACGCCTGATCGTGAGGCGAACCGCGGCCCCGCCGGCTGCCTGCGTGGCTCCAGCCGTGCGCAGCCAGCCACCGTTCGACGGCGTCGGGGGACCCGTCGAGCTCTCTGCGGGCTCACCGCCGAGCATGACCGTCGAGCTGCACAGGCCGCCCGCCCATCACGGTCCGCGCCTGGTGACGCTGGCCGCTTTCGCAGTGCCAGCGCTCGACGATCGATCCGTGCCGGGTCCGGTTCGAGTCGGCCGGGGTCGGTGCCGGCTAGAACAATCGGTCTCGCTACCAGCAGGTTGGCCATGCTTGCTCGACGAGCGACGTCTGGAAACGCGGTAGGACCGCAGCGCACGTCCGGGAGAGAGCGTCGCCCGATGACGGCGCCCGACGCCCGGCTCCGATGCGGATCTCCTGCTCCGTCACTGCTCCGTGGAGTGCTGACAGAGGTCGGTCACCGACGGGTACCGATGAGCAAATCAGCAGGGCAAAGCCTGATCGACGAGGATCCGTGGACCAGGCCTAAATCCCCTGTTGGAGAGGCGAATCAGCGGCGAGCAACGCAGCGCTAGAAATCCCCGTACACCTGGACCTTCGTGCCGATCGGGGTTTCGGTGAAGATGTGGTGGATCTCGGGGCGGAGGACGCGGACGCAGCGGTGGCTGGCGGGGTAGGGCTTGACGAGGGAGTTGACGCGGGAGCCGTGCAGGGCGATGCCGGGACGGTCCTTGAGGAAGTACAGCGAGTCGTACATGTAGGCGTCCTCGTACAAGCTGCTCTCGTGGGCGCCGGCCCATTTGCGCCAGACCTTGCCGGTGCGGTTCGGGGTCTCGTAGCCGGGGCCGCCGGTGGAGATCCAGACGATCCGCTTGTAGGTCTTCCCAACGATCTGGTACAGGATCTGGCAGGTCTTGTTGACGTAGATCCCGGGCTCGCGGGTCGGCGCCGGGCGACTCGTTGCGTTGAGCACCGAGTATGCGTCGTTCAGCGTCAGGCCGGCGCGGCTGACCGGCAGGCCGTGCGTCTCGCGCCACGCGCACAGCGCCTGCTTGGCGCGGGCTGTGATGTCACCGTCGATGTCGCCGACCGGGTAGCCGAGCTTGTCCAGCTGTCGTTCCACGCGCAGCGCGTAGTACGCCGGCTGCTGCTTCACCCTGGGCTTCGGCTTCGCGGTCGGCTTGACCGTCGGCTTCGCACTCGCGGTCGGTGTCGGCGCCGGGGTCATGCTGCTGATGGCGGGGGATTGCGTCGGGGAAGGCGTCGACTCGCTCGCGGCCACGTCCGAACAGCCGGCGAGTACGAACGAACACACCACGGCACCGGCAACGAGACCACGTCGACGTGACACGGATTCCCCTCTCCCTCAGCATTTTCAGAGTCGCAGAGCCACGCCGAGTAGGCGTGCAACGACCCGCCGAGACTAATGCGCGAGAGGGTTCAAACCACCGTCCGTCACCGAACCGTTGCCGAGCTCCGGCGCCGGGTCGTCGCGCAACCTGCTGTACAGGTAGCCGTCCCGGTACCGGCCGGCGCGGAACTCGCAGCCGCGGATCACGCCTTCGAGCCGGAAACCCGCCTTTTCCAGCGATTTCTGCTCGGCGAGGTTCTCCGGATGCGTCGACGCCTGGATCCGGTACGCCGGCGTGTGCTCGAACAGGTACGCCGTCAGCATCGCCTGCGCCCGCCAGCCGATCCCAAATCCGCGGTGTTCCGGCAGCAGCGCGATCCCGATCTCCCAGTAGTTGGTGACACTGTCGAACGACCCCGAGCGCCACGACACGAGCCCGGCCGTCGTGTCCCCGGTCCGAACCATCAGCCGCGAATCCTCCACGCCGAGGAACCCGTCCTCGGCGAACCGCCGAACCGGCGCCTGCGCATCCCGGAACCCACCCCAGTCGAGCCCGATCAGCCCAGGCTCCACCGCGAACCGCTGCAACAGCGGCACATCCTCCGCACGCACCGGCGCCAGCACGACATCCATGTCTGTCCCGGTGAGGTTCTACAGGCCCAGGTCGCGGAGGAACTCGGGCTTGTAGGCCTGCATCACCACGTACCGCGGGTCCGGGACCTCCATGTTCGCGTTCTTCGCGGCGTCCTCGGTGGCGTCGTGCGGGCCGACCGGGACGCTCGGGTCGGCCCAGTCCTGCTCCTCGGCGTTCCACCGGGTGATCGTGTAGTGCGCCTCGAGGCGGTCGTCGGCCACCAGCTCCTTGGCGGTGCGCTCGGCTTCCTGCGCGTCCTCGAGCGTGTGCGTGTACATCAGCATCCGGTTCCCGTCCCGGGTCACCGTCACCTGACTGCCGAGCCGCTTCTGCGCATCGTCGTCGAGATCGATCGCCCGCAACCGCTCCCAGAACGTCAACCCGTGCTCGTCGTTCCCGAGCACGACCTCAACCCGAAACTCCTCATCCGCCATGCCCACACCTTATCCAGTCAGGGTCGGGCCGGCCGGAACGGGCTCGGCGGGCAGCGGACCACCGCAGCACTTCTTGTACTTGATCCCGGAACCGCACCAGCACGGCTGACCCGTTACCCATGACGGCGTCGAGTTCGCAGACGCGTGCGTGACGGATCGCCAGGCCATCACAATCGGGCTCTCGGCGTCGACCGCCGCGCGGACGCTGCGGATTCCGCAGATTGTGATGGGCTGGGGATCCGCGGGGGAGGGCGTTCAATATGTGGCGCCGCAGAATCGGGATGGTTCGATCGACTACAGTTCTTAGTCATGGAGCTGAGGCACTTGGAACACTTCGTGGCGGTGGCCGAGGAGAAGCACTTCACGCGGGCCGCCGAGGCGATGTCGATCTCCCAGTCGGGTCTGTCCGCCTCGATCCGTGCGCTCGAGCGTGAGCTGCGCGCCTCGCTGTTCGTGCGCAACACCCGGAGCGTGGAGCTCACCGAGGCGGGCCGGGCGCTGCTGTGCGAGGGCCGCCGTACGCTCGCCGCCGCGGAGGCCGCGAAGGACGCGGTCGCCGCGGTCCAGGGCCTGCTGCGCGGTCACCTCACCGTCGGGCTGGAGCAGTGCCTCGGCGTGGTCGACGTACCGGCGTTGCTCGCCAAGTTCCGCTCCGCGTACCCGGGGGTCGAGATCGAGGTCCGCCAGGGCGGCTCCACCCCGATGCTGGACGAACTCGCCTCCGGCCGGCTCGACGTCGCCTTCGTGGCGACCGCCGGCGATCCGGTCGACGGCCTCGACCTGCGACCGCTGTCGCGGGAGTCGATGGTGCTCGTCTGCGCCCCCGACCACCGGCTGGCGAAGGCGTCCGGTGTGACGCTCGACGATCTGGCGGGGGAGTCGTTCGTCGACTTCGACCGGACCTGGGGCGCCCGCGCGATCTCCGACCGCGCGTTCGCCGACGCCGGGGTCGCGCACCCGGTCACCATCGAGGTCAACGACGTGCACACCCTCCTCGCGCTCGTCGCCCACAACCTCGGCGTGGCCCTCGTCCCGGAACGGATCGCCGCCAAACGCGGTGACCATGTCACGGTCGCCCTCGCCCCCGGCGCCGCGTCGCACTGGCAGGTCTCGGTCGCCGTACCGACCGGAACCGCCGCCTCCCTCGCCGCCGACGCCCTGCTCGGCATGCTTCCGACGACGGCGGTCCACGCTTAGAGGAGTGTGCCGCCCACAGGCGTCAGGCGGGCGAGGACTGCGTCGATGCGGGTGAGTGTGTCCGGGTGGAGGGTGATGTCCGCGGCCGCCAGGTTCTCGACGATGTGCGCCGGCGTACGGCTGCCAGGAATCGGTACGACCGCCGGATCCTGGTGCAGCAGCCACGCGAGAGCAAGCTGACTGCGCGTGATGCCGAGGTCGGTGGCGAGTGCCTGCAGCGCCTCGTACGACGCGTTGTTCTCCTGCAGACTCGCGGCGTCGAAGCGCGGCGCGTTGTTCCGGAAGTCATCCTTGTCCAGCGACTGCACGGTGCCGGTCAGGAAGCCGGCTCCGAGCGGGCTCCACGGTACGACGCCGACGCCGAGCTCGCGCGCCACGTCGAGCAGCTCCGGGTCGATCGGCCGCCACATCGACCACTCGGTCTGTACGGCGACGATCGGATGGACGTCGTACGCGCGCCGCAGCTCCTGCGGGGTCACGTTGCACACGCCGAGGTGTCGTACCTTGCCGTCGGCGACGAGCTCGGCCATCGCGCCGACGGTGTCCTCGATCGGCACCTGCGGATCCGGGAAGTGCAGGTAGTACAGGTCGATCGCGTCGATGCCGAGGTTGCGCAGGCTGTTCTCGGCGTACTGCTGCACGTACTTCGGCTCCGCATTGACCAGCAGCTGCTCGAATGCGAACCCGACGTCTTTTGGATGCGGCTCCGCGCCGTCGCTGAGGCGCAGTCCGAACTTCGTAGCGACGGTGACCTCGTCGCGCCTTCGACGGATCGCCCGACCGACCAGTTTCTCGTTGTGCCCGTCGTCGCCGTACGCGTCGCTGGTGTCGATGAATGTCCCGCCGGCGTCGATCGCCGCGGTCAGCGCGGTGAGCGCCCGGTCGTCGTCGATCGCGCCGTACATGCCGGGGGAGAGCACCATCGCGCCGAAGCCGATCGCCGGGACGTCGAGCCCGCCGAGGTTGCGTGTGTTCGTCATGCGCCCAGCATCGATCGGCCGGTGCCGGTTGCACCAAGACCTGTTGGTATAACCGTTGGTTATGGACGCGCACCTGCGGGAACTCCGGTACTTCGTGGCCGCCGCCGAGGAGTCGACTGTGACCGCCGCGGCGGCGCGCCTGTTCGTCTCCCAGCCCGCGCTGTCCAAGCAGCTCCGCGCCCTCGAGCGGCGGCTCGGCTTCGACCTCTTCTCCCGTCAGCCGCGCGGCCTCGAGCTGACGTCGCAGGGGAGTGCGCTACTCCCGGTGGCGCGGGACGTGCTCGCCTTGTGGGATCGCGGGTACGCCGAGGCGCGCGCCGCTGCCCATCCGCAGCAGCTCGTCGTCGGCATGCAGACTGCTGTCGGGCGAGACCTGCAACGACCGGCCGTCGCACGCTTCCGTTCCATGCTTCCGGGGTGGACGGTTTCGCTCCGCCTGGTCGGCTGGGACGACCCGACTGCCGGGCTCGGTGACGGCACCAGCGATGTGGCGTTCGTCTGGCTCCCGGTCGCCGGCGATTTCGCGACCCGCGTCCTGATCACCGAGCCTCGCTGGGTCGCGCTACCCGATCACCACCCGCTGGCCGACCGCGACGAGATCCCCTTCGCGATGCTCCTCGACGAGCCGTTCGTCGCCCTGCCCGCAGCCGCCGGCCCGCTCCGCGACTTCTGGCTAGCCGCCGACGAGCGCCCCCGCCCACCGGTGGTAGCGGCCGAGGCCACGGCCGCCGACGAGGTCCTCGAACTCGTCACCGCCGGCGTCGGCGTAGCCCTCCTCGCCGTCGGCAACGCCAGCCTGTACCAACGCCCCGGCCTGACCTGCCGCCCCGTCCCCGACCTCCCACCCGCCCAACTAGCCGTCGCCTGGCGCTCCGACGACACTCGGACGCCAGTCCAACAGTTCATCGATTGCGTCCAGTTCTGACGTTCGCCAGGCCAGCAGCCCACAGAGGTAACGCGCGGGCCCCGAGCGCGATTAAGCCTGCAGCAGCTGTTGGTTGGGGGATGGATGAACGATGTTGTCAATGGCGGTCCAGCGGAGCCTGGTCCCCAGCGGCGGGCGCGGGCTCGTGCCTGGTCTCGCCGCACCGCTGCCCGCGAGACGCAGCTGAAGGCACTCGCTCGTGCCCTCCTCCGCCAGGCGCAGATCGCTGCGGGGCAGGGCGACACTCTCTTCGTGGCGCAACGGCTCACAGAACTCGAGCGGGTGATCGCGCGCCTCGGTCCGGATGGCGGCCAGGCTCAGCTCCGAGCGCATATGAACCGCCTGCGGGGTCGAAAGCAACAGCGGTCCGCTCCAGAAGTTCGCCGTACGGCGAAGCTCTGCATCGACTGCGCCGCGCAGTACGTCAACCGAGCCAAGAAGTACTGCGACGACTGCGCGACTCGCCGGGGATTCCTGGTTTGCCGTGGCTGCGGTCGGATGTTCCATCCGACCGGCCGCTCAGTCGTCCAGTTCGCTCTCTGCCAGAAGTGCTCGAACAAACATGCTGACCAGCGCAGGAGTAGTTCGGTCCGCACGGTGTCCGGCGGGCTGCCGACACTCGGCAAGCGCCAATAGCGGCCGCACCTCGAACGGTGCGGCCGCCTATCACGTCTTACCAGGCGTAGTCCTCTGGGGCGGTCTTGTAGCCCGGGAAGATCTCGTCGAGGCGGGTGAGGGTCTTCTCGTCGAGCTTGATGTCGACCGCGCGTACGGCGGACTCCAGCTGCTCCATCGTCCGCGGCCCCACGATCGGCCCCGTCACGCCCGGCTGGTGCAGCAACCACGCGAGCCCAAGGTCACCCGGCTCGTGTCCGAGCTCGTCCGCGAGTGCCTCGTACTGCTCGATCTGCGGCCGGAGCTTCTCGAGCGTCTCCTTGGCGCGCCCTTCGAGGCGCCGTACGCCCTCGTTCTCCTTCCGGATCACACCACCCAGCAGCCCACCGTGCAGCGGCGACCACGGGATCACACCCAGCCCGTACGCCTGCGCCGCCGGCAGCACCTCACGCTCGATGTCCCGCTGCGCCAGGTTGTACAGCGACTGCTCACTGACCAGCCCGACATAGTTCCGCCGCTTGGCAGCCTCCTGGGCCTGCGCGATGTGCCACCCCGCGAAGTTGCTCGACCCGGCGTACAGCACCTTCCCCTGCTGCACGGCGACCTCCATCGCCTGCCAGATCTCGTCCCACGGCGTGTTCCGGTCGATGTGGTGGAACTGGTACAGATCGATGTAGTCCGTCTGCAGCCGCTTCAGCGACGCATCCAGCGCCCGCCGAATGTTCAGCGCCGACAACCGCCCTTCGTTCGGCCACCCATCGCCCATGTCCCCATACACCTTGGTGGCCAGCACCGTCTTGTCCCGGTTCTTGGGATCCTTGGCGAACCACTCCCCGATGATCTCCTCGGTCCGCCCCGGGTAGATCGCCCGCCCGTACCCATTGGCCGTATCGAAGAAGTTGATCCCCTTGTCATGCGCCGCATCCATGATCGCGTGCGCATCCCCCACCTCGGTCAGAGGCCCAAAGTTCATCGTCCCCAGAACGATCCGACTAACCGACAGACCTGTCCGTCCAAGCTGAGTGAAGTCCATGCCTTCCACCCTCCCTCCGCCCCGCCCAGACTTCCAACAGAAGAATCTGCACAGTCCGATCACCCCACGTTCTGAGTCGGCTCTGGGGTGAACACTGCGTGGTGCTCAGCTCGCCTTGAACTGGTCGTAGCGGAAGGCGAGGGCTTCGGGATTGGGGCGTTCTAGTTTGCGGCGGGGAACGGTGATTGTCCCGCCGTGCATCTGTTGTAGGCCGTACGTGAGCATGGGGCCGTCGCGCTCCTCGAGCAGGTCTCGATTGATCTCGACCACGTTGTCTGGGCGGATGCCCATCAGGTTCTGGTCGTACGCGGCGTGGTGGATCTTGCAGAGGCTGAGGCCGTTGCTGACGTGCGGGACGCCGTCCTCATGCGAATCAGGCAGGATGTGCGCGGCGTCGAGTAGCTCGCCATGGTGCAGGTGGCAGACAGCGCAGCGGGTTTCGTAGGCGCGGATGACGGACGCGCGAAACACCGGCTGGTGGAGTCGCCTGCGGGTGACCTGTTCGGCGTACTGCTTCACTTGCTCTTTCAGGTTCTGCGGGTTGGGATGAAGCGCAGCGATTCGTCCAACGCGATCAAGAAGAGGCGGGCGGCGGGGTCGTCGGCGACGGCGTAGACAGGGAAGATCGGCACGAACACGCCTGCCTCCAGCCAACGGAGCAGGATCATCGGCAGGCTAGGCTCGATGGCTGCTCGGAGCTTTCGGTTGTCGCCTTCAGCGGAATCTCTTTAATACGCGTACAGGTAGTAGCCCTGATCAACCTGCCGGTCGTCGTACTGCCCATCCGGTTTACTGAGGATCGACAGTGTCGCGCGGAAGTCACGGGGGTTTCGGATTCCGCGACCTTGGTCAATCAAGGGCAGGCGCTCCCCGTCGATCTCGAAGTTGGCGAGTTGGACGCGAGTGACAGTTCCGCCTGACTGATCGCACAGATGGGCTAGGCGTTCGAGGATTCGCTCGCGCAGCGCGAGTTCGTCGGACAGGCTGAGGTACGGCAACTGCGTTTGCCTCCAGGCGGTGGGTTATGCCACGACCGACGCGGCTTGGAACATTTCGACGGGCATCGGATGGTCGAGTTGCCAGGTGATAGCGATCGGACGGTCGCCGGTATGCGAGGTGTACGTGGCTGGGCCGAGGAAGAGGTACGGCGCCGTGCCGAGCTCGGTGAGTTTATGTTCGCGGGCGAAGATCAGGATCTTCGTGTCCTGGTCGCGGTGATTGAGGTATCGCTGGCCCACCTTTGAGGTGACCGACGTATTGCTTTGAGTCTCCCAGTGGAAAAGCGTCGGGCTGATCGCGTAGTCGCGGTACATCGTGGTGGGGGAGTAGTCCGCTTCGGATTTGACCAGCGTGACGAGGAAGGCGTCGGAATTCCGCTCCTCTGAGTACAAGACACCCGACTGGAACGTGCTCGGGCGGCGCTCGAAGGTGGCGTAATCGAGCGCCGCCAGAATCTCCTCGCGCTGATAGCGGGCATGTACCCGGAGCGCGAGGTCGCCGAGTCGGCCTCTGAGTGGTAGCGCGCGATGGCGGGCGTGATCCTGAGCGAAGTCGGTCACCTCGATCAGCTCGTCGCGGGCAGCGCGCTCCTGACGAAGAGCGTGAAAGCCTTGCTCGTACGACGTGAATCCGCCGCCGTTCGGCCACAGCGAGAAGAAGAGCATGCGGGCGAACGTGCGGTGCGTGGGTGCGAGTTCGTCGTACGCCGGCCCGTCGTCCTGCAACAGCCGTCGATAGACCTGAGCGCGCTCTGGATCGTCGACGTGGGCCAGCGCTCGCACCCGACGGAGCAGGGCGGTCTCGTGCGTCGATCCAGCACGCGTAGACAGGCCCGCGTCGCGCCGAAGCGATGTCCAGCTCCGACCCGAGCGGAGTACGTCGCTGAGCTCGACTCCCGACTCTCGCACGAAGCCCCCGAGGTCCTGGTCACCCTGCGCCTTGAGCTCTCGGATCATGTCCTGCCAACGACCTGCGACTTGACCCTTCAGGTTGGAGAGGACGACCTCCTGCGCGACCTTGTCAAGCACGATCTGGCAACCAGAGGGCAGGGCCGGGAACCCCTGCTTGACTTGATCTTCCAGCCCTTTCCGGGTCTTGCCGGTGAGGGCCCTGAACCTGAGATCGAACCGGAACTCCTTGCGCTGGTGCCCGACGAAGTCGAGAGCGGTCAACACCGGCTTACCGTCGGCCTGACGCAGTCCGCGACCCAACTGCTGAAGGAAGACCGTCGGGCTCTCTGTCGGTCGAAGGAAGAGCACCGTGTCGACCTCCGGAAGGTCGAGCCCTTCGTTGAACAGGTCGGCGGCAAACAGTGCATTCACGCGGCGATCCTTCAGATCACGCAACGCCTGGTCACGCACGGCCGTCGATGTCTCGCCGGAGACGGCTCTTGCCGGGATGCCTGCTGCGCTGAAGGTATTCGCCATGTACTCGGCATGGGCAATGGAGACACAGAACCCGAGCGCTCGCATGGCGCCGACGTTGGGGAGCTTGTCCCGAACCTCGCGGAGGACGATCGCTGATCGTCGGTCGTTGCCGGTGTACAGCTTTTCGAGCTCCCGCTCGTCGTACCGGCCGCGCTTCCACTGCAGATCGTCGAGCCGAGTGTCATCCGCGATCCCGAAGTAATGGAACGGGCAGAGCAGATCGGCTGAGAGCGCATCCCAGAGGCGAAGCTCGACGGCGGTTCTCCCGTCGAAGAAGCTCAATAGATCAAAGCCATCGGTGCGTTCGGGCGTCGCGGTTAACCCGAGTAGTTCGCGCGGCTGCAGATGATTGAGAAGCCGGCGATAGGTTGGTGCCGCGGCATGGTGAAACTCGTCGACGACCACGATCTCAAATGCGTCCGCTGGCATCGATGCGACGTCGTACGCCGTTAACGCCTGCACCGAAGCGAAGACGTGCCGCCAGCGCTCGGGACGAGCACCGGAGTGGTATTCCTCTCCGAAGCTGGCGTCGGCGAGGACCTCGCGGTACGTGCGCAGCGACTGCTGCAGGATCTCGCGTCGATGGGCAACAAAGAGAAGCGATGGCGCAGGTTCACCGCGCTGCAGGGCAGCGTCGCGGAGGCGTCGATAGTCGAGGGCCGCGATGACGGTCTTGCCGGTGCCGGTCGCCGCGACGACAAGGTTGCGATGCCGGTCGTGGACCTCACGCTCGACCTCGATCTCCTCCAGCATTTCCGCTTGGTACGGCCGCGGGCGCACTTCGAGCCCAGCCAGCGAGATCGTGACTCGATTGGACGAGGTGCGGCCACTGGCTTCAGCCAAGGCGTCGTCGAGTCGATCACGGTCGCGCGCCGGGTCATACGACTCGAACGTGGAGTCGTTCCAGTAGGTGTCGAACGTCGCCGCGAACTTGTTCAGCAAGCCCGGCGTCGCGATCCGGGAGAGACGGACGTTCCATTCGACACCATCGAGTAGCGCCGCTCGCGAGAGGTTCGACGAGCCGACGTACGCCGTCTCGTAGCCGGTCTCGCGGCGGAACAGCCAGGCCTTCGCGTGAAGCCGCGTACGGAGTACGTCGTACTGGATCCTGACCTCGGCGCCGAAGTCGTTCACCAGTTTGTCGAGGGCAGTGCGATCCGTCGCGCCCAGGTAGGTGGTGGTGATGACGCGGAACGGAGCTCCTCGGAGACGGAGTCGCGCGAGTTCGGGTTCCAGCAATCGAAGGCCGTACCACTTCACGAACGCGCAGACGAGATCCACCTGATCGGAAGTGTCGATCTCGGCGCGAAGCTCAGGCCCGAGCGATGGCTCGCCCGGTGAGTTCGTCAGCAGCGCCGCCTCCGACAGTGGAGTACCCGGGCGGGAGGAGCCGTAGGTTGTCGTCCCAGGACGCGCCGAGGGATACAACGCATGCAGTTGACGAGGCGGTTCGGTGGGGAGCAGATCGCTGTGCTCGGCCAGGCGCTGCAGTAGGTCGTTGACCAGAGCAACACGCTTGCCTTCGTCACGGGTGCTACCTAGCACACGACGGACGGCATCCCCGACATGTCGTGCTAGGACTTCCGGCTGGTCGGCGTCGTCGACCTCGTGTAGGACGGGCGCCTCGCCGTCGAACTGCCTGATCGCCTCGAGCAGACTGTTCGTCACCAGCTCGTCGTAGATACCTGGCTTCATTCCCCTATCACCCCTCGCCGAGGAGCTTGCCAGATCGCGGCGACAATTATGGGCGTCAAGCGCGTGTTGCCGGTGGGCGGATTTGTGTTTACCTGTCCCTGGCCGATCCTCTGTTTGGTGTGCTCCGTTGGGCTGTTGGCATCTGGTTTGTTGCTGGTGGTGCGGAGCTAGTGGGTGGGGCGAGGCCCTCCATCGCCTTGAAGGCCTGGGCCAGGTCGGGTGGCAGCGGCATGCGGGGAGGTCGAACGGGGCGACCGGCCTCCTTGGCGGGGCCCGTTGCCGGGCGGACGGTTGGGAGGTGGTCGAGTTCGTCGAGGGCGACGCCTTTGGTGCGGCCGAGGCGGGTGGCGGTTACGTCGAAGATCTCGCCGTCCTTGCGGGGGGCGAAGGCGACGACCTGCCGTACCGGTAGGTGCGATTCGGTCGGGCCGTCGAATTCTCGATAGGTGAGTCTATGGGACGGGCCCATCGGGCGCCCGCGCCTGTTGAACTCCTCCACGACCGGTATCTTGATCTCTGCGCAGTCGCGGAGATCTGGATGATTGTCCGAGCGGCCGAGGCGCTCGCCGGCGAACTCGTCCTCGCGGCCCTCGCGCAGGGCGCTCAGGCCGAGCCGAACTGCTTCGAACTGCTTGGCGGCAGGACCGTTGGGATCCGCCTTGGCGCGGGCGTAGAGGTCGCGAAGCTCGTCGCGGAGCTCCGGATCGATGATCAGGTGGTATTTCGCCGTCATCGCGATGCGGGCGGTTCGTTGTCGCTGTCGAGGTTCCAGCCGAATTCCTCGGCCAACTCGTCGGCCGAGACGTTGTCCGCTACGCGGTTCGTGGCCAGGCGTCGCCGGGTGACTTCGCGAACCTCGGCGGCCTGCTCCGCGTCCGCTGCCAACTCTTCGAGCTGTTCCCACCGGTCGAACGGGATGACCACGCCTTCTGGTTGACCGCTGTCGCCGAAGATCAATGGCTCGGCCTGACCTGCACGGAACCGCTGCAGCATCCGTGGGAGGTTGTGCGCAGCGGTGGCCGTGTCGATGACGTTGACACGGTCACCATTCGGCCGGTCTTGCGGCGTCTCGGTCGACATCTCAACTCCCTCGCTAGCCTCTGCCCAGCCTAAGGGACGGTGTCATTCCTTCGGGCTTCGGTTTGAAGTCGGAGTCGTCAAGCGGTTCGTCTAGGTCCCAGCCGATTTCGGCCGCTGCCGGTTCAAGCGGGACCGGTGGCGCGCTGGAGTTCTTCAGGCGGCCGAGGATGCGCTGCCCGGACGTCTCTCCAGGTGGGTGGAGCTCAAAGGAGCCCGGGGCGCTTTTGCGCTCCGGGCTCCCTGGGTGAGTGATCGGGTGGTTACAGGTTGCGGAAGAACTTGCGGAGGTCTTCGGTGACTTCTTCGGGGCGTTCGAGGGAGGCGAAGTGGCCGCCCTTTTCGAAGGTGGACCAGTGGACGATGTTGGGGTTGTCGCGGTCGGCCAGCGGGCGGATGGTTTTGAAGTCGTCGGCGAAGACGGCGACACCGGTGGGGGCGTGGTTCAAGGCCGGTTCGGCGCCGGAGTTGGCCTCCTCGTAGTGGTAGCGGCCCGCGGCGGCGGAGGTGTTGGTGAACCAGTAGAGGGAGACCTCGGTGAGGATCTGGTCGGGGGTGACCAGGCTGGTGCCGTTGCCGAAGTTGTTGAAGAGTTCGTTCCAGGCGAGCTGGCCGACCGGTGAGTCGGAGATGCCGACGGCAACGGTCTGCGGGCGGGTCGAGTTGATCGCGTTGTACCCGCCGACCGACTGGAACCACTTCAGGTGCTCGAGCGCCGCGTAGTCGGCCGGCGTGAACTTCTCGAACTCCGACGGGTCGCCCGACGGGAACGAGAACAGCTGCAGGACGTGCAGGCCGAGAAAGCCGGGCGGGTTGAGTACGCCGAGTTCTCGGGCGATCATCGCGCCGCCGTCCGAGCCGTGCACGCCGTACGAGTCGTACCCGAGCCGCCGCATCAGCGTGTCGAACGTCCGGGCCACCCGCGCCATCGTCCAGCCGCGCTCGACGAGTGGGGTGCTGAACCCGAAGCCCGGGATCGACGGTACGACGACGGAGAACGCGTCCTCGGCGGATCCGCCGTACGCGACCGGGTCGGTGAGCGGGCCGATCATGTCGAGGAAGTCGACGAACGAACCCGGGTACGTGTGCGCCAGCAGCAGCGGGGTCGCGCCCTCGACCGCGGACGGCACGTGGATGAAGTGGACCGTCTGCCCGTCGATCTCGGTCAGGTAGTGCGGGAACTCGTTCATCCGGGCTTCCTGGGCCCGCCAGTCGAACTCGTTCTGCCAGCGGTCCACCATCTCGCGGAGGTAGTGGTTCGGCGTGCCGAGATCCCAGTTGTCGCCCGGGGCGGCCTCGGGGAGCCGGGTCCGCGCGAGGCGGTTCTGCAGGTCGTCCAGGTCGGCCTGGTCGATCGTGACGGTGAAGGACCGGATGCTCTCGTTCTTGTTCATGGCTCTACCGTAGAATCCGTATAGGAACATTAGATTCCTAATCAGGAGACTGTTTTGCTGGAAACTTCGACGCGTCTGCTAGCACTGCTAGCGCTGTTGCAGACCCGGCCGGCGTGGACCGGTTCCGAGCTGGCCGAGCGGCTCGAGGTGACCACGCGGACGGTGCGCAACGACATCGATCGGCTCCGCGAGCTCGGGTACCCGGTCGACGCCACGCGCGGCCCGGCCGGCCACTACCAACTCGGGATCGGTGCCAAGCTTCCGCCGCTGCTGCTCGACGACGAGGAGGCAGTCGCGGTCGCCGTCGGCCTGCGTACCGGGGCGGGTGTGACCGGGATGGCGGAGAGCAGCGTTCGTGCGCTGACCAAACTCCAGCAGGTTCTCCCGCATCGGCTGCAGCGGCAGGTCAACGCGATCAACCGGGCGATGGAGAAGGGCCCCGACAACACGCGCTCGAACGTTGACGCTCCCGAGATCGATCCCGTCGTACTGGCGACGATCGCGGCTTGTATTCGCGACGAGCATTACCTCCGCTTCGAGTACGCCGTACCCGAGGGGGACTCGATGTACAAAGCCGGGTCCGGTGTGGGGCGGCGGGACCTGCCACTGCTGGTCGAGCCGTACCGGTTGGTCAGCTGGCACGGGTACTGGCACCTCGTGGCGCGGGACGAGCAGGCGGAGTGGCACTCGTACCGGGTCGACTGGATGTCGTTGCGGATGGCAACGGGCCGGCGGTACCAGCCGCGGCCGATGGCGGACGAGGCGTACACCGATTTCGTGCTGCGTGACGTGGCGTCAACTGGTTGGAAGGTGCACGCGCGGATCACGGTCCACGCACCGGCGCAGGACGTCCTGTCCCGCATCCATGCCGCCGTCGGCATCGTCGAGTCCGTCGACGACAACACCAGCATCCTCGTCACCGGCGCCGACTCCCTCGAAACGATCGCCGTCTACATCGGCATGCTCGGCCTCGACTTCCACGTCGACGGCCCGCCTGCCCTCGTTGCTCACCTGGAGACAGTCGGCAGGCGCTACCTCACCGCGATCGAGCCGCCGGGGCACCGGAGTTAGGTGGGATGTGTCATCTCGACAGGACGTGTCGGTCGGCCGGGTAGTGCACCTGAGCGTGAACCGGTCGCGGTGTACAGCGTCTCACTGGTGCACTACCTGTCGACCGTGCACACATCGCCCGCAGCTTGGGGGCGCCTGACGTCGTTGCAGGGCGGTGTCATCACCGAAGCCGAGGCCGAGGAGTTTGCGCGGACCCTCGTCGAGGTGCATTCCACAGGTCGCTGACGATGTACGCCGTCAGCGCCGTCAAACCCCGTGCTGCTTGAGGAAGCTGACGGTCCGCGCCATCGAGGTCGGCCAGGCGGGCCCGAACGCGTGCTCCTCGCCCGGATACGTGTACAGCGTCGCGTTCTTCCCGGCCGCCTTCAGCGCGGCCAGGCTCGTGCGCGACCAGGCGATGGGGCAGGTCGAGTCGGATTCGCCGTGGTGGATCAGCACCGGCTCCGTCACGCGGTCGAAGAAGTTCACCGCGGACACGTTGCGCCAGAACGTCGGGTTGCGCGCCGGTTCGCCGTACCTGCGCAGGATCTGGCTCGCGATCGGGCGGTCCGCCCGGATCCAGCGGTCGAAGTTGTCCGCGGCCTGCGAACTGACCGGCGCGAACACCACGGCGGCCTTGACCAGACCGGGCTGGGTGACGAGCACGTTGTAGGTGATGCCGCCGCCCATCGAGCGGCCGAGCAGCGCGATCCGTGACGGATCGACGTACTGCGAGGTGCGCAGCGCGAGGACCGCGTTGACGACGTCCTCGGTGTAGCCCAGGCGCAGGGTGAGCTCGGAGTCCGGGTCCTTCGAGGACTGCGCGTGGTTGCGGTAGTCGGTGTGCAGGACGACGTACCCGCGGCGTGCGAGGTAGTCCTGCTCGCGCATCAGGCCGCGGCCGTTCGTGTACACGCCCGGGTCGATGTAGCCGTGGTTCAGGACGAGCGCCGGGTGTGGTCCCGGTGTGGACGGGACGTTCATGATCCCCGAGATCGTCAGCGTCCCGCTCCGGTAGGTGACGTAGTACCGGGTGTACGCCGGGTTGCGGGCGAGGACGCGGCCGAGACGGAGGTTGCCGCCGTTGTACTTCTTCGTCATCAACGCCCGCAGCGACACGGCATTCGCGACGGTGGACGGCTTGACGCTCGACGGCGCGGCGGTCGAGGGCGCGGCGGTCGAGGGCGGCGGGGTGCTGGGACGAGCGGCGGACGGTGTGGGTGAGGTGGTGCCGGGCGCAGGGGGAGCCGCGTCGTTGCCGGTGCAACCGACCGCGGCCGCCGTCACGAACGCGACGACTCCTGCCCGCGCCACCACCCGCCCGCTCATACCGCCAAGTCTGCCGTCACCTCCGGCGAAGTCCGCGAAAGTTCCGGCAACGATTGGCGGCGCGGCCACTGCACGATCACGACCGACGCGAGCACCAGACCACCGCCGAGCCACTGCACGGCAGTCAGTTGCTCGCCGAACACGAGGGCCGCCGCGACCACCGTCACGACCGGCTCGAAGATCGACAGGATCGAGGCCACCGACGGACCGACCCGAGCCATGCCGGCGAAGAAGAACAGGATCGCCGCGACGGTGCTGACCAGCGCGACCGCAGCAAGCCACAGCCAGCCGATCGGGGCGAACGTCAGGTCGGTTCCGCGGAAGAGCGCGAGCACCAGGAACGTGCCGAACGCGCCGGTGCACACCAGCGCCGTCAACGCGAGCGGCGGTACGTCGGCGGTCAGCGAGTCGCCGACCAGGATGTAGCACGTGTAGACGATCGGCGCGCCCAACGCCAGCAGTACGCCGAGCAGGTCGAACCGGCCGGTCATCGCCCCGCTGAGCACCAGCCCGATCCCGGCCAGCGCGACCGCCAGGGCGCCGATCCGCCGCCGCGAGGCCTGTTCGCGACGCAGTGCGATCGCCCCGACCATCACCAGCACCGGGTAGAGATACAGAAGGAGTGCGACCAGTGACGCGTCGATCCGCGCCAGCGCGGAGAAGTAGAGCCCGGATTGGGCGGCGTACCCGAAGACACCCATCCCCAGGCCGGTGACGACGGCCCGGCGCGGCAGGTTGCGCAGGGCGCCGCGGGCGAGCGCGACGGCCAGCAGCAGTACGCCGGCGAGGCCGAAGCGGACGAGCAGCAGTGCGTCGACCGATACGCCCGCGTCGTACGCGAGCTTGCCGAAGACGGCCATGACCCCGAAGGTGACGGCGGAAAGAAGGCAGAAGAGGCGTCCCACGCCATCGATGGTCAGGGCCAGGGACTGTTCACGTCCATCGCGGCTTCACGGACAGTATTGTGAAGCTAAGCTGAACGAATGATGGATCTGCACCGACTGCGGTTGCTGCGGGAGGTCCACGGCCGCGGGACCGTGCACGGCGCGGCCCGCGCGCTCGGCTACTCGCCCAGCGCGATCTCCCAGCAGCTCGCCGTCCTGGAGCGCGAGGCCGGTACGCCGCTGCTCGAGCGGATCGGCCGCAACGTGCGCCTGACCGCGGCGGGCGAGGTGCTGGTCCGGCACGCGACGTCCCTGCTGGAAGGCGTCGAGGCCGCCGAGGCCGAGCTGGCCGCGGTCGCCGCGGGCCGGGTCGCGGGCCTGGTCCGGATCGCGTCGTTCCAGTCCGCGTTCATTCGCGTGGTCGCGCCGGCGATCCGCAGCCTGGCGGCCTCGCATCCCGACATCCGCGTCGAAGCCGCCGAGCTGGAGGTGGAGCAGGCCGCCCCCGCTCTCCGGCTGCAGCAGTTGGACGTCATGGTCGGCGACGAGTACGACGGCCAGCCGCGCGCCGTACACACCGATCTGCACCGCGAGCACCTGCTCCGCGAGCACATCCGCGTCGTCCTGCCCGCGGATCATCCGCTCGCCGCCGCGGAGCGCGTTCCGGTCGAGCAGTTGGCGGATCTGCCCTGGGCCGCTTGCCAGCCGGGCACCGGTCATCGCGAGATGCATGTCCGGGTCTGCCGCGAGCTCGGCGGGTTCGAGCCCGACATCCGCTACAGCTCCGACGACTTCCTGATCCTGCTCGAGCTCGTCCGGACGACGGGCGCGGGCGCGCTGCTTCCCGACCTCGTCATCGGGGCCGGCGCGCCGGGCGTGGCCGTACGCCGGCCTGCCGAGGCGGATGTCGGGCGGGCGGTCTTCCTGCTGACCCGCCGTACCCGGACGCCCGCGGTCGCGGCGGTGGCCGACGCGCTGGCGGCTGCGGCCACCGATCAGACCAGGTCGTGACGGAGCAGGACGGTCCGGTTGTCGAACGAGCGCGTCTCGGCGAGCCGGAGCGTACGCCGGCCGGTTGCCTGATGCACCGGCTTGCCGCCGCCGAGGACCACCGGGTGCACCACCACGTGGTACTCGTCGACCAGGCCGAGCTCGGCCAGCGCCGCCGCCGCGCCTGAGCCCCCGGTCAGCAGGATGTCCTTGCCCGGCTCGGCCTTGAGCGCCGCCACGTCCTCGGCGGCGCGGATGACCCGGGCGTCCCACTCGGCGCTCTCGAGCGTCGTCGACAGCACCGCCTTAGCCGTCCGGCGCCACACGGGCGCGAACTCGATCGCGTGCTGGTCCGGGTTCATCGCCTCGGCGTGCGGCCAGTACGACGACATCATGTGCCAGACCGGCCGCCCGTACAGGAACAGGTCGGCGCGCTCGGTCAGGCTCATCGAGTACGCGCCCAGCTCCGGCCCGAGCTGGGCCCAGTCGAACTCGCCGTTCGGCCCCTCGACGAAACCGTCGAGCGACTGGTGCACGTAGTACATGAGCTTCCGCATGATGTCCTCCGGATAGTGGCTGCCTTTGCCTCCTGGTCGGAGCCGTCCGGGCGGCTTTGACATCGGTATTGACGAATTCGGTCCCGCTTGGCAGGGTCGGGGAGAACGGGCGGGTCTGGGGGAAGGCCGGCTGCCCGCCGGGGGTTCAGACGCTCTCTGGGGGAAGTCTCGCGCTGCGCTCGACGGCGACGACCGGTCTGCGCGGTGTGCGTGGGGGCTCGGTACGCGCGCGCCGATCTGCGGCAGTCGGCAGTGGTTCGGGGAGCGAACATGATCGAGGAACTGAGAGAACGCACGCGCGGGCAGGTCTTCACAGCAGGTGATGAGGGGTACGACGCGGCGCGCCGGGTCAACAACTGGATGCACGACAAGCGCCCGCAGGTGGTCGTCCGGTGCGAGAACGCCGGTGACGTGATGGCGGCGATCGACTACGCACGCAGCAACCAGCTGGAGATCGCGATCCGCGGCGGCGGGCACAGTGTGCCGGGGTTCGGCACGGTCGAGGACGGTCTCGTCATCGACCTGAGCGGGATGCGCAACGTCCGGGTCGATCCGGTGACCAGGACCGCGCGGGCCGGCGGCGGCGCGACCTGGGGCGACTTCAACGCCGCCACGCACGCGTTCGGGCTGGCGACCACCGGCGGGATCATCTCGACCACCGGCGTCGGCGGGCTGACCCTCGGCGGCGGGATCGGGTACCTGGCCCGGGGTCTCGGGCTGTCCTGCGACAACCTGGTCTCGGCGGACGTCGTGACCGCCGACGGGAAGTTCGTGATCGCCAGCGAGAAGGACAACGAGGACCTGTTCTGGGCGTTGCGCGGCGGTGGCGGCAACTTCGGCGTGGTCACCGCGCTCGAGTTCCGGCTGGCGCCGGTGTCCATGATCTACGGCGGCCCGATGTTCTTCGAGCTGTCGGACGCAGCCGCCGTACTGTCCGGGTTCCGGGACCTGATCAAGGACGCGCCCGAGCAGCTGGGCGGGTTCCCGGCGTTCCAGATCGCGCCGCCGTTGCCGTTCATCCCCGAGGACCGGCACGGTGAGCCGTTCGTGGCGATCGTCGGCTGCTGGGCCGGCGACCTGGACGACGGCGAGACCCAGATCTCGAAGTTCCGCGAGTTCGCGCCGGTGATGGCCGAGCACGTCGGCCCGATGCCGTACCCGGCGCTGAACAGCGCCTTCGACGCGCTCGTGCCGCCCGGTCTGCAGCACTACTGGAAGGCGAACTTCGTCACCGAGCTGACCGACGAGGCGATCCAGGCGCACCTGCGGCACGCGCCCGGTCTGCCCGCGGTGAACTCGACCGTGCACATCTACCCGATCGACGGCGCCTGCCACCGGGTGACGCCGGACGGCACCGCGTTCGCCTATCGGGAAGCGAACTTCGCGACCGTGATCGCCGGTATGTGGCCGGACCCGGCCGCCAACGAGGCCGGCGTCGAGTGGGTGCGGTCGTACTACGACGACGTCGCACCGCACTCCGAGTCCGGCGGGTACATCAACTTCATGGCCGACGACGACCAGGGCCGGATCCGGGACAACTACCGGCAGAACTACGACCGGCTGGTCGAGGTCAAGCGCAAGTACGACCCAGAGAACGTGTTCCATCTCAACCAGAACATCGCGCCCTAGGCAACAAACGACCGGCGGCCGGTACGACGTCGTACCGGCCGCCGGCCCCGGCTCACGACCTCACAGCGTGAGCAGGCGCTGGAAGAACGCGCGGTACCGCTGCAGTGCCGAGCGGAGGTCCTCGGTCGACGGCTCACCGCCCGACCACTGGTGCTCGAGATCCTGGCGCTGGCGGTCGAAGCCGTCCGCGAGGTGCTTGAGCACGTCGTCGACGAGCTTGTCGGCTTCGCTGACGGCGTTGCGCGGATCGTCCACGAACCCTTGCTGGACGACGTCCCAGCGGGCCCGGTAGTCGACGACGGCTTCCTCGGCCACCAGCGGCGCATCGCCCGTCGTTGTCCGGTCGTCACGCTCGGCGGTGCCGGTGGCTGTCATCCGGTTGTCCGGAGCACCGGCCGCTGCACGGTCGTCGTCCAGCTCACGGCCCGCGTCGAGTCCTCGCTCGTCGTCCAGCCCACGGCCGGCGTCGAGGCCTCGCTCGTCGTCCAGCCCACGGGTGGCGTCCAGGCTGCGGTCGTTGCCGAGGCCCCGGTTGTCGTCCAGGCCGCGGCGGCCGCTGAGCTCGGAGTCGGTCACGAGATCGTCGTCGTTCAGCATGCGGTCGTCGTCCAGGGGGACGTCACGACGGTCGGGCGTGGTCATGCTTGCTCCTTCGTGGTGGTCCGGTTCTCGCTGTCGTCGAGCAGGGCGTCGACCAAGTGCCGGTACGCCGTGACTGCCTGCCGCAGGTCCTCGGTGTCGGCGTCGCCGCGGGCGTGCGCGACCGCGATCCGGTGCGCCTCCCGGTAGTGCATCGCGACGTCGGGATGGTCGACGGACACGTCGTCGGCGCGCTGCTCGAACTCGTCGACCGGGTAGCCGGACTCGCGCATCATCCGCAGCACCAGCCGATCCGCGTCCGCGACCGCTCCGGCCGGACGGTCGACGAAGCTCTGCTGCACCTTCGCCCACTCGGCGCGGTAGGTCTGCGCGGACTCACGGCTCAACGGCGTGATATCCAGCCGCGACACCCGGCGTTCCCGCCCGCGCAGCTCGCGCTCCGCGCTGCGGCGATCACCCGACTCCTCGAGGGTGCGCTCGTACTCCGGGCCGAACCGTTGCTGCAGCTCGCTCGAGCGTCTGCGCTGGTACAGGACGAAGACCGCCGCCGCGGCGAGCAGCACCACGGCGATGATCACGATGGTCAGGACGGTACCCATCACAACTCCAGTCCGATCGCATGGGCGGATCCGCGATCCGCACCGGCCGATCGCGAGAATCCCTGGCAGGCGGTCCCCAGCGCCGCCTCAGCACCCCCGTTGGCCCCGACCGGTACCCAGGTCCGATGCGCACAAGCCTCCGGCCGGCCACCCGCAGCGGGTGGCCGGCCGGAGCGGCGGCGTACGGTCAGGCCTTCGGACCGAGCTTGTGGACGACGATGCCGGACTTGAACGTCGTCGTACCGAGCAGTTCGAGATGGGTGATGTCGATGCCGGTGCCGCGGAACATGGTTTCGCCCTCGGCGACGACCGGGAAGAACCAGAAGTGGTACTCGTCGACGAGCTTGTTCTCCAGCAGCGTCTTCGAGAACGACCCGGTGCCGTACTTGATCAGGTCACCGCCCTCGGATTCCTTGAGCCGGCGGACGGCCTCGGCGGCGTCGCCTTCGAGCGGCTGGGCGTTCCACTTCCACTCGGTGACCGTGCGCGTGGCGACGTACTTCGGCATCGCGTTGAACAGGTCGGCGAACGGGTCGCCGGCCCGGGACAGCCAGGCGTCGGCGAAGCCCTCGTAGGTGACGCGGCCGAGCACCTGGGCCTCGACGCCCTCCATCAGGCCTTGCGAGTACGCCGCGTGCTCGTCGTCCCAGTACGGCGGGCTCCAGTTCTGCGGCTCGTCGATGACGCCGTTCAGGGTGATGAAGGTGGATTCGATCAGCTTCCTCATGGGTCTTTCCTCTCAGTGTCGGTACGGGCGCCGCTTGCGGGCGTCCTGGAGTGCTGCGGCCCACCAGACGAGCTGGTCGAGCATGAGTTTGGCGGATGCCTCGTAGCCGGCGGACGGCCGCGGCCAGCCGCCGTCCGCGGTGAACTGCTCCCAGTAGCAGGGGAGTGCGACGGTGTTGCGGATGGTGACGGCCTGGAGTTCGCTGAAGACCTGCCGCAGCTGTGCGGTGGCGTAGCAGCCGCCGCTTTCCCGGCCGTAGCTGACGAGTGCGACCGGCTTGGCGTGCCACTCGTCGTAGTACCAGTCCAGTGCGGTCTTCAGCGTGGCCGGAAAGCTGCAGTTGATCTCCGGGGTGACGACGGCGAACGCGTCCGCGGCAGCCAGCCTGCTGCCGAGCTCGGAGACCTCCCGTGGTGCTTCCTCGTCTGCGTCGGGGAGTACCGCCGGCAGATTCGCAGTGGCCAGGTCGACCAGGTCGACCTCGAACTGCTTGGCTGCCTGCTCCGCGAGCCAGTTCGCCACGGTCGGCCCGAACCGCCCACGCCGGGTGCTGCCGATGATCACTGCCAGTCGCATCCGCCGCCCTCCTTCCGTCTGAAACAGACTTTGCCGGAAGGGGTTTACGGTTTCTTTCCGGTCGTTTCCGGCGGACCGGAATAAGGTGCCGTCATGCGCTTCGGGGTGCTGGGACCGGTGACGGCCTGGACGGACGCGGGGACGCCTGTGGTTATCCAAGGGCTGAAGGTGCGTGCGTTGCTGGCTGACCTGCTGGTGCACGAGGGCCGGCCGGTGCCCTCGGACCGGCTGATCGACGACCTGTGGGGCTCTGAGCTCCCTGGGAACCCGTCAGGCACGCTGTCCGCGAAGGTGTCCCAGCTGCGGCGAGCCTTCGAGGACGCTGAGCCTGGCAGCCGCTCGCTCGTGCAGTCCGGCCCGGCCGGCTATTCACTGGCGATTTCTGCCGCGAACTGTGACGCGCTGCGCTTCGGTGAGCTGCTGGCTGCCGGGTCGCTCGACGAGGCGCTGGCGTTGTGGCGTGGCCCGGCATACGCCGATTTCGCGGACGATGCGTTCGTCGAGACAGCCGTAGCGCGGCTGACCGATCAGCGGCTCACGGCACTCGAGCGGGCGGATCTGCCGGTTGCTGACCTCGCCGCTTTGGTCAAGGAGCATCCGCTGCGCGAGGGGCTGCGGGCCGCGCACATGAAGGCGCTGTACCGGGCCGGTCGGCAGACGGAGGCGCTGGAGAGCTTCGACGAGCTGCGGCAACTGCTGCTCGATGACCTCGGGCTGGACCCAGGGCCAGAGCTGGTCGCGCTGCAGCAGTCGATCCTCACGCAAGAGCTGCCGCACGCACGGAACAACCTCCCTGCACAGCTGACTGAGCTGATCGGCCGCTCCGATGCGCTGGCCGACATCAGTGCCCGATTGGGCACATCACGGCTGGTGACACTGACCGGTCCGGGAGGTGTGGGCAAGACTCGCCTGGCACTGGCTGCTGCGGCCGTCGTGGCGGACAGGTTCGCGGACGGGGTCGTCCTGGTCGAGCTGGCCGCCGTGACTCCCGACGCGCTATCGGTCACCAACTCGCTGACGGACGCCGTGCAGGCCGCTCTGGACCTTAGGGACACGGAAGACTCGCCCGTTGTCGATCGACTGGCCTCAGTGATGGGCTCCCGGTTGCTGGTACTCGACAACTGCGAGCAGATCGTCGACGAGGTCGCCGCGCTGACGGATCGTTTGCTGGCCGCCGCGCCGGGCCTCCGTGTGCTCGCGACGAGCCGTGAACCGCTGGGGCTGGCCGGTGAGGTGGTGTGGAGTGTGCCGCCGCTGTCCGTACCTCCGCTGTCGGCACGGGTGGACGAGGTCGGCGAGTGCAGTGCGACGCAGCTGTTCGTCACGCGGGCGGCTGCGGCGTCGCGTGGCTTCGCGCTGACGGACGAGACCGTTGCGGACGTCGCCGTACTGTGCCGGCGGCTGGACGGGATCCCGCTGGCGCTGGAGCTCGCTGCGACGCGTGTGCGCGCTCTGGGAGTACGCGGGCTCGTAGCGCGGCTGGACGACCGTTTCCGGTTGCTGGCGACAGGACACCGTGGTGCTGCGCCAAGGCAGCAGACGTTGCACGCGATGATCGACTGGAGCTGGGAGCTGCTCGACCCGGACGAGCAGTCCGTACTGCGGCGCCTCGCCGTACATGCTGATGGCTGTACGGCGGATGCCGCGGCGGCGGTCTGCGGTGAGGACGACGTACTGGATGTCCTCGTGCGGCTGGTCGACCGGTCGCTCGTCGTACCAGTCGACGGGGGCCGGTTCCGGCTGCTCGAGTCGGTGGCGGCGTACTGCGTCGACAAGCTGACGGTGGCGGGTGAGCTCGAGCCGTCACGGCAGCGGCACCTGGCGTACTACGTGTCGCTTGCAGAGACCGCCCGGCCCGGCTTGTTCGGTGACGAGCAAGGCCGGTGGCTGGTGTTGCTGGACGACGACTCGGCGAACTTCCGGACCGCACTGGATCGAGCTGTAGCCACGGGACAGCTGGACCTCGCGGAGCGGCTCGTGGACGCTCTGGCTTGGTACTGGTTCCTGCGTGGTCGGTATGTGGAGGCCATGCGGTCTCTTGAGGCTGTGCCGGGGTCGGCGCGGGCCGGGGTGTGGCGGGCGGGGTTCATGTACCTGCTCGGGCACCCTGACGCCGCCGCCGAGCGGGACCGCTGGCTGGACGACGCAGACGCCATGGGGCAGTGGTGGATCGCTCACGCCGCCAGCGATGCCGGCGACCTGTCCACGTGCTTGTCGCTGCTCAACCAGGCGCTGAAGAGCTTTCAGGCCGACGGGAATCAGTGGGGCGTAGCCGCCGTGCTGGCTGCTCGGGCCAAGCATGCGCATGTACGGGCGGACCTGCCTGCTCTGTACGACGACGCGTGCCAGAGCATCGGCACGTTCCGCTCGCTGGGGGACCGGTGGGGCGTTCTGCAGGCGACGGGCTGGTTCGGGGCGCACGCTGAGCTCGTCGGGGACTTCGAGGAGGCGGAGCGGTTGCACCTCGAGGGCATGGAGGCCGCAGAGGAGATCGGACTGTGGCCCGAGGTCGCCAGCGCGGCCGGCATGCTCGGATGGACCGCGATCCGGCGCGGGCATTTCGAGTCGGCCCGGACGTACGGCGAGCGTGGGCTTCGGCTGGCGACGGAGCAGGGGCAGCGCGCGACGCAGGCGCTCGCGGAGTTGGTGCTCGGCTTTGCCGCTCGTCGTACGGGTGCTCTGGACGAGGCCTCGTCGCGGTTGCAGGCGCTGATCGATGCCGCCCGTCGACAGTCGGAAGCTGTCCTGTATCTGTCGATCGTCCTGGCGGAGCTCGGGTTCGTCCGGGAGCTCCAAGGCCGGCCCGAAGAGGCACTCGAGCTGCATGCGGAGGCGTTCCGGGTCTCGGAGGAGTTCGACTCGCTGCGGGGTCAGTGCTGGGCGCTGGAGGGGATTGCGGCCTGTCACCCCGACAAGACGCTCGCGGCCACGTTGCTGGGGAGCGCGGCCGCCACGCGGGCGACCGAGAACTATCTGACAGCTGCGGCGGAAGCTGTGGATCTCGAACGTGCGGTCACGGCGGCCTCAGAGGCGCTCGGGGCCGATGGGTACCAAGCGGCGTACGAGCGGGGCGCGGCGCTCGAGCCGGTGGAGGCGTTCGCGCTGCTAGTTCGGCAGTAGATGTTCTGTAGTTGAGATTATCTGCCTAGCGAAGTAGTTTTGCTCGCGGAGCGAACTTCGAAAGGTGAATCATGGATTACGGCCACGAGCTGGTCTTCGGCACGTTCCTGACCCCCGCGGTCGACACCCCGGACCGCGTGATCGCGCTGGCCCAGCTGACCGAGCAGGTCGGGCTCGACCTGGTGACCTTCCAGGACCATCCCTACCAGCCGCGGCTGATGGACGCCTGGACGCTGCTGTCCGTCGTCGCCGCCCAGACCTCGCGGGTCAAGGTGTCCACGAATGTCGCCAACCTGCCGCTCCGGCACCCGGTCGTGCTGGCGTGCAGCGTCGCGACGCTGGACCTGATCACCGGCGGAAGGGTCGAGCTCGGCCTGGGCGCGGGCGGGTTCCTCGACGCGGTCGCGGCGAACGGTGGGCCGCGGCTGACCACCGGACAGAGCATCACCGCACTGGAGGAAGCCATCGTGATCATGCGCGAGGTCTGGACTCCTGGCGGTGGCGGCATCCGGCTGGCCGGCAAGCACTACACGGTTGCCGGTGCCAAGCGCGGCCCGGCGCCCGCCCACGACGTGTCGATCTGGCTGGGTGCTTACAAGCCGCGGATGCTCGCCCTGACCGGACGCCTCGCCGACGGCTGGCTGCCGAGCAGCGGGTACGCCGGGCCGGACCAGCTCGCCGCGATGAACAAGATCATCGACGAGGCTGCCTTGGAGGCGGGACGGGATCCGTCGGCGGTCCGACGGCTGTACAACGTGTCCGGTCAGTTCAGTGGGCGTGGGGGGTTCCTGCAGGGTCCTGAGGAGTTGTGGATCGACCAGCTCACCGAGCTGACGCTGGGGGAGGGCATCAGCACCTACATCCTCGCCTCGGACGACCCGGAAGACATCCGGCGCTTCGCTGAGGTGGCAGCTGGCGTGCGCGAGGCCGTCTCGGTCGCCCGGTCGGGCGGCGTGGTGACTACAGCGCCTGTTCCGGCCGGTGGCTTCGGCGTCGTGCCGACACCACCTCCCGCTGTGCGGCGTAGCGCCGTTCAGCTGCTGGACGAGTCCGCGCGACCGACTGGTCCGGCGCCGGACCCGTCGCGGACGTACACGCCGTACCAGCTGCAGTCCGGTCAGCACCTGATCGACGTCCACGA
Source organism: Kribbella sp. NPDC051936 (assembly GCF_040680955.1). Classification (NCBI taxonomy): domain Bacteria; kingdom Bacillati; phylum Actinomycetota; class Actinomycetes; order Propionibacteriales; family Kribbellaceae; genus Kribbella; species Kribbella sp. NPDC051936. Next base: position 947,885 of record NZ_JBFAXS010000002.1, on the reverse strand, counting down.
CCATCTGCGCGCGGAGCTCGACCAGGTCCGCGATCTGGTCGAGCAGGTCGCGGCCGGGACGCTCGGGGTCGGTGCGGCGCGGTCGCACATCAACACCATGACGATGCGGCAGAACAACTGGACGCTGGGGACGTACTGCGAGTCGTACTGCCGGCTGGTCACGACGCATCACTCGCTGGAGGACGCCTCGCTGTTCCCGCACCTTCGCCGGGCCGACCCCGCCCTGGGGCCGGTCGTGGACCGGTTGCAGGAGGAGCACAAGATCATCCACGACGTCCTCGAAGGCGTCGACAAGGCACTCGTCGCACTGGTTGACGGGTCAGGCGACATCGACGGTCTGCGTGCGGCCGTCGACCTGCTGGACGACACGCTGCTGTCGCACCTGTCCTACGAGGAGCGGGAGCTGGTCGAGCCGCTGGCCCGGCTCGGGGTGCTCTGAGCTACTTCGCCTCTCCGAGGAGAGAGGCGAGGATGTCGAGGAGCCGGAGCGTCGGGACCTCGCCGAGCAGGCGGGCGGCCGAGGTCGCCGGCTCCGCGATCAGGCGGACCTGCAGCAGCTTGAAGTCGCGGACGTTGGCCGGGTTCACCAGGTCCTCGCGGACCGCTTTCAGGAACTCGGCGCCGGCCGACGCCGACCCGTACGTCATCCGGATGAAGCTGTCGGTCACCGGGTAGAGGTACGGCCGCTTCAGGTGCAGCAGCTTCGACTTCTTCGCGTGCCCGAAGCCGCGGTGGCCGGTGAACTTGTCGTCGAGCGCCATCGCCGCCTCGAACAGCTCACTGCCCGGCTCGGCGTCCTCGAGGCGCGCGTCGACCGGGATCGCCGCGAGCTCCTTCTCGGCCTCCACCTCGAGCAGCCACGGGATGTCCATCGCGCGCAGGTCGGCGCCGATCACCATGATCCGGCCCAGGTCGTCGAGCGTGACCCGGTTCGGGTCGGAGCCGCCGACGGTGGTCATCCCCGGCAGCCCGTCGTAGTACTGCAGCACGGCGCCGTTCGTCTCGGCGTACAGCCGCAACTGCGCGATCGCCTCGTCGACGACGATCTTCCGGGTACCGATGTTCATGAGCCACACCCTCACACTCGTGGTGGCAGACCCGCCGGCGGGCGGACAGCATTCGAACGTTTACTCAGTCTGTTTCCGCAGATCGTAGCGACTCCTGGGCGACCTGCACGCCAGGGTCACTTCCCGTTATCCACAACCTGTAATCATCCGCTCTCTCCGCACGCTGAACTCCGTAAACTCTCTGTCACAACACCACGACTGAGCGGAGGCAACCATGCGGCACCGGCTCCTTCTGCTCGTCCTCGCGGTCCTCCTGCTCGTGCCCGTCGCCCCGGCCGCGCAGGCGGCGCGACCGGACGAGTATCCCTGCCTGCACCCGGACCTGACCGTCTCCGGGAACGGTGAGGTCCTGAGCACCGGCACGCAGGTCGCCAACGACGGCGGCATGGCGCACGCCGGCACCGGGGTCACCTTCACCTTCCAGGCCCGGACGTTCAACCTGACGATCGACCTGTGCAACCTCCGGATCACCGACGTCCGCACATGGCAGGTCAACCACTGGCCCTGTGAGAACGTGCCGAAACCGAAGCCGGCCCGGACCCAGTCGCTGAGTTGGTCGGTCACCGTTCCGCTGGACTGCAAATTCGTCGGCTCACCGAACCTGCTCGACGTGTCCTTGACGAACGGCAAGGGATCGGCGGGCACCTCGGTGATGATCTACGCGGGTGCGCCCGGGTTCGTGCTCCCGGACAAGCAGGCGCGGGCGTTCTTCGGGCCGTTCGCGATTGAACGACCCGTCCGCCGGCTCGCTCGGCGCCGGGTGGCGGGCGTCGTACTCGGATCGGCTCGAGCTGTCGCCGGGTGGTGCGCGGTACCTGGCGTCCGACGGGCGGGAGATCGGGTTCACGCGGGAAGGTGCCGGCTTCGTCGTCGAGCCGGGGCCTGCGCGTTTCACGCTGGCGCGGTCGGGGTCGACGTACGTGCTGACGAGTGTCGACCAGGTGCGGATGCAGTTCTCGGCCGGCGGCGAGTTGCAGGCCATCCGGGACCGCAACGGTCAGGGGGTGGTCGTCAGCCGGGCCGCGGGCCGCGTGCAGACCGTCACGAACGGGCGGCGGTCGCTGTCGTACGAGTACAACGCCGGCGGACAGATCGCGTCGGTGCGGTTGTCGGGCCCGGGCGTCGCGCCGCGGACGGTGCGGTACGAGTACTTGGACGGACGGCTGGTCGGGGTGACGTCGCCGGGCGGGATCCGGACGCGGTACTCGTACGTCGACGGGCGGCTGACGTCGGAGACGGTGGGGGACGCGGCCAAGCCGGCGTACGTGACCGAGTACGACGCTGACGGGCGCGTCGTCGCCCAGACCGACGGGAAGGGCGGCCGGTCGACGTGGTCGTGGGACACGGAGGGCATCCGCGGCACGTCGACGATGACCGACCCGACGGGTGGGAAGTGGATCAACGAGTACGAGCGGAACTGGTTGATCCGTCAGACGGATCCGACCGGGGCCACTGCCACGTTCCACTACGACGCCGACGGCAATCTGATCCGCGTGTTCGACAGCCTGGGACACGGCGCTCGGCATTCGTACGACACGCTCGGGCGAGACGTCGCCTCGATCGATGCCGTGGGTGCGGTGACCCGGCGTACGTACAACGCGCGCAACGACGTCGTCGCGACGGTGAGCCCCGTTCAACTGAGCAACGTTCTTCAGCATGGAGGTCTTGGCGGTGGCTGACGAAATCTTGCTGGGATTGTCCCGCGATCAGGCACTAGTACTTTTCGATTGGTTGGCTCGGACCGACGAAGCCGGAGAGCCTGCGGGTTTTGCGGATCAAGCTGAGCAGCGCGTGTTCTGGGACATGAGCGCGGCTCTGGAGAGCCTTCTCGCCGCGCCGTTCGCGTCGGACTATCGAGCACAGCTGGAACGAGCTCGTGCGACGGTTCGAGATAGCGAAGAGTAAATGCGCAGGGCGAAGCGCTTGGTCCGCTGCGAGGGTGTTACATCCGAGGGACTGCGGACGCGGCAGCCGCCGGAGGAGCGCACAAGGTGAGGATCGAGACATGGAATGGTGGCGTTCGAGAACACCGCGCCATGAGTGAAGAATTTCGGGCCCGCCAAACGCGTGGTCACGGGTCGTCATGCACGCGCTCGACGACTTGCAGGCTGGCGGGGGTGAGATGCGGGGACGGGCGCGCGCTACCCGGGTGGTCCGCAACGACAGCGAGCCAGCGGGCGTCGTACTACAGGCCAGGGCGACAACTGAACCAGGTGCCGGATCCATGACCTGCTTGAGGCGCTCTCATGCGACTACTTCCTTCTAGTGACGAATCAGTCCGGTGTGTTGGGCTCGACCCCGATAAGATAGCGGTCGCGATGACTCGCGCCGAACTCGCATTTCTGACGAACTCGATCCAGGAATGCCTTGAGGCAGTTGAGGACGGGGAGCGGCGCACTGACGCGGAGGCAGTAGGTAGGCCTCGACTCGCGGTCGTCCCCGCCCGGCTTCCTGGCCGTCTTGGCAATCGGTAATTCGGTTGAGGAGGGCCGGACAGCACCTCATCATGAACGCATGATTACTGCGACCTTTGGACTGTTGCTTGTGGAACCTGTGGCCTTGGCGGCTCGGGTTCAGCAGCAGGTCGGTCGTTGTAGGGGGTCGAGCTTCGGTCCGTTGTGATCGGGGTGGCGGTCGCGGGGCTCTTGGCCGGGTTTGGGGTTGCTATGCCGGTCGGGCCTGTCGGGACCTATCTGGTGGCGTTGACTGCGCGGAGTTCGTTGCGGATCGGGGCGTTTGCGGCGCTCGGGGTTGCTTCGGCTGACGGCGTGTACGCGGCGGTGGCCGCGGGTGCCGGCACCGTGCTGGCTCCGCTGCTGGTGCCGATCGTCGGACCGTTGCGGTGGGCATCGGTCGTCGTGCTGATTGGACTGGCCGTCCTTGGTGCGGCCAAGGCGGTACGGCGTTATCGCGAGCGGCGGATCGTTGCGTTGCAGCAAGAGACACCGATCGGCGCGTGCACGGCGTACTTCGGAATGCTCGGCATGACGATGCTCAACCCGTGGACGATGATCTACTTCGCCGCGCTGATAGTGGGCGGGTCCGGTGTCGCGGGAGTCGGTGAACGGATCGTGTTCGTCGTGGCAGCATTCGTGGCGTCAGCCAGCTGGCAGCTGCTACTCGCGGGCGGTGGCGCGTTGCTCGGGCGATTGTTGACCGGGGCAACCGGCCGGCTCGTCACCACGTTGGCGTCGAGCCTGCTGATCGTCGTACTCGCGATACGCCTGGTCGCCTGACTGAGCGGCGTTCGCGGCGGGGACTTGGCAACCGCGATCACCTGTCCTGGGTGCAGCTCGCGTCCTGCTGCTTCGCGGTGGCAACAGCCCATGAGAGCTGTTGCCACCGCGGACGCGTTGTCTGACAACGTCGGGTGTTGGAGGCGCTGGTTGCCGTTTCTGGAGGGCTAGCGGTCGTGGACGGTGTAGGTCAGGTGGGTGACCTTCGGGGAGGACTCCGCGTGGGTCTGTGTGAGGGCGATGCGGCTGGCGTCGATGCCTTCGAACAGGCGGATTCCGGTGCCGAACAGTACGGGGGACAAGGCTATTGAGAACTCGTCGATCAGGCCGGCGTTGAGGTACTGGAGGATTGTCTCGGCGCCGCCGGCGATGCGGACGTCGCGGTCGCCCGCGGCTTGGCGGGCCTGGTCGAGGGCCGGCTCGATGCCGTCGTTGATGAAGTGGAAGGAGGTTCCGCCCGGGCGTTCCCAGGGGTCGCGCTTCTCGTGCGTTACGACGAAGACCTGCGTGTGGAACGGCGCCTCTTCCGGCCACATTCGTTCGCCGGCGTCGAACATCCGCTTGCCCATGATGCTCGCGCCGGTGCGCTCGAACGTCTCGCGCGCGATGTCGTTGTCGCGGCCTTCCTCACCGCCTTTGCCGAGCTTCAGGTTCTCCCGGAAGAAGCGCAGCGGGAAGACCCATCGCTGCAGTTCCATCCACTGCTTCCCCATCAGGTCCTCCGGGGAGTCGGGCGCGATGAAGCCGTCGAGCGACATCGATACGCCGAAGTACACCTTGCCTGCCATCAGTCTTGCGTTCCTTTCAGGACGAGTTCGGTGATGTAGGCAGCCAGGTTGCCCAAGGTCTGTTGGCCGCCCTCGATCGCGTGGTATTTCTCGACTGCCTCGTCGCGCAGTTCCTTGGTCGGGAAGACCGTGCGCATCTCGATCCGGGTCGCCGTACCGTCGGGCTCGAACGTGATGAGCGACTCGAAGGCGTCCGGGTCGGTGCGGTACTCGCCGTGTACCAGGGCGATCCGCTCGGGTGGGACGATCTCGGTCCAGGAGATCCATTCGGGATAGTCGGTCCCGTCCGGCCCGTGCAGTACGAAGACCCACTCGCCGCCGACGCGGAACTCGAACGACCGCGTGGTGGTCGTGAACCCGTCCGGACCCCACCACTGCGACAGGTGCCGGATGTCGGTGAACGCCTCGAAAACCACCTCCGGTGGGGCGTCGATGATGCGGGAGATGACGATCTCGCGGTCGGCCGTCGTGGCGCGCACCGATACCTCTGGTGCCGTGTCGGGTTGCGCTGGTGCCGCAGATTCCGTGTCGGTCCGCGCCGGTCCTCCCGGTTCCGCCTGGGGCTGTGCTGGTACTGCGGGTTGCGTCTGCGACTGCGCTGATATCGCAGGCCCCGTCTCGGACTGCGCCAACTCGTCGGGTCTGGTCTCGGACTGTGCCGATACTCCCGGTGCGGACGCGAGGTGCGCGGGTGCTCCTTGGGCCTTCGCGCTCATTGGTTGTCCTCCTGCCTTGCGTGCTTGAGGTCCTGTACGTAGGCGTCCAGCCGGTCGAAGCTCTCGCTCCAGAACTGCTCGAAACCGCCGATCCACTCGTGGACCGGGCGCAGTCCGCGGGCGTCGAGTCCGTACAGGCGCTGTTTACCTGCTTTGCGGTCCTGCACCAGCCCGACCTCCCTGAGTACCCGCAGGTGCTTGGATGCGCCGGGCTGGGTCATGCCTAGCTCTTGGGCCAGCTCGGTCACCGGGCGTTCGCCTGTCCGCAACAGCACCAGGATCTGCCGGCGCTGCGGCTCGGCGATGGCGTTGAAGACGTCGGACGTCGTGGCTGCTCGTGCCATGAACGTCATCATATGCCTATATGGGCATGCGTCAAGGATGGGTGTGATGCCGGGCCGCGGCGGCTCGGGCGGTGCGTCGTGCTGGGGACGGATCGTGAGCCGAGCGGGTCGTGCACCGGCCGCGTTGGCCGAGCAGGGCAGCGCACGCCGTCGGGTTGGGCGGGCGGCAGGGATCGTTCGGCGGGCTGAGTTGTTGCTCGGTCACCTGCCTGGCGTGCGGATGTGCCTGGGGCGGCCGCGGTGCCTAGCGGCTGTACGAGGCGGGACGCGCGGCTGGTCCGGGACGTCGACTCGGTCCGGTCCGGTCCGGTGGGCATGGTGGGCTCGGCGTGCCGCGGTGGGGCGCGATGCGAGTCGGGATGACGCGTTGGGGGTCGGCGTGAACCGGCTGGGTTCGACGCGACCCGGCGTGATCCGGGCGGGCTCGGGGGGATTGCGGCTCGAGCGGCTTGGGGTGGGGGGAGAGGGCTGGGGTGGCGCGGGAGTGGGTGGAGGTTAGAGGGGGCGTTCTACGGCGGTGGTGGGGTTGAGGAAGAGGAGCACGGGCGGGGCGGTGTTGGGGAGGATTTGGGCGTAGGCCTGGAGTTGGGGGGCGTAGTAGGCGACTCTCGCGTCCAGGGCTGAGGCGGGGATGACGTCGGTTTTGTAGTCGACGATGGTCAGGCGGCCGTCGTCTTCGCGGTAGATGAGGTCGACGAAGCCTTCGAGGATGGTGCCGTCGGGTTGCTCGGTGCCGACGTACGACTCGCGCCAGTGGTCGCGAGCTGCGGCGCGTTGTACGACGTCGGATGCCAGGGCTGAGCGGACAAGGGCGGTGACCACGTCGGCGTACTCGAGGACGCCCTCGGCGAGGCATTGCGTTGACACGGCGGCTTCCAGGCCGGCGCCGGTGGAGAGGTCGACGACCTGGAGTACGGCGTGGACGGCGCGGCCGATTGCGGTGCCGTAGCGGCCCTTGGACCAGGGCGGGAGTTCGAGGTCGCGGGCGGCCTTCGCGGTGCCGGGGTCGACGGGTTCGTGGTCGGAGCCGGAAGCAGGATCTGTGAGGGCGAGCTCGGGGCCCGTGCCCTCCAAGCCGGAGGCTGATCGGGCGGAGGGGCGGCGGCTGGCGGATTGCGCGGCGGTGGCTCGGGTTTCCCAATCGGTGCGGGAGATGGGTGGGGTGACGTCGGGGCTGGCGGTGGGCTCGCGGTCGGGGACCGGCGGGCTGGTGAAGACGGTGGCGTGCGGTGCGTCGGCGCCGCCGGCGGTGGCGAGGAGCTCGGCGTTGCTGGTGTGGCGGCGGTTGCCGGAGCGGTGCAGCGAGACGACCAGGTGGTCGCGGGCGCGCGTCGCGGCGACGTACAGGAGGCGTCGGCGTTCGTAGTCGTCCATCTGCTCGTCGACGGGCTGGACGAGGTCGAAGTCCTCGGTCTGGACGGAGGACTTCAGCTTGACGGCGTACCCGCCGGTGAGCGGCCAGAGGACCTGGACCCCGCGCTGGCGGTTCGGGGACGCGGTCATGCCGGAGAGGATGACGATCGGGAACTCGAGACCCTTCGCGGCGTGGATCGTCATCACCCGGACGGCGTCGGCGTCGGTCTCGGGCAGCACCGCCTCGGCCACGCGGGACGTCTCCTCGCCCTGGTGGGCGGCCCAGGCCAGGTACGAGCGGAGGCCGCCGTGCTCGACCTCGGACCACGCGCGGGCCTGGTCGACGACGAACCGGATCCGCCGCCAGGCGTCGCGGGCGCGCGGGCCGATCGCGGCGACTTCGAGCATCCGGCGGTCGGCGACGATCTTCGCGAGGACCTCGCTGGGGGTGAGCCAGCGGGCGGCGTAGTACGTCCGGCGGAGCCACTCCATCGCCTCGGCGACCGGGTGGGTGAGGAGCTGGTCGGGGACCGGGGCGGTGAGGATGAATCGGCCGCCGTCGCGTTTCCAGGTGTACAGGTCGTCGTCGCCGCAGCCGAACAGCGGCGAGCGGAGCGTGGTGACGAGCGCGAGCTGGTCGCTCGGGTCGCCGAGCGCGCGGGCGCAGGCGAGCAGGTCGCGGACCTCGGCGGTCTGGTAGACGAGCGAGCTGGCTTCCGCGCGGTACGGGATGTCGGCGCGGTCTAGCGCGTCCTCCAGGAACGGGAGCGAGGTGCGGGCCGGGACGAGGACCGCGATGTCGCCGGCTTCCGCGGGGCGCCAGGTTTCCGTGCGCTCGTCGTACACCAGCCAGCCGTCGCGGAGGGCCTCTTCGATGACGGAGGCGACGTCGGTGGCCTCGCGTTCGCGCAGGACTGAGGCTTGCGCGCGGGGCAGGTCGTCGTGCGGTACGGCGCCGAGGATCGTCACGGCCGGGCCGGCCGCTGGATCCTCGGGTGCTTCCTCGACCGGTACGTCGACGGCGTCGTCGCGGCGGCGGAACGGGAGGACCGCGGCGAGGTCAGCCACCTCGTCGGGAGAGGGCTCGTCGAACAGCGTGGGCTCGTCGAAGATCGAGAGCTGGTCGCCCTGGACCGGCTCGGGGTACGTCGGGCCGGGCTCGTCCTGGTCAGGTCGGCTGCCCAGGCGCGACGGGCGTGAGGTGCCGGCGGATGACAGCGAACCGGCAGCCGAAGTGGCGGTGGTCGGGTTGGTGCGGTGGGGGGCGAGGGACTGGTACGACGGCTGCGCCGACTCCTGCGGCTGGATCAGTGTGCCGAACACGGTGTTGATCCACTGCAGGATCGCCGGCACCGTGCGGAAGTTCGTGGTGAGGGCGACCGTCTCGCCGAGCAGCTCCTGGGCGGTGAGGTACGTCGCGATGTTGGCGCGCCGGAACCGGTAGATCGACTGTTTCGGGTCGCCGACCACGAACAGCCGCCCCTCGGGAACCTCGACGTCCTGCCAGTCCGGCGCGTCGGCCTCCGCGCCGCCGGCGATCCGGACCGCGAGCTCGATCTGGATCGGGTCGGTGTCCTGGAACTCGTCCAGCAGCAACCGCTCGAACCGCTCCTGCAGCGCAGCACGCACGTCCGCGTCGCGGCGGAGCAGGTCACGCGCGAGCACCAGCAGGTCGTGGAACTCCAGCCGGCCCTCGGCCCGCCGCAGCTCCGCCGACTCCAGCACCCGCTCCGCGATCCAGTGTGAAAGGTGCCGAAGGCAAGCATCAAGGAGCAGCTCGACGAGGGAACCGGCGACCTCGACGACCTCGGTGCAGTCCGCGCGGACCTTCGCGATGTCCGGCCAGTTCTCCTTCCGCCCGATCCGGCCCACCTTCAGGCCGCGGAACGTCTGCAGCAGCGCGAGCTGCGTCTCCTGGTCGGATGCGGCGTCGAGCATCAGGCCGAGCTCCCGGATCTGCTGGACCTTCGGCAGCAGCCGGTCGTCGGCGTCGAGGCAGGAATCGGCCGCGGCGCCGATCTGCGCGGCCGCGGCGACCAGGCCGCCGAGGTCGGGCATCGCGACCAGCTCGGGCGGGTCGACCAGGACCCGGTCCGCGATCAGGTCCCAGTCGTTGCCGAACAGGCGGGCCAGCGACCGGAGGTGCTTCAGCTCGACACCGACGGCCATCGCGAGCAGCAGCGGCTCGGCGATCGAGTCGTCGTCGAGAAGTTGCTGCTGCAGCTCGGCCCAGCGTTCCTCGAAGGCGACCGACGAGCCGACCTCGTCGAGGACGTCGATGAGCGGCGGCAGCCCGGCCTCGATCGGATGCGCGAGCAGGATCTGCTGCGCGAACGCGTGCAGCGTCCCGATCGACGCCGAGTCCAGATCGTCGAGCGCCGCATCGGCGAGCCGGCCGGCCGAGCCCTTGCGCGCCCGCTCGAACTCGACCCGCAGCCGGTCCCGCAGCTCCGCCCCGGCTTTCTCGGTGAAGGTCACAGCGGCGACGGTCCGCAGCGGTACGCCGTCGCGCAGCACCAGCGTGGCGACCCGGTCGACCAGCGCGTGCGTCTTCCCCGACCCGGCACCCGCCTCCACGAACAGCGTGGTGTCGGTGTCGGACCGGATCCGGTCGCGCGCGGCCCCGTCGAGCAACTGCTCGGTCATCGGCAGCCTCCTGGCCGGAGCATCGGGCGGCGACGGCTACTCATCCGAGGCCACCTCCAGCGCGGTCGGGTCGATGAGCCGCACCAGGCGCTCGAGGACGGGGTCGTGACGTTTGCGGTCCCACCGGGCCCGGACCTCGCTGTGCCCCAGGCTGTCGGGATTGCAGTACGGGCACTGCACCCACAGGAAGTCGGGCACCTCGGGCGCCTTCGGCGGGAAGAACCCGGCCGCGATCGACGACACGATCACGTCGAGCGTGTCGACGTACCGCGCCTCGACCTCGGGCGTCAGCGGGACCGGGATCCGTTTGCCGCCGCGGCGGACGAACCAGTACGACGCCTCGACCGGGGTGGACGGCTCGCCCAGGCGCGCGCGGGCGGCGTACGCGTACACGGGCAGCTGGAGCTTCGTCCCGCCGGCGACGGGATCCGTTTCGATGCCCTCGTACCGCGAGAAGCCGCCGGTCTTCACGTCGGTGACGTAGATCGTGCCGTCCGCGCCGAGGTCGACCTTGTCCGCGGACCCGCGCAACAGCACCCGTCCGGACGGCACCGGGATCTCGACGGGCGGCTCGCCGTCGAACCCGAACGTCAACTCGCTGGCCACGACCGACGCGTTCCGCTCCGAACGCCAGCGGTCGTCGTCGGTGAGCAGCATCATCAGATCGCCGAGGATCCGCAACCGCTCGCGCTGCCACAGCCGGGGGTGACCGGTCAGGCCCTCGGCCTCGAACTGGTCCGCGAGATCCGCGCCGATCGCCAGCAGCAGCGACCGCTGCTCCTCCGTCCAGGGCTCGCCGTACCCAGGCAGCGAACCGGCGAGCCGGGTGACGAAGGCGTCGAGGCTGTTGTGGATCAGGTTGCCCACCTGGACGGGAGAGATGACGAGCAGATCCTCCGGAGCCTCCAACGGCTCCACCTGGAGCAGCCGCTCGACGAAATACGCGTGCGGGCACGTCGCATACGACTCCAGGGAGGTCGGCGAGGCGATCCGGTCCTCGACCGCGAACTCGGGCAGACCCGACACGCCGGACAGGTCGCCGTCGAAGCGGGTGAACGCGCTGGAAGCACGCCCCCGCAGCAATTCCCGGGCCTGCACGAGCACCCGGTCCTGCACCCACAACTTCGCCGCGGCGGCCCGCGTCTGCCACTCCTGCTCGGTCGCCGGCATCGTTGCCGTGGTCAACGAACCGGCGTACGACGCCGACGTCCGCAACATCTCGCCGTACCGATCCCATTGCGTCGCCGGCAGACCGTGGTCACCGGTCAGCTCCCGCAGCGATCCGAGCAACCAGCGCGTCGGCAGCCGTCGCGACGACCGGCGCAGATCGCCGCGCGGGAACGACGCCACCACGCGCGCGCCCGCCGAGAACGCGACCAGCAGGTGCCGCTGCTTCTCGTCCAGACGATCGCGGAACGACGCGAGCTCGGGCGCGGCTGCCTCGCGCACCCGGTGGGGGAGCAGCGCGTCCTCGTGGACCCGGCCCGGATACAGATCCTCGGACAGACCGACGACGTACACGATGTCGGCCGACAACCCGACGCTCGCCGACAACGGCGCCACCAGAACGCCGGTGCCGAAGGAGCCGACGCGGGGGAGTGACTGCTGCAGCTCCAGATCGAGAACGTCCCGCAGGACGGCGAGACTCGCCGGCGTCCCGAGCTCATCGAGTGTCGACAGACCCTTCAACGACCCCTCGACGGCGGCCGCGGCGTACTGCTCCTCGATCGGCAGCGACGAGTAGTCCCCGAGCAAGTCATGGAAGAGCTGCAGCACGCCCTCGGACAGCGAGGACCACGTCTCAAGCTCTGCCAGGCTCCCGAGCCGTCGACGCAGGGTCGAAGCGAACCTGTGCAGGCGCTCGGCCATCGAAGCGTTGTACTGCGCGCGCCGGATCGCGGCCGGCCGGGGATCCTCGGCGGCTTCCTCCTGGTCGGCGGTCCGCCGCTCGGACTCGGCATACCGCGCCAGGCGGGTGTCCCAGTCGTCGCCGCGCACCACCCCGGCCGCCCGCGACATCCGCTCCCACTGCGGCACCGGGATGCGCTCGCCGGCGAAGTCCCGCGTCGGCGCGTTCGCCAGCGCACGGAACACGTCCGCGCGCGGCAGATCCTGGTCGACGAGCGCCAGCACTTCGAGCAGCGTGCGCGCGATCGCCCGCTCGTGCACCGGACGCGTCCCCGGTCCGTTGACCTCGATGCGCGCGGCGCCCAGGTGCTCGTGCAGAAGCCGTGCGTACGGCGAGGCCGCGGCGTACAGCACCGCGATCCGATGCGCCGGCGTGTGCTCCAGGGCCGCGACGACGTCACGCACCACGCAACGCACCTCGTCGTCGGCGTCGGACGCGTTCAGGATCTCGGTGGCGACCGGGTAGTTCTTCGAGATCGACGGCGGCAGGTCGATCCCGATCCGCTCGAGCGATCGCCGGACCGCGCGATCGGCCCGTCGTACGTCCGTCAACCCGACGATGACGGTGAGATCGGCCGCGGCGTCGCCGAGCGCGGCGACGAAAGCAGCCTGGGACTGGGTGAGCTCCTGGGGGAGATACAGCACGAGTGCCCCGAGCTCGCCGACGACCTCGGGCGCCGCCGCGATGCGGGCCGCGGCGGCGCGCAGCAGGTCGGTCTCGTCGTACCACTCGGCGGCCAGCTCGGTGGTGACATAGCGATGCAGCCGAACCAGGTCGGGGCCGAGCGCCGACGCGTGCGCGACGTTGTCGAGCGCGGGATCGGTGAGGTCGCGGAGCTCACGATGCGCGGATGCGAGCGCTTGAATGGTCGACGGGTGCTCGGCGACTTCCTCGAAGATCCCGGGAGCCTTCGCGAGCGCCGTCCGCCAGGTGGCCGCGACGATCGGCCGGGTGGCTGGACGACGCGGCGTCAGCAGACCGGCCGCGATCTGCTCGGCCAGCCGCTCGAGGGTCGCCAGATACAGCCCGCCGATCGACGAGCGGGCGAGGTGACGGCGGGCGACGACGCCGGCCAGATTGTTCGGCAGGAGCAGGGTGACAGGGGTCATCGGATCGTCGGCCTTCAGCCGCGCGACGACGGTGTGCAGGCGCTCCAGAGCAGCGGCGCCGTACGCCGTGCTCTCGATCCGGGTCGTGCTCACTCCAGCCCCCGATCCGTCCACTGTCACCGCACTGTCACCGCAGACCGTAAACCCTGCCACGGACAGAAAGATGACGGGGCGCGAAACGCCAAGGTTTCTGCAGGGTCGGCGGCTGCCTCGCACAATGAAGAAGTGACCAGGGAGACGCGGTTCGCGCGGGTGTTGCTCGTGCTCGTTCTCGCGCCCTCCGGCGGGCTGTTCGGCAAGGCCGTCGCCGAGGCCGCGCAGGCCCGTCCGTGGTGGCCGTGGCTGGTCGCCTCGCTCGGCTGGCTGCTGCTGTCCGGCGCGATCTCGATGGCCGTGTCGCATCATGACGCCGAGCACAGATAATGCTCCGATGGCCGCCGCGGTGCATCACGTCGAGATCTGGGTCCCGGACCTGTCCCGGGCCGTCACGAGTTGGGGCTGGGTCCTCAACCGGCTGGGCTGGAAGGACGGTGACGGCTGGCCGGGCGGGATGACCTGGGCCGCCCCGGACGGCTGCTATGTCGTCGTCGAGCAGAGCCCGGCGATGTCGGCCGCCGAGCACGACCGGATGCGGCCCGGGATGAACCATCTGGCACTGAACGCGGGCAGCCGGGCCGAGGTCGACGGCATCGTCGCGGAGGCCGCCGAGCACGGCTGGACGCTGATGTTCGCGGACCGTCATCCGTACGCCGGCGGGCCGCAGCATTACGCCGCCTTCCTCCACAACACCGACGGCTACGAGCTCGAGATCGTCGCTCCTGATTAGCAGGTGAGACTACTGATACCTGGAGTGACCACTGGGGCCACTGGTGTGACATGGTTACACCAGGCAATCAACGGGGCAATCAGTACGGTCGCGGGGCAAGTGTGGAAGGACGATGCTCGTGACGGAGAAGCCTGACGGGGGAAGTGCGCCCGGTCCGGCCGCACCGGAGCTCCTGGAAGCGCGGATCCGCGGTTTGCAGCATGCGCTGGGGCAGTTGCTGGACAACGCCCGCCGCCTGACGTACGGCGAGCACCAGCGCGCCGTGAAGCTGCACCGGCAACTGCAAGAACAGACGGCGGCGGCCCGGCGGGAGTCGCGGTCGCTGGTCGACGCCAAGACGGCGGAGGCGCTGTCCGACGCGGAGCCCCGGGCCCGGCTGCTCGCGGACCGGCTTGCCCCCGGACTGGCATCGATCCCGCCGAACGACGCCCGCTGGCGTTCGCGGCAGCTGATCGGCGCGGGCGTCCCGGCGTACGTGCGGGTCGGCGAGCTGGAGGCCGGTACGCCGGTCGTCGCGCCGCTGCTGCGCACCAACGGCTGGAAGGTGACCGGCGACCGCCACGAGTCCGCTCGCCGCCTGCTGCAGAGCATCGCGCTGCGGCTGGTCGCGGCGTCGGAACCGTTCCGGCTGCGCATCGACGCGTTCGACCCGAAGCTGACCGGGATGATGGGCCTGCTCGGGCACCTGACCACGAAGTACCCGCAATTGGTGCCTAGGGCAACGCATACGGCGGAACAGCTGCACACGGTGCTGTCCGGCCTCGTCGACGTGTCGTCGCTGCGGGCCAGCCGGCAGGCGCAACTCGGGCACGAGCGCTTCGAGGACCTGCTGAAGGAGACCGGTCAGGTCACCGATCCCTATCGGGTGGTCGTCCTGTTCGACTACCCGTTCGGCATCGACACACTCGCCCAGCGCGACCTGCTCCGGCTGGCCGCGACCGCCGGCCGGCGCGGCATCTGCTTCCTCGTCCACTACGACGCGTCGACGGCCGCCGAGCTCGACGTCGACTCGAAACAGTTGCTCGATCTCCTCAATCCGGTTGCCATCGTCAACGACCGGGTCGAGATCGCGCAGCTGCCGCCGGCCCGGCTGGATCCGCCGTTCGACGCGACCGTCGCCGCGGGGATCTGCGACGTGATCGCCGAGCAGGCCGAGATCGCCGTCCTCCCGACCATCGACTTCGACCGGACGCTGCCGGACCGCTCGACCTGGTGGCAACCGGTCAAGGACGAGATCGGCACGGTGATCGGGTACGACGACCGCACGCCGGCGTTGGTGCGGCTGCGTAGCGGCAACCCGGCCCTGCCGCATGTGCTGGTCGGCGGCGCGGTCGGCCAAGGCAAGTCGAACCTGCTGCTCGTGCTCATCCACGGACTGGCCGCGCGCTACTCGCCGTCCGACCTGGAGATGTACCTGCTGGACTTCAAGCACGGTGTCGAGTTCTCGGCGCTCGGCCCCGGCCCGGATCGGCCGCACTGGCTGCCGCAGATCAGGGTGCTCGGGGTGCACAGCGACCGCGCGTTCGGTCTCGCCGTACTGCGTCACCTGTCGGACGAGCTCGCCCGGCGCAGCGAGATCTTCAAGTCGCACGGGAACGTCGCGGACATCGCGGAGCTCCCCGCGGGCCCGGGGCGGCCGCCGCGGATCCTCGTCGTACTCGACGAGTTCCAGGTGCTGCTCGAGGACGACGACGAGTTGGCGGACGAGGCGGCGAAGCTGCTCGAGCGGCTGGTCCGGTTGGGGCGCGCGTACGGCGTGCACGTTGTGCTGGCGACGCAGACGATCGAGGGGGTGAAGCGGCTGTCGACGCGGCGGGACTCGATCTTCGGCCAGGTGCCGTACCGGATCGCGTTGAAGACGACACCGGCCGACTCGCAGGCAATTCTGCGCAGTGGGAACACAGCGGCGGCGGAGCTGCAGTTCCGCGGCGAGGCCGTGCTGAACGCGAACTTCGGCTCGCCGGACGACAACCAGCATGTGCTCGTGAGCTTCGCGGACAAGGCCGTGCTGGACTCTCTGCGGCAGGAGCTGTGGACGCGGGCTGGTACGGCGGTGCACCCGCCGCGGGTGTTCCACCTGGCCGAGCCTGCGCGGCTGGCGGACACGGCGACGGCGGTGAAGCCCGAGCTCGGCCGGCCGTGGACCGGGCTGCCGATCGCGGTGACCGAGGAGCCGGTCGCGGTCGAGGTGCAGCCCGAGCCCGGCGCCGGCGTACTCGTGCTGGGCGACGGGCCGGCGGACGCTCTCGGCGTGCTGACCGGGTTGGCGGTGTCGACGGCCGCCGGGGCAATGGAGCCGCCACGCTTCCTCTTCGTCGACGGTACGAACTCCGCACCGTCTGTTGCCGAGGGCAAGGATGCGCTGGTGCAGGTGCTGCGGCAGCTCGGGTGCGAGGTCGAGACCGTCGACAAGCACGATGACATCGCACCGCGGCTGTTCGCGCTGCGGGACGCGATGCGGAGCGGGGAGGCCGCGGGGACGTATCTGCTCGGGTTCGGGTTCCACGGCGTACCGCGGATGCAAGTGCATGCCGAGGGGTTCTTCGAGAGCCCGGCGAACGTGCTGCAGGACATCGTGCGGGATGGGCCGGCGCACGGGCTGATCACGTTCGGGTGGTGGAACCGGCTGCACGTCTGCACCGAACAGCTCGGGTACGGGCGCGCGAACGTGGCGACGCATCTGTTCCTGCGGCACCCGCAGGACGGCGTACGCGCGGTGGCGGGTCCGCTGGTGCGCTGGGCGTCCGAGCCGCACCGGGCGTTGCTGTGGGACGGGTTGCATCCGGAGGCGCAGGTCGTCGTACCGTACGCGGCGCTGCGGTCGGACGAGGTGGATCGCGCGGTGGAGCTGGTGCGGCGATGAAGACCGAAGAGCAGGAGTGGTCGGAGTACACGCGTGCGCTCCGGACGGTCGCGATGGCGCGGGCCGACGCGCAGCAGGCGCAGGACCGGGTGACGGCGCACAAGTCGAAAGCGGAGGCGACCGCGGCGGCCGAGGCCGATGCGATGGCCGAGCGCGGGCGCAAGCTGCAGACGCGGCTCAACTCGCTCGCCGAGAAGGCCGCCGAGAGCCTGCAGCGCGCCGGGCTGCCCGCGGAAGGGACACGGGCGAACCACACGCTGCCCGAGATCCGTGCGCTGAACGACATCGAGAAGATCGCCGAGCGGATCACCGAACAGCTCGCCGAGAGCGTCGACCAGTTGGAGGAGCTGCGGACCAAGGCCCGGGCCCTCCAGGAGCGGCGCAAGCGGCGTACCATCAGCGCGGTCCTGGCGCTGGCCGGGTTCGTGCTGGTGTGGGTGCTGACCGGCTCGTTCCTGGCCGGGGTCGAGGCCGCGGCGATCGCCGCCGTCACGATGCTGGCCGCGTCGCGGGTGCTCGGGCTGCCCCGGCTGCCCGGCGCGCGCTGGTGGGGCTGGGGCGGTGCCGCCGCGGTGCTCGTGCTGATGGCGGCCGGGCTGCCTTGGTGGCTCGGGATCCTGGTGCCGGTCGTGGTGGCGGGTACGGCGATCGTGCTGCCGAAGAAGCGCAACTAGTTTGGGAGTGGGTTGAGGTGTCGGACGTACTACGGCTCAAGGAACAGCTGCACCAGGTCTCGATGGAGGCCAAGCAGGCGGCGGGCGGCCTGGCCGGGTTCAAGCTCAGGTTCACTCAGCACAGTCAGCTGGTGGAGAGCCTGATCGCGGGTACGGCCACCGGCATCGACCGCGACATCACCGAGATCCTCGAAGCCGCGAGCAAGGCCGTGGAGCAGGCCGCCGAGGCACTCGAGATCGCCTCGGCCGGCTGCAAGAACTACGCCGACCAGATCTGACGCCCGAGTCACCACGGTGCCGTCCGAGCTGCAGCGGGTCGCCCGCGGCCTGGTCGACTGCTTCGACGAGATCCCGCGTGTCGTCGAGCAGCTCACGCGTACGGCGGCTCGCTGCCGGGAGAACGCCCAGCTGGCACTGCTGGCGTCCCGCGGCCAGGCCACCGTCGCCGCCCAGCAACTCGACGCCGCGGCCCGTGCCTGCGAAGCCGCCGCCCATTTCCTGTCGATGGCCCCACCGAAGGCCCGCGGCTGGGCCGAAGGCCTCGTCGGCGACAGCGGCCCGTCCACGAACCGCCCGTCCTCGGACTCAGCCAAGCGCAACCGCGCCACCGGCGGATCGGTCGATCTGAAGACCAAGCGCCTCAGCGTTACCTACGAAGATGTCGAAGTCCCCGAGGACGATGAGCCCGCCGTCATCACCGTCGCCCGCAAAGCCTTCGAGAAGTACCGCAAGGCCCGCGAGAAGGACGACGAGAACCGCGACGACCCGGAACCGTTGGAACTCGAGATCACCGTCACCGAAACCGGCGAGCTGATGTTCGAGGAACCCGACAAGAAGGAAGAGCAAGAGCGCTCAGAACGCCTGACCCGCGACTTCGAGTTCACAGCGACCTCCGACGAGACCCAGGAGCCCGAGCAACCGGACGAGGAGGAAGAGCAGGAACGCGCGGAACGCCTGGCTCGCGACTTTGAGATCGACGTGGAGCTCGCCGAGGCGGTCAAAGCCTTGCTCGAGGCAATGACCGAGGACGGGAACCGCCACTGGGAGCGCGCCACTGTCACCATCACCACAGACCAGCTCGAAGCCACCTTCGACCTCTCGGAAGATCCGCACCTCGAACCGCTCGTCGTCGACATCCACCTGCCCGAGATCGCCGGTCCGGAGGTGGAGCCGGAGGACCTGGACCGCGACTTCGCTTCGTACCGGCAGCGGCTCACCGAAGCGGGCCGGGTCCGGCCGATCGTGGGTTCCGGTCCCGAGGCCGAGTTCCAGCGCCGGCATTGCGGCCCGATCGAGTTCCGGCTGACCCGGGACGAGCGGCTGCCGCGCGCGGTGTGGGCCGACGGGCTAGACCAGCTCCTGCGGCGAGCCCAGGACGCGAAGTACGTCGCTCCGACCTCCGACTCGTCGTTCTACCGGCCGGACTCGTTGCCTCCGTTCCTGCGCAAGATCGCGGAGGAGAAGAACGATCACATGCTGCTCAAGTACCGGGAAGTCATCGACGACGACACCAATCCAGTCGAGGGGCTCGAGATCATCACCAACGACGGGGCTGCGGCGGCATACTTCGAGGACCGTATGCGAGCGCTGGAGATACCGGGCCAGGTGACTCTGATGCAAAGGGAAGGCTTATGACGGAGTACATCGTTGCGCCACTCGAGGAGCCTGAGTGGGTGGTGGACACCGGGCGCTTCGCGGAGGCCTTGGCCGAGCGCTGGCCGGCGGCGCGGGTCGAGACCGGGGCGGTCCCGGGGTCGACGATGGCGCTCGAGGCCTTGATTCCTCTGGAGCCGGCGCCGCGGGAGCTCGGGGTTGCGCTGAGTGGGTCCGGGCAGGCTGTGAGTCTGGAGCCTGCGGACGCGGAGGCGGCGGCCGACTTCGCGGAGTGGTTCGTCAGGGTCGTGCTGCCCGGGCAGTCAGGAGTACACCTGATCGAGCCCGCCTCGATGCGGACCGTGGAGCTGACCGGCGATCTGACCGCGGCCGAGATCCGGCAACGGATCGGCTGACTCCGTGTCGATCTCCGGCGACCGTGGAAGTGATTCTCACGGGCTGTGAGAAATTTCCCGGGATTCGCGTCATGAACCGCTCGTGGGGTCGTCACTTCCTGTGAACCCATCCCCACAGGGCAGTGGAAGGGATTGACGTGAAGGGTTGGCTTGCGAGGGCGTTGGTGGGATCCGGCTCGATTCGGTGCCGGGTGTGTTGAAATGGCCGACGGTGCGGTCCGGGTGGAGCGTCGTCGGGTCAGGGTCTGGTTCGGGGATCATGTGGTCGCCGACTACCGGGCCGAGGCGGAGTTGGCCGAGCGGTACGCGGCGGCCATGTCGCGCAGGTTCGCCGGGTTGCGGGTGACGAGCGACCCGATTCCGGACCACGATCCAGGACCGGGGCGGAGGCTGCCGGGGGAGCGGCTGTGGGAGGTCGCGCCGACATGAGCTCCCGTCGCTTCCGGTTGATCCGTCATCAGGACGTCTCCGGTGTCAGCGGCACCGGACCCGTCGCCGAGGGGGTGCAGTTCACCGACGGCGCGGTCGCGCTGCGCTGGTACGGCGACTACCCGACCACGACGGTCTGGGACAGCATCGAGTCGGTGGTCGCGATCCACGGGCACGGCGGTGCCACGGTGATCGAGTGGCTCGATCCGGAGTTGGGTCCCGATCCCGACCTGAGGCTGCCGCCGCGCGAGTCGCTTCCGCCCCGGCCGTGGCCGGATCTGCACTCCACGACCGAGCGGCAGGACCCCGACCCGCTGCATTCCGACCGCGACCTCGGTCCGCACGGCGCGGCGCCGCCGTCCGCGTGGCCGTCGTACCGGGTCTTCCGCTGAGGTTGCGATCCACCGGTGCCGGGTGACCCCTTCCGGCACCGGTCACCTCGGTACGGCGTACGCCCGGGCGAGCCGGCGTACGCCGTACCTGAGGATCAGCGGTACTCCTGCTCGTCCACCTTCTCGAGGTTGTAGAACGTGCCGGGCCCGTCGCAGAGCTCCATCATCCGCTCCGAGAATTCGGTGGTGTCGGCCCGCCGTGAGTTCTCCATCGCCGCTTCGTACGAGGCGAACTCGACGATCGCGAAGTAGCGCCCCGGCTCGTCCCGGTCGGCGCACGTCATGCCGCGCATCGGCGCCGCGCCGCCCGCGTCGGCTTCCCGCTTGGCGCGGAAGTCCTCCATCAGCGCCGCGATCTCGTCCGGCTTGGACGTGCGGTACTCGATGATCTGAACGAAACCAGCCATCTCTCCCCCTGCTGCCACAGACACTCACCCCTGGGTGTCCTGATGGTTCGACAGTGCGCCCGGATCGTGCGGCTGGCAAGGGGGCGACGATTACGGTGACCTGACGCGGGCGGCGGATCACCGACGGGAGTTTCTGCCCTCGGCAAAGGTGCTTGGGAATCGTTGCCGCGGCCTGATTGGCTGGCCCGCATGGAGATTCTGATCCTCGGTGGTACGGCGTGGCTCGGTCGGGAGATCGCGACGCAGGCGATCGCACGCGGGCACGCGGTGACGTGCGTGGCCCGCGGCGAGAGCGGGGCGGTCGCGGACGGCGCCACGCTGGTGGCCGCCGATCGCAGTCGTCCCGATGCGTACGACGGGGTGCCCGTGCGGGACTGGGACGCGGTGTTCGAGGTGTCGTGGGAGCCGGGGTTCGTGAAGGGGGCGCTGGCCGCGTTCGGAGCGCGGGCGAAGCACTGGACGTACGTGTCGTCGGTGAACGCGTACGAGAAGTACGACACGCCCGGCGCGGACGAGACCGCCGTACTGCGGGAGCCGGCCGCCGCGGACACGGTGGACCGGGAGCTGTACGGCGAGGCGAAGGTCGCGTGTGAGCTTGCGTCGCGCGAGGTCGTCGGGGACCGGCTGGTGATCGCGCGGGCCGGGCTGATCGGCGGCCCCGGGGATCGCAGCGACCGCGCGGGGGCCTGGGTCGCGCGGGCGGCGCGGGCGCCCGAGGAGCCGTTGCTGGTGCCCGACACGCCCGAGTTGGCGACGTCGGTGATCGACGTAAGGGACCTTGCCGGATGGCTGCTGGACAACGCGACCGAAGCACGGACCGGGACGTTCGACGTTCGCGGACCCTTGGTGCCGTTCGGCGAGTGGATCGAGCTGACCCGGGAGGTCGGCGGTCACACCGGGCCTGTGGTGCGCGCGCCGCGGGAGTGGCTGGTGGAGCAGAAGGTCGACCAGTACATGGGGCCTGACTCGCTGGCGATGTGGTTGGTCGAGCCGGGGTACGAGGGCTGGTCGTCGCGGAGCGGCGCGGCAGCGGCGGCGGCCGGGCTGACGCATCGGTCCCGACGGGAGTTCCTGGCCGACACGCTCGCCTGGGAACGCGAGCTCGGCCTGGACCGTGAGCGGAAAGCGGGCCTGAGCCCGGCCAGGGAGCAGGAGTTGATCGAGGCCCTCGAGGCGTAGAGAGTGGGCGCATGCGCCTCCTGCTCATCTCTGACACGCACTTGCCGGTGCGGGCGAAGAAGTTGCCGGCACCGGTATGGGAGGCGGTCGACGACGCCGACGTGGTTGTCCATGCAGGCGACTGGGTGAGTGTCGCGCTGCTCGATGAGCTGGAGGCGCGCGCCAAGCGCCTGATCGGGTGCTGGGGCAACAACGACGGCCCGGAGTTGCGGGCGCGCCTGCCCGAAGTCGCGCGGGTGACTCTGGACGGCATGGCGGTGGCCGTGGTGCACGAGACCGGCCCGGCCAAGGGGCGGGAGGCTCGTTGCGAGGCGGCGTACCCGGGAGTGGATCTGCTCGTGTTCGGGCACAGCCACATCCCGTGGGACACGACCGGCCCGCGTGGGCTCCGGCTGCTCAACCCGGGGTCGCCGACCGACCGCAGGCGGCAGCCGTACTGCACCTACCAGACCGCGACGATCACCGGCGGACGCCTGGAACAGGTTGCCTTGCACAACCTTTAGGTTGCGTACCGCAACGAGAACGGCGCCGGGCAGCCGTGGATGCCGCCGTACCACCGAGTTACGGCGCATCCACGACTGCCCGGCCGGGCTTCGCAGCCGGGGTCAGGCGTTCGCTGCTTCCTTGACCCTGGCTTTGAGACGATCACGGACCTCTTCGGGCGTGTACGCCTTGCGCTTGCGCTCTCCGCGGGCGATCACGACACCCGTCGCGGCGACGCCGACGAGCCCCGCAAGCCCTACCACCTTCCATACCTTCATGGCGACTAACCTAGCGATGTGACCAGCCGGATTTCACTGGATGACGCTACGGAACTGACACGAACAGGTGACATTTGGCTGTTCCGCGGCGACAGCGCGGCGGACCGAGCCATTCAGCTGACCACCAACAGTCCGGTCAACCATGTCGGGATGGCGATCGTCATCGAGGACCTGCCGCCGCTGATGTGGCACGCGGAGCTCGGCCGCTCGCTCCCGGACGTCTGGACCGGGAAGCACCACCGCGGGGTGCAGCTGCACGACTTGCGGGACGCCGTCGTGGTGTGGGGCCGCAAGTACGGCCAGCGCGCGTGGCTGCGGCAGCTCGACCATCCGGTCACCCGCGCGATGGAGGACGCCGTACTGAAGACCGTCGCGCGGCTCGACGGTACGCCGTTCCCGTCGACGGCCCGGCTCGCGTCGCGGTGGGTGCGCGGCCGGGTGCCGGCGCTGCGGAAGGGATCGCGGGAGCTCGAGCTGGAGTCGGCGTACTGCGCCGAGGTGGTCGCGGTGACGTACGAGGCGATGGGACTGCTGCGCGGCCGGCGGCCGAACTGGTACGACCCGGGCCGGTTCTGGAGCGGTGACGAGCTGCAGCTCGCGCAGGGCGCGAAGCTGGGCGCGGAGATCGCCGTCGACGTGCCGGATTCCTGACCGGACGGAAACTGTCGGCGGGCTGTGATTGGGTTGTTCCAGTCGGTCAGCGAGCCGGAGGAGGCCCGGGATGTATGCGGTCATCGACACCGAGACGACCGGCCTGCTGCCGACCCATCGGCACCGGGTCATCGAGATCGCGGTCGTGCTGCTGGACGCGCGCGGGCAGGTCGAGCGCGAGTGGGTGACGTTGCTGAATCCGCAGCGCGACCTCGGCCCGCAGCACATCCACGGGATCCTCACCGCCGACGTGCTGGCGGCGCCGGAGTTCCGGGACGTCGCGCGACAGCTCGGGCAGTTGCTGGCCGGGCGGATGGTTGTCGGGCACAACGTCGAGTTCGACCTGGGTTTCCTGCGGGCCGAGTTCGCGCGGCTCGGCGTCGCGGTTCCGCTGATCACCGAGCGGTCGATGTGCACGATGGCGCTGGCGGGATATCTGCATCCGGGCGCCAAGCGGACGCTCGGCGCGTGTTGCGCGGCGGCCGGGATCTCGATCGAGGGCTGGCACTCGGCGCTGGCGGACACCCGCGCGACCGCCGAGCTGTTCGCTCAGTATTTGGGGGCGTTCGCATCTCCGCCGCCGTGGCAGTGGGCCTATGAGGAGGTCCGGCGCCTGCCCTGGCCCGACCTGCCCGGGTCGGAGGTCGCGCCGACCGTCCGGCCCGTGCACGCCGGCGGGCGGCACGGCTGGATGAGCCGGCTCGTCGATCAGCTGCCGCGCGTCCCGGAGCCACCCCAGGCCGATTCGTATCTGGTGCTTCTGGACACGCTCATCGCCGATCGTGAGATCACGGCGGCGGACGCGGATCAGTTGGTGCAGGTGGCAACCGAGTTGGGCCTCACCCGTCCGCAGGTGGACCACCTGCATCGGTTCTACGTGTCCGCGCTGGCGGCCGCGTCGTGGGGGACCGGCGAGATCACGCCCGACCAGCGCAGCGATCTCGACAAGGTCGCGGTCATCCTCGGGCAGCGCGCGTCCGACGTCGACGACGCCCTGCTCCGGGCGAGCGCCGGGCGGTACGTCGTACCGGATCGTCCTGGGGCGCGGGGGTTCCCGCCCGGGAGCAGCTTGGTGTTCACCGGGGACATGGTCGAGCCGCGCGAGGTCTGGTGGGACCGTGCGGTGGCGGCCGGGTTCGCGCCGCAGGAGGCCGTCCGGCCCAACACCACGTTCGTGGTCGCCGCCGACGTCGACAGCTTGTCCGTGAAGGCGCGTGCGGCCCGGGAGTTCAACGTCCCGATCATCTCCACCGACGATTTCCGCCGGCTCCTCCCGGACGCCCCCCGGAAAGCGGGCTGAATCAGGGCCGCAGGTGCTCGGGGGTCAGCAGAGCGTGCAGCGTCAGGCCGGCTTCGGTGAGCGGCGCCGGGGTGGTGGGGTTGCGGTTGATGACGCACAGCGCGTCGGTGATGGTGGCCCCCAGAGCACGGAGCTCGTGGGTGGACAGGACGATCTGCCCGCCGGTGGTGACAACGTCCTCGACGATGGTGACCCGGCGGCCTTTGGTTTCGGCGCCCTCGGCGAGGCGGCACGTGCCGTAGGACTTCGCGTGCTTGCGGACGAAGGCGCACGGCAGGCCGGTGTGCCGTCCGAGGGCGGTGACGACCGGGATGCCGCCCATCTCCAGGCCGGCCAGCACCTCGGTGCCGTCCGGGATCAGCGGAACCATCGCCGCGGTCACCTCGTCCAGCAGCACCGGATCCGCCTCGAAGCGGTACTTGTCGAAGTACTCCGTCGTCGTCTGCCCGGACCGGAGCAGGAACTCCCCGGTCAGATGCGCGGTCGCGTGTACCCGACGTCCCAGCTCAGCAAGCTCCACGCCCCGCACCCTACCTGCCGGCGTGCCGGCGCCCTTCCCGCGGCGTCACGCCGTACGCCGCGCAGAACGCCGGCCTGCCGGTCTGAGCGCTATTCCTCGTCGGGGACGGTTTCGACCTCGAAGCGGAGCTGCTTGCCGGAGCGGATCCGTTCGATCGCGGCCAGGCAGGCGTCTTCGCTCATCTGGACGTTGATCTCGGCGAGCTTGTGACGCAGCACCCGGGCCGCGTCGTCGGCGGAGCGGGCGCTCGACTCGTTGATCGCCTCGATCGTGGTCGCGGTGAGCCGCTCGCGGATATCCGGATGCGTCTTGTGGATCTCGTGCGTGATCCGGAACTCGGTCATCGCGCTCTCCCTGGTGCTCCGAGGCCGACTGTGGGGTACCAGCGTAGTGTCAGGCACACACGCGGCGAACGAAAGCCTCCAGGCGGGTCGCGAGGCGTTCCGCGCGAACGTCCGGGGTGGCGGTCTCGCCCTGCGGGACGTCGAGTTCCTTCAGGCCGCGGATGTACAGCGAGCAGGCCAGGTCGGCGCAGATGTACATGCCGACGGTGTTCCCCTCGCGCCCGGCCGAGCCTGCCCGCCGGGCCGCGAACAGCGCGACGTCGCTCACGTGGTGCGCGGTGTTGCACAGGTCGCACAGTCCTGCGAACCGGCGCGCCGCGCCCGACGACTGCGTGCTCACCGCGATCCCGGTCACGCCGGCGTCCCGCCGTACGACGAGGTAGCCGCGGTTCGGCGCCTTGCCGTCGCGCCAGCCGAGGAAGTCCAGCGACTCCCAGGGCAGCTCGGCGAACTTGGGCGGCAGTGCCATCGCCTTGATCTGGCTCTTGGACGAATTGACGAACGAGCGCCTGACGTCCTCGGCGCTGAGCGGTTCCACGACGGTCCTCCGATCTCCGACCACCTATGAGACAAGCTCGATCGCGCGACCGCAACCGGTTAACTCTGTTGCTACAGGCAACGGTTGACGCGGTGGCTCGAGTCCGTTCTCCGGTCAGGTCAGCGTCCACGACTCGGACACGCCGGCGGGGGAGTGGACATCCGGGCCGGAAGGGTGAAACCTGTACTGTCTAAAGTTCAACTACTTTCCTGGAGGAATCCGCGATGTCCAGCGAGTACGCCGCCCTCAGCGGTGACTACACCCTTGATGCCTCGCACACCCGGATCGGCTTCAGTGCCCGGCACGCGATGGTGACCAAGGTACGGGGAGCGTTCGACGAGTTCGAGGGCTCGTTCCACATCGACGGCGAGAACCCGGCGAACTCGTCCGGCCGGGTGACGATCCAGGCGAAGAGCATCAACACCCGCAACAGCCAGCGCGACGAGCACCTGCGCAGCAACGACTTCCTCGCGATGGACGAGAACCCGGAGATCACCTTCGTGTCGACGGCGATCGCGCCGGCCGGCGACGCCGAGTTCCTGGTGACCGGCGACCTGACGATCCGCGGCGTGACCAAGTCCGTCGACGTCACCTTCGAGTACACCGGTACGGCGACCGACCCGTTCGGCAACCAGCGGCTCGGACTCGAGGGCTCGGTCGTCATCAACCGCAAGGACTTCGGCGTCAGCTGGAACGCGGCGCTCGAGGGCGGCGGCGTCCTGGTCAGCGAGAAGGTCACGCTGGAGCTCGAGGTCTCGGCGATCAAGAACGCCTGACCGCACACACCCGACGGGGACCCTTGGACAAGCTGTTGCCTGTCCAAGGGTCCCCGTTTCGTGTCCAGGCTCAGGCGTGGCGGGTGGTTTGCCGGAGCAGGGACTCGACTGCTTGGCGGAGTTCGGTGTCGTGGTCGGGGCCGGACCAGACCACGATGCGGCCCTTGTCGCCGAGCTTGGTGGTGATCAGGTCGCGGGCGGGAGTCGGGTCGCCCTGGTTGACGAGGACGACCAGGCGCCGGCCGTCGCGCTGCAGGCGGTCCAGCAGCGGCGGGAGGGTGGAGCCGCGGAACAGGCCGGGGTCGCTCTTGACCTTGGTCTCGATCATCACGCCGCGGCCGCGGACCACCAGCAGGAAGTCGGCGCGGTCCCGGGTGAACTCGCGATCGTGGTAGATCCGCGCCTTCGGCCAGAGGCGTTGCAGGGCCGCGTCGACGTCGGCGTCGTACTGCGCGGCGAGCCGGCTCACCCGCGAGCTGGTACCGCGTGGGCGCAGCGAATCCGGCGTACGGCGGCGTCCGAGGAACGGCAGCCAGCGCCCAATACTCGTGTCGATCATCGGCGGACCCCTCGACCTAGCCGGCACTTACGGCGAAGTCTTCCCGGGTCGGTGCGGCGGAACCCAGGGGGCACGCGATCGTGATCCCACTGGCATAAAGCCGTGGGTTTCAGCAGGCGTTCGGCGTGGTGGTGCCGCCGTCGACGACCCAGCGGCCCTGCTGATTGAGGACGCGCATCTGGTCGAGCCAGCGGGTCGGGGTGGTGTTCGGGAGGACGCCGCGGCCGCGGACGTTCACGGTGCGCGCGGCGGAGGTGTCGTAGCAGGCGCTGACGATGACGCCGTTCGACGCCAGGGTGCGCTTCGCCCAGAGCACCTTGGTGGTGCCGGTGTTGCGCAGTTTGCGGCTGCGGAAGTATTTCGCCTGCGCGCTGATCGCCTGGAACATCGTCGGCGTCATCACCGGCTCCAGCTGCTTGGTCCTCGCGCCGCCGCTGCGCATCATCACGTCGAGCGCGACGCGGTACCCGTAGTAGGCGTTCAGCACGGGGTCGTCGGAGCTCACCGCCTCGTTGACGGTCGTGGTCCGGGGCGCCTTCTGGGCCGCGGGCACAGCCGCGGCGACGCCTGCGTCGGTGCCGCAGCCGGCGAGGAGCAAGACCGGGATCAGCGTGGCGGTCACTGCCAGGTTCTGCATGCGCATGGGGTCCGGATACCTCCTGTTGGACGCGCCGTCGGCAGCACAGCGAGCCGTGCGGACTGTTCGGCACTGACCGTGTAACGTCGGGACACGCATCGTGGTCACTGTGACCTGGATCACATCGACCCCCTACCCGGGTAGTGGTCCCGGATCGGTTCCGCGGCGGGAGGTGCCGGCCGCTCCGAATTCCTAGCCTCGATCTCAGGACTTGAGACTGAGGAGATGACGATATGACCGACGTACTGACCCGCCCGGCAACCGGACAGCGCGCGATCCACGGCTTGGTTCGTTCACTGCGGTACGGCGCCTCGCTGGTGCCTGTCGGCGTCCTGGCGATGGCGGACGCGGTCCTGGGGGAGGAGGAGACTGCGGCGCGTCGCCTGAGGACGCGCCCGGCCGGAAGCGCTCGCATGTTCGGGTACGGGCTGCTCACCGCGGTGCTCGGGCTGGCGAGCTGGTTCCTGATGATGCTGGCGGTGCTGGCCGTGATGCGCGGACCGTTCTGGGGATTCGTCGAGCACGGCCCCGTCGAGCCTGGAACCTGGGGCGGCCCGACACGCGCCGGTGCGTGGGCCGTCCACGGGTTGATCGCGGTGCCGTGCCTTGCCGTCCTCCTGGCAGTACTGCGCGGCATCGCTGCCCTGCACGCGCTGCTGGTCGAGGGCTCACGCAGGTGGGTGCTTCCGGCAACTATCGTGCTGGCGTTGGGCAGTCTGGCCTTCTTCTGGTCCTGGCTGCAGCAACTGTGAGTAGGGTCCAACCGTGCAGATTCCGAACGGGTGGCCGCGCCGCCGCTGGGCGTGGGTCGCCGGCCTGGGCGTCGCGGCGCTGCTTGTGCTGACCGTGATGGACCTGGGCCAGCACTACCACGTACCGCTCGGGGCTGTGTTCGCCCTGGCGATCGCACGCGCGCTGGCGCTCGGCCTGGCTTGGCTGCGGCCGCGGCTGGCCGTGGTGGTTTCACTCTTCACTACGGCCGTCACCGCAGCGCTGACGACGCCGGTCGCCTCCAGCGAACCGTGGCCGTGGGGTACGACGGCGGCGTTCGGGCACTCGTTCGTCCTCGCGATCGCGGGTGCGCGTGGACTCGGCCGGCGGGAGCTGGTCGGCTGGTGGGTGGCGACTCAGGCTGTGGGCATCGTCGCGATCGAGCTGGCGCCGGACCGTGGCAGCTGGAGCAGCTTGATCGCCATGGCCGTGCTGTCGGCAGCTGCCGTGGTGGTCGGCGACCTTCTCCGGTCCCGCGCCGAGACGAACCGCCGGCTGGCCGAGCAGGAGACGATCAGCAAGGCGGAGCGTGCCGAGCGGGAGCGGCTGCAGGAGCGGGCCAGGATCGCCCGCGAGCTGCATGACGTCGTGGCTCACCACTTGTCCGTGGTCGTGGTCCGGGCGGACAGTGCGCCGCACCGGTTGCCCGACGTACCGGACGCCGTACGCGCGGAGTTCACGGGTATCGCCGACGAGGCACGCGCTTCGCTGACAGAGATGCGGCGGGTGCTTCGGCTGCTGCGCGAACCTGTCCAGCAAACAGGGGAGCTCGGCCCGCAGCCCGGGCTGGACCAGCTGGCCGAGCTTGTGGAGAGCACCCGGCGTGCCGGCGCCGACGTGCAACTGGTGGGAGAGGTGCCGAGCGGCTTCGATCCAGCTGTCGAGCTGACGGCGTACCGCGTTGTGCAGGAAGGCCTCAGCAACGCAGTGCGGCACGCGCTACACGCTGCCGTGCAAGTGGCGGTACGGCGTCGTACCGGCGAGCTGGAGGTGACGGTGCAGAACGAGAAGCCGCCGCGGCCCGTCGTACCGGCGCCGGGGAGTGGGCATGGGCTGACCGGTATGCGTGAGCGCGTGGCTCTTCTCGACGGGACGGTGAGCGCCGGCCCGACCCCAGAGGGCGGTTATCTGGTGCATGCGTTGATCCCGGTCGGAGAGGAGATGGCCAGTGGCGATCACGGTCATGGTCGTTGACGACCAGGAGATGGTGCGGGCCGGATTCGGTGCGCTGCTGAACTCACAGCCGGACATCGAGGTGGTGGGACAGGCCGGCGACGGCGCGCAGGCGGTCGAGCTGGCTGCCGAGCTGAAGCCGGACGTGATCCTGATGGACGTCCGGATGCCCGTCCTGGACGGACTCGCCGCCACGCAGCGAATCCTCGCCGGTTCGGCGCCGGGTGAACCGCCGCGGGTCGTGATGCTGACGACGTTCGACCTGGACGACTACGTGTACGCCGCCCTCCGCGCCGGCGCGAGCGGCTTCCTGCTGAAGCACTCCACGCCCGACGAGCTGGCCGCCGCGGTACGCGTCGTCGCGGCCGGTGACGCGCTGCTGGCGCCGTCCGTGACCCGTCGGCTGGTGGAGGACTTCGCTCGCGCGCAACCCGTCGTACCGGCGACACCGGCCCGGCTGACGCCGCGGGAGG
This sequence comes from Kribbella sp. NPDC051936, assembly GCF_040680955.1. Classification (NCBI taxonomy): domain Bacteria; kingdom Bacillati; phylum Actinomycetota; class Actinomycetes; order Propionibacteriales; family Kribbellaceae; genus Kribbella; species Kribbella sp. NPDC051936. The sequence continues at coordinate 917,435 of NZ_JBFAXS010000002.1, read as the reverse complement.
CCGACGTACTGCGGCTGGTCGCGCGGGGACTGTCCAACCGGCAGATCGCCGCCGACCTGGTGCTGGCCGAGCAGACCGTGAAGACGCACGTCAGCAACATCCTGACCAAGCTGGACCTCCGTGACCGCGCACAGGCTGTCGTCTACGCGTACGAGTCGGGCGTTGTGACCCCGGGACCGAGACACTGAACAGATGGACGTTCTGGAACGTGTACGCAGCCTGTGCCTCGCACTGCCCGAAGTGACCGAGCGACCGAGTCACGGCGAGCCTACGTGGTTCGTCCGGGACAAGAAGACGTTCGTCATGTACGCCGACCACCACCACGACGACCGCCTCGGCGTCTGGATGGCGGCGCCGCCCGGCGTCCAGGAGTCGCTCGTCGCCGACGACCCGGAGCACTTCTTCCGGCCGCCGTACGTCGGTCACCGCGGCTGGCTCGGGGTCTACCTGGACGTCGACGTGGACTGGGGCCATTTCGAGGACCTGGTGGAGACCGCGTATCGCCAGATCGCTCCGAAGACCCTGATCGCTCGCCTGGATGAGTCGTAGCCGTTCTATAGGGTGATGTGGTGGACATGCGCGGGCCGGTGGGCCAGAAGCTGGCGATCTGGCTGGCGTTCGGCAGCTCCGCCGCCGTCATGGTGCTGGAGCTCGTGTCGCTCCGGCTGGTCGCGCCGTACATCGGGCTGACGCTGGAGACAAACACCGCGGTCATCGGTGTCGCCCTGGCGGCCATCGCGACCGGTGCGGCCCTCGGTGGACGGTTCGCGGACACGGTGCCGCCGCAGCGGACGCTCGGGCCGTTGATCCTGCTCGGCGGGGCCCTGGTGATGCTGGTCCTCCCAGTGGTCCGCTGGACCGGTGAGGCGCTCCGAGGCGGCGCGAACGACCTGGTGTTTCTGGTGCTCGCCGTGACGCTGTTCGCGCCGGCAGCACTCCTGTCGGCCGTCACCCCGATGGTGACCAAGCTGCGGCTGGACACACTGACCCAGACCGGCACCGTGGTCGGCAGGCTGTCCGCGTACGCGACGGTCGGCGGCATCGTCGGCACCGTGCTCACCGGGTTCGTGTTCGTGGCGACCATTCCGATCAGCACGATCGTCCTGGCGCTGGGCGCCGCACTGGTCGTTGCCGGTGCCGCGCTGACCTTCCTGCTCCGTGGCGTGCGGTCCGCGGTCAAACCGGTCGCTCTGGCGGTCATCGGCGCGACGCTGACCCTGGTCGCGCCGCGGCCGTGTGAGGTCGAGACTGCCTACCACTGCGCCCGTGTTGTCGCAGACCCGAACCGGGAGGGCGGCCGGACCCTCTACCTGGACCAGCTGCGGCACTCGTACGTCGACCTCGACGACCCGACGTACCTGGAGTTCGAGTACATCAAGAGCTTCGCGGCCGCGATCAACGGCACCTGGGCCGAGCGGCAGCCGCTGGACGTGCTGCACATCGGCGGTGGCGGGATGACCATGACGCGGTACCTGACGGCGACGCGGCCGGGCAGCAAGCACCAGGTGTACGAGATCGACGCGGCCGTGGTGGAGCTCGACAAGCGGGAGCTGGGCGTCCGGACCGGACCGGAGCTCGCGGTGACGGTGCAGGACGGCCGGCTCGGCGTCCGGGACGAGGCCACGGACAGTCGGGACCTGGTCCTGATGGACGCGTTCAGCGGGCTGTCCGTGCCGTGGCACCTGACCACCCGCGAGGTGATCTCCGACGTCCGCCGGGTGCTGCGGCCGGACGGGCTGTACCTGATGAACGTCATCGACCACGGCGACGCGAAGTTCCTGAAGGCCGAGGTCAAGACCGCGCAGGCGGTCTTCCCGTACGTCGCGGTCATCGCGCGCAAGGACGAGCTGTCCGGTCCCAGCGGCGGCAACTTCGTGGTCGCCGCCGCCGACCGGCCGATCGATTCCGCGGCGATCGAGCGCCGTCTCGGGCCCTCGCTGGACGTCCTCCACCGGCCGGACAGCTTCGTCGGGGACGCGCCGGTGCTGACCGACGACTACGCGCCGGTCGACCAGTTGCTCACGCCGTACAGCGGCTGACCGTCGTGTGATTGCATGTGGTCATGCACCCACGCGCAGGCCAGCCGGCACAACCCGAGGACCTCGTCGACGTCGACGCCATGCTGGCGGCGTACACCGACCTCACCCCGGACGTGGAGAACCCGGCCCAGAAGGTCGTCTTCGGTACGTCGGGCCACCGCGGCTCCAGCCTCGACGCCGCGTTCAACGAGGCGCACATCCTGGCGATCACGCAGGCCGTCTGCGAGTACCGAGCGGGTCAGGGCACGACAGGACCGCTGCTCGTCGGCCGGGACAGCCACGGTCTGTCGGAGCCTGCCCGGCGCACGGTGCTGGAGGTGCTCGCCGGCAACGACGTCCAGACGCTGGTCGACAGCGCCGACCGGCTCACGCCGACGCCGGCGGTGTCGCACGCGATCCTGCGGCTGAACCGCGGCGCCGGCGCGGACGCGGACGGCATCGTCATCACGCCGTCGCACAACCCGCCGCGCGACGGCGGCATCAAGTACAACCCGCCGCACGGCGGACCGGCCGACTCCGACGCGACCAGCTGGATCGCGAACCGAGCCAACGAGCTGATCGCGGGCGGCAACCGCGAGGTCCGCAGGACGCCGTTCGAGCAGGCCCGTCAGCGTGCGGGGGACTACGACTTCGTCGCGCACTACGTCGACGACCTGCCGTCGGTGCTCAACCTGGCCGCGATCCGCGACGCCGGCGTGCGGATCGGCGCCGACCCGCTGGGCGGGGCCAGCGTCGACTACTGGGCCGCGATCGCCGAGCGGCACCAGCTCGACCTGACCGTCGTGAACCCGCGGGTCGACCCGGCCTGGTCGTTCATGACGCTCGACCACGACGGCAAGATCCGGATGGACTGCTCCTCGCCGTACGCCATGGCCTCGCTCGTCGCGCAGCGGGACAAGTACGACGTGGCGACGGGGAACGACGCGGACGCCGACCGGCACGGCATCGTCACGCCCGACGCCGGGCTGATGAACCCGAACCATTATCTGGCGGTCGCGATCTCGTACCTGTTCAGCAACCGCCAGTGGGGTCCCGACGTCGCTGTCGGCAAGACGCTGGTGTCGTCGTCGCTCATCGACCGCGTGGTGGGGGACTTGGGGCGCCGGCTCTGGGAGGTCCCTGTCGGCTTCAAGTGGTTCGTGCCGGGTCTTGTTGACGGCTCTGTCGGCTTCGGCGGTGAGGAGTCGGCCGGTGCAAGCTTCCTGCGCTTCGACGGCACAGTGTGGACCACTGACAAGGACGGGATCCTGCTGGCTCTGCTGGCGAGTGAGATCACCGCTGTGACCGGTGAGACGCCGTCAGTGGCCCACGCCAAGCTGGTCGAGCGGTTCGGCGCATCGGCGTACTCACGGGTGGACGCGCCGGCCACACGCGAGCAGAAGGCCAAGTTGGCCGCTCTGTCGCGCGACGCGGTCACCGCGACCGAGCTGGCGGGCGAGCCGATCGTGGACCGCCTGACGCACGCGCCCGGTAACGGCGCCGCGATCGGTGGGCTGAAGGTCACCACCGAGTCGGCCTGGTTCGCCGCGCGCCCGTCGGGGACCGAGGACCTCTACAAGATCTACGGCGAGTCGTTCAAGGGCGCAGAGCATCTGGACGAGGTGTTCACGCAGGCGCGTGACGTGGTGTCCAAGGCGCTGGGCTAACGCACGAAGGAGTCCAGCAGCCGTTCCAGATCCGCGGCGGGGTCGTCGGTGAGCCCGCTGTGGATCGGTCCGGGATGGACGACGGTGCTGCGAGGCGCAGCCAACCACCGGAACCGCTCGCCGATCGAGGTAGCAGCAGCCGGGCCTCCGCCCGCTTCGCCGGCGCAGATCGCGCGAACCTGATCCAAGGACGCACACACGACGTCAACGTCGACAGCCGGGTCCAGGGCCTTCAGGCGCTCCGGATTCACGTCCCATGCGGCGCCCAGGTAGTCCAGCGCCCGGCAGTACAGGACCGCGCCGACGTTGATGAACTCGCCGCGCTGAATACGTGGCGCCGCCCGCAGAATCACGTAGTCGAAGGGCTTCACCGCACACCTCCCGGCACCCAGGCGGCCCGGTTCCCCAACCGCGCGAGCAGATGACCGAGGTACCGCTCCCGGTCGCCGTCCTCGAGCCACTCGTCGGGCACCAGCGCGATCACCTCGGTCAACAGGTCCGGGGTGATCGCCGCGACCAGCTCGGCGTCCACCTTCGCCACCCCTGGTACGGCGACCGAGAACACGTGGTCGTTCGCGTCGTACGGCAAGGAGGCGAACTTCTCGGCCGGCATCCACGAGTGGTGGAAGTACAGAGCGGCCCCGTGGTCGATCAGCCACAGGTTCTTGTGCCACACGAGCATGTTCGTGTTCCGCCACGACCGGTCCACGTTGGCCACGAACGCGTCCAGCCACAGGATCCGCGCCATCGCCTCGTCACCCGGGTTGCCGGCCGATCCGTCGTACCCGAAGGAGCCGGGCAGGAAGTCGACGGCGAGGTTCAGCCCGGCGCTGCGGATCAGCAGTTCCTGGATCTCGAAGTCCGGCTCGGACTTGCCGATCGCCGGGTCGAGCTCGATCAGCTTCAGCTCCGGGACCCGCAGGCCGAGCCGGCGGAACAGCTCGCCGACGATCACCTCGGCGACGAGCGCCTTCGGCCCCTGGCCGGCGCCGTGGAACTTGATCACGTACGTCCCGAGATCGTTGCCCTCGACAACACCGGGCAGCGATCCGCCCTCCCGCAGCGGCAACACGTAGCGGGTTGCGGTGACAACTGGCAGACTCACGACGGAGAGCCTAACTGGTTGACGATCGGGTACTGGTGCAGGGTGAAACAACCGTCCTTCGGCGTCGAGGAAGAGTTACTCCTCGTGTCCGCGACCGGCGACCCGCTGCCGCGGAGCAAGGCCGTCGTCGCGGACGTGCAGGACCCCGACGTCACCCTCGAACTCACCCGGGCCATGGTCGAGATCAACACCCCGGTCTGCGAGTCGGCCGCCGAGCTGCGGGCCGCGTTGTCGGACATGCGCGCCAAGCTCGCGTTGGCGGCCGCCGACGAGGGCGGGCGGCTGCTGGCCATCGCCGTACCGCCGCACGGCCGGGCGGCGCAGTCGATCACCAAGAAGCGGCGTTACCAAGAACTGGCGCAGCGGTGGGGCCTGCTGGCACGGGAGCAAGGTGTCTGCGGTTGTCATGTCCATGTCGACGTATCGGACAAAGAGACAGCTGTCCGCGTCAGCAATCACCTCCGTCCGTGGCTGCCGGCGCTGCTCGCCCTGACCGCGAACTCACCGATCTACCTCGGCCAGGACACCGGCTTCGCGAGCTGGCGGTGGCTGATGACCACACGCTGGCCCTGCGCCGGTCCGCCGCCGTACCTGGAGTCGTTGGAGCACTACGAGGCCTTGGTGGCCATGCACATGGCGGCCGGGACTCTGATGGACGAGCAGATGGTCTACTGGGACATCCGCCCGTCGACGCACCTGCCGACGGTCGAGGTGCGGGTGAGCGACATACCGCTCACGGTGGACGAGACCGTGCTGCTGGCGACGCTGGTCCGAGCTGTGGTGATGATCGCGCTCGAGGACGGCGGCCGAGGCCCGACGCTGGAACCGGAGGTGCTCCGTGCGGCGTACTGGCTGGCTGCGCGCGACGGTGTCACGGGCGACGGGCTGGACGTGCTGACGGCCGAATCGCTACCGATGGCCCAGGTCCTGGAACGGCTGCGACGCCATGCGGCTCCTGCGCTGCAAGAACTCGGCGCGTCCGACCTTGTCGACGAAGGGATCCAGCGTGCGCTGACCGACGGCAACGGCGCTGTCAAGCAGCGCAGGGCCCTCCGTGAGGGCGAGGACTTCGTCGCCCTCACGGAAGTCAAGCCCTAGCCGCGCAAGAAGTCCTCCAGACCGTGCAGGTCGTCGGTGTTGATGTAGTCGACGTCAGCGGCTGCCAGTTCGCGCCACAGGGCCGCGCGGGCGGCGCCCGGTACGTCGGGGGTCGCCCAGAAGCGGACCTTGTACCCGGCGTCGTGGGCCGTCACCACGATGTCGTGCAGCTTGGTCCTCTCGCTCTCCGGCATCGGACCGACGCCCTGCCAGGTGAAGACGTTCGTCCAGTTGTCGCTGACGAGCGGCATCAGCGACGCCGGCATACCGGACTGCAGGTCGCCGAGGCGCCCGTCGTACCCGGCGTAGCGGATCTTCTGCGCCTTCATGGCGTCCAGCGGGCGGTTGCCGCTGATCACCGAGGTGACAGCGCCCTTGAACACGCGTCCGTCGACGAAGATCGTGCTGATCCCGCGGTACTGCGCCAGCGCCTTGTCGACCACGGCGTACGTCGACGGTCCGTCGCTCTTGATGTCGATCAGCAACTGGAACCCGCCGCCGTGCTTGTAGACCTGGCCGTGGTTCTCGCGGACCCGGTCCGCCAGCGGCTTCAAGTACAAGCTCTCCAAGGTGCGGCCGGGCTGCGCGTCTTCCAGGTCGTGGGCGACCCGCAGCTCGCCGTCGATCAGCCAGACGTCCGCCTCGACGCTGTTGAAGCCACGGTCAAGCGCGTCCTGCAGCGGCCGGCGGTGCTCGTAGTCGTTGTGCGCGTGCGCCGATGGCAGCGCCGTGACGGCCGGGGCGTCGTACGACTTCGGGAGCTTCAAGTGGTTGGCCCGGGCGACCTCACGCACCCGGTCCGGGTAGTCGCTGATGATCCCGTCCACGCCCTGGTCGACGAACCACTGGATCGTGGCCGGGTCGTCCACGGTCCATGGAATCACCTTGAGCCCGGCCTTGTGTGCGGCGTCCACCGTGGCCTTGGTGAAGTACGGGCGGAACGCCGGGTCGGAGATCTTGCCGCCCTGCGGGAAACCGTCGACCGGTGAGATCGCCGACGCGCCGAACGACTTGACCGCCTTGATCGGGTCGCCGCCGAAATCGTCGATGTCGAGACCGCCCAGCCACGGCGACTTCCCGGGCTGGCCGACCTGCAGGAAGTTGTAGTTGTCGAGCGCGACCAGCGGCAGCTGCGGCATCACCTCGCGCATCCGCATCAGCGAACCCCAGTCGAAGCTCTGGATCGTCACCTGGCGCGCGATGTTCGCCTTCCGGATCTCACTGGCGACCACCTGGACGAACTGCTCGCGCGGCGCGGTCTCGGACGGCGCGCCGGCCTCGACCTTGGTCTCCACGTTCAGCTTCACGCCGTACGCGTGGTAGCGGTGCACGAGCGCGAACACATCACGCAGCTCCGGCATCCGGGCACCCGGGTCGGGCTGCTGCCCCGGGAAGTTCGGCAGCGTCTGCGAGCCGCAGTCGAGCTGCTTCACCTGGTTCAGCGAGAGCGTGTTCACGAACTTGCCGACATACGGGTACTCGGGGTCGCCTGGCGTGTACGGCGCGGTGTCACGGCACTTCTTGCCGTCGACCTTGCGGTCGTGGGTCACCACGGCATACCCGTCCTGGGTGATCTGCACGTCGAGCTCCAGCGTGCTGACACCGAGCTGCAGCCCGTGCGAGAACGACGCGATCGTGCTCTCCACGGTCAACCCGAGCCCACCGCGGTGGGCCTGGATGTCGAACTCACCACGAGCAGCAACGGCCGGGGCGGCCGGAAGCAGCAGTCCGGCGATCAGCGCGCACGGGAGAAGCGCGCGGGGAAGGCGGCGCATGAGGGGGTTCCTTCCGGAGGGGTCATGGGCGGGACGTCCCTGAGGCTGTCTGCCACAGGCATACCCACGTCCTCGCGAAAGTAGCCGAAAAGTAGCCCACCGGTAACGCTCTGGTGTGTCTACGGCGTAGAGGTGATGCGGCGTACTGATTGGGTTTCGGCGGTGATGTGGCCGTTCTTGAAGGACTTGTCGAGGGTGCCTTCGGTGCGGCGGGTGAGGGTGAGGTTGACGGGGCAGCTGGTGGGTGGCTTGACGCCGGGGGTGGGAGTAGCGAGGGACGGGCGGAGGGAGCCGGGCGGGATGGTGGCGGAGGTGCGGCCGGGTTCGAGTTCGAGGCTGTCGGGCTGGATGCAGTCGCCGGTCCAGGTGAGGATCGACGGGAGGTCGGACGGGCCGGTGGCGATGCGGACCGGGATCACGGCGCGGCGGGAGTACGTCGTGCCGGCCAGGGGAGCGGTGAGGCGGACGCGTTCGGGGAGCTTCACCGTCGACCTCGGCGCGGAGTCGTCGCCCTTGCCGCGGGTGAGGTCGAAGGTGATCTCCGTACCTGCCTGGACCACGCCGTTGAGCTCACCGGTGTAGTCGGTTACGCCGGCGGTGTGGTGACGCTCGAGCTCGACTTCCTTGCCGCCGCCGGACGACCTGACCGACTCGCCGTCGCCGAGCTCGACGAACGTCAGGGTGCCGACCCGGTACGACGCGCTCACCCGCGCGACCTCGGCCGTCTCCGGCAGCGTGACGACGTAGTTCGCCGTGATGCCGCTGGTCCGGATGTCCTTCGACTCGACCGTCGAGCACCCGGCCAGCACGACAGCCATCCCGACAACGCCAATCCGCTTCACAGTCAGCGAAGCTAGCAGCGCAAGGGGTTACAGACTTGCGTAGAACTACTCGTACTGCAGCGCCTCCAGAGGATTGAGCCGGGCCGCGCGCCGGGCCGGCCAAATGGCGGCGAAGATGCCGACGACGACCGAGAGGACGGCGAAGATCACCAGCTGGCCGGCCGGCACGGTGAAGGAGATCTCGTCGAGCCGGGCCGCGAGCAGCGAGGCCAGCACCAGTCCCAGGACGATGCCGATCACCGCCCCGATCAGCGCCGTGATCACGCTCTCCTGGCGGATCATCCGTTTCACCTGTCCTCGGGTCAACCCGATCGCCCGCAGCATGCCGAGTTCACGGGTCCGCTCGAACACGGTCAGGACCAGGGTGTTCACGATGCCGAACAGGCTGACCACGACGGACAGTGCCAGCAGCACGTAGAGCACGTTGAGCAGGCTCTTGATGCTGTCGGTCTGCGCGTCCTTGAACTGCTCGATGGTCACCGCCTTGGCGTTCGGGAACGCGCTCATCGCCGCATTCAACGTGGCAGTGTTCTGCGGAGTCACCCCGCCTTGCATGGTGAGGAAGGTGTAGATGTTCTGCGGCTGCGGCGTGGCGGAGTCGAAGGTGGCCGTCGAGATCGTCACGTTGCCGAACGGCGAACCACCCGCCGGCGGCTTGAAGATGCCGCGCACCTGGAACTGCAGCTGCTTGCCGGTCACCATCTGCAAGGTGATCGCCGATCCCAGCCCCAGCCCGTGCTGCTTGGCGTAGTCGGCGTCGACGATCGCGCCGTCGGGCTCCAACTCGGCCAGCGAAGCCTGGGAGCCCGCTTGCCAGTCGAAGCTGAGCAGCTGCGGTGCGGTCCGGTCGATCGCGGTGATCGAGATCGTCTTGCCGAACGCCTGTGCCTGGCCGCCGCGGACGCTCGTCACCTCCTGGACCGTCGGCACCTCCGCCGCCTTCTCGGCCACCGCCGGCGGCAGCGGACTGAAGTTGTTCTGCGCGGTGATCGCGTAGTCGGAGCTGGAGATCCGGTCGACGGCGTCCTCGAACGGTTTGATCAGCCCGGCGCCCAAGGTCGCGACCAGCGTGACCAGCGCGAGCCCGATCATCAGAGCGGCAGCGGTCGACGCGGTCCGGTGCGGATCGCGGCGGCTGTTCTGGCCGCCGATCGCGACCGCCGGCCGGTCCGGCAGGATGCGCGGGAACTCGGGGTGCCCGCCGAAGAGCCGTCGTAGCGCCCAGACCGGAAGCAGCACGATCGGCCAGATCAGAGCGGTCAGTACGACGACGGCCCAGCGCGCCACCGGATCCGAGACCGCGGCCAGCGGCCGGACGAGCCGCGAGGAGAAGGCGGCGATCCCGATGAACAGCAGCAGCACGCCCGCGCCGAGCAGCGACAGCAGCGTGCTCGTCTTCAGCCCGTCCGCGAACAGGCCGACGAGGACGCAGGCGATACCGGCCGCCGCGAGCAGCGCCGCGCCGACCGGGCGGAAGCGGTGCAGCCGCCCGGGGGCGAGGACCGCGCCCTCGCGGACCGCCGCGATCGGCGGCACCCTGGTCGCCCGCCACGCGGGGCGGAGGCTCGCCACGGTCGTCACCACGACGCCGACGAGCAGCGCGACCACGATCGTCCGGGTCTGGAAGACCAGCCCGTCGTTGGGCAGCGTGAACCCGATCGCGTCGAACAGCTTGAACAGCCCGGTCGCGATCGCGAGCCCGAGGAACAGGCCGACGATCGCCGAGACCAGACCGGTGACGAAGGCTTCGAGCACCACCGAGCCGAGGACCTGCCGCCGGGAGGCGCCGAGCGTCCGGAGCGTGGCGAACTCGCGGGTGCGCTGGGCGATCGTGATGGCCAGCGAGTTCGCGATCACGAACGACCCGACGAACAGCGCGATCGCGGCGAACACGAGCAGGAACGTCCTCAGGAAGTTGAGGAACGTCGTCGTCCCGGCCGCATCCTCCGCGGCCTGCTCGTCGGCGGTCCGGACCTGGGTGGCCTCGGGAAGGATCGGCTGGACGGCGTCCACCAGCTGCTGCGGCGTGACGCCGGACTTGGCCGCGATCAGGATCTGGTCGAGCTTGCCGGTCTTGCCGAACAGGCGCTGCGCGGTACCGAGGTCGAACCCGGCCAGCGTGGCGCCGCCGATCGACGACACCGCGCCGAACTCGACCAGCCCGGTGATCCGCATCTGCTGCGCCGCGCCGCGGGCCTGGACGCCGACCATGTCGCCGGTCGCGAGTCCCTTCTTCTTCGCGGTCTGGGTGTCGACCACGACCTGGCCGGCGGCCGGCCACGCACCCGACACCAGGCTCAGCGAGTTGAACTGCGGCTGCGCGGGATCCACGCTGAAGCCGATGTTCGGCGCGCCGCCGAACACGATGACCTTGCCGTCCTTGCCGATCAGCTGCGCCTCACCGTTGACCACGCCGCCCGCCGCGCCGACCTCGGGCAGCTCGCGGACCTTGTCCAGCAGCCCGGCCTGGAACGGCGGCGCGGTGACGACGGTGCCGTCGTCGGCCGCCTCGAACGCGGTCTTCCCGGTGATCGCGGCGTCGGTGTTCTTGTAGTTCTCGGTGAAGATCGAGTCGAACGCCGACGTGATCGAGTCGGTCAGGACGTACGTGCCCGAGATCAACGCCACGCCGAGCACGACGCCGATCGCGGTCAGCGCCGTCCGGAGCTTGCGGGCCAGCAGCCCCTGCAGCGCGAACCTGATCACTGCAGGTCCAGCGTGTCGATGATCTGCAGGATCTCGTGCTGGCTGGTCCGGCCGGTCTCCTTCACGATCGTGCCGTCGGCCAGGTAGAGCACCCGGTCCGCCAGCGCGGCGGCCCGGGCGTCGTGGGTCACCATCACCAGCGTCTGGCCGTACTCCTCGACCGAGGAGCGCATCAGCGTGAGGATCTCGCCGCTGGTCCGGGAGTCGAGGTTGCCGGTCGGCTCGTCGGCGAACACCACGGTCGGCCGGGACACCAGCGCCCGCGCGATCGCGACCCGCTGCTGCTGGCCGCCGGACAGTTCGGCGGGCCGGTGGTCGAGACGGTCGGTGAGACCGACGCGCTCGATCAGGTCGTCGAAGAACTGCGGGTCCGGCTTCGTGCCGGCGATCGTCAGCGGCAGCAGCACGTTGTCGCGGGCGCTCAGCATCGGCAGCAGGTTGAAGAACTGGAAGATGAAGCCGATGTGCTGCCGGCGGAGCTTGGTGAGCGCGTCGTCACCGAGCGTGGTGATCTCGATGTCGTCGATCCGCACCGAGCCCGAGGTCGGGCGGTCCAGCCCGGCCAGGATGTGCATCAGCGTCGACTTGCCCGATCCGGACGGTCCCATCACCGCCGTGAGTTGCCCGGGCTCGATCCGGACGCCGACCCCGCGCAGCGCCTCGACGGCCGTGTCCCCCTCGCCGTACACCCGTACGACGTCCTGTGCGTGTACAACTTCCGTTGCGGTCCCCACCATGCCGACCATCGCCCCTCCCGGCGATCCAACGGCCCCCAGCCTGTTCGGTTGTCTCCTTCGAGTCTGACCTCGATCGGGCGATCCCGACAGGGGGGGTGTCCCCGATCGATCCCTGAGTCGCGGACGACGAAGGGCGGCGGTGCCACCGGCGACCGGGGGACGTGTCGTTGCCTCAGGCAACGCGAGGGGGAGGAGAAGAGGGTGCCGGACCGGGAAGCGCCTCACGGCGCGTGGCCGCTCGTAGCGGCTTATTTTGGGACCCGGGGCTTGCACCGGCCCGACACCTCGAACAGTGTAGCGGGTGCCCAAACCCCTTGTCCTGTTGGGAATCCGGGCGGCGAGACGTTATAACACCCGTCGGCGCCGCATGCAACTACCAGAGGGTCCCGGCGCGTTCGGCGCGCGCCGCGGTCTGCAGCTGGTCAGCGGTCTCGACCAGTTTCGACGCGGACAGCACCTGGTCGTGGCCGTCGTCGGCGAGATGGGCGCGTCCGGTCGCCACGATCCGCGCGAACGCCGCCGCGCGATCCAGCGTGGTCGCGAAGTCACCGGTTGCGACACCCCGCAGTACGGCGTCCACCATGTCCCGCACCTCCGCGGGGCCGGGCGGCTCGGCGACGCCGGCGACCACCGCATGCACCTCGGCGTACTTACGGCCGGTGGCGAACTCGCGGGACACCGCCTCGGCGTTCGAGTGCACCCAGGACCGCAGCACGTACAGCCGCCAGAGCGCCCCGGGCAGCGAGTCGGCCGGGGAGTCGGACCACAGCTCGGCGAGCTCGTCGAGACCGTACTCGTCGGCCAGTTTGACCACCCGGGCGTGCACCTCGGCGTCCTCGGACTTGCGCACCCCGCGGACCAGCAACTCGGCTGTCCGGTGCGCGGCCTCGGTGACGGTCGCCGGATCGGCGGCACCGGGCAGCGACTCGAACAGCTTGTTGCCGGGCATCACCGGCCGACGCGGGTTGGGGGTGCTCACGGCCTCCATGGTGCCTGACGCCGTGCAGCGCCGCATGCCGACCCGGCGCAGTCAGTAGGCTCGACCCATGGCAGGTGCGGGGAAGGCGAACGGGAAGCTCGCCAAGAACTTGGTCAAGTACGGCGTACGGTACGGACCGCTCGTCGTCGAGGCGGTCCGGCACGGGCGCGAGCCCGCACAGCAGGCGCTCCAGGCCGCCTGGGTGAAGCGGTCCGCGCGCCGCAAGGCGGTCGAGCACGTTCTCACCGTGCGCGAGGGCTCCCTGCTGAAGGTGATCAAGGACGGGCAGGCGATCTTCTTCGTGTTCTCCGGCGACGCAATCGTCACGACCTACCCCGCCGTACCGCAGAGCAGCTACCCCGAGCTGCTCCGGCACGCCGACCTGGACAATCGTGAGCCGGCCGCCGCCCTGACCGCCCAGCGGCCGAACATCTTGCTGCTGGTCCGCCGGAAACGTTGACGCGCGCGTAACATCCCGGACCCGGCCGGGCAACAGGGCGGACGCAGAGTGGAAGGACGTTTCCACGAGGGAGGGCGTCCGCATGCTCTGGAAGATCAGGACCGAACTCGCCGACCGGCCCGGTGCACTGGCCGAACTCGCTGCACGGTGTGGTGCGGACGACATCAACATTCTCAGCCTCGAGGTCTTCACCGCCGAGACCGGCGCCGTCGACGAACTGGTGGTCTCCACCGGCGTCGGCTGGACCGCCGACGACCTGACCGCGCTGGCGGCCGAGGCCGGCTGCGTCCGGACGACGGTCCGCCCCTGCCAGGCCGACGTCCTCAGCGACGCGCCGACCCGCTACCTGCGCGCCGTACTGCGGCTGATCGACGACCCGGTGTCCGTCGACGACGAGCTGGGCAACCTGCAGGGGTTCGACGAGTACACGCCGGCCGAGTGGGCCCGCGCGGACGTGCTGGTCGAGATCGCCGGCCGGCTGGCCGAGCGGTTCGAGACGCCGGCCGGGCCGCGGCCCGGGGCCGGCGTACCCGACCTGCGGCCCGCGACCGTCGAGGACGCCGACGCCGTGGTCGCGATGCACGACCGGTGTTCGTACGAGAGCCGCACCCGGCGCTACCACGTTCCGATGCCGAAGCTGACCGCCCGGACCGCGCGGCACTTGTCGGCGCCGGCGGGAGGTGTGTCGGTCGTCGCATGTGTCGACGATGCCGTGATCGGGATGGCCACAGCCGCGCCGTGGGAGGAAATGGGCAGCACCACGATGGAGATCGCCGTCCTGGTCGAGGACGGCTGGCAGGGGCAGGGCCTCGGGCTTCGCTTGCTGCGCCAGGTGGTGGGGGAGGCCCGGGCCCTCGGCGCCGACCGCGTCGTCTGCATGGTGCAGCCGGAGAACCACGCGATGCTGCGCACCCTGGAGCGGTTGCGGATGCGCTCCCGAGTCATCCGGGACGGCGACAGTCTGATGGTGAGTGTCGCACTGTCCGACCGGAGCCTGTCGCATGCGGTGGATCGACCGCCGGTGCAATATCGTCAGACCCGTGCCACCCCTTCCCACCGGTCGGAACCCCCACGGTCTGCTGGTCAACCTGCCCGCGAGCACGCGCTCGCCGCTCTTTCAGCTCTTCAGCCGATTTCTGATCGCGCTGGGGCTGCTGACCGTGATGGTGCTGATCGTGGTGGTCGACCGTGACGGCTACAAGGACAGCTACGACGGCCATGTCGACCTGATCGACAGCATCTACTACGCAACCGTCACGCTCACCACGACCGGGTACGGCGACATCACGCCGGTGACGCCCACTGCCCGGCTGGTGAACGCCTTCATCGTCACTCCGCTGCGGATCGCGTTCCTGGTGGTGCTGGTCGGTACGACACTGGAAGTGCTGGCCAACGAGGGTCGCCGGATCATGCGCGACACGCGCTGGAGGAAACGGATGAAGGACCACACCATCGTCGTCGGCTACGGCACCAAGGGCCGGGCCGCGGTGCAGACGCTGATCAGCAACGGCGTGAAGCGCGAGAACATCGTCGTGATCGACCCGCGCGCCACGGCGATCGGTGACGCGGGCAACGACCAGATGGCCGCGTTCCACGGCGACGCGACGAACCGGACGGTGCTGCGCCGCGCCGAGGTGATGACCGCGCGCGAGGTGATCGTGACCACCGACCGGGACGACTCGGCCGTGCTGGTCACGCTCGCCGTGCGGCAGCTGAACCCGAACGCGCACGTCGTGGTCGCGGTCCGCGAGGAGGACAACGTGCCGCTGCTGCGGCAGAGCGGCGCGGACGCCGTGGTCACCTCGTCGGAGGCGGTCGGCCGGCTGCTCGGCCTGTCCGCGGTCAGCCCGAACCTCGGCGAGGTGATGGAGGACCTGCTGACCTACGGCGAGGGCCTCGAGGTCGCCGAGCGCCCGGTCCTCGGGCGTGAGGTCGGCAAGCCGCCGTCCGCCGTACCGGACCGGGTGGTCTCGGTGGTCCGCGACGGCAAGGTGCACCGGTACTACGACTCCAACGTCTCGGTCCTGGCCGCCGGCGACAAGCTCATCGTCGTCCGCCCCGCCAAGGAGACCCCGTGGGCCGAGCGCCCGGGCGCCGAAGAGGACGACGAGTAGGCCTTCCGCCGTCCGGCCGCCGTGCCTAGAGTCGAACTGCCTGGGGACGGACTCTGACAGGGGGCGGTCATGAGATGGAACAAGGCAGCGCGGATCGCCGCGATCGCGGCACTCGTGGGTGCGGGACTGAGCGGGACGCAGAGTCAGGCCTCGGGGCCGCCGGGCGGTGGCGCCTGCGTCTCGGAGGACAGCGTCGTCCAGGCGCGGGGCGGGCGTGAACCGGACCTCGGCCAGGTCCCACAGGATCTGCCGGCGACAGCGAAGAACAAGGCGAAAGCGGGCTTCAGGGCCACCGTTCCGGTGTACTTCCATGTGGTCACCGACGGCTCGATCGGCGCGCTCACGTCAGCCCAGATCCAGGCGCAGATCGACGTACTGAACAACACGTACGCGGGCGGCGAGGGCGGTGCCAGGACCGGGTTCAGTTTCACTTTGGCGGGTGTGACGCGGACCGACAACGCGACCTGGTTCTATGCCGGCGCGGGTGGTCTGCCTGAGCACGACATGAAGCACGCCCTGCACACCGGCGGTCCCGGGGACCTCAACCTGTACTCGACGACAGCCGGCGCGGGTCTGCTCGGATGGGCGTACCTGCCGGACATCGTCACCAAGCCGGGCCAGGCGTATCTCGACGGCGTCGTCATCGACTGGGAGTCCTTCCTGGGGACGTCGACCACGTACGCGGGGCGCTACGACCAGGGCGAGACCACGACGCACGAGGTCGGTCACTGGCTGAACCTCGAGCACACGTTCTTCGGCGGCTGCAACGCGAAGGGCGACTTCGTCGACGACACCCCTGCCGAGAAGACCCCGACCAGCGGCTGCCCGGCCGGCAAGGACACCTGCAAGGCGCCCGGGCTCGACCCGATCCACAACTACATGGACTACTCCTACGACTCCTGCTACACCCAGTTCACACCAGGCCAGGCACAGCGCATGGCCGACGCCTGGCTCTTCTACCGCGCCTAACCCGCACCACCACCCCGCCGTACCCGCTCTGCGGTAGGCATCTTTGGGCCCCCACCGTTCATTTCGGCGCTCCGAAATTGGACGGTGGGGGCCCAAAGACGGGTTGGGGGCCGTCACGGTGTGGTTGCGGTGCGGAGTTGGGGGAGTGGGGGTGTTGACGAGGGCTGAGGGGCGGTTTAGTGTCTCGGCTGTAAACGATTACAAGAACGATTACAGGAGGTCGGCGTGGGTCGTCCGACGATCGCTGGGGTGGCCCGGGCGGCCGGGGTCTCGGTGGCGTCGGTGTCACGGGTGCTGAACGGGCTGCCGGCCACGGAGGAGATGGTCGAGCGGGTGCAGCGGGCGGTTTCGGAGCTCGGCTACGTGCCGGACGCGCGCGCCCGGTCGCTGAAGGTCGGGCGGACGTTCCAGTTGACGCTGGCGGTCGCGGACGTCGGCAACCCGGTGTACGTGACGATGATGCGGGCGGTCGAGGAGGTCGTGGCCGCGGCCGGCTACCGGCTGGTGGTGACGACGACCGGGCCGGACGTGGTGGACGAGGTCGCGCTGGTTCGGGGGATGGCGCGCGGGTACGCCGACGGTCTGCTGATCAGCCCGCTGCGCGTCGACGAGGATCTGGTGAAGTCGATCCGCGAATGCGAGGTACCGGTGGTCGTCGCCGGTAACGTCCCGGCCAAAGCGGGCGTCGACACCGTGCGGGCGAACTCACCCAAGGGCATGCTGCTCGCCGTCGACCACCTGGCGTCCTGCGGCCGCACGCGCATCGCGTTCCTGAACGGTCCCGCCGACACGGTCCCCGGCGCGGCCCGCGCGAAGGGTTTCACCGAAGCCCTGAAGGCCCACGATCTCGAGCCCGTCGCCGCCACGGAAGCAGACGACTTCACCTTCGCCGCAGGGCGCACAGCTGCCCTCAACCTGCTGGCCGCCGGCGGGCTGGCTTCCAGCCAGTCCCACCGGCTGGGTGAGACGGGGCCGGCGGCCACCACCCACCAGGCGCGGGGCGGCGCCCGGCAGGCTGCGGCGCCGGCTCCGTCCACCTCCGAGTCGGAAGTTGGTGCGGGGTTCGACGCTGTTATCTGTGCGAACGACTTGCTGGCCGTGGGGTTGATGCATGAGTTGGCGGCCGCCGGGCTGCGGGTGCCGGACGACGTTGCGGTGGTGGGGATGGATGACAGTGAGTTGGCCGAGCAGAGTTTTCCGCCGCTGACGAGTGTGAATCTGGGGTCGGCCGAGCGCGGGCGGCGGGCGGCCGAGTTGCTGCTGGCAAGGATCGAGGACAACGACCGGACCCCGCGGCGGATCGTCGTCCAGCCGTCCCTCAGCATCAGGAGGTCCACCCCGTGACGGCAACCTTGACCGCGCCGCGGCCGGTGAAGAAAAAAGTGGGGAAGCCGAAGGCGAATCGTGAGGCGATCCTGCTGTTCCTGCCCGCCCTGCTGCCGGTGCTGATCCTGAGCGTCTACCCGCTGATCCGCGGTATCGCGCTCGGCTTCACCGACGCCCGCGCCGGCCTGCGGGTCGAGACGAACTTCGTCGGCTTCGGCAACTTCGCCAAACTCCTGCACAACGACCTGTTCTGGGACTCGTTCCGGATCGGCGTGATCTGGACCTTGTCGGTCACGATCCTGCAGTTCGTCGCCGCGCTCGGCCTCGCCCTGCTGCTGAACACGAACCTCAAATTCCGCGGCGTCGCGCGCACCCTCGCGCTCATCCCCTGGGCGATGCCCCCGGTCGTCGTCGCGATCATGTGGCGGTTGCTGCTGCACCCGACCAACGGCCCGGTCAACGAGATCCTGCAGAAGCTGCACCTCACCGACCACCCGATCAACTTCCTCGGCGACTTCAACACGGCGCTCCCGGCGGTGATCGTCGTCGGCATCTGGGTCGGCATGCCGATGACCACGATCACGCTGCTCGCCGGCCTGCAGGGCATCGACCGCACTCTGTACGAAGCGGCCGCGGTCGACGGCGCCGGCGCCTGGAGCCAGTTCTGGAACATCACGCTGCCGCAGCTGCGGACCGTGATCGTCGCGATCACCAGCCTGGACATGATCTGGAACTTCAACTCGTTCGGCCTGGTCTACGTGCTGACCGCCGGCGGCCCGGGCGGCAAGACGATGCTGCCGATGTTGTTCGCGTACAACGAGGCGTTCCGCTACGGCAACTTCGGGATGGCCGCGGCGATGGGTGACGTGATGGTGGTCATCATCATCGCGTTCCTGTTCTTCTACCTGCGGAACCGGCTGAGGAGCGAGGCATGAGGCGGCGCCGCTTGGGTACGAGTCCTGCGACCCGCTTCCTGCAGTACGTCGCCGTCGTCTGCTACCTGGTCTTCCTCGGCTTCCCGCTGCTCTGGCTGATCTCCAGCTCGCTGAAGTCGCCGCAGGAGTTCGCGAGCATCACGCCGAGCCTGCTGCCGAAGCACTTCGACCTGTCGAACTACAGCGACGCGCTGAACGAGCAGGGCCTGGTCCGCGGTCTCGGCAACAGCCTGCAGATCTCGATCTACAGCACGATCCTGGTGCTGATCGTCGCGCTGCCGGTGTCCTACGCGCTGGCCCGGTTCCGCAGCCGGCTGCGGCCGCTGACGAACGGCTGGATCCTGGTCAGCCAGGTGTTCCCGGTGATCCTGATCGTGATCCCGCTGTTCATGATCCTGCGCCCGCTGCACCTGACCAACACGATCCCCGGCGTGGTGATCGTGTACATGGTCTGGTCGCTGCCGTTCGCGCTGTGGATGCTGCAGGGGTACGTCGCCGCGGTGCCGCGGGAGCTGGAGGAAGCGGCCTCCGTCGACGGCGCCGGCCGGGTCCGCACGATCGTCTCGATCGTGATGCCGCTGCTGCGGCCGGGCCTGATCGCGACCGCGATGTTCACCTTCATCTCGGCGTGGAACGAGTTCTTCTTCGCCCTGGTCCTGCTGCAGGACCCGCAGCTCAAGACCCTTCCGCTGGTGCTCGCCCGGTTCGTCGGGGCCGAGGGCCAGGTGCAGTTCGGCCCGCTCGCCGCCGCCTCCGTGCTGGCCACCGTCCCCAGTCTCGTGTTCTTCGCCTTCCTTCAGCGCCGGTTGACCTCCGGCTTGCTGAGCGGCGCAGTCAAAGGTTAGGAGAGATAATGAAGAAGGTATTGACCGCGTTGCTGGCGGCGGGAGCGCTGGTGACGCTCGCCGCGTGCGGGGGCAACAGCGACGACAGCGGTTCGGGGTCGTCGACCGAGAAGGTGACGCTGAAGTTCCAGAGCCTCGCCTTCCAGAAGACCACGGTCGCCGCGACCAAGAAGATCGTCGCGGACTGGAACGCCGCGAACCCGAACATCCAGGTCGAGTACGTCCAGGGCAGCTGGGACTCCGTGCACGACCAGCTGGTCACCCAGTTCCAGGGCGGGACCGCGCCGGACATCATCCACGACGAGTCCGCCGACATCACCGGCTTCGTCAACCAGGGCTACCTCGCGGACCTCTCGCCGTACCTGAGCCAGGACACCAAGGACGCCGTCAGCCAGGGGGTCTGGGACACGGTCTCCAAGGACGGCAAGATCTACGCCGCGCCGACGCTCCTGCAGTCGTACGTCGTGTTCGCGAACTCCGCGCTGCTGAAGCAGGCCGGGATCACCGCCACCGGTGACTCGCTGAGCTGGGACGACCTGGCCGCCGACGCCAAGAAGCTGACCGCGGGCGGCAAGTTCGGACTCGGCTGGGGCCTGAAGAGCCCGACCGCGACGATGCTGAACCTCGGCCTGAACTTCGACGCGAAGTACTTCGACGGCTCCGGCAAGGACGCGAAGGCGACCATCGGCGACGCCGAGCTCGAGGTGCCGAAGCGGATCCACGCGATGGCCTACGACGACAAGTCGATCGACCCGACGTCGCTGACGCAGAGCGGTTCGGACGTGCTGCCCGGGTTCTACGCCGGCAAGTACGGAATGGTCGTGGCCGGCAACTACGTCGCGCAGCAGATCCTCGAGGAGGCGCCGAAGACCTTCCAGTGGGAGGTGCTGCCGCCGCTGAAGGGCACGAGCAGCAAGCAGGCCGCGAACCCGCAGACGCTGTCGGCGCCGGCCGAGGGCAAGCACATCGAGCAGTCGGCGAAGTTCATCGACTACTTCATGAAGGCCGAGAACCTGGCCGCGGTCGGTCAGGGCGACTGGCTGATCCCGACCACCCAGGCGGCCCGGGACGCGGTGCAGCAGGCGACCGGCGGCAAGAACGGCTGGCAGCAGATCCTGGCCAGCGGCGCCGAGCTGACCAAGGCGCCGTTCCAGAGCGTGGAGAACTACCCGCAGTGGAAGGACCAGATCGCGACGCCGGCGTTCCAGCAGTACCTGGCGAACAAGACCGACGCGGCGGCGCTGGGCAAGAAACTGAGCGACGGATGGGGTCAGGTCAACAACTGATGTCCTTGATCGAGGAGAAGGCAACGGGGGTCCTCGTCGGGTCCGCGGTCGGTGACGCGATCGGTGGCGCCGTCGAGGGCTGGACCCCGGAGGCGATCCGGGAGCGGCACGGCGGCTGGGTGACCGGCATCGTCGGCCCGTGGTACGACGACTGGCGGACCGCCCGCCCGATCGCGCCGTACCACAAGGGCGACGGGCACATCACCGACGACACCTTGATGACGCACGCCCTGGTCGAGGTGTACGACGAGCGCCGGTCGCACCTGGACGCCTACGCGGTCGCCGAGTCGCTGGTGCCGAAGATGCTGAACGGGACCCGCTGGGTTCCCGAGCTCGAGGCGGACGCGCTCCTGCTGCAGCGGGTGTTCCTGGCCGAGAAGTGGCTGGTCGCCCGCCTGCACTACGGGCACGTCGATCCGCGCGAGGCGGGTGTCGGCAACATCGTGAACTGCGGTGCGGCGATGTACATGGCGCCTGTCGGGATCGCCAACGCCGGCGATCCCGAGGGCGCGTACGCCGAGGCGCTCGACGTCGCCGGTGCGCACCAGTCGAGCTACGGACGGGAGGCGGCCGGCGTGTTCGCGGCCGCCGTCGCCGCCGCGATGACGCCGGGCGCAACGCCCGCGTCGGCGGTCGAGACTGCTGTGGCGCTGGCCAAGGACGGCACTCGGAGGGCCGTCGAGGCGGTCGTCGAAGCGGCCGACGGCGTGACGGACTGGGAGGAGGCGATTCCTGTGCTGCGGAAGGCGATCGAGCCGTTCGACACGGTCGGTCCGAACTACCGTGAGCTCTCGATGGACGCCCGCCGGCCGAGCCGTACCAAGGCGATCGAGGAGCTTCCGGTCGCGCTCGGGTTCGTCCTGGTCGCCGAGGGAGACGTACGGCGGGCTGTCCTGGGCGGCACCAACTACGGCCGCGACGCGGACTCGATCGCGTCGATGGCGGGTGCGATCACCGGAGCTTTGCAGGGCCACGACGGCGTACCGACGGACTGGGCGGAGCGGATCGCCGAGGCGAGCAAGACCGATCTGGTGGAGCCGGGTCGTGTCATGGCGTCCGTCGTACGGGACATCCGGGCGGCCGACGCCGAGCGGTGGGCCCGGCGTGCGGCCGCGTTGGATGCGCTGGTCTGAATGTCAGTTGGCGTACGCCTCGAGCTCGACGATCCGGGAGTACCCGTGGTCGTTGGAGTCGTGGATGACGAGCTGGACGGCGTCGACCGCGCGAGGCTCGAAGGTGATGACCAGCCGGCCCGTGGTGTTGCCCCGGACCTCCTCCACGGTCGTCCACACATCGTTGTTCCGGAGTTGGACGTCGAAGTCGCGGACGCCCATCACGGCGGCGGGGTACTTGGTCGAGTCGAGGGTTTGGAGGACGACTCGGCCGATGGTGGTCGGCTGGACGAAGTCGACGCCGTAGGTGTCGGGGAAGACGCCCTTGGTGTTGTCGTGCCAGCCACTGGCGCCCCACTGTTCGGAGGCGGCGTTGCCGTCGACGCCGCCGCACAGGCGCATGTTGCCGTTGGTGGAGGATGCGACAGCCTGTTCGCCGAGCAGCACGTTGTCGCGGGCGGGGACAGGCTTGATCACCACAGGCACCTGCAGGTGCTGCTTACCGACGGTGAGGTCGACGGAGTACGTCGCGGGCGCGGTGCCGCGCGGGACGGTGACCTCGAGCGGCGCCTTGACGAGCTGATCGACCGGAAGGTAGCTGGAGAACTGGTGCCGGGACAGCGTGAGGGCGACGTCCCCGGCGACACGCAGGTCGGCGATCGTGGGTTTGCGGCCGGTGTTGGTCATGCCGAGCGTCAGCTTCCCGGCCGGGAAGCACGGCAGCGGCACGACCTCCACGGGCTGTGGCGTGGCGCTGATCTCGACCTGGTTGTTGCCGCTGGCAACGGCGACGGCGGGCACCACGAGCGTGAGTGGGACGGCGACGAGGGCGATGCGTCGGAGCATGGGCTGGTCCGTTCAGGCGAGATGGGTTCCGGGACGGCCGTCCTCGACGACCAGGGTGGCGCGCGTGGACGCCGTACCGCCGGGAGTGACGACGCGGTCGACGACACGGAACTCCGACGTCCACTGCGTCCGGTCGAGCCGGCAGCTGAGGTAGCCGCGCTGGACGTTCTGGTACTTGACGTGCGGGTTCTCGGCGAGCAGCGCGCGCCCGGTGGCGTCGGCGTCGACGCCGTCCTTGCCCGACGAGATCGACGTGGTGACGAACTCGGACCCGATCGCCGGCGTGGACGGATCCGCGAAGTCCACCCGCAGGTCGGAGGCGACGCTGCGGTGCAGGTCGCCGGTGAGGACGACGAAGTTGCCGACGCCGCGGTCACGGACACCGGACAGCACGCGATCGCGCGAGGCGGCGTACCCGTTCCAGGTGTCCATCGGAAGCTCGAGCTCCGGCCCGGTCTTGCGGTCGAGCTGGGCCATGGCGACCTGCTGCGCGACGACGTTCCAGCGGCTCGTGGAGGATCCGAGCGTGTCCAGCAGCCAGCCTTCCTGGGCGGCGCCGGTGATGGTGCGCGCCGGGTCGGTCGACACCTCGTCCGGCGGCAGCCATCCACCGGTCGACGTCTGGTCGTCGCGGAACTGCCGTGTGTCGAGGATGCTCAGGTCGGCGGTACGGCCGTACCGGAGGTGGCGGTGCAGGCGGATCGACGGGCCGTCGGGGGACTGGTCGAGACGCAGCGGCATGTGCTCCCAGTACGCCCGGAAGCCGTTCGCCCGGCGGACGAGGAAGTCGTCGTACGGGATGCCGTCCTCGGACACGTACCCGGCCCAGTTGCCCTCGACCTCGTGGTCGTCGAGCGTGACGATCCACGGCGCCGCCGCGTGCGCGGCCTGCAGGTCGGGGTCGGTCTTGTGCAACGCGTACCGGGCCCGGTACTCGTCGAGCGTGAAGATCTCGCCGGCGAAGTCGACCGGTACGGACTGGTTGCGGACGCCGGCGGTCGGTCCGACACCGACCTCGTAGATGTAGTCGCCGAGGAACAGCACGGCATCGTGCTCCCGGCGTACGACGTCCTGGTACGCGGTGTAGAACCCGTCGTAGTAGGCCTGGCAGGACGCGACCGCCAGCGTCACGGCCGGCTCGTCGGACGGCGCCGGCGCGGTCCGGGTACGACCGGCCGGGCTGATCTGACCGGCGGCGCGGAACCGGTAGAAGTAGTGCCGCCACGGCCGCAGTCCCCGGACGTCGACATGCACGGTGTGCGCGTACTCCGGACGGGCGTGCGCCGTACCTCGGCGTACCACTGTGCGGAACGACTCGTCCTCGGCGACCTCCCACTCGACGTTCACCGGGCGGTCGCCCATGCCGCCGAACGGTTCGAGCGGGCCGGGCGCGAGGCGGGTCCAGATGACCACGGCGTCCGGCAGCGGATCGCCCGACGCGACGCCGAGCGTGAACAACGGTCGGTTGTCGGTGCGGTGCGATATCCCTACCGCGTCGACGAGATCGGGGAGGTTTCCGGTAAGAGCGAGCGCGGCGGCGGTTCCGGTCAGAAAGCTGCGGCGGGTGACCATGGCCGGAAGTATCAGGCCGCGCCGACAGAACGATCCAGGTGCGTGTTTCGCCTGGCGCAACAGGGGAAGGAAGAGCCTCGATGAGATTGACCTGGGTGCAGCCGGAGGACCTCCTCCCGCACCAACTGGTCCAGGCGCGGTCGGAGGGCGTCGACGTCACCGACGTCCAGGCCCGCTGGCTGGCCGCCGGCGGGACCACGGACGCGCCCGTGTCGGGTGCCTCCGACGAGCCCGCGACCCCCGCGCTGCGGGCACTCGCCCGCGAACTGCTGGACGTGCTCGACGCGCGGACCGGGGACTGGCGCGAGCCGGTGATCCCGGAGCTGCCGTCGCTGGGTGCGCCGGTCGATCTCGAGACCCGCACGCTGAACGCCTGGCTCGGCCGGATGGCCGGGAACCTGCTCGGCAAGCCGGTGGAGAAGATCCCGCGCGAGGGCATCCGGGAGATCCTGGCCAGCTCCGGTCAGTGGCCGCTGTCGCAGTACATCACCGCTGCCGGTGTGCCGGACGAGGTGCAGCAGCGGTGGCCGTGGAACCGGCGCTCGAAGGTGAACAGTCTTCGCGAGGTCATCGACGGCATGCCCGAGGACGACGACATCAACTTCGCGATCCTGGCGCTGGTGATGATGGAGCGCTTCGGTCCCGGAGAGCATGGTCTGACCACCGAGGACGTGGCCCAGAGCTGGCTCGGCGACCTGCCGGCCGGCCGCGTGTTCACCGCCGAGCGTGTTGCCTACCGCAACCTTCTGGAAGGGATCGAGCCGGCCCGCGCGGCCGTCGTCGGGAACCCGTTCCGGGAATGGATCGGCGCCCAGATCCGCACCGACGCCTACGGCTGGGCGCATCCCGGCGATCGCACGGCGGCCGCGCGGCTCGCGCTGGTCGACGCGCGGCTCAGTCACACCGGCGCCGGGGTCGACGGCGCGCTCTGGGTGGCCGCGATGTCCGCGGCCGCGCTGGTGCTCGACGATCCGGTCGAGGCCGCGGTCGCCGGCCTGGACGTGGTCGGCGGTCAGGGCGCGATCGCCCGCGCGGTCCGGTTCGGGCTCAGCCTCGCCGACGCCGAGCTGGACGACGCGCTCGATGCGCTGCATCACGAGTACGGCGACCTGCACTGGGTGCACGCGGTGAACAACACCGCCCTCACCGCGTATGCGCTGACCGCTGCGGATTTCACCACGGCGATCGGCCGCGCGGTGATGGGCGGCTGGGACACCGACTCGGCCGGTGCCACCGTGGGCGCGGTTTTTGGCGCGACGCGCGGGGTTCCGGCAGAGTGGTCCGCACCACTGGACAATCGGGTGGCCACCAGCCTCCCGGGGATGGACCAGATCGCGATCGACGAGCTGGCGCGGAGGACTGTGGAGGTGGCCCGGGGTGGAGCCTGACGTGGTAGTGGTGGGGAGCGCGAATGTGGATCTTGTGTTGCCGGTTCAGCGCATTCCACGACCGGGTGAGACGGTTCTCGCCGGTGCGATGACGCGCGGTCCGGGCGGCAAGGGCGCGAACCAGGCGGTCGCCTCGGCCCGCGCGGGCGCCCGGACGGCGATGGTGGTCGCGCTGGGTGACGACGACGGCGGCGCCCTGTTGCGCGAGGCGCTCGAAGGTGTCGACCTGTCGCTGGCGACGACCGGCGACGCCCCGACCGGTACGGCGATCATCACGGTCGAGGACGGCGGTGAGAACTCGATCGTCGTCGCCCCGGGCGCGAACGGCGAGCTGACCTTGTCCGCGGCCGCGCTGACCGCGATCGGCGATGCGAAAATCGTCCTTTCCCAATTGGAGATCCCGTTCCCGACGGTGCAGGCGGCGGCCGCGGCGGCGAAGTACTTCGTCCTCAACGCGGCACCGGCCGCGGAACTCCCGGACGAGTTGCTCGCCGAGGTGGACCTGCTGGTGGTGAACGAGACCGAGGCCGAGGCGATCGCCGGGCCGGACCGGTCCGCGCTGCTGAAGCAGGTGCCCGCCGCGGTGGTCACGCTCGGCGGGGCGGGCGCGGTGATCCTGACCCGCGAGGCCGAGGAGATCGCGGTTCCCGGCGTACGGGTCGAGGTCGTGGACACGACCGCCGCTGGAGACACGTTCTGCGGAGTACTGGTCGCCACGTTGGCTGCCGAATCAACTAACGACTCGATCACGGCAAGCGACCTGACGAACGCGGTCCGACGCGCTAACGTTGCTGCTTCATTGAGTGTTCAGGCCGCGGGGGCGATTCCCTCCGTGCCGCACGGGGATGCAATCGACGCGCGTTATGCGGAGGTGTACCTGTGAATCCGCTCGAACCGCGGCCCATCGACCTTCCGGCGAAGGTCGATCTCGGGCTCCGGGCCGACCTGTCGTTCCTGGACGACGCCAAGATCCTCGGCGCCCCGGAGGACCCCGCCGACCTGCCGCGGTGGCGCGCCAAGCTGGCCGAGTGGCGGTTCGGCGCCTTCGAACGGACCAGGTACGACGGCTCGCACTACGACGAACCCGGTCGCGCCTGGACCCAGACCGCGTACTCGGTGGCGCTGGTCTGGCTCTGGGACGACCTGCTCTACAACGTCGAGACCGGGACGTTCACACCGGAGAAGTTCGTCGAGCACGGCATCGCCGAGTTCGGCGGGTACGACGCGATCGTGCTCTGGCACGCCTACCCGGTGATCGGGATCGACGACCGCAACCAGTTCGACTTCTACCGCGACGTCCCCGGGCTGCGCGAGCTGATCGACGACCTGCACCGGCTCGGCCTCAAGGTGTTCTTCGACTACAACCCGTGGGATGTCGGCACCCGCCGTGCGGACCGCTCGGACGCCGACGAGTTCGCCGCGCTGGTCACCGACTACACGGTCGACGGCGTGTTCCTGGACACGCTGAAGGAGGGCGACCCGGCGTTCACCCGCGCGATCCGGCAGGCGAACCCGGCAATCGCGCTGGAGGGCGAGTCGCGGTTGCCGATGGCAAGGATCGGCGACCACGCGCTGTCCTGGGCGCAGTGGTTCGCCGACACCCACGCGCCCGGCGTGCTGCGGGCGCACCTGTTCGAGCGCCGGCACATGATGCACCACACCCGCCGGTGGAATCGTGACCACAGCGACGAGTTGCAGTCCGCCTGGGTGAACGGCGTCGGCATGCTGGTCTGGGAGTCGGTGTTCTCGGCGTGGGTCGGGTGGAACGCCCGCGACCGCGCGACGCTGCGCCGGATGGTCGCCGCGCAGCGGGCGTTCGCGCCGGTGCTGATCAACGGCGACTGGATCCAGCTGACGCCGGAGATCCCGGAGAAGGCCCGTGATCACGGCGTCCACGGGTCCCGGTTCGACCTGGCGGACATCACCTTCTGGACGTTGATCAACCGTCACGACGAGGACTTCGACGGCATCGTGCTGCGCTCCGAGGACCAGGTCGGCGACTGGTACGACGTGACGACGGGCGTCCCGATCACCGCGGACGACGACGGTGTCCATCTGGTCGTACCGGGCCGCGGCGTGGCCGGCATCGTCCGCGTCGGCGCCACCGCCGGCGCCTCGTGCCGGGCCACCGCGCGCCGGCTGGGCACGATGCCGCGCGCCCATGTCGAGGAGTCCGCGTTCCCGATGCGGCCGGCCGAGCGGGTCGTCGCACCACCGGTCGCCGGTCCCGCCGAGATCGGCCCGACGGTCGACGTACCGGCGGGGGAGCAGACGTTGATCGTCCGGCACCGGCGGCGCGAGACCGGCTTGTACGACACCGCGCCGTACGTCGAGGAGTGGAAGCCGCTGCCCCCTCGCCTGCACGACATCCAGACGGTGACGCGTGAGGTGTCGCTGCCGGGATGCTCGGTGGCTGTCGCCGAGGTGACCAACGCGGAGTATCTGGCGTTCCTGCAGGCGACCGGCTACCGTCCGCTCGTCGCGAACCGGTTCCTGAGGCACTGGGTCGACGGCGCGCCCGTTCCCGGGACCGAGAACCAGCCGGTGACGTACGTCGACCTGCCGGACGCCCGGGCGTACGCCGCCTGGCGTGGCGGACGGCTGCCCAGCGAGGACGAGTGGCAGATCGCCGCGCTCGCCGAGGGGTTCACCCGGCGCGAGCCGCTGGTGTGGAACCTGACAGAGAGCGAGCACCGCGACGGTCGCAGCCGGTTCTGCATCCTGAAGGGCGGCTCGCACTACGTCGCCGAGGGCTCCGACTGGTATGCCGACGGCGGTCCGCAGGAGCCGGACGTCAGCTTCAAGCTGGTGCTGACGGGCGGCGGCCTCGACCGCTCGGAGAACATCGGCTTCAGGTGCGCGGGATGAGACCTGCTCCACTCGACGGGGTGAAGGTGCTGGAGGCGGCGACGCTGTTCGCGGGGCCGCTGGCAGCGACCTTCCTGGGCGACTTCGGCGCCGACGTCACGAAGATCGAGCACCCGTCCCGGCCGGACGCGGCGCGCACGCACGGCGCCTCGAAGGACGGTGTCGGGCTCTGGTTCAAGACCCTCGGCCGGAACAAGCGGCTCGCGACGCTCGACCTGTCCCGCGGCCGGGACGTGTTCCTCGACCTGGTCCGGCAGAACGACGTCCTGGTGGAGAACTTCCGGCCCGGGACGCTGGAGCGCTGGGGCCTCGGCCCGGACGTGCTGCTGGCGGCGAACCCGCGGCTGGTGATCGCGCGGGTGACGGCCTTCGGGCAGGTCGGTCCGTGGTCGCGGCGTCCCGGGTTCGGGTCGCTGGCCGAGGCGATGAGCGGGTTCGCGGCGGTCACCGGCGAGCCGGACGGCCCGCCGACGCTGCCGCCGTTCGGCCTCGCGGACGGGATCACCGCGCTCGCCACGGCGTACGCCGTCCTGGTCGCGCTGCGCGAACGGGACCGGTCCGGCGCCGGGCAGGTCATCGACATGGCGATCATCGAGCCGATCCTGATGATGCTCGGCGGCGGCATCACGGCGTACCAGCAGACCGGGTACGTGCAGCCGCGGCTGGGGAACCGCTCGTCGAACAACGCTCCGCGCAACGTCTACCGCACCGCGGACGGCCGCTGGGTGGCGGTGTCGACCAGTTCACAGAGCATCGCCGAGCGCGTGCTGACGCTGGTCGGGCGCGCCGATCTGGTCGCGCAGCCCTGGTTCGCGACCGGACGCGAGCGCGCCCAGCACGCCGACGAGCTCGACGAGGCGGTCGGGTCGTGGATCGCCGCGCGGTCGCTGGAGCTCGTGATGGAGGAGTTCGAGAAGGCCGAGGCCGCGGTCGGGCCGGTGCACGACATCCGCGGGATCATGACCGACCCGCAGTACGCCGCGCTTGGGACGATCGTCAGCGTGGACGACGACGAGCTGGGCCCGGTGCAGATGCAGAACGTGCTGTTCCGGCTGTCCGAGTCGCCGGGGGAGATCAAGTGGGCCGGCCGGCCGCACGGTGCGAACACCGACGAGGTGCTCGCCGAGATCGGTGTGACGCCGGACCAGGTGGCGGCGCTGCGAGCAGCTGGAGTGGTGTGAGGGGGCGTTGAGGTGCTGACCGCACTGTATGTACCGGCCAACCGGCCGGACCGGTTCGCGAAAGCTGTTGCTGCGGGCCCCGATCTGGTGGTGTTCGACCTGGAGGACGCCGTACCGGTCGCCGACAAGGCGGATGCGCGCGGCTGGGCGGTCGCCTGGGTCGCCGCGAACGCCCGCGGGCCGGTCGAGATCCGGGTGAATGCGCTGGACTCGCCCTGGATCGAGGACGACCTGGCGGCGATCCGCGCCGTACCGCAGGCTCGGTTGCGGGTGCCGAAGGTGGAGAGCGCGGCGGACGTCCACGCGGTGCTGGACAAGGTGCCGTCGGCAAGGATCACCGCGCTGATCGAGTCCCCGCTGGGTCTGGAGCGGGCGTTCGAGATCGCCACCGCGGACCCACGGCTGGTCGCGGTCGCGCTCGGCGAGGCGGACCTGTCCAGCGCGCTCGGCGTGGACGGCCCGGAGGGCCTCGCCTGGGCACGCGGTCGGCTCGTCTCGGCATCCCGCGCGGCGGGGTTGGGCGCCCCGATGATGTCGGTCTACCCGAACGTCAACGACCTGGACGGTCTGCGAAAGACCTCACAGGAAGGCCGGGCGCTGGGCTTCGTCGGCCGTACGGCGATCCACCCGCGGCAGTTGCCGACGATCGTGGAGGCGTTCACCCCGGCCCCCGCCCAGGTCGCCGCCGCTCAGGAACTGCTGGACGCGGTGGACAAGGCCGACGTGGCGAACGGCGGCGTGTTGGTGCTGCCCGACGGACGGATGGTCGACCCCGCGATGATCGGGCGCGCCCGCGAGGTCACAGCGCTGGTACGGGAGATCGAGCTAAGGTCGTAGGCATGCTCCCGCGCAGTGTTGATGCCGTGGTGATCGGTTCGGGACCGAACGGGCTGGTGAGCGCGATCACGCTCGCCGACGCCGGCTGGGACGTGCTGGTGCTGGAGGCCGCCGACACGTTCGGAGGCGCCGTCCGGTCGACCGAGGACGGTGGCTGGATCAGCGATCGTTTCAGTTCGAACTATCCCCTCGGGGTCGCGTCACCGGTGATCCGGGCGCTGGAGCTGGAGAAGTTCGGCCTCAAGTGGACGCACGCCCCGCTGCCGCTGGTCCATCTGCTCGACACCGACGGCTCCGCGGCGGCGATTCACCCGGATCCGGAGGACACCGCGAAGTCGCTCGGCGCCGAGCACCCGGGCGACGGTGACGCATGGTTGCGGCTCTACCAGCAGTACGTGTCCATCCGCGAGCCGTTGCTGAAGGCGCTGCTGACCACCTGGCCGCCGATCGGCCCGGGCGTGCAGCTGGCGCGGAAGCTCGGTTCGGCGGGGGAGTTGCTCCGGTTCGCGCGGTTCATGGCGATGCCGATGCACCGGATGGGCCAGGAACTGTTCGACGGGCGGCACGGCCCGGCGATCATCGCCGGGAACGCGCTGCACGCGGACGCGTCGCTGTCGGGCGCCGTCAGCGGCACGATGGGCTGGCTGCTCGCGATGCTCGCCCAGGACGTCGGCTTCCCGGTCGCGGCGGGCGGATCCTCGGCCTTCTCCGGCGCGCTGGTACGGCGGGCCGAGCGGGCCGGCGCGCTGCTGGTCGGGGGCACGCCGGTGTCCGGTCTCGAGGTGTCGGCGGGCCGGGTGACCGCCGTCCACACGGCCTCGGGGGAGACGGTGGCCGTCGAGCGGGCCGTGGTCGCGGACACGTCCGCGCCGGTGCTGTACCGCGAGTTGTTGCCTGAGGCGCTCGTTCCGGCCGGTCTGCGCCGGGACCTCGACGAGCGGTTCGAGTGGGACTACCCGACGGTCAAGCTGAACTTCCGGCTGAGCGGCCCGATCCCTTGGCTGGCGCCCGAGGCGCGGTCGGCGGGCGTCGTACACCTCGCCGGGACCGCCGACGACCTGGTCCACCTGTCCGCCGACCTGGACACCGGGCGGGTGCCGTCCCAGCCGTTCCTGCTGATCGGCCAGACCACGAAGTCGGATCCGACCCGGTCGCCGGACGGCGCCGAAGCGGTCTGGGCGTACGCGCACCTGCCGCGCGGTGTCGCCGACGACGCGTCCGCCGAGAAGCTGGCCGGCCGGATGGAACGCGCGATCGAGCGGTTCGCGCCCGGGTTCGGCGACCTGGTCGTCGCGCGGGACCTGCAGCGCCCGTCGGGGCTGGAGTCCGGGAACGCCGCTCTCGGCCTCGGCGCCGTCGGCGGCGGCACGATGCAACTCCACCAGCAGCTGATCTTCCGACCGACGATCGGGCTGGGCAGCGCCCGCACCTTCGTTGACGGTCTGTACCTGGGCAGCTCCGCGATCCACCCCGGCGGCGGCGTCCACGGTGCCTGCGGCCACCTCGCCGCCCGCACCGCCCTCCGCGACGCCTCCCTGCTCGGCCCCCTCACCCGCAAACTCCCCTCCGCCACCCTCCGCCACCTGCAGAAGTGAGACTCGACGAGGCGACCTGCAGGGCTCGGGTGGCGGCTGCTCGGGTCGGGCGGTTGGCGACGGTCGGGGCGGATCTGCGGCCGCACGTGGTGCCGGTGACGTACGTCGTTCACGGTGACGAACTGTTCGTCGCGGTCGATCAGAAGCCGAAGTCGACGACCGCGCTGAAGCGGCTGCGGAACATCGCGGCCCACGAGCGGGTTGCCGTACTCGTGGACGAGTACGACGAGGACTGGACGCACCTGTGGTGGGTCCGGGTCGACGGCGTGGCGCGGGTGATGCCCGGCCACGCGGCGGCGGTGGAGCTGCTGGCGGCGAAGTACCCGCAGTACGAGGCCGACCCGCCGCGGGGCCCGGTGATCGGGATCCGGGTTGAGGCGTGGTCGGGCTGGTCGTACGCCTGAGCCGGCACGGTCGACAGGAAGTGTCCGCTCGGCCCGGCCGAGTTCACGCTCAGCGGGATCGCCGACGAGGCGCAGTGGACATATACGTCCTGTCGAGCCGCCCGCTGCTCGGCGCGTAGGCTCGGCGGGGTGAATGTGGAGGGGTTGCTGCGAGAGCTTGCGCCGCAGGTGCTGGGGTTCCTGGCGCGCCGGCACGGGCAGTTCGACCTGTGTGAGGACGCTGTGCAGGAGGCGCTGCTGGCGGCGGCGACGCAATGGCCGGTGGACGGCGTTCCGGCGAACCCGCGCGGGTGGCTGATCACGGTCGCGACGCGTCGGCTCACGGATGCGTTCCGCAGTGAGAACGCGCGGCGGCGGCGTGAGGACAACGTTGCGGCGATGGCCGGCCCGGAGGAGCTGGTCTCCCCCGCCGCCGACGTGGACGAGGCGCCGGACACCGACGACACGTTGACCTTGCTGTTCCTGTGCTGCCACCCGGCGGTGACGCCGGCTTCGCAGGTCGCGCTGACGCTGCGGGCCGTCGGCGGTCTGACCACGGCGGAGATCGCCCGCGCGTTCATGGTGCCGGAGGCAACGATGGCGCCGCGGATCAGCCGGGCGAAGAAGAGCATCAAGGCGGCCGGCAGCCGGTTCGAGCTGCCGCCGCCGGCGGAGCAGGCCGAGCGGCTGCGCGTGGTACTGCAGGTCCTGTACCTGATCTTCAACGAGGGCTACACCGCCAGCTCGGGCGAGGAGCTGCAGCGGGTCGAGCTGACCACCGAGGCGATCCGCCTGGCCCGGATGCTGCGATCGGCGCTGCCCGACGACGGCGAGGTCGCGGGTTTGCTGGCTTTGATGCTGCTGACCGATTCGCGCCGGGCCGCGCGGACGACGGCCGACGGCGGCCTGGTGCCGATCGACGAGCAGGACCGGTCGTTGTGGGACCGCGCGCAGATCACCGAGGGCGCCGACCTGACCCTGGAGACGCTGCGCCGCGGCGCCGTCGGGCCCTATCAGTTGCAGGCCGCGATCGCCGCCGTCCATGCGGAGGCGCCGAGCGCGGCGGAGACCGACTGGCGGCAGATCCTCGCGCTGTACCTGGTCCTGGAGAAGCTCGCCCCGAACCCGATGGTGACGCTCAACCGCGCGATCGCGCTCGCCCAGGTCGAGGGTCCGCAGGCCGGCCTCGACCTGCTCGCGACCCTCGAGGACGACAAGTTCATCACCGAGACCCATCGCCTGGACGCGGTCCGGGCCCACCTGTACGAGCGCGCCGGCGATCCGGCGAAGGCCCACGAGCACTACCTGGCCGCGGCCCGCCGTACGACCAGCCTCCCGGAGCAGCGTTATCTGCAGGCGAAGGCGGACGCGGTCACGGGATGAGCCGGTAGAAGCGGAACAGTGTGGTCTGGAACGGGAGGATCCGCGTCTCGGCGAATCCCGCCTCCGTGGCGTAGCGGCGCAATGTCGCGGGTCGCATGACCGCGCCGGTCGCGGCCGACTCCGGATCGCCCATCGCCTCCGGCAGGCAGGACATCAGACTCCAGCCGTAGTGGTAACGCTCCAGCTCCGACGCCGGCGCGGTGAACTCGTCCTCGACCAGCTCGTCGAGGATCAGCACCGAGCCGCCCGGCGCGAGCAGCTGTCGCGCGCTGCGCAGCGCATCGATCGGTCGCGGGATGTCGTGCAGCGCCTCCAGGATCGTGACCAGGTCGAACTGACCGCTCTGCGCGGCGTCGGACGCGTTCGCGACCGAGAAACTGACCCGATCGCTCAGTCCGCTGTCGCGGGCATGCCGGCTCGCCGCGGCGATGGCGTCCTCATCGAGGTCGAGGCCGTGCACGGTGATGTGTGGATAGGCCTGCGCCATCGCGATCGACGACCAGCCGGTGCCGCAGGCGAAGTCGGCGACCCGGGCCGGTGGATCGGAGCGGAGCCGCTGGTCGATCTCGGGAATCGCCGGCAGCCACTGCTTGCCCAGCAGGTTCAGATACGTCGGCCGGTTGAACTCCGCGCGCCCTTCCGGCTCCCACGGCTGGTGCGGCGGCGCGGCACCGGTGCGGTAGGCCTCGACGAGGTCGGGCAGCATCCGCGCCGCGCGGGCGAGCTCGACTCCCTTGTAGCCGTGGTAGTCGACGTTGTCCGGGTCGGCCAGCACCGGAACGTGCTCGGGCGGAAGGGTGTAGCGCCGCTCGGTCGGCGCTGCCGTGGTGTCGTCGACGTCGACGAGTCCGCTGACCGCGTGGTGCTCGAGCCACTCGCGGATGTAGCGCTCGTTGGTGCGAGTGCGTTCGGCCAGCTCGACCGACGTGGCGGGGCCGTGGTCGGCGAGCGCCCGGTACAGGCCGAGCTGCTCGCCGAGGTAGACGGCGTACAGCTCGAGCGCCGCACCGGCGTTCCGGAAGAGGCGCTCTACGAGTGCGTTGGTCCGGTCCATGGATTGGATCGTACTGCCCGTCCGGTCGCATGCGAGTCGATCGCGGCGTGCGCGAGTTCGAGCGCGCGGCGGCCTGCTCTCGCGTGGACGGGCGGTGGATCGCCGGCCCGCAGTGCGGTGAGCAGCGCGTCGACGTGGCGGTCGAAGGTGCCCGCGAAGTCGCGGGCCTCGTCGTCGAAGTACGTCGAGTGCCAGCGCTGCTCGACCGGGTCGCCGGCCTTGGAGAACGTCAGCGCGCGGACGGTGTCGTGGATGACCAGGCGTCCCTTCGTGCCGTTGATCTCGATCCGCTGCGTGTCGGGGTAGGCGTACGAGGAGTCGTACGTGCCGAGCATCGTGCCGACCGCGCGGTTCTCGAAGTCCAGAGCCAGCGCGACCGTGCTGAACGCGCCGTACGTCTTGTCGGTCAGGTGCGCCGAGACCGCGGAGATCGGGCCGACGAGATGCTCGAGCATGTCGAAGCCGTGGCACTGGGTCTCGATCAGGTTCGCGTGCGGGGACCCGCCGCGGTTCGCCTCGCCGCCGAAGCGCCAGGTGGCGAAGATCAGCTCGCCCAGTTCGCCCGCGTCGATCAGGGCCTTCGCGCGGCACACGGGTTCGGCGTACCGGTGATTGAAGTTGATCGCGAAGAACCGGTCGCCGGCCGCGTCGAGGAGCGCATCGGCCTCGGCCAGGTCGAAGACGAGCGGCTTCTCGACCAGCAGCGGTACGCCGGTCCGCACGAGGCGCAGCGTGACGTCGAAGTGGTCCTCGTTCGGCAGGCAGACCGTGACCAGGTCGGGGCGTTCACGCTCCATCATGAGGTCGAGATCGGTGTACGGCGTGGTGCCGTACTTCTCCGCCCGATGCTGGGTCTTCTCGGGCGTACGGCCGACGACGGCGCACAGCTCGGTGTCCGCGCGCCGGGAGAAGATGCGCGCGTGGTGCTCGCCCCAGCCGCCGGCGCCGACGACCGCGACCCTCATGCGGCGCCCTCCTGGGTGACGACGACCTTGCCGGTCTCACCGGCCAGGAACAGCCGGAACGCCTCGGCGATGTCCGAGACCGGGAAGCGGTGACTGATCACTGTGGCGATCAGGTCCTGGTGCGCCGACAAGAGCGCGAGATTGCCGGGCATCTCGTCGTACCGGAAGTACTCGCTGCCGAGGACGGCGTGCTCGGGACTGATCAGGTCGTCGGAGGCGTTCAGGGTCACGCCTTCGCCGTGGCCGACGCAGATCAGTGCGCCGCGTTTGCCGATGATGTCGAGCGCGGCGCGGCGCGCGGACTCCTTGCCGGAGGCATCGAACGCGACATCCGGGTTGCCGGCCGCGGAGATGTCGTCGGCAAGCAGCGGGACGGCGCCGAACGTCTCGGCGAAATCGAGTCGCCAGCGGGAGACGTCCGAGATGTAGACCGGGACGTCCGCGCCGTAGGTCAGTTTGCTCATCACGGTGAGACCGAGGCCGATCGGGCCCGCGCCGGCGATGTAGACGCTCTCGACGTCCTGGCGGACGAGCGCGGCACGGCCGAGCGCGTGGGCGCTGGTGCCCATCACGTCGAGCAGCATGGTCGCGTTGCCGATCTCGATGTCGTCGGTGATCGGGAAGAAGTTGGTCTCGTGCACGAGCTCGTAGGGGCCGTACCCGCCGTCGTGGGTGAAGCCCATGTCGGCGCGTTTCGCGAAGCACTGGTTGGTGGCGCCGTACTTGCAGCTGCGGCACTCGCCGCAGAAGTCCATCAGGAACACGGCGCCGCGGGTGCCGACGGGCGTGCTGGTGCCGTCGCCGGCCTGCAGGACAGTGCCGGCGGCTTCGTGTCCGGGTACGACGGACGAGCCGTCGTAGTACTGGTGGCGGTCGGTGCCGCAGAGGGCGTTGGCCTGGACGGCGAGCAGGAGCTGACCTGGTCCGGGGTCCGGGTACTCGTGGTCCGCGAACTCGATGGTGCCGGCTCCGGTGAACCTGGGGGCGAGGGCGGTACGCGTCATGGGGACGAAATTTACTACGTAGCAAATCCAGGTCACAAGGGTTCGCGACGTGGCGGTTGCCGGTCAGCGGGTGGTGCTCTCCCGGATGCGGAGCTCGTAGCCGGCCATCCGGTGCTGCGGGACGTGGTCGTCGGCGAGTTGCTCGTCGAGCAGGTCGAGCGCACCGGCCGCGATCTCGTCGAGCAGCGGAGCGACCGTGCTGAGGGTCGGCGTGCAGAGGCCCGACTCGACGATGTCGTCGAACCCGATCACCGAGACGTCTGCTGGTACGTCGACGCCGGCTCGACGGAGAGCGTGCAGCGCACCGAGGCCGGCTGAGTCGTTCATCGCGAAGATGCCGTCGGGCTTCAGGTTCTCGAAGTGCTTCACGATCGCTGCTGCGGCCGCTGCCGTGGTCCAGTCGCAGTCGACGAGCAGATCGGGGTCGAGTGCGACGCCGTGTTTCTTGAGCGCGGCCTGGTAGCCCTGGCGGCGCAGCTGGTACGAGCGTTTCGGGCCGTGATTCGCGCCGAGCAGCAGGACCCGCCGCCGTCCGGTGTCGAGGAGGTGGGTGACGGCGGCCTGGGCAGCCTCGCGGTTCTTGATGCCGACGTGATCGATCGCGCTGCCCGGCTCGCGGTCACCGATCAGGACGACCGGATGCTCGCTGCGCTGCTCGGTGCGGCCGAGGGAGACCGCGCTCATGATCACGCCGTCGGTGAGGACCTCGCCGCCGCGGAGCAGCTCCAGTTCGGTGTCGCGGCGGCCGCCGGTGGTCTCGACGAGCACCGTCGTACCGCGGTCCCGGGCGGCGGCGACGACGGCCTCGGCGAGATCGGCGAAGTACCGCTCGCGGAACGTCGGCACGGCCAGTGTCACCGTGCCGGTGCGGCCGGTGCGCAGCCGGCGGGCGGCTGTGTTGGGCCGGTAGCCGAGGGCATCGAGGCTGGCCTGGACGCGGGCGCGGGTCGCGGGGGAGACGTGGACGTAGTTGTTCACCACGTTCGAGACGGTGCGTTGCGACACGCCCGCGTGCCGGGCCACGTCGGACATGCTGACCGCCATGGCGTCAGGCTATCAACCGCGGTAGGCGTGACCTGAGTTGTAACTTCGGTTTACAGTAGGGGTCATGAGCCTTCAGGAGCGGACCAGGCGGGACGCGATCGGGGTCGGCGTCGCGCTGCTGAACAAGCTGGCGCGGTCCCGGGCGATCGACCGGTTCGGGTTGCGGAAACCGGCCGAGCGGGCCGTGTTCGAGGCGACCAAGACCGGTTTCCGGACGGCGGGTGCGCTGTCGCGGCGGTTCGCGGCGGCCTCGAAGCCGGCGGCGCCGTCCCGGCTGCCCGCGGCGCGCGGCACCGGCCGGTTCGACCTGACGCCGACCGAGGACCAGCAGATGATGGTCGACGTCGTCCGCGAGTTCGCCGCCGACGTACTGCGACCCGCTGCCGCCGCCGCGGACACCGCCTGCGTGACCGACCCGTCGGTCCTGGAGTCGTCCGCCGAGCTGGGGCTGAGCCTGATCGAGGTGCCGGAGGACCTCGGCGGCATCGTCACCGAGCGGTCCGCGATGACCGGCGTCCTGGTCGCGGAGGCGCTGGCCCACGGCGACATGGGTCAGGCCGTCGCGTGCCTGGCGCCGTCCGCGGTGAGCACGGCGATCTCGTTGTGGGGCGACGAGACCCAGCAGGCGACGTACCTGCCGGCCTTCACCGGCTCCTCGGTGCCCGCCGCCGCGCTGGCTTTGCTGGAACCGCGAGCGCTGTTCGATCCGTTCGAGCTGAAGACGCGGTCGACGGGTGGGCTGCTGAACGGCGTGAAGTCGTTGGTCCCGCGGGCTGCCGAGGCGGAGCTGTTCGTGATCGGCGCGCAGACCGACGCCGGTCCGCGGTTGTTCGTCGTCGAGCCGGATCATCCCGGTGTGACGATCGAGGCCGAGCCGTCGATGGGTCTGCGTGCCGCTTCGCTGTCGCGGGTGATCCTGGCCGACGTACCGGCGGTCCCGCTGGGCACGGTCGAGGACTATGCCGAGTGCGTGCGGTTGTCGCGGCTCGGGTGGTGCGCGCTGGCGTTGGGTACGGCGCGGGCGGTGCTCGACTACGTCACGCCGTACGTGAACTCCCGGGAGGCCTTCGGTGAGCCGATCAGTCATCGGCAGTCGGTGGCGTTCATGGTGGCGAACATCGGGATCGAGCTCGAGGGCATGAAGCTGGTGACGTACCGGGCCGCGTCGCGTGCCTCCCAGGGGCTGCCGTTCGCGCGCGAGGTGGCGCTGGCGCGGCGGTTGTGCGCCGAGCAGGGCATGCGGATCGGGACCGACGGCGTTCAGCTGCTCGGGGGGCACGGGTTCGTGAAGGAACATCCGGTCGAGCGGTGGTACCGCGACCTCCGGGCGATCGGCGTGATGGAAGGTGCGGTGCTGGTCTGATGATCAACCTCGAGACCCCGCGGAAGTTCCGGGCCTTCGTCAACCAGGCGCATCAGGTCGCGGCCGAGATGCTGCGACCGAACTCGCGGCGCTACGACCTGGCCGAGCACGACTACCCGGTCGAGCTGGACATGCTGGCCGCGATGGTCGACGGGCTGGGTGCCTCGGGCAACGGTTCCGGCGCGGGCGCGTCCGGCGTACGACGGACCGCCGCCGCGGAGGACGGCGTCGTCAACGGTTCGAACCTGTCGTCGGTGCTGTCGATCATGGAGATGTGCTGGGGTGACGTCGGGCTGCTGCTGTCGATGCCGCGGCAGGGGCTCGGCAACTCGGCGATCGCGTCGGTCGCGTCCGACGAGCAACTGAAACGCTTCGAGGGCGTGTGGGCCGCGATGGCGATCACCGAGCCGGACTGCGGCTCGGACTCCGCGAACATCCGGACCACCGCACGGCTGGACGGCGACGACTACATCCTCGACGGCGAGAAGATCTTCGTCACCGCGGGCGGCCGCTGCGATGCGGTCGTCGTCTGGGCGACACTCGACAAGTCACTCGGCCGGGCCGCGATCAAGTCGTTCGTGGTCATGAAGGACACGCCCGGCATGACCGTCGAGCGCCTCGAACACAAACTCGGCATCCGGGCCTCCGACACCGCCACGATCCGCTTCGACAACTGCCGCGTCCCGGCCGCGAACCTGCTCGGCTCGGCAGACATCGACAAGGGTTTCGCCGGCGTCATGCAGACCTTCGACAACACCCGCCCGCTGGTCGCCGCGATGGCCGTCGGCTGTGCCCGCGCCTCCCTCGAGCTCACCCGGGAACTGCTGTCCGAGGCCGGCGTACAGATCGACTACGACCGCCCCACCCACCACCAGCCCGCCGCGGCCGCGACGTACCTGGCCATGGAAGCAGACTGGGAAGCCGCCTACCTCCTCACCCTCCAGGCCGCCTGGATGGCCGACAACGCCCAACCCAACTCCCTCCAAGCCTCCATGGCCAAAGCCAAGGCCGGCCGCGCCGCCAACGACATCACCCTCCGCTGCGTAGAACTCACCAGCACCCTCGGCTACTCCGAACACCACCTCCTGGAAAAGTGGTCCCGAGACAGCAAAATCCTCGACATCTTCGAAGGAACCCAACAAATCCAGCAACTGATCGTCGCCAGGCGCCTCTTGGGGAAGACATCGGCTCAGCTGAAATAGCCTTGTTCGTCTGCGCACACGCCGGCGTTGGACAGGGCTCGGCCGGGTGTTGGGTGGGGCTGGCTGGGAACCGGGGATGGGAAAGAGTTCGACGCCGTCCGATCGGAGTTGCCCGTGATGTTCTGCCCCGTGTACTCGTGTAGTGCGGGCGCAGCGGTCGGGGGCTGACGATGTCCCCCGAGTGCCGCCTGTTGGCTGGGCGCTACCGTCTGCTTGGTCAGCTCGGGCGCGGCGGGATGGGGATCGTGTGGCAGGCGCGGGATGAGCTCCTCGGCCGACCGGTTGCAGTGAAGGAAGTCGTTGTGCCGCCGGAGCTCCCCGAAGAAGATCGGGACGTACTTCGTCGGAGGACCTTCCGCGAGGCCCGGTCAGCGGCCCGGTTGACCCATCCGAATGTCGTCATGATGTACGACGTGGTCGAGGAGGACGGCCGACCATGGCTCGTGATGGAGCTGGTGCCGTCACGGACGCTCGGGCAAGTGATTCACGAGCGCGGGCGGCTGCCGTGGCGGGAGGTGGCCGGCATCGGCCTCGAGGTGCTGGCCGCCCTGCAGGCCGCACGCTCGGCCGGCGTACTGCACCGAGACGTGAAGCCGAGCAATGTGCTGCTTGCCGACGACGGACGGGTGGTGCTCACCGATTTCGGTATTGCCAACCTAGAAGGTGACGCATCGCTGACTCGTTCCGGCGCGCTGGTCGGTTCGCCCGCGTTCATTGCTCCTGAACGGGTCCAAGCGCGCGGCGCGGTACCGGAGTCGGACCTGTGGTCGTTAGGTGCCACTCTGTACACCGCCGTGGAAGGTCGGTCACCGTTCGACCGGGGCTCCGCCTTGCCGACGCTGGCCGCCGCCGTGGCCGAGCCGCCCGACCCAGCTCATCACGCGGGGCCGCTGTGGCCGATCATCGAAGGCCTGTTGAGCAAGGATCCGGCCGCGCGGATGACGGCGGCCGAGGCGACCCGTCTGCTGCGCCTGGCGGTGTGGACGCCGGAGGTCGCCACATCCGCAGCTGATCGATCAGGTGCGCCACCTCTCGAGTCCCCGCCGACCGGTGCTCAGCGGCTGTGGGAGAACCCCGACCGGGACAGCGGTCAGCGAACCCGCCTGCTGCCCATCGCGTCGTTCACGCCGGAGTCCGATCCGCCGGCGCCGTCGGGGCGTCCGCCACTCGCTGCCGGCGACGACTCCAGTACCGGCGAGAACGATGGCGACCGGTCTCCTTCGGGCGCCGCGGCTCTTGCAGGACCGCCGAATCGGATTGTGCGAATAGTCCTCCCTGCTGCTGTGGCGTGCCTCTTGGTGCTGACGGCTGTGGCGGGCTGGGCGATGATGACGCAGACCGGTGACCCTTCGGGGGGCCGGTCGGCGCCGGCGGCGCAGCCGACTCGGGCCAGCCAAGCGTCGCGCAGTACGCCGACCGCCCAACGCCCACCGAGCGCCTCATCGACCGCGAAGGGCAATCGAACCGCGACGCCGACAAGTGCCACACGGGCGCCGACGGCAACTCGTACGCCATCCGTCACTCGGTCCCCTTCGACACAGCCGTCCACCCCGGTCGCGGCCGTGCCTGCCGGGTTCGAACGTCACCGCGACCCGACCGGATTTTCCGTCGCGGTACCCGAAGGGTGGAGGTCCGAACGAGACGGTGGCCTGGTGTACTTCCGCGAACCTTCCGGCCCGGGCCTGCTGATTGTCGACCAGACGGATCGACCGAAGGCCGATCCCGTTGCCGACTGGGGCCATCAGGAGGCTGCTCGGCGCAGCGGCTACGCCGGTTACCACCGGATTCGGATCGAAGCCGTCGACTACTTCGGTAAGGCGGCGGACTGGGAATTCACCTACGCCGCACGATCTGGGCGTCAGCACGTCCTGATTCGTGGTGTCGTCACCAGCCCGAAGCAGGCGTACGGAATCTACTGGTCCACACCCGACGACCAGTGGGAGGAGAACCTGCCGGTTCTGCGAACCATCTTCGAGACCTTCCAACCCGACTCGTAGTGGGTTCGCCCTCGAGTACAAAGGCTGTGAATCACTGCTGCCAAATGCACCCCTCTCGAGGGCGCCTGTCTCAGCTGGTATGTGCTCACCTCGACACCGGCGCAGTTGCGCGGGGTTTGCCCGCGATTCGGTGCGATTGTTTCAGGCTCGCGGGGGTACCGGAATGCGCACAGATTGAGATTGCCCGAGATCGGCTGGGGAGATCGGCCGGGCTGGTCGAAGGGACACAAACCCATGGATCTCACCAAGTCCTGGAATGACGCGGTCGGCGCGATCATCACGTTCCTGCCCAAGTTCGCGATCTTCTTGGTCATCCTTCTGGTCGGGTGGCTGATCGCCAAAGCGCTGCGCAAGCTCGTCGACGTCGTACTGAGTCGCGTGGGCTTCGACCGAGCAGTCGAACGCGGCGGGGTCGGACGCGCGCTGGAGCGGTCGAAGTACGACGCGAGCGGGCTGATCGCGGCGTTGGTGTACTACGCGGTGTTGTTGATCGCGTTACAGTTCGCGTTCGGCGTGTTCGGGCCCAACCCCGTCAGCGATCTGCTCGCGGCCATCGTCGGCTGGCTGCCGAAGGCAGTCGTCGCGATCGTGATCGTCGTTGTCGCGGCAGCGATCGCCAACGCACTGCGTGACCTGGTCGGCAGTGCGCTCAGCGGGCTGAGCTGGGGCCAACTGGTGGCGCGGATCGTTCAGGTCTTCGTCATCGCGCTGGGCATCATCGCGGCCCTGAATCAGATGGGCATCGCCACCGCGGTCACCACTCCGGTCCTGATTGCGGTCCTCGCGACTGTCGGCGGCGTGATCGTGGTCGGCATGGGCGGCGGGCTGGTTCGGCCGATGCAGCAGCGCTGGGAGCGTTGGCTGAATCGCGCCGAGCGTGACCTGCCCCAGGCGCGCGCCCGTGACGAGGCCTACCAGCGCGGCCGCGAAGACGCTGAACGCGACGCTTGGGCGACGCCCGCGAGCGGTCGCGAGTCGGCCGCGCCGTACGGAGCGTACGGTACGGAGGGCACGGCGGACCGCCTGCGTCCGGGGCACATCCCCGAGGAACCCGGTTCCTCGACTGGATCTGTCCGGGACGACGGAACCTACTGAACCGTCGTCGTCACATCGCCTGCACTTGCGGTGACGAGAGAACACGCCGCCGCAAGTCGCAGGCCGACCCAGTCGGTGCTGAGGTCGGCGCCGGGCCGCCAACCCCGACCAAAAGCCCCGTCCTCGACACCTTGGGCATACCCGGCCAGCTCGACCGCTCCGAGCCGGCCCGGGCTGAGGGTGAGAATGTCGCGGACCGCCGCAGCGTGCTGGTCGATCGCGGCCTGAACGGCCGGCGTGACAACCATCCTGCTGAGGACGAGCCTGGACAGCGCACCCAGTTCGCGCCGCGCGGAAGCTTCCAACCATCTGCCCAGCCACATCATGGCGAACAAGAGTAGGACCGACCCTCGTCGCCGTGATCGCACGGGTGGGATGAACGACACGGCGTGATCGACCGCTGACGACATCTGTCCACGTAAGTTTCGCCGGCGTACGCTCAAGTGAGCACCTGTGTTACGACTGGAGAAGCGGAGGGGGCCATGTCGTTTCAGGCAAAGCGGTTGCGCATTGAGATTCCGTGGGACGGGGGCGAGGAGTCGGTCGTCGGCGCCGACGAACCGATCATCAAGGGCCAGTGCCTCGACTGGGCCAGCAACCTCGTCGGCAGCTGTCTCGACTTCTTCACAACCGCGTTGATCGTGCACGGGGCATTCTCGTTCGACGCTGAACAGATCCCGGCGATGCGAGCCCAACTCGAGGAACGGCTCGGCCAGCTCGACGAGGCCGAGCGCGGGAATCTGCCTCCCACCGTTGACCGAGGTTGAACCAGCACTGACTGTCGACGACCCAGCCCCCGCTGACGGTGGCCGGATCGCTGAACTGTCTCGCTCCGCGTTGCGCTACGGTGAGCGGCTCATGGCGCTCCCGGAACCCACGCTTGCGGGACGGATCTATGACTTCGGCCGTCGGCCGCTGACGGACCGCCTCCGTCGTCAGCTCCCGGACGCTGCCGCAGTGTCAGCCTTTGTCGAGTCCTCGTGCGGACCGGCCCTGCGGCAGGATTGGCACGAACTCCCCGGCACGCCGCATTGGCGACGGTGGGCGGCGGTAGGCGCATCGAGCCGGATCGCGGGCAAGCTCTACGTCAGTGTCGCTCCGGAAGCACTGCCCGAAGCGGTCGCCACGATCGCGGCGCTGGCCCGGGCGCCGAGCATCGCCGCCTTCAAGGTCGCCGCCGGTGCGGCCGGCATCTGCCGCCCGGACCGA
This sequence comes from Kribbella sp. NPDC051936, assembly GCF_040680955.1. NCBI lineage: Bacteria > Bacillati > Actinomycetota > Actinomycetes > Propionibacteriales > Kribbellaceae > Kribbella > Kribbella sp. NPDC051936. Next base: position 872,475 of record NZ_JBFAXS010000002.1, on the reverse strand, counting down.
CTCGTCGTCTACGTCTCGGCGTTCGAGGATCTCCCGAACCTCGGTACCCTCCTCCGCGGGCGGCTTGCAGGGTGTCCGGCAGACGGCGTTCCGTTCACCGCCGCGCTGACGTCGGACGGCATGCTGTCGTGGGCGGTCGACCGTCCGTCGGGCGCAAGTTGGCGACAGTGGCTGGCTGGTCGATTGGCCCGACATCTGCATGCCGCCGCCGATGCGGGGGTTGCCGGTCCCGGAAGTTTCGCCCTCGACCGCCTCAGGCTCGATGGTGTCGACACAGTGCGCTGGACGCCGGTGGTGGTCTGATGGGCTATCTCGACCTGTACGTGCTTCCTGCAGACGCCCTGATCAGGCCCTTGTCCGGGTTGGCGGCGGCCTACCGAGAGAAGATCGAGGCCGGGGCGGACGACTACTCCGTGACGCGGCCCATGTCACGGCTTCCATCGACCGTCGTCGACGCACGTACCGCAGCTTTGTTGGAGCGGTTCCGGCAACCCAAGACGATCGTCGACGCGGTCCTCGAGCTCAGCTTGGAGGAGGGCCTCGACCCGCGCGCCATCCTCGATGACGCCGCGCAGATGGTTCGGCGCTTCGCCGACGAGGGCGTACTGGCTCCGGCGGGCAGCCCGCTCGCCGCGCCGATCGTCGCCGAGCTGGCCCCCGGGGACCGGCTCGGCCAGGCCGAGGTGCTCGAGCCGGTTCAAGTGCTCGTAGATGTGGAAGTACACCGCGGCCGGGCGGCCGATGGCACCCCGGTCGCGGTCAAGCTGGCCCGGCGGGCGGCCGACGCCAGCGCCCTCGCGGCCCTTGCGCATGAGGCCCGCGTCCTCGACCGGCTCGGGGGAGACGTCGCACCCGAACTGATCGCGTCCGGCGATCTGGATGGTCGCCCGTGGATCGCTACCCGGTGGTGCGACGGCGTCGACGCAGCGACCGCCGCAGCGGCCCTGCGTGGAACCGATGCCGAGACAATGCCGGCTGCCCTGCTGCGCCTCGCTGAGGCGGTCCTGGACGCCTATTGCCGACTCCATGCCCACGGCGTCGTGCATGGTGACGTGCACCCCCGCAACCTCGTCGTCGACGGCGGCGGCAACGTCACTGTGCTCGACTTCGGGAGCTCCGTGCTCGATGGCGTCCGCGCGGATGACCACGCGGATCGCCGTCCAGGAGTCGATATCTATGCGGAGCCGGAGGTCGCCACGGCGGCGCTGACGGGCGCGCCGTTGCCCCCACCGACTGCCGCCGGCGAGCAGTTCTCGTTGGGTGTTCTGGTGTTCGTACTTCTGGCGGGGGACCATCCCTACGGCTTCACGGCTGACCCTCGCGAGTTGCTCGGCCGCATCCTGAAGCGGCCGCGGTCCTTCGACGATCGGCTGTCTGGCCTGGCGGGAGTCGAGCGCGTCATCGGCCGTGCGCTCCAGCCGCGTCCGGGAGATCGTCACGCGTCCACAGCTGCCCTGCTCGACGCTTTCAGAGCGGCTGTCGAAGCACGTGCAGGTGCTCGTCCAGTGAGCGGGACGAGGGTCCGACCGACTGCTTCGGACCGCCTGATGGCGGCCGTCCTCGACCGCTTGGTGCCGAAGAGTGCGCGATTCGATCTGCCTTCGTCTGTTGATCCCACGGTGATGCATGGCCTGGCGGGGCGGGCCTGGGCGATGTTGCGGTATGCGGAGTCACGCGGAGATCCTGAGTTGCTGGCCGTAGCGGACGTGTGGGCGACCGAGGCGGCCGCCGCGGCCGCCAACATTCGGCGCCAGGCCTCCTTGCTGCACGGAGCTGCCGGTGTGCACGCCGTACGTCTCGCCGTGGCGCGGGCGCGCGCCGATGAGGAAGAGCGGGCGGCGGCGATAGCTGCGTTCGCCGACGCGGCATCCGAGCCCTCGGAGGGCGCGGACGTCACGCACGGACGTGCAGGCATCCTGCTGGGGTGCTGCGCAGTGCTCCAGGACGCCGCGCCTGGAGAACGTCACCTACTGGCCGGGCTCGGAGCCCGGCTCGCCGACGGCCTCGAGGAAGACAGCGATGCGATCCCGTACGGCGTTGCGCACGGGACCGCGGGCCGGCTGCTCGCACTTCTCCGGTGGGCGGAGGCGACGGGAGTCTCGCCGCGCGAAAGGGTGGCGGAGCGCCTCGACACCTTGACCGGTGCCTTCGCCGGCGCGGGGCGCCGTCGGCAGTGGGCGTTGACGGGTCACGGCCGGAGCGCCGGTCACTCACTCGTCGCCAGTTGGTGCAACGGCGCTGCCGGACTCGTACACCTCTGGCTCGCGGCGCACCGGGTGTTCGGCGACGACCGATGGGTCCGTCTCGCCGAGCAGGCAGGTACGACGGTCGAGCACGGCCCCGACCTGATGTCCGGCGACCTCTGCTGCGGTCTCGGCGGTCAGGCCTACGCGCTGCTCGCGCTGTACCGGGCCAGTGGCGAGGCGCGATGGCTGGAGTCCAGCCGCCGGATCGCCGAAGGTGCGGCGCAGGTGATCTCCCGGGTACGCCCGGATGTCCGCGACAGCCTCTACGCCGGCGAACCCGGCGTCGCCGTCCTTGCAGCGGATCTGGCCCACCCGGCCGACGCCCGGATGCCGCTGGTCGACCCCTGACGATGGGCGCGTCCGGCCGGAGCTCGAGCTGGGGGCTACGAGCACCTTCTCAGGCAATGTGACCTGGGTCATACTTGACTAGACCTGACGTTCACGCTCATTCGGGAGGGGAAGTCATGGAGCGGCGTGGATCTGAAGTTCTGATGGAGCAATATCGGTCAGGGGGGTTCGTGCTCGATGACGGCATGATCGAGGAACTGGCTGTGGTCCTCGACGAGTTCGAGCTCCGTCACGTATTCATCAAAGGTCTTCCCAAGCCGGACTACCTGCACATCACCGTCGATGCCGACGACATCGATCGCTGCGGGACCATCGTCAAGGGGATCGCCGGGATCCTCGGCAAGCGAGGCGCGACGGGCATTCCGGGCGTGGTGAAGGTCTTTCCGAAGGGGATCCCCTGGCCGGAGGCCTTCAGCGTTCAACTGGACATCGGCAAGCGCTGACTCCGGATCGTCATGGGTCTCACTGGTGCAAGTGCGATCCTCCAGATTCACCCTTCACGACGGTGCAACCTTCGGTGCCGTCATTGTTACTCGTCGTCCGGTCCCTGGATCGCGGACACGACCGACCTGGAGGTTCTACGACGCACCGTCGCCGACGCCCGTGGTCTCGGGTACGACGTGCTTGCCGTCTCCGGTGGTGAACCGCTTCTCTTCCGGGAGCTGTTGCCACTGCTGAGGCATGCACACGAACTCGGCATGCGCACGGCCGTGACGACCAACGGGCTGCTGCTCACTGAGAGGCGGCTGTCCGAGCTCGTGGGCCTCGTCGACGTGCTTGCCATCTCGCTCGACGGCCGCCCCGAGACGCACAACTGGATGCGGGGTGATCGACGAGCGTTCGGCCAGATGTCTTCACGTCTGCCTGCGGTGCGTGACTCGGGCATCGCGTTCGCGTTCATCACGACCCTCACGTTGCACAATGTCCACGAGCTCGAGTTCGTGTTTCAGTTGGCAGCTGAGTATGGTGCCGCCCTCGTGCAGGTCCACCCGCTCGAACCCGACGGCGCCGGCGCCGCGCTCCGGACCTCCGTGCCGGACTCGACCGAGCTCGGCTTCGCGTTCTTCGAGACCACGCGACTGAGCGTCGTGCACGACATCGCGGTCCAGATCGATCTCGTCACCCAGAAGGACCTGCGGTCCGCCCCCGACCGGTTCCTTGTCACCCCGCGAGATCCGCGCGCCTCGCTGGCGAGCTGGCTGACTCCATTGGTCCTCGAGACCGATGGAACTGTGGTCCCGCTGTCGTACGGTTTCGGTCGCGACTACGCGCTCGGAAACGTGCAGGACGCCCCACTGGCCGCCCTCGCCGAGCGATGGGACTCCGAACCATTGCAGCGCCAAGCGCGCGCTTTGTACGAGGAACTCGTCCGCGACGACGTCAAGTTCACAAATTGGTACGAGCGAATGACGCGTCGGTCGACAGCGAGGGCTACGGCCACCTGGCGTTGAGCGAGGGAGGGGCGGGCGACGTGGTCCCGGCCGCGTCGTACGACGGTGCCGTCGCGGACGATGGCAGCGGGTACACCCTCCTGCGTGTCGGCGTCGGAGTGGCAGTCGTCGATGGCGAGGACGTCGGCGATCAGCGTTTCGATGCGTGAGCTGCCGGCCGCGACGAGACCGGCCGTCCGGACGACTCCCTGGAGATACCCGGCCTGCTGCCCGGCACGGGCTTGTTGCCTGCGGCCCCAGAGCGCGACTTCGGTGACGGCCAGGCCGCCGCTCCGACCACTCGCTGCCGGGTCCGTGCTGTCAACCGGAGCATCAGAGTGATCCATCGTGCCCGGCGCCTGGGGGAGCGGGCGCTAAGAACTCGTCAAGATGCACCGGCTTGGCGTCAAGACGGCGTCAAGATCGAGCAGTTGAGTGGTCAGGCAACGCTTGGCTGGTGGTGTGAAGGTGCTGGAGCTGCCGAAACGATTCCTGGTCGGACGACCGCTGCGGAGCGAGCGGCTGGGCGACACGTTGTTGCCGAAGAAGCTCGCGCTGCCGGTGTTCTGCAGCGACCCGCTGTCCTCGAACGCCTACGCGACCGAGGAGATCCTGCTCATGCTGAGCCTCGGCGGGCTGTCGTTGCTGCATCTGACACCCTGGCTCGCCGCAGTAGTCATCGCGTTGCTGGTCGTGGTCGTCGCGTCGTACCGGCAGACGTGTTACGCCTACCCGAACGGCGGAGGTGCGTACGCGGTCAGCCGGGCAAATCTCGGACGCAACGCTTCGCTGGTCGCGGCCAGTGCGCTGCTGGTGGACTACGTGCTGACAGTCGCCGTCTCGGTGGCGGCCGGCGTGCAGAACATCGTTTCCGCGATTCCAGGGCTCGGGCCGCATGCTGTGCTGGTGTCGATCGGCATGATCGCGCTGCTGGCGGTGATGAACCTGCGCGGCGTGAAGGAGTCCGGCACGGCGTTCGCGATTCCGACGTACGGCTTCATCGCGGTGGTGCTGACGATGATCGCGGTCGGACTGGTCAAGATCCTCGCCGGTGATGCACCGCGCGCGGAATCCGCGCCGTACGGGATCACTCAGGCGACGCACGCCACCGGCCTCGTCGCGGTGCTGATCGGGATGCGGGCGTTCGCCTCCGGGTGTACGGCGCTGACCGGCGTCGAGGCCGTGAGTAACGGTGTGCCGAACTTCAAACCGCCGAAGAGCAAGAACGCGGCCGGCACGCTCGCGATCATGGGGTCGATCACGATCGCGATGTTCGCCGGCATCACCGCGTTGGCGATGGTCGCGCACGTGCATGTCGCCGACGATCCGGCCCGGCTGACCGGTACGCCGGAGGGGTACGAGCAGCGCACCGTCATCGCGCAGGTGGCGGGTTCGGTGTTCGGCGGATACCACTCGATCGGGTTCTTCGCCGTGCAGGCGTTCACCGCGGCGATCCTGATCCTGGCCGCGAACACGGCATTCAACGGTTTCCCGATCCTCGCTTCGCTGCTCGGACACGACGGCTTCCTGCCTCGGCAGTTCTCCCGGCGCGGGGACCGGCTGGTGTTCAGCAACGGCATCCTGATCCTGTCCGCGCTGGCCTGCTTGCTGATCTGGCTGTTCGACGCGAGTACGACCCGGCTGATCCAGCTGTACATCATCGGGGTGTTCGTCTCGTTCACACTCAGCCAAGCAGGCATGGTCGTGCACTGGACGCGCCTGTTGCGTGGTGACATCCTGTCACCGGTCCGCGCGCACCTGTTGCGTTCCAGGGCGATCAACGCGCTGGGTGCGGTCTTCACGGCAGTAGTGCTGGTTGTCGTGCTGATCACGAAGTTCACACACGGTGCGTGGATCGTGGTCCTGGCGATGCCTGGTCTGTTCCTGTTGATGAAGGGGATCCGGAAGCATTACGACCGAGTGGAGGCCGAGCTGCTCCCGACGCCCGGAGGTACGACGCTGCCACCGAGGGTCTTCGCGATCGTCCTGGTGTCGAAACTGCACACTCCGACGCTGCGCGCGCTGGCCTACGCTCGGGCGACCCGCCCGACCACGCTGACGGCAGTGACCGTCAGTACAGACCTGGACGCGTCGGACGCGTTGCTGTGGGACTGGACGGAGCGGGACATCCCGGTGCCGTTGAAGGTGCTCCATTCGCCGTACCGGGACGTGACCGGCCCGGTGCTGGACTACGTGAAGGATGTCCGCCGAACGAGCCCTCGTGATCTCGTCGCGGTGTTCATCCCCGAGTACGTCGTGGGGCACTGGTGGGAGGCATTGCTGCACAACCAGAGCGCGCTGCGGCTGAAGGCGCGGCTGCTGTTCCAGCCGGGAGTCATGGTCATCAACGTCCCATGGCAGCTGGGGTCGGCGGCGGTGCTCGAGTCCCGACGGATGGAACCGGACTCCGAGCGCGCCCGGGCCGAGCGCGTCTGAGCCTGCTTCGAGGCAGTACGGCGCTGTGTCAGAGTTGAGCCGTGGTGGAGAACGACGAGCCCACGGCTGCGCGTCCAGAGCGACGGGTCGCTCGGCGCTCCGGTCTCAGAAGACGCCTCTGGGCAGGACTCGCCCTGGTGGTGGCCGGCCTTCCGGCGCTGACTGTCGCACTGCTGCCTGTCCGCGACGGTCTGGCGCTGGAAAGCGTCCTCCTGCTGTATCTGCTCGCCGTGGTGCTGATCGCAGTGATCGGCGGGCTTCTGCCCGGGGTCACGGCGGCCTTCGCGGCCGTCTTGCTGGCGAACTTCTTCTTCACCACGCCGTACCACACGTTGATCGTGGACCAGCGTGACAGCATCATCGCGTTGTTCGTGTTCGTCCTGGTCGCGGTGACGGTCAGCGTGACGGTCGAGGTGGCGACCCGGTACCGGATCGCGGCAGTGCGGAGCCGGAGCGAGGCCGAGGTCCTGTCCCGGTTGGCGACCGAACCAGTGACGGACGATTCGCTGACGGCGGTACTGGAGGAGGTGCGGGACTCGTTCGGCATGGAGTCGGTTGCGCTGCTCGAACGCCGAGGCGATGTCGACCAGGTGGCGGCGTACGTCGGCCGTCCCTTCCACGGTCGACCCGTGATCGCGGTGCCTGCCCGGGACGGCCTCAGACTGGTTGCCGAAGGCCCCGAATTGTTCGCCGAGGACCGCAAGTTGCTCACCCGGCTGGCAGCGGCGGCGGCGCGGGCCTGGGAAGGGCAGCAGCTGGCCGGCGAGGCAGCCCAGGCGCGACAGCTCGCAGAGATCGACCGAGTGCGCGCCGCGCTGCTCGCCGCGGTCGGCCACGACCTCAGAACCCCGCTGTCCGGCATCAAGGCAGCTGTGTCCAGCCTCCGCCAGCAAGACGTGCAATGGAGCCCCGCCGAGCACGAGGAGTTGCTCGCGACAATCGAAGAGTCCGCCGATCGCCTCGACGACCTGATCGCCAACCTGCTGGCGATGAGCCGGTTGCAGGCCGGCGCGCTGTCGGTCGACAAGCGCGCGGTCGTCCTGCAGGAGGTTGTGGCGCGTGCGCTGGTGGGTGTTCCGGCGGACGCCGTCGTGCTCGACGTACCGGACGACCTTCCGCTCGCGCTCGCCGATCCGGGTCTGCTGGAGCGGGTGATCGCCAATCTTGTCGACAACGCCCGCCGCTTCTCGCCGAGTGGGGTGCCGGTTCGGATCACGGCATGGGCAGACGGATCCGCGCATCTCAGTGTCGCCGACTCCGGACCTGGTGTCCCGGACGCGGACCGGGAGCGTATGTTCACGCCGTTTCAGCGGCTCGGCGACCAGCGGTCCGACACCGGTGTCGGTCTCGGTCTGGCGATCGCCCGCGGCTTCAGTGAGGCGATCGGGGGATCGCTCACGCCCTCCTCGACCCCAGGTGGAGGGCTGACCATGACCGTCCGCTTGCCGTTGATGGACGGTTGATGCCATGAGCAAGGTTCTGATCGTCGACGACGACCGTCAGCTGCTGCGTGCGCTGGCCATCAACCTGCGCGCGCGTCAGTACGACGTCGAAACCGCCGCCGACGGCACCTCGGCGCTGGAAGCCGCGAGCCGACGGCCGCCCGACCTGGTGATCCTCGACCTCGGCCTGCCCGACATGAACGGTGTCGACGTCGTCTACGGACTCCGCGGCTGGTGCTCGGCCCCGATCATCATCCTGTCCGCGCGCGAGGCCCAGGCAGACAAGGTCGAGGCCCTCGACGCCGGGGCGGACGACTACGTCATCAAGCCGTTCGGCATGGACGAGCTGCTCGCCAGGGTCCGCGCCGCACTCCGCCGTACGGCGCCCACCACCGGCGGAATCGCGACCGTGCAGACCGCCACCTTCACCATCGACCTCGCCGCGAAGCAAGTCACGACTGCCGACGGACCGGTCCGGCTGACACCGACCGAGTGGAGCCTGCTCGAGGTCCTCGTCCGCAACACCGGGAAGCTGGTCAGCCAGAGGCAACTGTTACAGGAAGTCTGGGGCCCGACCTACGAGGCCGAGACCAACTACCTCCGCGTGTACATGGCCCAACTCCGCCGCAAACTCGAACTCGACCCCTCCCGCCCCACGCACCTCATCACCGAACCAGGTATCGGCTACCGCTTCCAGCCCTGACACCACTGAGACCCAGGCGGGCGGCCTTCTGTGTCTACGGAAGCTCCATCGCCGTGCTCCGGATCCGGTCATCCGCGCACACTGATCAGTTCCAGGCTGTTCGGCGTCAGCACCCGCCGCAGCAGCTTGGACGCGCAAAGCTATGGCCCGGCGTCTTGGTCGCTGTCGTCGGGGCCTTCGGGGAGTCCCGCGGCGGCTGCCTGTGTAGCTGCGCGGCGGGTCACGATCAGGTGGGTCAGGGTGGCGAGCAGGCACAGCCAGGTGAGGGCGATCGTCCATCCGGCCAGGACATCGGTCGCCCAGTGGTACCCGAGGTACACCCGGCTGAGCCCCATGGCGACACTCAGCAGAACAGCACCAGCCGCGCCGGCGATCTTCAGCGCTCGCGACGCGCTCGAATACCAGAGCAGTCCGGCCAGCAGCAGAAAGAAAGTGGTGCCGCTGAGTGTGTGGCCGGACGGGAAAGAGAAGCCGTTGGTGACCGTGCCCAGCACGACGCTCGAGTCCGGTCGATGCCGTCCGATCAGGAGCTTGAGGACGGAGGTGAGGATCGCCGCGCCGACCATGCCGACGACCAGGACGACGGCCTCGAACCAGCGTTTGGTCACGATCCGGAACACGGCAGCGACGATCACGGTGATCATGGCAAGGACCGGTACCTGGCCCAAGAAGGTGACTGCCTGCGCGAGCCTGCTCAGGCCCGCGGTGCGGTGCACGATGAATGCCTGAGTCAACTGCGGGTCGAAGGCTGCGAGCCCGTCTCCTTCGATCACCGCGTCTGCCTGCACGACGAACCCGATTGTCCCCAAGGCGGCTGCCAGCAGACCGAACAGCGTGCATCGTGACAGTGGACTCACAGCCTTCGGGTCGTCGGAGCATGACCAGACATCAGGTTTCGATGATCAGCCGCCGTCGGGATCGATGCGGTATCCCATGCCGCGGACCGTCTGGATCGCAGTGCGATTGAACGGTGCGTCCAGTTTGAGCCGCAGGTACCGGATGTAGACCTCGACGACGTTGGGGTCGCCGTCGAACGCCGGGTCCCAGACATTCTCCAGGATCTCGGTCTTGCTGACCGTCTCGCCGCGGTGGCGCATCAGGAAAGCGAGCAGCCCGTATTCGCGGCGGGTCAGGACGATCTCCTGCCCGGCCCGCTCCACCCGGCGCCGGACCGGATCCAGGACCAGGTCGCCGGCCCGCATGACCACCGGCCGCTCCGGTGCGCCGCGGCGGATCAGGGCGCGCAGGCGGGCGATCAGCACGATGAAGCTGAACGGTTTCGTGAGGTAGTCGTCAGCCCCGAGGTCGAAGGCATCCGTCTGGTCGTAGTCGCCGTCCTTCGCGGTCAGCATCAGCACCGGGGCCCAGACACCACGTTCGCGAATCTGCTCGAGCACCTTGTAGCCGTTCAGTTTCGGCAACATGATGTCGAGAACGATCACGTCGTACGGATGTTCGGTCGCCGCCCAGACGCCGTCCTCGCCGTTGTGGACGATCTCGACCACGAACCCGTCCTCGGTCAGGCCGTGCCTGATCGTCTCTGCCAGGGGGACCTCGTCCTCGACTACCAGAACCCGCATGTTGCCAGTGTCCTGCCGATTCGCTGAGAGCAAGCTGAGTCAGTGCGCCGGTAGCGGCAACGTGACTGTTGCGACGGTGCCCCGTGAGGCGCCCGGAGTCAAGGTGACGGTTCCGTGATGTGCTTTGACGATCTCCTGGACGATGGACAGACCGAGTCCTGAGCCGCCGCTCGCCCGTGCGCGACTGGTGTCCAGGCGGACGAATCGCTCGAAGACGCGCAGGCGGTCGTTCACGGGGATCCCGTCGCCATCGTCTTCGACCGTGAGGACCGCCTGACCGTCTCGCTCAGTCGTGCTGAGGCGCACCGTGCTCTGTGCCGCGGTCGCGGCGTTCTCGACCAGATTGCGGAGCAGCTGACTCAGCCGGAGCGGATCACCGAGAACCCTGACAGGTTTCACGTCGCCGATCACGGTGAGCAGGCCGGACTCCCGGAGCCGCAGGATTTCCGCGTCGACCAGGTCGTCCAGATCGACTTCGGTGCGGTGCAGGGGCAGCGCGGCATCGTCGGCCTTGGCGAGCAGCAGCAGATTCTCGACCAGTCGACGCATCCGCTCGGCCTCGCCCTGCATCAACCGATGCAGCTCCTGCCAGCTCTGACCGCGGGCCGATGGCTCGATGACGTCCAGGCCGGCGGACACCGTCGCGAGCGGCGACCTGAGTTCGTGGCTCGCATCGGCGACGAACGCACGCTGAGTCGCCTGGCCGGCCTGCAGACGATCGAGCATTTCGTTCATCGTTGCGGCGAGTCTCGCGATCTCGTCCTCGGTCTGCGGCACCGGAACGCGCTCGGTCAAGTCGCTGGACTCGATGCCCTGCACGCGGGTCCGGATCCGCTCGACCGGCTTCAGCGCCTGGCCGGTGAGCATCCAGCTCGCCGCGCCGACGACGACCAGCAGCGCGGGAATGCCGATCGCGAGGTACTGCGCGACAGTGGTGACAGTCGAGCGCTCAGTTGCGATCGATGATGCCACCACGACGGTGTAGTTCCGCCCGCCGTACTCGACACCACGTGCGACGATCAGGTAGTCGTGATCGTCGTCCAGCAACGGCATGTCGCCGACCTCCGCACGCAGTACTGCGTCGGGTTCGGGACGCAGGTGGGTCAGCGGAGCTGATTCTGCCCGTGGAGACGACGCCGCGACGACCCGAGCAGAGCTGTCGAGCACCTGCACGATCTGGCTCGCTCTGGTCGACTGAACGAGATCGTCGTTCAGCTTGGCCACGCCTTCCTCGTCGATCTGACCGGCGACATCGTCGGCTCGCACGTCCGCGGCGTCGGAGACGGTTGTGATGAGAGCCCGCTGCAGCAGAAGCAGCAGCAAGACAGCGCCCAAGGCCATCGCACCCGCGACGACGACAACCGCGGCTGCGGCGGACCTGCTCCGAACACTGGCACGGCTCAGCCTTGAGATCGTGCTACGCAGCGCCGACAACTGGACCTCTCCATCCTCTGCTCGTTCACACCTCCGCCCCATCGTCGCAGGCCGATTCCTGGCAGCGTGGATGCTCGAACCGAATCAGCGTGGCGCTTCCTGGCTGAGTGGCAGCTGAGGACCCACGTCGTTCTGTGCCGTCCGGGAGCTCATCGAAGGGATGCGAACAAGTCGTCCAGCGGACGACCGGGCGTGCGGCCGTGCTCGACGTACCACTCCCGGCCCAGCAACGACCGGAACAGCCACCGGGGCAGTTTGAGCAGCAGAGCCAGCGTGCGCGCGCCGTCGTCGGAACTCGCCTGACTGGCATGTGCCTCGAACGAAGCTCGCTTCTGGGGCGTGAAAGGCCGTACATCGACTCGGTGGGTGATCGCCGCGCTGGGGGAGTAGGCCTGCTCGTAGGCCGCGGCGGAGACCGCCGGCAGTACGCCGGGGATCGCCTCGACGATCCGGACCAGCCGACGGATCTGCCGGCGGTCGATAGTTGCCTCCAGCACCAAGGCGGTCCCGGCCCGGGCGGCGGCATAGGTGCCGACGGTGTGCACCTGCCGGTGATCCGGATGCCCGTATCCGCCGGCCGGGTCGTAGATCGTCAACGCGTCGGCCTGCTCCTCCCGCAGCAGAGCGATGAGCGGTTCCGCGGCATCCTCGACCGGCAGCGCGCTGAACCCATCGCCGGTGAACGGCTCCGACGACCCCGAATCCTTGAACCCGAATCGCACCACCCGCGCACAGCCGAGAGCGGCGGCAGATCGTTCCAGCTCGTCGCGCCGGAACGCCGCCAGTCCAGGCCCTGACCGGTACGGCGAAGCGGCCGCCCCCGCCTCGCCGTCCGTGGCGACCGCGAGTACGACGCGGTGCCCCTCAGCGGCAAGGCGAGCCAGCGACCCGCCCGTCAGCAAGGCCTCGTCGTCCGGGTGCGCGTGGAACGCCACCAGGGTGAAAGTCCTCGCCATCCTGACAGCATGACACGCCCTGCCGGACCGCTCTAGTTGCTCTCAGCACCCTCTCAGCGTCCGGACGACACGCTTGATTCGATGAGTGAGAACGAAGAGCGGCCGGCCGTATCGGCCATTGTCCGCGGACGACGACGGCGGCTGGTGACCTCCGTCCTGAGTGCGTTGATCACCGCTGCACTGGTGGTCCTCCTTCCCCGTGCGGTTGGCGCCACCTGGACTCAGGTCGGAGCCGTCCTCGGCCAGGTCTCCGCTGGATCGCTGGCGGTGCTGGCGGTCGTGTGGATCGCCGGACTGTGGGCCCACTCGTTCGTACTGGCCGCATCGCTCCCGGGACTGACAAAACGGCGAGGCCTGACGCTGAACCTGACCGGAAGCGCCGTGGCGAATGTACTGCCGCTCGGCGGCGCAGCAGGCACGGCGCTGAACTTCGCGATGATCCGCCGCTGGGGATTCAGCCCAGGCGCATTCGGCGCCTCTCTCGCCGTGACGACGTTACTCAACGTCGCCTCGAAGCTCGGCGTCGTCGCACTCGCTCTCGGCCTGATCCCGATCCTGCACAGCGGTCATGCGTTCGGGTCGGCGACTCTGCTGCTCCTGCCGGTGCCGGCCGCGGTCGTCGCGAGTCTCTGGATCCTTGTCGACGAGCGGGCGGCCGTGGCGGTCGGCAGTCTGCTCGACAAGTTGGCCGGCGTGTTCCGGCGCACCGATTTCAAGGACCGGCTGCCGGACCTGCGGCGCCGGATCCTCCAGGTGATGCGCACCGGGTGGCAGCCGATGACGGTCGGGATGGTCGCGTACGTCGCCCTGCAGCTCGCTCTGCTCTGGCTCTGCTTCGCCGTGCTTCACGTTCCACTGGGCGTTCCCGTCCTCTTCACTGCGCTGGCTGTCGAACGCCTGTTGACGTTGGTGCCGATCACTCCGGGAAGCGCCGGTGTCGTCGAGGTCGGGACGACGGCCGCTCTGGTCGCGCTCGGAGGTGATCCTGCCGGAGTCGCCGCCGGATTGCTGTTGTTCCGCGGGTTCACGTACCTGATGGAGATCCCGGTCGGCGGCGTGCTGCTGGCCGCGTGGTCATGGCTTCAGTCCCGCGCCAGTCCAGCGGCGCTCGAGGAGCCGGCCGGATGAGGATCGCGCTGGTGAGCGACTGCTACCTTCCCCGGCTCGGCGGTATCGAGCTCCAGGTCCACGATCTTGCCGTCCACCTGATACGCGCCGGTCACGAGGTCACGGTCTTCACAACCGCTGAAGGACCGGTGGCAGGGGGAGACGTTCCCGTTGTGCGCCTCCCTGCGTTTGCCGGAGTACCACTCAGGTCAGCTGTCGACCGTCTACGTGCCGCATTGCGACACTTCGATGTCGTGCACTGCCACTCCTCCTTGGTGTCTCCGCTTGCCTGGTGCGCCGCGCGACTGGCCGACAGTCCGCTCCTGACGCTGCATTCACTGCCGAGCTCGTCGACGCCGTGGCCGGTTGCGCGGATAGACCGGTACGTCGGCGACGTGCAATGGTCGGCCGTCAGCGAGGTAGTGGCGCGTGTCCTGGAGAGGCTTCTGCCGCGTCGGCAGGTCGGCGTGCTGCACAACGGCGTCGATCCGGCACTGTGGCGTCAAGCTCGGCGTACGGACCATCCGCTGACCCTCGTGAGTACGATGCGGCTGGCCAGGCGGAAGCGCCCGATGGCCGTACTGTCGATTCTGCAGCAGATCCGCGCGAGCGTACCGGCCGCCGTCGCTCTTCGAGCGATCGTTGTCGGAGACGGACCGCAGGCCGGGGCGGTCGCCAGGGCGGTGCAACGTCGGGGTCTTGGCGACTGGGTCGACCTACCGGGACGCTTGACCCGCTTCGAGATCCAGCAGTTGTACGCGTCTGCGGATGTCTATCTGGCACCCGCGGAGCTCGAGTCCTTCGGCGTTGCCGCGCTCGAAGCCCGCTGCGCGGGCCTGCCGGTCATCGCAATGGCTTCGGGCGGCGTCGGAGAGTTCGTCCGACCGGACATCGAGGGATACCTGGTGCGCACCGACTCCGAGATGGCGGCGGCCGCGGCGGCCCTGCTGTGCGACGGAGCGACACTGTCGCGCATCCAGGCCTTCAATCGGCACACCGAGCCCGGGATGTCCTGGAAGCACGTGGTCGCCCAGCACCTGACGGCCTACTCGACTCAGCACGCTCTCAGTCGGCAGTACCTAGCGTCGAGATCATGATCCACGAAGCTCCCGGCCTGCAGTCGTTGTCCGGCTGGGGCCGGACGCTCAACCGAACGTGCCGGGTGCGGCGGCCCGAATTCGACGGGGCGGTCGTCGATGCGGTGCTGACCGAACCGAGGATCACTGTGCGCGGAGCGGGCAAGAGCTACGGCGATGCGGCGCTCCCAGGTGACAGCACGACCATCGTGCTCGACCTGACCGCGCTCGATCGGATCGGCTCGTTCGACCAGGGAAACGGCGTGGTCGTCGTGGAAGCCGGCACCCTCCTGAAGGATCTCATCGACCAGACGCTCTGGCTCGGCTGGAACCTTCCGGTGGTACCGGGCACTGAGTACATCACGGTCGGGGGAGCGATCGCCGGCGACGTCCACGGCAAGAATCACCCAGGTGCGGGATCCTTCGGCCAGCATGTGCTGTGGATGGCGTTGCTGCGGTCCGACGGGACCATGGCTCAGCTGTCACCAAGTCAGGATCCGGACGCGTTCTGGGCGACGACCGGCGGCATGGGACTGACCGGCGTCATTCTCCGGGCGGCGATCCAGCTCCAGCGGGTGGACACCGGGTGGATGATCAGGAACCGCTGCCGGACGTACTCGCTGGATCAGACCGTCGAGGCGATGCGAGCGGCGGCCGAGCGACAGGAGCTCGAACCAGGTCGGCATGCGATCGCGTGGCTGGACGCGCATGTGCGCGGCGCGCGTCTGGGACGCGGAATCGTGGACGAGTACTACAGCGCGTCGACACTCGACCTGCCTGGTGTGGTCGCGCCGTTTCCAGAGCCCCGGGTGGCGGGCACCGGCCACCGAAGGTCGTTGCCCGGAACTGGTGTGGTCTCGAACGCGACCATCGCGGCAGCCTCGGCGGCACGGTGGCATCTCAGCCGGTCAGGCAACTCGCAACTCGTCGCGCTGCGCGCTGCGTTGTGTCCGCTCGATCGCGCGAACGGGTGGCCGGCGGCGTTCGGACGCCGGGGGATGATCCAGTACCAGTTCGCCGTTCCGCCGGACCGGACCGGGACGCTGCACGACGTACTCGCGTTCTTCAGTACCCGGGGCATGACGCCCGCGCTGGTGACGCTGAAGAATCTCGGGTTCGGCGACGCGGGCCCGCTGTCGTTCCCGATCCCGGGCTGGACGCTCGCTCTGGACCTTCCCGCGCGTTGGCTGAATGACCACGACACGCTGCGGCCGGTCGACAAACTCGTAGCCGGCGCCGGAGGGCGTATCTACCTGTCGAAGGACACGATCGCGACTCCGGAGCTGATACCGATGATGTATCCCCGGCTGACGGACTGGCGCCGCACCCGGCAGCGACTGGATCCGGCGGGACGATGGACGTCCGGACTGGCCGAGCGGCTCGGCCTGCTGACATGACCCGATCGGTACTCCTGGTCGGCGGATCGTCCGAGATCGGGATGGCTGTGCTCCTCCGGCTGCTCGGACCGGCACCGCGTCGCGTCATCCTTGCCGGCCGTCCGAACGGGGAACTCAAGTGCAACGCCGAGAAGCTCCGCGATGCCGGGTACACCGTGGCGACAACGGAGTACGACGCGGCTCTCGACGTCGCCGAACTCGACGGGATGCTCGATCATGCCTGCGCAGGTTATGCACTCGAGCTCGCAATCGTCGCGGTGGGGTCGATGTCGGAGAAGTCGTTCGCACAAGGCTTGGTTGTCAACGGCCTGGCCGTCGCGCTTCTGCTGCGTGCGTTGACGCAGCGGAGACCACAGCAGATCGTGCTTTTGTCCTCAGCTGCTGCGGTTCGGCCGCGGCAATCGATCGCCGAGTACTCGCTGGGCAAACAGTTGGCGGACTCGACCGCGCTTCTGCTCGCGCGACAGACGGCGGACACCGGCGTACGGATCCTGGTTGTCCGCCCGGGATTCGTCCGGACGCGGATGACGGCCGACCTTGCCAAGCCGCCCCTCGCTACTGATCCCGATCGTGTCGCCAGGCGAGTCGCGGCTGCCGTGGACAGCCGCAAGACAGTCATCTGGGTGCCGCGAGTCATGGGCCTCGTCGTACGTATCCTCGGCATCCTCCCGCGCCGGGTGCTCCCGCCTTCCTGGCGATGACGCTTCTCCGCGTCCTCTCAGGTCGATCTCGATCTACTGGTGTCATGAAGCAGAACGCCCACGAACGCAAGCGGCGTCGGGTGCGGAAGCGGTGGATCGCCCTCGCCCTCTTCCTGCTCCTGGTTGTTCCCGCCGTGTCCTATGTACGGGCGCTGTTGTATCCCGGGAACGCGAGTTTCACGGTCCGGACCGTGGAGTGGTTTCGCGATCACGGCGCCGGATTCGTGATCGACACGGTCGAGACCTGGAAGTACTCCCACCAGCAACCGCCTGCGACCGGCGCGCCGGCTGACACGACAACCCCCGAGCCGGGCGGTGCGCCGAGAACGGGGCAGGCCAGGGTTCGTCCAAGTGCAACTGAATTGCCGACTGTTCAACTGCTGCCTGGCGTGACTGTGCTGGACCACGAGGGCAAGTGGTCGGTCGCACGGCAGTCCAGGTCAGGCCTACCGCTGGTCTGGACGACCTGGTTCCGGCCTGACCCGCTGCACCTGCCCGTTTCTGTCGCCGCGGCGTTGCTGCCGCGCGGCAGTTACCGGCTGCACTTGATGCCGGGGACCCGGGAGCCGCTCGTCGGGATGGCGTCCAAGGCCGGGTACTCGGTACCAGCCGCAGACCTCCCGGCCCTCGTGGCGACGTTCAACGCCGGCTTCAAGATGAAGGATTCGCACGGTGGGTGGTGGACGAACCAGTCTCCGGCCGTCCCGCTGGTCGACGGACGGGCGTCCGTGGTGATCCTCCGCGACGGCTCGGCACGCATCGGTGTCTGGAACCGAACGGTCACGATGACCAAGGATGTCGTTGCGGTCCGCCAGAACCTCGATCCGGTGATCGTCGACGGCAAGATCGTCGACGGGCTGACCGCGAACGCCAACGGGCGTTGGGGCACCGTCCGCAGTCAGTTCCAGTACACCTGGCGGTCCGGTCTCGGAACAGATGCTCATGGCAACTTGATCTACGTCGCGGGCAACAAGCTGACACTCGCGACGCTGACCTCGGCGATGCACCAGGCGGGCATCGTCCAGGGCATGGAGCTCGACATCCATGCGGCGATGGTGAGCTTCGACATCGAGCAGCCCGGCCCGGCCGAAACGGTCACCGGACAACGGCTGCTGAACTCGATGAACTCCCCGGCCGATCGCTACCTGGTCGACGACCAGCGCGACTTCTTCTATGTGACCGCGAAATGACCAGCGTCCGGACACTTCTCCGGCCTGCAGCGCAGGGTGAAAGTACGGTGCGGGCGCTGCTGCGGCTGAGCCGGCCGCAGCAGTGGCACAAGGCGGTCATGCTGTTTGCTGCACCGGCCGCTGCCGGGGCCTTGGAGTCGCCGGCCATCGTGGTGCGGGCTGCGATCGCCGCTGCCGGGTTCGTGCTGCTCGCGGTCGCCATTTACGCGTTCAACGACATCCGGGACGCGTCCGACGACCGTCGGCACCCCCGCAAGCGCCTGCGGCCGGTCGCTTCCGGTGCGCTCAACCCGGCGACGGCCGCAGTATTCGGTGTCAGCGCGGCTTTGCTGGGCCTCGCGGTCATGAGCGGCCTCGGCTGGCGGACATTCAGCATCGCCGGTGTGTATCTCGCCACCCAAGTGCTGTACGTCGCCGGGCTGAAACACATCGCAGTCGTCGACCTGATCATCGTCGCGCTGGGTTTCGTACTGAGGGCGGCCGCGGGCGGCATGGCAACCGGACTGCCGGTGTCGAACTGGTTCCTTCTCGTCTCGTTGTTCGGGGCGATCTTCCTCGTCACCGGCAAGCGCAAGGCGGAGCACAGCACGTCCGGTAACGGGGTCAGCCGTCCGGTGCTGGCGGCGTACCCGAGTTCCTGGCTCGACCAGGTCATGGCAGTCGCGTTGCTCGGAACCGCGCTGTCGTACGGCATGTGGGCTTTTCAGAACCTAGGCCATGACGTCTACCGCGAGCTCTTGGCCATCTCGTTCGTGCCCTTCCTCACCGGCCTTCTCCGTTATGCCCTTCTGGTCTCCACCGGCCGTGGAGAGGAGCCGGAGCACGAGATCTTCCGCGACCGTGTGCTGCTCGCCGCCGGGCTGATCTGGGCGGCACTTCTCGGTGTCGGCCTGTATGCGGCGTAACTGGCGGACCGGCGCCGCGTGGACGCAGACATCGGGCTCGCCGCGTCGTGTGAGTGTGTCGGCCGACCTAATCTGATCCTGACAGTGGTGCAGTGGCATCGTGAAGGGACTGAGTGGCCATGTCTGAACCTCGGCTCACGAAGGCCGACGTCCGTCGTTACCGTGCAATGCTTGCGGCCGAGCGGGACGCGGCTGCGCTCTACCAGGCCTTGGCGGCGGTCGAGAGTGGGACGCGGCGGGACGCGTTCACCGAGTTGGCCGCCATCGAGGAGCGGCATGCCTCGCATTGGGAGGCGAAACTTCGCGAGGCGGGTGCCGAGGTGCCGGTGGCCGGTCGGCCCGGGCTGCGCACCCGCCTGCTGGGCTGGCTGTCGCGCCGGGTCGGTGCCGGGCCGCTGTTGCCGTACGTCGAGCGGATGGAGCGTGCCGATGCGAACAAGTACGACGCCGACCCGCAGGCCGCGGAGGGGATGGCCGCTGAGGAACGCCGCCATGGACGACGCATCGCGCGGATGCGCTCCGGGGGCGCGGGCACGCCGACAGAGCAGATCGCACAGCGTGAGCGATGGCACCGTGGCGATCGGTCCGGCGGTCTGCGTGCTGCCGTGTTCGGCGTCAGTGACGGGTTGGTCTCCAACGCCGCGTTGGTGATGGGTTTCGCAGGCTCAGGGGCAGGGCGATCGACGGTGCTGCTGGCCGGCGTCGCCGGTCTGCTCGCCGGGGCGTTCTCGATGGCTGCGGGAGAGTACGTCTCGATGTCCAGCCAGCGGGAGATGTTCGAGCGTGAGATCAGCCTGGAGGCGGCCGAACTCGACGAGAATCCTGAGGAGGAGCGGCTCGAGTTGGCGCTGCTGTACGAGGCGAAGGGCATTCCGAAGGACGAGGCCGCTCGCTTGGCCGACCAACTGATGGCCGACCCGCCTGCGGCCCTGGATTCGCTGGTCCGTGAAGAGCTCGGTCTGGATCCCGACGCGCTCGGTAGCCCCTGGACGGCCGCGGCATCGAGCATGATCGCGTTCGCCGCCGGTGCGTTCGTCGTGGTTCTGCCGTACCTGATCGGCGGCGGAACAGCGGCGTTCGTCGCGGCGCTGGTCGCCGCCCTCGTCGCCATGTTCGCCGTCGGCGCCGGCATCGGCGTGCTCAACGGCCGCGCAGCCCTCCGTTCCGGCCTCCGCCAGGTCGTCGTCGGCGCCCTGGCCGTCGCCGTGACGTACGGCGTCGGCAGCCTGATCGGTACGACGGTCTCGTAACGCGCCGGCAACAGGTTCCTGTCCCTGGCCTGACACCTCGAAGGACCTGCGGCCCACGGGTTGCGGGTCGATCGCCTCTCCCTCGGCTTGGCCTGCCGCGGCTCAATGACCGTGACGGTTGGTTGATCGAGGAGGCTGGAGATGCGTCGGAAGGTTCTGGTGCTGGGCGCCAATTTCGGTGGGATGACCGCGGCGCTGGCGGTCAAGCACGAGCTCGAGGGCGACGTGGACGTGACGGTCGTGTCCGCGAGTGACCACTTCCTCTTCAATCCCAGCCTGATCTGGCTTCCGTTCGGCAAACGGGACGAGGCGGACATCACGTTCCCGGTGGCGCCGACGCTGGATGCGCACGGCATCGAGTTCGTCCACGCGGCCGCAACCGCGGTCGACCCGGTGGCCAAGCAGGTCACGATCGACGACGGCCGGCAGTTCGGCTACGACTACCTGGTCATTGCGACCGGTTACCGCAACAAGGACGACGTCGTTCCCGGGTTCAAGGAGAACGCGAACACGATCACCACTCTCCGGGAGGCCGAACGGACCGCTGTCGCCTGGCGCCGGTTCCTCGATGACCCCGGCGACGTCGTCGTCGCGGCCACGCAGGGTGCGGGCTGCTTCGGGGCGGCGTACGAGTTCCTGTTCAACACCGCGTACCAACTGCGGAAGGCGGGTCTGCAGAAGAAGGTGAAGCTTACCTACGTCACGGCGGAGCCGTTCCTCGGGCACTTCGGGATCGGCGGGCTGCCGCACGGCGAGCAGTTGCTCGGGATGTTCCTCAAGAAGGAAGGGATCGAGGCGCGCATCTCGGTCGGTATCGACCACGTCGACGACGGCGCGCTCGTGCTGGCGGACGGCGAGACGGTGCCGTTCGCTTTCGGCATGGTGATCCCGCCGTTCCTCGGGCAGCGCTTCCTCGAGGACTCGAACGGGCTGGCCGACGAGAAGGGGTACGTCGTGGTGCGGGACACGTACCAGAGCGAGAAGCACGACGACGTGTACGCGGTCGGTGTGGCGGCCGCGGTCGACGTACCGTGGCAGACGCCGACGCCGGTCGGCATCCCGAAGACGGGCTTCCCGACCGAGGTGATGGCGCACACCGCCGCCGAGAACATCGCCGCGCAGATCCGCGGCGAGGAGCCGGTGAACACCAAGTCGTTCGGCGACATCAAGGCGGTCTGCGTGATGGATGCCGGGAACAACGGTGTCATCATCCTGGCCGACAAAATGCTGCCGCCGCGCAAGCACGGCGTACTCATCCCCGGTCCGCAGGCCCATCTGATGAAGCTGGGCTTCGAGAAGTACTTCCTGTGGAAGATGCGCCACGGGTACGTGCAACTGCCGTGAACCTCACCCTGCCAGGGTGATCGAGATCTCCGGCGGGGTGGTGATCGAGTTGTGGACGGTGCAGTGGTTGACGACGGCCAGCAGGGCGTCGCGTCGCGCGGGCGGGAGGTCGGCCGCGAGCTTGACGGTGACGTCGATCCGGTCGACTCGCGCCCGCTTCTGCGCCAGTGCGAAGCTGGTCTCGACGCTGAGGCCGGTGGTGTCGAGGTTGTGCCGGTGCAGGTAGCGTCGGGCGTAGAACGCGACACATGCGGCAAGGGACGCGACGAAGAGTTCCGTCGGCGTGGGGGCGGTGTCCTCGCCGCCGGCGTCCGTCGGCTGGTCGACGGTGAGCCTGTGCTCCCGGATCTGGATGCCGAAACGGTCGCCGTCCAGATGGCCGACCCGGATCGTCCTGGTGCCGTTCGGCTCGGCGGCCGGCGGCGTGGGCCGGCGCAGCCAACGGAAGTGCTCCTGGTTTCCCAGCAGGTCGAGGCGGTGCCAGAGCACACTCGTGGGGACGGCCTGCGAGGCGTGCGCGAGGCTTGCGATGCGCTGGTTCTCCCGGTCGACCGGAACCACCAGGTCGATGTCTCGCGAGTCGTGCCCGGCGAAGGCCGTCCAGAATTTCCGGTTCAACCGGTCGGCGACCAGGCGCGGGATCGTCCAGCCGAGTACGGGCAGGTCCACGCAGCGAGCAGCTGCCAGCGCGGCGGCGGTGGCGGCTGAGTGGTCGGCGTGCCCGCTGACCCCGGACGGGTCGAAGACGAGCAGGCCGTCTGCGCCCGACGCCCTGATCTGGGCGAGTATGTCGCTCTTCAGCGTGTTCAGGTCGACGGTGGCCAAGGCGC
This sequence comes from Kribbella sp. NPDC051936, assembly GCF_040680955.1. NCBI lineage: Bacteria > Bacillati > Actinomycetota > Actinomycetes > Propionibacteriales > Kribbellaceae > Kribbella > Kribbella sp. NPDC051936. Next base: position 850,100 of record NZ_JBFAXS010000002.1, on the reverse strand, counting down.
CGTCGGGATGATCGAGCAGGACGGCCGAGTCGACGCCCAGTGCGCCGGCCGCGATCTGCAGCTCCTTGGCACGAAGTACGCCGAGGTCGCCGGCAGGTCCGAGCGTCGAGGCCTCCCCGTGCGTCAGGCACAGCACCGAGACGTCGCTGCCGGCCCGTGCGAAGGCGTCCAGTGCCGCGCCGAGCCCGAACGATTCGTCGTCCGGATGCGCGACAACCGCCAGCACGGACGACCACCGAGGCAAGGTGCTCGTCACGTCGATGGTTGATCGGACTCGAGTCATCGTGCACCTCCGGACCGTCGGCGGGCTCGCCACGAACGCCGCACCGTACGTCGATCGTCCGTCCGGCGCACCGCCGGCCGAACGGACGAAGGTCCCGACCTCGGTCCGCAGACGTCCCTCTGCTCGCCACCGATGTCGGCCAAGGTCTCCAGTTCGGGCCGGGTCCTGATCAGAGGCGGACGCGTTCAAGGTGCCTGGGTGTCACCGCGGTCCAATCGAGTTCGTCGTGGATCCGCCCGGCCAGTACGGCGCGGGCATGGTCCTCGCCGTGGACGACGTACACGGTCTCGGGAGCGCTCGGCGCCGCCGACAGCCAGCCGATGAGCTCGTCGGAGTCGGCGTGGGCGGAGAACTCGGAGAGCCCGACAACCTGCGCGCGGACCGGCACGTAGCGGCCGTGGATCTTGAGCGCGCGGGCGCCGTCCAGCAGCGCGCGGCCGCGCGTGCCGGGAACCTGGAAGCCCGGGAGTACGACGGTGTTGCGCCTCCCGGGGAGCAGACGCGCCAGGTGGTACAGCACCCGTCCTCCGGTCGCCATGCCGGACGCCGAGATCACGACCGACGGGCGGCCCGGGTCGCTGATCCGCATGGACTCCTCGACGGAGTGGACCAGGCGCAGCGTCCCGGGGTCGAACGGGTCCGGCCCGCCGAGAATCTCGGGGCGGAGCTCGGGTGACTTGTTCGCGACCGCTGCGCGGTAGACGTCGAGGGCGGCCAATGCCATCGGGCTGTTGACGTACACCGGCAGGTGGGGGATGAGACCATCGCGCATCAGGCCGGCGAGTTCGTGCAGCAGGATCGCGGTGCGGTCGATCGCGAAGGCCGGCATCAGTACGACACCTCCACGTGCCGCGGTGGTGGAGATCAGGTGCGCGAGCTGGGCGTGGTCGAGCGCGTCGTGCTGGCGGTCGCCGTACGTCGCCTCGACCAGGACCGTGTCGACGGCCGGCGGCGGCTCGGGCGGGCGGAGCAGCGGATGCTGTTGGCGGCCGAGATCCCCGCTCACCAGCAGTCTTCGCCCGTCGAACTCGAGCTCCGCGAAGGCCGAGCCGAGGATGTGGCCGGCCCGGTGCAGTCGTACGGAGGTATCGGCCAGGTGGACGCCGTCGGTCATGGGGCGGAAGAACCGGATCGCCCGTTCGGCATCCTCGGAGTCGAAGAGCGGTTGCGGTGGATCGTGCTTGGAGTAGCCGCCGGCGCGGGCGTGCTGAGCGTCCTCCATCTGGAGACGGGCGGCGTCACGGAGCACGATCGCGGCGACGTCCGCCGTACCGGGCGTGCAGATCACCGGTCCGTGGAAGCCTTGCCGGACGAGGCCGGGCAGGTAGCCGCAGTGGTCGAGGTGTGCGTGGGTGAGTACGACGGCGTCCAGCGATGCCGGGTCGATCGGGAACGGGTCCCAGTTGCGGCGTCGCCATCGCGCCTCGCCCTGGAACAGGCCGCAGTCGATCAGGATCCGCTCGTCGCTGTGTTCCAGCAGGAACTTGCTGCCGGTCACCGTTCCGGCCGCGCCGAGGAAGGTGAGCGCGGTCATGTCCACTCCTCCCATGCCACTGTCGTCAGGTTCGCCGGTGGAGCACGCGGAAGCAGCGGGCGAGAGTCCCGAGCTTCGGGGCCGTTCGGCCCTCAGAGCTTCCGGGGCCCGGATCTCCACGGTGCGTGGACGGGGTCGCATGAGGGTACTGGCGGGTTCAGGTTGCCGATGTCAACAGACGGGGAATCAGATGAGCGCCTCGATCACGGATCATCCCGCCCGCCCGGTTCTCGGTCTTGCCGGATTCGGCGCGGCCGTCGCGGCAGCCGCGCTGATCGGCGGGTTGGCCGTGGCCGATGCGGCCTCGCGCTACCGTGCTCTGGAGCAACCGGCGTGGGCTCCGCCGAGCTGGCTGTTCGGACCGGTCTGGACAGTCCTCTACGTGACGATCGCCGTCAGCGGATGGATGGTGTGGCGTCGTAGCGGGTGGTCGAGCGCGCTGACGATCTACACCGTCCAGCTTCTCTTGAACGCTGCCTGGACGCCGCTGTTCTTCGGCGCGGGCCTGCGCGGGATCGCCCTCGCGGAGATCCTGTTGCTCTGGCCGGCGATCGTGTGGACCATTCGCCGTTTCCATTCGATCCGGCCGGCGGCTGCGTGGCTCCTGGTCCCGTACCTGTTGTGGACCACCTTCGCGACGGCGCTGAACGCGGCGGTCTGGTACCTCAACCGATAACAGACCGCCGGCTCCAGAACAGCGTCAGTCGGTGGCGAGCCCTGCGGTTCCGCTCGTGGCGGCCCCGGCAGTGTCCTGCTGGGAAGTCAGGTCACCGTCGTGCGATACGGCGTACGACGCGATGTTCCCGTTGCCGAGGCGAATCTGCAGCGTCGTGCCGTCCGGGCTGAGGGCGGCGTCGGTGCCGCCGCCGGAGGTGCGCGCGGCGACGGCCTGCAGCAAGGAGACCCGCCCGTCGGTGCTGATGCGGTACGACGAGACGGTCGAGCTCGCGGCATTGACCGTGAACGCGTAGCGGCCGTCCCGCGTCGTGACAAGCCAGCAGGCAGCCGCCTGGGTGTCGCGCACGGACGGGCTGATCGTGCTCAGCCGGCCGAAGCGGACGGCGTACGACGACACCGCGCTCGGGCCCGCCTCGGACACGATCGCGTGGCCGCGGCGGTCGAAGTCGAAGCCGTACGGCGTCGAGCCGGCGGAGCGACTCGGGACAGCGCGGCCCGCGTACCGGCCGTGCACCGCGAAGGTGTCGATCGTCTGATCGCCCTTGTGCGTGACGAGGAGATGGCGCCCGTCCGGGGTGAAGGAGACCTGTGCGGCGGCTGCGTCCGTGTCGCCGACCTTGCTGAGCTGTCTGGTCGAACCGTGGAGGGGGCTCAGCTGACCGTCCGGACCGAGGCGAAGTCCGCTGATGGTTCCGTCGCCCTGGTTGAGGACGTACACGGTGCTTCCGTGGACCGTGACACTCACGGGCCGGTCACCGCCGGTGGGTTCGACGTCTCGCTGCACGAGACCTCGCGGAGTGATCGCCAGCGTCGAGATCGTGTCGTCGCCGGCGTTGACCACGAACAACAAGTCCCCTTGACGCACCAGCGCGTTCTGCGACGCCAGCGACGCTCCGAGCCCCAGTCCGCCGGTGGCGACGACGCTTCCTGTACGCAGCCGGCCGTCGCGCAGCCGGTCGAAGATCTGAACCGCATTGCCGGCCGCGGCGTTGGTCGCTTCGTAGACATGGCCAACGACTTGCGCGTCATTGGTTGCTGTCGGCCCCTGAGCGTTGGCGACGCCGGTGCCGCCGGCGGCCAGCGCCGCAACCGCGAGCAGCAGCGGCGGCAGGGAACGGACGGACGGATTGCGCATGATGATCGATTCCTCCGACAGGAAAGGGATGAATGCGTTCGACGGTAGATCCGAAATCGCCGGCCGCGACCGGATCCGCCGATCGGTAAGCCGGCCGTTAGCGCCGGGCGCGGACACGGTGGCGCGCTTACGGGTCACTCACCCCTTCGTGTGCAGGGGCGCGGTTTCGCCGGCGGCGTGCGATGGTGGGGAGATGGTGATTCGGTGGTGGGGCGGGGACCGTGAGGCGTTGCGGGGACTGTTCCGGGAGGCGGACGACTCCGAGGCGGAGGTCGATCGCTACCTGGGATCCGGGGACGTGCTCGTCGCTGAGGACAACGGACTGGTGGTCGGGCATCTCCAGGTCGTGGACGGTGACGGCGCCGTCGAGTTGAAGAGTATGGCGGTGCTGGCGGAGCGACGGGGGACCGGTGTGGGCCGGGCGTTGGTGGAGGCTGCCGTGGAGCACTGCCGGCGCGGTGGGGCTTCCCGGATGGTGGTTTCCACCGCTGCGGCGGATGTGGGGAATCTCCGGTTCTATCAGCGTCAGGGGTTCCGGATGCTTCGGGTCGAGCGGGACGCTTTCACCTCCGCGTCCGGCTACCCGGACGGCATCGTCATCGACGGCATCCCGTTGCGAGATCGGATCTGGCTGGATCGGGAGCTCGTGGCGGACCAGTCATGACCGGCCGGCTCTTCTGCGACGTCGGGCTCGCGGAGCGGATCGAGCGGGCCGAAGCCGGGCTGATCGAGGCCGGCGCCCGCGCCACACATCGCCGGTTGGGCGACGGTCGCGGATTCGTGATCCCGGTGGGCGGCGGGCTCGCGAGCTTCGCGGCTGACGACTCGCCGTACAACAAGGTCGTCGGGCTCGGCTTCGGCGGCGTACCTGCCGAGGGGGAGCTGGACGAGATCGAGCGTGCCTACGCCCGGGTCGGGGCACCGGTGCAGGTCGAGCTCGCGCATCTCGGCGACCCGGAGATCGGCATCCTGCTGAGCCGGCGCGGGTATCAACTGGAGTCGTTCGAGAACGTACTCGGGCTCGTGATCGAGCAGCGGTACGACGTGACGCCGCCGGAGGGGATCACGATCCGGGTGAGCGGTGACGACGAGCTCGACCAGTGGCTGGACGTCATGGCCGACGCCGTCGCCGCACCGGACACGCAAGGGGTTCCGTGGCGCGAGGAGTTTCCGCGCGAGACCTACATCGACGCGGAACGCGACGCGACCGCCGCGGACATCACTCGGTACGTCGCCGTGCGGCACGGTGAGATCGCGGGCGGGGCCGGGCTGCGCACGGTCGCGGGCATCGCTCAGTTCGCAGGCGCCGCCACACTTCCGGCGCACCGACGACACGGTATCCAGTCCGCGTTCCTGACGACCCGCCTCGCCGACGCCGCGGCCGCGGGCTGCGACGTCGGAGTGATCACCACGCAACCGGCCTCCAAGTCCCAGCAAAACGCCCAACGGAGCGGCTTCGATCTCCTCTACACCCGCGCGGTCCTCGTCAAGCACCCCTGAGCCTTGGCGACTTGGCCGGTGCGAGCCCGATGGCACGGGGGGACCTTCGGGCTCGCACGCAAAGGTCACATCGGTCCCGGCGGGCAGACGTTACGCCGGTGACGAGATCGTGACCCGGGAGATCAGTTCGTCACGATGTCGCGGTGCCGCACGGTGGTGCTGCCGGCGACGGCTGCGGCCGGCAGGAGGGCGTCAGGACAGGACGAAGTACCGCAGCCAGAGGTACGGCGCTGCGACGGCGATGGTGATCGCGGTCATCACCACGCCTTTGCGGGTGAACTCCCAGAAGCTGATCGGGTGGCCGGCGCGCAGGGCGATGCCGATCACCACGACGTTGGCGCTGGCGCCGATCGCGGTCGCGTTGCCGCCGAAGTCGGCGCCGGCCGCGAGGGCCCACCACAGGGCGTGGCCGTGGGCCGGGTCGGTGACGGTCTTGGTCAGTTCCAGGACGACCGGGCTCATCGTGGCGACGTACGGGATGTTGTCGACGACACCGGACAGAACCGCGGACACGACCAGGATCAGCATCGTCGCCAGCAGGGGTCTGCCGTTGGTCACCTCGCCGACGGCCTGGGCGAGATCGGCGATCACCCCGGTCCTGACCAAGGCCCCGACCATGATGAACAGACCAGCGAAGAAGAGGAGCGTCTGCCACTCGACACTGGACATGTAGTCGCGCGTGGGGACCTTCGAGATCAGTACGAGCAACCCCGCACCGAGCAACGCGACGACAGCCGGCTCGATGTGAGGCACCGTGTGACCGACGAATCCGGTGAACACCAGGAGCAGAACGGCGCCGCACTTGACCAGGAGGCGGGTGTCCTGGATGGCTTCGCGCTCGTTGAGGCGCAGGACATCGGCGACGCGGTCCTCGTCCACCGCGAATGCGCCTTTGAACAGTCGCGGCAACACCAGGACGAAGACAATGAGTTCGAGCACGACCAACGGCGTGAGGTGGATCAGGAAGTCGTTGAAGGTGAGTCCGGACCGGCTGGCGATGATGATGTTCGGCGGATCACCGATCAGGGTCGCGGTGCCGCCGATGTTGGACGCCATCACCTCGGCGATCAGGAACGGGACCGGGCTGATCCCGAGCCGGTCGCAGACCAGCAGCGTGACCGGCGCGATGAGCAGGACGGTGGTGACGTTGTCGAGGAACGCCGAGGCGAGCGCGGTCATCAGCGTGAGCAGGATCATCACCCGCAGGGGCGATCCCTTGGCGCGTTTGGCCGCCCAGATCGCGACGTACTCGAAGACGCCAGTGCGGCGCAGGATCCCGACGATGATCATCATGCCGAGCAGGAGAAAGATGACATCCCAGTCGATGCCGGTCTCGTGGGAGTAGAAGGCATGCTCGGAGTCGGTGACGCCCACTGCGAGCAGGACCGCTGCACCACCGAGCGCGGCCAGGAGCTTGTGCGTCCACTCGGTCGCGATCAGGAGGTAGGCGACGAGGAAGACGACGACGGTGAGAGCCGTCACGCCGTCACCGCCAGGCGGTCAGGGGACCCTAGTGTGGTATCACCAGCTGCAGCAGCCTCGCGGCGGTGATCGCCCCGACGATGTCCTTGTCCTTGACGACGGCGACCAACGGACAGCGCAGGCGGGCCATGATCGCAGCCACTTCCAGGACGGTGTCGTCGTGGTTCACCACGGGCAACTCCGCGGGCTCGGCCGGCAGCATCTGCCGGACGGTCACCTGCGCGAGCTTGTCGGCGACCCGATCCGCCAGCGACTCGTCGATCACCCGGGCGAGTGACGGGTCGTCCTGCACATAGCTCGGGACCAGACAGCGGACCACTTGTGACGCAGGCAGCACCGAGTACGGGCGCTGGTCGTTGTCCACCACGATGATGCCGGGCAGCCGCTGTGCGGCGAGCAGTTCGGCCGCCTCGCGAGCGTTCGTGTCCAGCCTGACCACTGGATACGGCTCGGCTATCTGTTCTGCGTGCACATTCGCACGATACGCCGACGGCGACTGACGCACAGGATCTGTCCCCGGTGCTCGGACTCGTGGCCGCCCACGTCACAGTGCCTCCAGGGATCGCCGGTCTGCCCGCACCCCAGGTCGAGGACGGGTACTGCCGACCAGACTTCCCGGCACACCGCGGCCAGCTTCCCCCATCGACCGCGCCGAAGGCAAACATCGCTGTCCTTCGGCGCGGCCGGTCCACTGCCTGCGCTGCGGGGGATCGGAGGATAGCTGTGGAACTCAGGTGCCGGAGCCGAGCACCGACTGGGCCTTGCGTACGGCGGCGCTCGTCGCGCCCTCGATGTCGTCTGGCAGGCCGTTGACGATCGTGAGCGCGAGGACGACGTCGCCGACGCCGGTTGTGATCATCGTGACTTCGAGGCCTTCGAGAGGTCCGGACGTCGCGGTGAACCGAACGGCGACGGGGTCGGTTCCGGACTTCGGGGCCGAGACCTCGCGCACGCTGATCGGGGAGCGGCCCTCGCCGGGGATCGTCAGAGTCATCGTTCTGCAGGACACGATGGCCTGCTTGAAGGATTTCTGCAGCGCGCCGACCGCGGCGACCGACCCCATCGCGTCGAGGCTCTCGTCGATGAACGGTCCCTCCGCACCGCCGGAGTACGACTGCGTGGCGGAAGCCTTGGAACCCGGCGGTACGTCGGCGTTGGAGAACGCGACGAGCTTGGCGCACTTGGCGTCCTTCGAGGACAGCGTCACGTCGTCGTCACCCGAGTCGTCAGCCTTCTCGATCGAGAACCCCGCAGGCAGGTCGGCCAGCACCAGCAGTGCCTTGGTGAGCTGCGCCGGAGTACGCGCGGGTGCGGTCGCTGGTGGGGTGCTAGGTGCTGCGGTGGTGGCCGGCGGTGGTGTGGATGACGCGGTCGCCGACGGCGTCGGCGTACTGGACGGAGCGGGGGAGCCGGTGTTGGATCCGTCGGAGCATCCGGTCGCCGTCAGGAGCACGGCAGCACTCAGGCAGGCAGAAGTAAGGAAACGGCTGGGCATGGAGTTGGCCTCCTGGTCGGGGACATGACTTGTACGTCGCCGACCAGACTTCCCGGCACACCAGCGAACAGCCGCGGATCGCCGGGCTACGCGTTACTGCCTACATCGGCGTGCCCGGCCCACCGTTACACCCGTGATCCGACTGTGACGGATGAGGGGGAGCGGGGCGCGCTCGCGTCACCGGCGCCGCCGGCGTTTGCGGAGGGCGCGGCTCAGGTGCGCCCAGGCGACGAGCGCGGCGGCAGGCGCGAGCGCGATGGGGGCGATTTCGAACGGATGCCGGTGCCACGATTGCGGGTCGCGGACTCGGGTGGGCTTGCGCGGGTCGACCTGCAGAGTGACGAGGTCGCCGGTGTGCGGGTGCTGGTGGATGTTCTCGACCAGGACTCGGACGCCTGGGAAGCGTGACTGCAGTTCCGCGTTGAAGGTAGGGCCGCGCTGGTCGTAGTTGGTGCGGGTGACGAGCGCGGTCACGGCTTCACCGCGGTGGTTGAGGACCAGTTCGTCGTACACGAAGGAAGTCGACAGGCCCGCCATGAAAGCCACCCACAGCAGGCTCACGACCAGGCGCAGCGTTGACCACTCGCCGATCGGCGAGGACAGGACGACGCGCTCGAGCCACGGACCGCCGTCTCGGTGTCTACCCGTGGCCACGACGACCCCCCGCGGACCGCAGCCGTGAGTACGCGAGCCAGGCGCCGGCGATCGCGACACTGGTGGTTCCGCCGATCGCGACGAGACCCGAGACGCCGGATGGGATCCCGGTGTCGGCGGCGAAGTCCTCGGCGTCCACGAGAGCCATGACCTGTGACGGGTCGTCGGGTTTGTAGAGGATCCGCAGTGGCGGGGCGTACCGTGTTCCGGCCGCTGGTGGATGCCGACCCTCGGAATTGTCTTCAGGGTCGCCGAGGCTGTTCGACAACGTCGCCATGTGTCGTTGCGCCGCCACGACGAAGGTCACCTCGACGGTGTCGATGTAGCTGCCACCCTTGCTGTACCGGACGTCGACGTCGACCCCATCGGCCGTGGTCGCGATCCCGGCGTCCAGGAACTCCTGCGCGACGGTTTGCTGATGGTGGATGTCGAGGACGGCGACGACACCGAACAACGTCGCCAGGAGCGCGTAGATGCCGAGCACCGAGGCCCAGCGGGGAACGTTCAGCATGGTGTGCTTCCTTCGGCCGACGACAAGTACGTCGCCGACCAGGCTTCCCGGCACACCGTGCTCGATCATGACGAGCTCAACAGCACTATCCGCCCACGGGGCTCGCGCGTTACAAGAGTCAGGACGAGAGCAGCAGCGGCATCGTGAGGGCGTAGGCGCCGAGGAGGACGATGGCCTCGACGCGGGTGAGGGCGAGACCGCGGCGCAGGAGCATCCAGGCCAGTACGGCGGTGAGGATCATCGTGACGCTGAGGGCGACGGCTGCGCGTTCGGTCGCGGCTGAACCGGAGGCGATACCGACGACGGCGCCGCCGACCAGGCTGTTGAACAGGTTGCTGCCGAACAGGTTCCCGACGACGAGTTCGGACTCGCCGCGGCGCTGGGCCTGGACCGTGGTGACGAGCTCGGGGAGCGAGGTGCCGAGCGCGACCAGGGTGAAGCCGATGATGACCTGCGGTACGCCGAGATCGGTCGCGATCGCCGACGCGTTGGAGACGAGCAGCTGAGCACCGGCGAGAACTCCTGCCAGACCCAAGCCCGCGCGCACCGGCTCGAACCAGGCCGGCAGCGTCGACGCCTGCACCGGAACGTCAACCGTCGCGGACGCCTTGGTGAACTCCGCTGCCTCCTCCGCGACCTCCTCGTTGCTGCGTCCCTCGCGGGCCCAGCGGATGAGGACGAACACCGCGCACACCCCTGCGGCGCCGAGCACCGCGCCGGTCACCGGGTGCAGGCCCATCCAGGCCAGGAACGAGAACAGAACGACAGCCACCACGGCGAGCGGCACTTCGCGGCGGATCACGTGCGAGGTCACCGCCACCTGACCGGCCAGCGCTGCGATGCCGAGCACGAGAGTCAGATTCAGGATGTTGGACCCGGCGATGTTGCCGACCGCCAGTCCGGTGTCCCCGCGCGCCGCCGCGACACCCGAGACGAGGAATTCGGGCGCCGACGTACCAAGCCCGATGACGACCACGCCGACCACGACCGGGCTGATCCGCAACCGCTGCGCGAGCCGCGACGAACCGAGCACCAGATGATCCGCCGCGAAGGTCAGAACGACCAGCCCCGCAACGGCAAGCAGAATCCGCACCACCATGAGACAGCCCTCCGATCGGCAAACAACAACCCCTGCCGCCGACCAGACTTCCCGGCACACCAAGCAGCAACATACCGCAGCGATCGTCGAAGCCGCTCGCGCAGTGCGGATCTGTCAGCCGGGGTACGCGTCGACACCCCGTCGTACGGCGAGGAGTTGGCCGCCGAGGCCGCGCGCGGCACAGGTGTGCTGGTCGGAACCAAAGGTGGCCACACACGGACGAGCACGACCACGTGGGACGCCGACATCAGCGCCGACCGGATTCGGTCCGATGTCGACGCGAGGAGGAAGGCGTCTCGGCGCTCGCTTCGCTTCGGGATGCGGGCAAGGTCGCACGGATAGGCTTGCCGAACGTGAGTGAGGCCGAGCTCGAGAGAGCAGCGGCCGTGACTCGCACCGATGCGGTGCAGAACAAGCACAGCGCGCTGGCCCGCGAGTCAGGGCAGCAGTTGGATGACTGTGAGTGTGACGAAGACGGCGACCACGATGATGGCGATCACGCGGATCGCGATCTGCAACGGCCGGCTCCACCATGGGAGCTTCTCGGTGTCCGGCCCCGGTCGGCGGATGCTCATCTGACGCTCCTTCGGTCAGCGGCGAAGGGAGCCCGCCGCGGCTGTGCGGGCACGGTTCGCAGAGGGGGGTTTCCGCTGCTGCGCGCCTCTCGGCTCCCTCCGCCTACCTTCAGTCCACGCCGGCGCGCGGTCGCACGGCAGAGCCGAAGGTCACCAGTCCGCGGAGCCGTCCGCAGGCTTCTCGTCCTGGAAAGTGTGGAAAGTGTGGAAAGCGTGGAAGGCGGCCGGTACGGCGAAGGCCAGAGCCGGGACGGACCAGAGCCAGAAGCCCCAGCCGAAGAGCATCAGCGCCAGGTGGAAGAGGATCACGGCGACGTAGCCGATGCGGGGGGACTTCACCAGCAGGACGGCGATGGTGAGTTCGGCGGCGGCGAGGAGCAGCGCCCAGAGCGTGGCGTGCGCCATGAAGATCTGCTGCCAGGCGTCGTGGGTCCAGTCGAACAGCGCCGCGTCGGCGAAGCCGTCGTACGAGTCCGGAGTGAAGAGCGCCAGGAAGGTGTGGACGGCGGCGCCGGAGCCGAAGAGGGCGACGAAGCCCCACTGGATCGCGCGCCAGGCAGTTGCCGCGGGCACCTGTGTGTCGGGCGTGGTCATGGTCAGCCTCCCGTTACGACGAGCGTCGGTCGTCGGTGTGCCGCCGGCCAGTGACCAAAGACCTCTGGCCGCCGCCGAACGTCACGACTGACAGCTTCTCCGGCCCCGTACGAGGGCCGATCTGTCGTCCACATCACAGCGATCACCCGCCGGACGGGTCTTTCGGCCCTACGAGTGACGCCGGGGCGGCGGTTCGCTCGAAAGGCACGGACTCGTCGAGTCGAAGGAGAAGGATCATGCAGTACGTCGCACCCGGCAAACCCGGAAGTCCGGTCGAGGTCGCGGCACGGTACGCGAACTTCATCGGCGGCAGGTGGGTGGAGCCGTCGAAGGGTGAGCATCGCGTCGACCTGAGCCCGGCCACGGCCGAGCCGATCACCGAGGTGGCGCACTCGACGCCGGAGGACGTCGAGCTGGCGCTGGACGCCGCGCACGCCGCGAAGGACGCCTGGGGTGAGAAGTCCGCGGCCGAGCGCGCAGAGGTTCTGAACGCGGTCGCCGACGCGGTGGACGCGAACAAGGAGATGCTGGCCGTCGCCGAGAGCTGGGAGAACGGCAAGCCGGTCCGCGAGACGCTGAACGCGGACATTCCGCTGGTGGTCGACCACTTCCGGTACTTCGCCTCCGCGGCGCGGGCCGAGGAGGGCCGGACGACGGAGATCGGCAAGGACCTGGTCGCGTACCACTTCCGTGAGCCGCTCGGCGTCGTCGGTCAGATCATCCCGTTCAACTTCCCGCTGCTGATGGCGGCCTGGAAACTCGCGCCGGCGTGGGCCGCGGGCAACTGTTCGGTCATGAAGCCCGCCTCGCCGACCCCGTGGTCGATCCTCAAGCTGGCCGAGGTGATCGGCGACCTCGTTCCGCCGGGCGTGCTCAACATCGTGACCGGGCCGGGTGCCGAGATCGGCAGGGCGCTCGCCACCAGTCCGCGGATCGCGAAGATCGGATTCACCGGCGAGACGGTGACCGGGCGGCTGATCATGCAGTACGCCGCGCAGAACCTGATCCCGTCCACGGTCGAGCTCGGCGGCAAGAGCCCGAACATCTTCCTCGGCGACGTGATGGCGCACGACGACAAGTTCCTCGACAAGGCGGTCGAGGGCCTGGTGCTGTACGCGTTCAACAAGGGCGAGGTCTGCACCTGCCCGTCGCGCGCACTGATCCAGGAGGACATCTACGACGCGTTCATGAGCCGCTGCCTGGACCGGATCGCGCTGATCAAGCAGGGCAACCCGCTCGACACCGAGACCCAACTCGGGGCGCAGGTCTCGCAGGCGCAGCTGGACAAGATCGCGTCGTACGTCGAGATCGGCCGCGACGAAGGCGCCGAGGTGCTGATCGGCGGTGAGCGCGCCAAGGTCGCCGGTGAGTTCGAGAACGGGTACTACTTCCAGCCGACCGTGCTGCGCGGCGACAACCGGATGCGGGTCTTCCAGGAGGAGATCTTCGGGCCGGTGCTCGCGGTGACCACGTTCAAGGACGAGGCCGAGGCACTCGCGATCGCCAACGACACGCTCTACGGCCTGGGCGCCGGCGTGTGGACGCGGGACGGCAGCCGTGCGTACCGGATGGGCCGGGCGATCAAGGCCGGCCGGGTGTGGACGAACTGCTACCACCAGTACCCGGCGGGCGCGGCGTTCGGCGGCTACAAGATCTCCGGTATCGGCCGGGAGAACCACCGGATGATGCTCGACCACTACAGCCAGACCAAGAACCTGCTCGTCAGCTACAGCGACGAGCCGCTCGGGCTGTTCTGACCTGATGTCCGTCAAGCGCATCACGGCCACCGCGGCCGCGCACACGGCGATTCTTCGCCTGTGCGCGGACCGCGGGCCGGTCATGTTCGTCCAGTCCGGCGGCTGTTGCGCCGGCAGCGCCCCGATGTGTTACCCGTCCGGCGAGTTCCTCATCGGTGCCGGCGACGTGCTGCTCGGCGACATCGAGGGCTGCCCGTTCTACATCGACTACGCGCTGGACCAGGCCTGGGGCGAGTCCACGTTCCAGCTCGACGTCGCGCCCGGGGAGCCGGAGGGGTTCTCGCTCGCGGCCGGGCCCGGCACCCATTTCGTCACCCGGTCCGCCAAGTGCTCTGTGAATGAACCGTCATGAGAGCCGCGCCGGCCGTTCCCATTCTGAAAGGTCCGAGATGAGCCTGTTGATCGGCTGCCCACAGGAGACGGGCTGGCATGAGAACCGGGTGGCCGTCACCCCCGATGTGGTGGGGCGGCTGGGGCGGGCCGGTTTCGAGGTCGTCCTCGAGGGCGGTGCGGGGACCGCCGCCGGCTTCCCCGACGAGGCGTACGTCGTGGCCGGCGCGCGGATCGCGGAGCGCTCGGACGTGTTCGCCCAGGCGGACATCCTGGCGGTGGTCCAGCGTCCGGACTGCCGGCGGCTGCGTCCCGGCCAGATCGTGATCGGCCTGCTCCGCCCGTACGACGCGCCCGAGAAGCTGGCCGGTGTCACCGCGCTCAGCTTCGAGGGACTGCCGCGGACGCTCAGCCGGGCCCAGTCGATGGACGTGCTCACCTCGCAGGCCAACGTGGCGGGGTACAAGGCCGCCGTACTCGCCGCGGACACCTTCGGCGGGTTCTTCCCGATGATGATGACCGCGGCCGGAACGGTCCGTCCGGCCAAGGTCCTCGTGCTCGGCGGCGGAGTCGCCGGCCTCCAGGCGATCGGTACGGCGCGCCGGCTCGGCGCGCTGGTCACGGGGTACGACGTCCGGGCCGCGGCGCGCGCCGACATCGCGTCGACCGGCGCCGCCGTCCTCGATCTGGGCGTGGACGCCGAAGGAGAAGGCGGCTACGCGCGGACCCTGACCCCGGACGAGCAAGCCGCCCAGCAGCGGGCACTGGTGGACGCGATCCGGGACTTCGACGTCGTCATCACCACCGCTCAGGTGCCGGGGCATCGTCCACCTGAACTCGTGCCGGCCGCGGCGCTCGCTGCGATGGCGCCCGGATCGGTGGTGGTCGATCTGGCCGCCGGTCCGCTCGGCGGCAACGTCGCGGGATCGCCCGCGGACGGCCGGACCGAGACCGAGAACGGCGTGGTCGTCCTCGGGGCAGGCAACCTGCCGGCCCAGTTGCCGCGCGCCGCATCGCACGCCTGGGCGCGCAACCTCGCGTCCGTGCTCGAGTACCTGACCCAGGACGGTTCCGTCGTGCTCGACCCGGACGACGAGATCACGGCCGGCCTGCTCGTGCACCCGAAGGAGACAGTCTCATGACACCGGTACTGCTCGCCGACATCACGGTCTTCGTGCTCAGTGTGCTGGTCGGCTTCGAGGTCATCACCAAGGTCCCCGCGACCCTGCACACGCCGCTGATGTCCGGCGCCAACGCCATCCACGGCGTGGTCGTGGTCGGCGTGATGATCGTTGCCGCCAGCATCGACACGACGATCGGCTACGTGCTGCTGTTCGTCGCCGCCGCGTTCGCTGCCGCCAACGTGGTCGGCGGGTACGTCGTCACCGACCGCATGCTGGAGATGTTCCGCCGATGAACACCACGACGCATCTGCTCTACCTGGGTACGGCGGTCTGCTTCGTGCTCGGTCTGCACCTGATGAACTCGCCGGCGACCGCGCGCCGCGGCAACCAGTTGTCCGCGTTCGGGATGGCCGTGGCGATCGCGCTGACCGTCGTCGTACTGATCGACGACGGCACGATGACGCTCACCGCGACCGTCGTCCTCGCGATCGGGGTGCTAGTGGGGTCCACGGCCGGTCTGATCGCGGCCCGGCGGGTGAAGATGACCGCGATGCCGCAACTGGTCAGCCTGTTCAACGCGGTCGGCGGCGGCGCGGCAGCACTCATCGCGTTCGGCGACGCGCTGCCCGGCTCGACGGGCCGACCGACCAGTACCACGCTCGCCACGTTCTTGGACGTGCTGATCGGCGCTGTCACGTTCTCGGGATCCTTGATCGCAGCGGGCAAACTCGCCGGTGTCGTGCCCGGCCGGCCGTTGACGTTCGCCGGCGGACGGCTGGTCAACCTGCTGCTCGGTCTGACCGCGCTGACCGCTGGGGTGCTCTACACGGCGCGGGGCGGCCTCGGAGCCCTCGGGATCCTGACCGGGGCCGCGCTGGCCGTCGGCGTACTGGCGACGCTGCCGATCGGCGGCGCCGACATGCCGGTGGTGATCTCGCTGCTGAACGCCTGCACCGGAACGGCGGTGGCGATGGCGGGGTTCGTGATCGGGAGTACGCCGCTGATCATCGCGGGTGCGCTCGTCGGCGCGGCCGGTGGCATTCTGACCAAGCTGATGGCGGTCGCGATGAACCGGTCGCTGCTGAACATCGTCGCGGGCGGTTTCGGCACCGGCGACGAGCAGGCCGTGTCCGCGACGACCGCGATCGGCAGCGTCCGCGCGGTGACGGCGGACGACGCGGCGCTGCAACTTGCGTACGCCCGGAAGGTCGTCGTCGTGCCCGGCTACGGGCTCGCGGCGGCGCAGGCCCAGCACGAGGTGGTGGAGCTCGCGCAGGCCCTGGCAGAGCGCGGCGTCGACGTCAGCTACGGCATTCATCCGGTCGCCGGCCGGATGCCGGGGCACATGAACGTCCTGCTGGCCGAGGCCAACGCGCCGTACCCGCTGCTCAAGGATCTCGACGAGATCAACCCGCAGTTCGCGGCGACGGATGTCGTCCTGGTCGTCGGTGCGAACGACGTGACGAATCCGGCCGCGCGCCGGCCGGGCAACGCGGTCTCCGGGATGCCGATCCTGGACGTCGACAAGGCCCGCAGCGTGATCGTGGTGAAGCGTTCGCTCGGCCACGGGTACGCCGGGATCGACAACGAGCTCTACACGAATCCGCGCACGGCGATGTTGTTCGGCGACGCGAAGGTCGTCCTGACGGCCTTGATCACCGAGCTCCAGGCCTACGCCGTAGGGCGCTGAGCCGGCCGCGCGGCCGTCGGCCTCGCTCCGCACGGGACGTTCGGCCCTGCTCCGCGGGTTCGGGACGGCAGACGCTGGATGCATGAGGGCATCAGCCGGCGACCCGCGGTCGATGTCGAATCCCCGGGGGATGCCATGAGCTCGGTGAATGTCCAACTCACTGTCCGCGGAAACGTTCCGGAGTCGACTGCGGAGTACGCGCGCGACAAGTTCCGCCACCTCGTGAGCCGCCGGGCAGACCGCGTCGACCTGGTGCACGTGGTACTGGCCGTTGCGGCCAACCCGGCGCACGAGGCGCCGGCCAGTGTCGCGGCCGAGGCGGACGTCGGCGGGGCACGGGTGCACGCGCACGCGACGGCGGCCGTACTGACGGAGGCTGTCGACGAGGCAGTGGATCGCCTCCGTCGCCGGCTCACCGACCTCAGCGAACGGCCGCGGTCCCGCCGTCACACCGGGCTTCCGAAAGCGGCGGCCGAAGACCAGGACGACGAAGAATCGGAGGAACCGGACCATGAGTGAGAACGGACCTGGGCGCCCTCCGGACCGGGTGGTCCGCGACGTCCGTGCACGCTGGGCGATCGCGGTCGCCTGCCTGGCGATCATCGCGCTCGCGGTGACGACGGTCATCCTGTTCAACGATTCCGGCAAGGATTCCGGTACGTCGCAGGCGCCGGCCCCGACGGTCACGCAGACCGGGCCGACGCAGACCGGGACGCCGAACCCGTCACCGACGACGAGCACACCGGCGCACCAGACTTTCGGCTACCAGCCTTTGTGGCCGTTCACGTCCGAGGACGCGGTGGCGGACTGGCAGCAGGCGTATCGCAGCGGCGGCAAGCAACCCTGGCACCTCGACCCGGCGCAGACCGCGCTGTCGTTCACGACCGGGTTCCTGGGCTTCCATGAGATCGACCTGGTGGTCGCGAAGTCCGTGCGCGGTGACGAGGCCTATGTATCGGTCGGCTACCGCGCCGAGCACAACCCGCCGTCGGTCGCGGCTGTCATCCACCTCGCCCGGTTCGGGCAGGGCGACGACGCCCCGTGGGAGGTCGTCGGGACCCGGGACAGCAGCCTGACGCTGACGCAACCGCGGTACGGCGCCGCGGCCCACTCGCCCCTGACGGTCGGCGGGCGGATCACGGGCGTCGACGAGGCCATCCGCGTCGACGTACGTCAGGCGTCGACCGATGCCCGGCTCGGAACGTTGTGCTGCGTGGCCGCGGGTGGCCAGTCGCAGCCGTGGTCGGCGCAGGTGAGCTTCCAGGGAGCGACGGATCCCGCGGTCGTCGTCGTGGCGTCGACCGGCGGCCACTACCAGGGCGTCGAGGCCTTCGCGATCACGGCGATCCGCACCGTCGACTGAAGGCGCCCGATGACACTCGATCCGCGGACGCCGCCCGGCCGCCCGCTGCGGTTGCGACGATGAACGAGACGCTGCGGTTCGGGCGGATCGCCGGCATCCCGATCGGCGCGCACTGGTCGGTGCTGCTGATGATGGCGCTGGTCAGCTACACGCTGGCCTCGACCGCGCTGCCCGAACTCGTTCCGGGCCGCAGCGCGGCGGCGTACTGGACGACGGGCGTCGTCGCGGCGATCGCCTTCCTGGCGTCGCTGCTCGCCCACGAACTCGCGCACGGGCTGACCGCCCGCCGGTACCAGCTGCCGGTTCAGCGGATCACGCTCTGGATGCTGGGCGGCGTCAGTGTGCTGGACGGCGATCCGGCCACCCCCCGTGCGGCGTTCATGATTGCGGCCGCGGGGCCCGCCACGAGCATCGGTATCGGTGTCGTGTCCGGCGGTGGCGGATTGCTGCTCGCGGCCGTCCATGCTCCGGAGCTGTTGCAGGCGACCGTGCTGTGGTTCGCGGTGATGAACATCGCGCTCGGAGTCTTCAACCTGCTGCCCGGCGTACCGCTGGACGGCGGCCGGGTGGTGCGCGCCTGGCTCTGGCACCGATACGGCGACCCCGACCGGGCGACCGCGGCGGCGTCGGTCGCCGGCCAGACCGTCGGCGGGCTGGTGGCGGTTGCGGGAATCGTGCAGCTGGTGACGCGGGATGCGGGCGGCCTCTGGCTGATCGCGGTCGGTTACGTGATCGCGATCGCCGCGACCGCCGAGGGTCGGCAGGCTCGTGCGCGCAGCGCGGGTGAGCGGCTGGTCGCAGGTGACGTGATGCGGCCGGCGACCAGGTCCGGCGCCGGATCGCTGTCGATCGACCGGTTCCTGGCCGGGATGCTTCCGGACATCCCGCAACTCGTCTTCCCCGTGGAGGGACCCGACGGCCGCACGACCGGCGTGGTCAGCCTCGGCCGGCTGGCCGCCGTACCGGTGGAACTGCGCCCCACGACAGTGCTCGCCGACGTCCAGACCCCGCTCGAAGAGCTCCCCGTCGTCGACCCCCGAGCACCGCTCGCCGACCTGCGGCAACTCGGCCCTGACGAGGTCGCGCTGGTCGTCGAGGCCGCGCAGCTGGTCGGTCTGGTCACCGGGTACGACGTCGCGCGCGCCCTCGATCAGGACGGGTCGAGATCGACGTGAGTCCGGCGCCCAGTGGCCTGGCGGATTCGGGACCAAAGGCCCTGCTGAGCGCGGTCGACCGCGAGGAGGCTGGTGGACACGTTCGTGGGGGAGGTGCGGCGCAGGTGTGTATCGGCATCGTGGGCCGGGTGGTCGAGTTCGACGCCGCCGGGCCGGCCGTGGCCCGCACCGGGACGGTGGACACCGTGGTCGGCCGGCGGCAGGTCTGTTTCGCGTTCCTGCCGGACGCCGCGGTGGGTGACTTGGTGCTGGTGCATTCGGGGTACGCGATCGATCGGGTGGACGATGCCGACGGTGATGGGGGAGGCCGATGAGAGGACCAAGGGCACAGGGGATCGTGCTCGCCTTCGGCACGGCGCTGATCAGCGGCGTGTCCGTGTTCGTCAATTCGTACGGCGTGCGGGTCGTCCGCGACGCCACGGTGTACACCACAGCGAAGAACCTCGTCGCCGCGGTGGTGTTGATCCTGCTGGTGGCCGGTGTCCGCGGACGACGGCCGGCGCCGCGCCTCTCGAGGCGTCAATGGGCCGGCCTGCCGGCGGTGGCCGTCGTCGGCGGATCGGTGCCGTTCGTGCTGTTCTTCAACGGGTTGGCGCATGCCTCGTCGACCCACGCGGCGTTCGTGCACAAGACGCTGGTGCTGTGGGTGGCGTTGCTCGCCGTACCGCTGCTGGGTGAGCGGCTCGGGCTCCTGCAGTACGTGGCGATCGGTCTGCTGCTCGGTGGGCAGGTCGCGCTCGACGGAGGCCTCGGTGGGTTCCGCTTCGGCACCGGGGAACTGATGCTGCTGGCCGCGACGCTGCTGTGGGCGGTCGAAGTGATCGTGGTGAAGCGGCTCCTCGTCGCGGTGACGCCAGACCTGCTCGCGGTAGCACGGATGGGCCTTGGTGTGCTGCTGCTGATCGGCTGGGTCGCGGTCAGCGGGCATTGGTCCGGTCTCATCGGGCTGAGTGCGGCGGGCTGGCGTTGGGCGGCCCTCACCGGACTCCTGCTGGCCGGGTACGTCGCGACCTGGTACCGCGCTCTGGCCCTGGCTCCGGCGGTCGACGTCACCGCCGTACTGGTGGTCGCTGCCGTGATCACCGCCCTGCTCAACGCGGTCGTCAAGGGCACGGTCGTGACACCGCAGGCCGGTATCGGTATCGCATTGCTGGTGGCCGGCGCGGGCCTTGCGGCCCTGGCCCGACCGCAACCGGTCCTGGCACGATGAACCGCGCATCGGGTCCGCTGCTGTTCGCGCAGTACGCCTACCCGCCCAACGCGCTCGGCTACTGCGGCCCCGAGGATTCCGACGAACTGCTGGAGTACGCCGACAGCGCTGTGACCGACCGCGGTCTGGTGGCGATCGCGCAACGCTTCCTCGGTGCGTGGCCGTACCTGTCGCTGATCGCCGCGGCGAACGCACGCGACCCGCTCGATGCCGATGTGGTGGAGGCCTACTGGGTGGGCAACCGCCTGCTGGACAACGTCCCCGGCTCCTTGCTGGCGGCACACCTGACGGACCGGTTCGACCGTCCCCTCAAGCACGGGGCGGCCGACCCCGTCGGACTGGCGATCCTCGGCGGCCGGCCGCACCACAACTTCCACGTGTTCGCGGTGTACCCGTGGACAGGCCTGCTGCGGGCCGGGCCTGCGGCCGATCCGTTGCGGGTGCTGGACAGCTGCCGGATCTCCTGGGGCAATGTCGTTGCCGTCGACAACGAGGCGGCCGACGTGAGCGTGCGCCCGCTGCGCTACGACAACGGCCGGCTCCGGCTGGGAGAACCGGCCGTACGGCGCGTGCAGAGCGGCTCGCGTGGCCGCCAGTTGGTCCACTCGGCACAACCGGGTGATCTCGTCGCGGTGCACTGGAACTGGATCTGCGACGTCCTGACCCGCGCGCAGGTATCCGCGCTGCGCGAGACCACGGCGTACCTGCTCACGCTGGTCAACCACGCCCTCGGCCGCCCCGCGGTCGGCGGCGTACTCGAACCGGCGATGCCCGGAGGCAGGCGTAGGACCTGAGTCACAGCTCAGGCACGACGAGCAGCGGTTCGACGGTGGCGTAGTCCACGACAGGACCGTCGCGGCAGAGCAGCAGCGGGCCGAGCTGGCAGTGCCCGCAGAGGCCGACACCGCACTTCATCGAGCGTTCGAGCGAGACCTGGATCCGCTCGTCCGGTACCCCAGCATCGCGCAGGACGCGGGCGCTGAACCGCATCATCGGCTCCGGTCCGCAGAGGAACGCGACGGTTCGCTCGGGCGCGATGCGCAGCCGTCGGAGTGGTTCGGTGACGAACCCGACCGCGCCTGGCCAGCCGGTCGCCGGGCGGTCGACGGTGAGCTCGGTGTCGAGGTCGTCGCGATCCACCCATCGGTCCAGCTCGGCGCGGAACAGGAACTCGTCCGGCGTCCGGGCGCCGGCGATCAGGACGATCCTGCGGTACGCCGCGCGCCGGCCCAGCGCCGCGAGCAGCAGCGGCCGCAGTGGGGCGAGACCGACTCCGCCGGCGACCACGACCAGGTCGTTGCCGTCGGCCTCGTCAAGGTCCCAGGTCGTACCGAACGGGCCGCGGGCACCGAGGATCGCTCCGGGACCGGCGTCGTGCAGCGCCTGGCTGACCGCGCCGACCGCCCGCACGGTGTGGATCAGCGTGCCGTCGTCGCCGATGCCGCTGATCGAGATCGGCACCTCACCGATGCCGTACGCGTAGAGCATCGCGAACTGTCCGGGGCGGAACGGCGGCAGCGGACGATCGACAGGTCGCAGCGACACCGTGGCCGAGTCGCGGGTCTCGACTGTCCGGTCGACGACCCGGTACCGGACCGGCAGCATCGGCTCAGCCACGAGCGGTGTCCTCAGGGATCGCATCGCCGTACAGATCGAGCAGCCGCGCCCGGGTCGTCTGCAGCCGGTCGAGGACGACGGCGAGCAGTTGCCGGGTGAGGGCGTACCCGAGCCGGGGATCCTGGTCCGCGAGCGCCCGGAGTTGGGCAGCGTCGAACGCCGTGGCCTGGACGGCGCCGATCGCGCGGGCGCCGAAGTGCCAGCGGTACGGCGGGACGAGCCACGACCAGCCGAGCAGATCACCCGGGCCGAGTGTCTGTACGACGACGTGGCCGCGACCGGGGACCGCCGTGTCGAGTGCTACCCGGCCGTGCCGGATGAGCCAGCAGTAGCCGGCGGGCCCGCCCTCCTCGAACAGCCGGTCGCCGTCGTCGTAGGAGACTTCACGGGCGGTGCTGAAGAACGCCTCCCGTTCGGGGGCGGTGAGGTCGTCGAAGAGCGTGGTGTCAGCCATGCGCGGACTCGGCGAGCCGGCCGATCTCTTCGGTGATGTCGATGCCCACGGGACACCAAGCGATGCACCGGCCGCAGCCGACGCAACCGGATCCGCCGAACTGGTCGTGCCAGGTGCCGAGCTTGTGGGTGATCCACTGCCGGTAACGGCTCTCGCCGGAGCTGCGGACGCTGCCCCCGTGCAGGTACGAGAAGTCGAGCTCGAAACACGACGACCAGCGTTGCCGGCGTTCGGCGTGGTCACCGGTGAGGTCGGTGACGTCCTCGGTGGTCGTGCAGAAACAGGTCGGGCAGACCATGGTGCAGTTGCCGCACGTGAGACAGCGCTCCGCGACGTCCTCCCAGTGCGCGGACTCGCGACTGCCGACCAGCAGCGCGCGCAGGTCCACCTCCGGCATCGCGCGTCCCATCTTGTGGGTCGCGTCCTCGACCGCCAGACGCGCGGCGTCCGTCTCGTCCGCGGCGGCGTCGCGATGGTCGATCCGGGCCAGCAGTGCCTCGCCCGCGTCGGTGCCGGCCTCGGCGAGGAACCGGTGGCCGTCGGTCGGGGTCAGCTCGGTGAGCGTCAGGTCCGCGCCCGGCCCGGCGGCCGGGCCGGTGCCCATCGACGCACAGAAGCAGACCTCGCCGGGCTCGGTGCAGTTGACCGCCACGACGAACAGCGCGCGGTGCCGGTCCTGGAACGACCCGTCCGGATGAGGACCGCCGCCGAGCACGTCGCGCAGCTTGCCGATCGCGGCCAGGTCACATCCCCGGACGCCGAGCAGCGCGTACCGCCGGGCCGGTTCGTCGGCAGGACGGAACGAGCCGTCCGCGTCCGTCGACCACAGCGTGCGGTGAGGTGGATGCAGAAACGTCTTCCAGGACTGCGGTCCGGCCGAGTGGGCGAACATCGCGTCGTCCTCGCGGCGATGCAGGCGGTAACGCCCGGGCCCGGTCTCGACACCCCACCCGGCCGGCAGCTGGCCGGCGTCGGTGAGCTCCGCCAGCACGATGGCGCTGCCGGACACCGTCGGACCGACGACCTGGTAACCGTCGCTCATCAGGACCTCGACCAGGTCGTCGAGGCCTTCGATGATCGCCTGCGTCATACCCGCGATCGTGCCTCCGGGAGCCGGAGCTCTCCAAGGGCCGAAGGTCCCGGCGGAGGCTGTCCTCGGCCCCTGGCCGTCGGCCCCGGTCAGCTGGTGTGCTGGCAGACGATGAACACCCCGACGTTAGCGGTCTTCAAACTCGCCTCGTGTGACGGTTGCCAGCTCACCGTGCTGGACTGCGAGGACGAGCTGCTGACGCTGGCCGGGCGGGTCCGGATCGCCCACTTCCTGGAGGCGTCCAGCGCGGTCCGGCCCGGACCGTACGACGTGGCGCTGGTGGAGGGGTCGATCACCACGCCGGCCGACGCCGAGCGGATCCGCCGGATCCGGGCCGAGTCGCGGGTGCTGGTGGCGATCGGCGCCTGCGCCACCGCCGGCGGGATCCAGGCGCTGCGGAACTTCGGCGACGTGGCCGAGTTCGCGTCCGTGGTGTATGCCCGGCCGGACTTCATCGAGACCCTGGCGACCTCGACGGCGGTGGCCGACCACGTGCGGGTCGACTTCGAGTTGCGGGGCTGCCCGATCGATCGCCGCCAGCTGCTCGAGGTACTGACCGCCTTCCTCGCCGGCCGGAAGCCCGATCTGCCGGACACCTCGGTGTGCACCGAGTGCAAGCGCCGCGGGCTCACCTGCGTGATGGTGGCCGACGGTACGCCGTGCCTCGGCCCGGTCACCCATGCCGGCTGTGGTGCGTTGTGCCCGGCGTACCGACGGGGCTGCTTCGGCTGCTTCGGGCCGATGGCCGAGCCCAACGTCGCGGCTCTGCTGCCGCGGCTGCGTGCGACCGGGATGAGCGACGACGACATCGACCGCGTCTTCCACACGTTCAACGCCGCGGCCCCGGGCTGGTCGTCGTGAGCCACCGCGCCCGCCAGTTACGGGTCAGTTCACTCGCTCGCGTCGAGGGGGAGGGCGCGCTGCACGTTGTCGTCCGCGACGGTGAGGTGGAGCGCGCGGACCTGCAGATCTACGAGCCGCCGCGCTTCTTCGAGGCGTTGCTGCGCGGCCGGGCGTACACGGAACCGCCCGACATCACGGCCCGGATCTGCGGCATCTGCCCGGTCGCCTACCAGACCAGCGCGATCGCCGCGATCGAGAACGCCTGCGGAGTCGTGGTCGGCGGCCCGATCGCCGACCTCCGGCGGCTGCTGTACTGCGGTGAATGGATCTCGAGCCATGCGCTGCACATCTATCTGCTGCATGCACCGGACTTCCTCGGTTATCCGGACGCGGTCGCACTGGCGACCGATCATCGCGACATCGTCGAACGCGGCCTGGCCCTGAAGAAGGCCGGCAACGCGATCCTCGAACTGGTCGGCGGCCGGGCGATCCACCCGATCAACGTCCGCGTCGGCGGCTTCTACGCCGCACCGAGCCAGGCCCAGCTCGACAAGCTCGCCGCTCAGCTCCGGCCGGCGCTCGACGCCGCGATCGCGACGGTGCGCTGGGTGGCCGGCTTCGACTTCCCCGACCTGGAACTCGACCACGAACTACTGGCCGTCCACGACCCCGCGCGCTACGCGATCGAGCGCGGTACGACGCTGCGCCGCAGCGCGGGACCCGCCTTCGCAGTGGATGCCTTTAGCAACCATGTGGTCGAGGAACACGTCGCGCACTCGACCGCGCTACGGGCCCGGCTCGACGGTGGGAGGTACCTGACCGGACCGCTGGCCCGCTATACGCTCAACTATCAGCACCTGTCCCCGTTGGCACGGGAACTCGCCGCAGGCGCGGGGCTCGGGAACGAATGCCGCAACCCGTTCCGCAGCATCGTGGTCCGCGCGGTCGAGACCGTGTATGCCGTCGAGGAGGCGCTGCGGCTGATCGAGTCGTACCGGCAACCCGAACCGTCGTCCGTCGGCGTACAGGCCCGGGACGGTGTGGGCCACGGTGTCAGCGAAGCACCCCGCGGTCTGCTGTACCACCGGTACGAGATCGGCGCGGACGGCCTGATCCGGTCCGCGACGATCGTCCCGCCGACCTCACAGAACCAGGCGGCGATCGAGGACGACCTCCGGCGGGTGGTCGCGGCCAACCTCGACCTCGGTGACGGCGCGCTGACCGGCCTCTGCGAGCGCACTGTCCGCAACTACGACCCCTGCATCTCCTGCTCGACGCACTTCCTGGACCTGACGATGGAGCGCCTGTGAAGACAGCCGTGCCGACTGCCGTGGTGATCGGAGTCGGCAACGAGTACCGCCGCGACGACGGGATCGGGCCCGCGCTGGTCGCCGCTCTCGAGGACCACTGGCTGCCGGGTGTGAGGCTGGTTGTCTCCGACGGTGAACCCGCACGACTGATGGACGACTGGGCCGCCGTGCCGCTGGCCGTGGTGGTCGACGCGGTGGTGTGCGAGCCGTCCGCACCCGGCGAGATCTATCGGACCGACGTGTCGTTGCGGGAACCAGCTGATCCGGTCGTCGAGACCCACGTGCACTCGGCGGGCTCGCACAGCCTGGGCATCCCGGACGCGCTGCGGCTGGCGGCGGCGCTGGACCGGCTGCCGGGCCGGCTCGTCGTCTTCGCGGTCGAGGCCGCCGACGTCGGGTTCGGCACCGAGCTGACCACCCCGGTCGCCGCCGCACTGCCAGGGCTGGTCGAGGCCGTGCTCGGCGAGCTGCTCGTGAACGCAACAGAGCGGGGGAAGCCTACCGCCGCTACTGCAGCGGGCCGAGATGTACGGTGAACGGCGGGGACCGCTACTCCGTACCTTTTGGGTCTGGCTTCCCTCGCCCACCTCCAGTAGAGCGCGATCGCGCCGCAGACAGGAGGGTCGAAGGTCCCGACTGCCGGGGACTGTCAGGCGCCGTCGGTCGTCGTGAGTCCGGTGCAGGGCTGAAGTGCCTGCTGTCTCGGGACTGGAGGACTCTGGCGACTTCACGCGCTGCCTCCGGACGATGGATGTGAGAGGAGGCTGCGCAGATGGCCGAATCCACTGATTCCGTGTTGGCGGTGTCGCAGCTCGGGAAGCGGTTCGGGGACCGGGTGGCCGTCGACGATGTCAGCTTCGAGGTCGCGCCCGGGGAGACCTACGGATTGCTCGGGCCGAACGGCGCCGGGAAGACGACGACGATCCGCCTGGTCTGCGGCCTGCTGCGCGCGGACGCCGGTGAGGTCCGGGTCGCCGGTACGCCGGTCGGCGCGACCTCGACCGCGGCGAAACGTTCCATCGGCTACGTACCGCAGGAGATCGCGCTGTACCCGGACCTGACGGCACGGGAGAACCTGCGGTTCTTCGGCCGGCTCTACGGACTGCGCGGTACGGCGCTCAGCCGGCGCGTGGGCGAGGTGCTCGAGCTGATCGGGCTGTCGGACCGCGCCACCGACCGGGTCGAATCGTTCTCCGGCGGAATGAAGCGCCGCCTGAACATCGGCGCCGGGCTGCTGCACGAGCCGAAGCTGCTGGTCCTGGACGAGCCGACCGTCGGAGTCGATCCGCAGAGCCGGCACGCCGTGATGGAGAGCGTGCGGTCGTTCGGCGCGTCGGGTATGGCGGTGCTCTACACGACGCACTACATGGAGGAAGCCGAGCGGCTGTGCGACCGGGTCGGCATCATCGACCACGGCAGGTTGGTTGCCGAGGGCACCCGCCGTGAGCTGGTGGCCGAGCTCGGCGAACGGGACCGCATCACTTTGGCCGCCGCCGGCGACCTGGGTGTGCTGGCGAGGCGTCTTCGGGGTCTGGCCGGTGTGGACCGGGCGGACGTGAAGGACGGGGAGGTCCAGCTGCTGGCCGCTGACGGACGGCGGCTGCTGCCCGGCGTACTGGAAGCCGCCGAGCGGTCCGGGCTGTCCCTGCGCTCCGTGGAGGTGGACGAGCCCGATCTCGAGGCCGTCTTCCTGCATCTGACCGGTACGGCGCTCCGGGAGTGATCATGTTCGGCGCCTTCGTCATCGCTGCCAAGGATCTGCGGCAACGCTTCCGGGACAGGTCGGCGCTGATCCTCGGCTTCGTGGCGCCCGTCGCGGTCGCGGCCCTGATGAGCTTCGCGTTCTCCGGCGTGGAGTCCTTCCACGCGAACATCGTACTGGTCGACAACGACCGCGGCCAGATCGCGTCCGCCTTGCGAGGTGCGCTGACCGGTCCGGAGCTTTCCGACGTACTGACCATCTGGGAGGCGTCCGACGACGCGGCGGCGCGCAGGATGGTCGACGACGGGGACGCCGGCGCCGGCCTGATCATTCCCGCGGGATTCAGTGCTGCCGCGGTCGGTGACAGGCCCATCGGCCTCCGGGTGCTGGGCGATCCGGACGAGCCGCTGCAGGCGCAGGTCGCCCGTGCGGTGGCCGATGCGTATGTCGCTCAGCTCAACGCCGACCGGCTGGCGGTGCATACGGCTCTCGCCGCCGGGGTCCCCGAGAGCCGCGGTGCGGAGTTGGCCGCGGCGGTGGCGAAGCTTCATTCGCCCGAGTCGGTGCAGGCGCAGCCGACCGGCTATCGCCGGCTCCGGACCGCGAGCTACTACGCGCCCGCGATGGGGATCATGTTCGTGCTGTTCGCGATCGGCTTCACCGCGCGGAGCTACTTCGCCGAGCAGCGCACCGGCACGCTGGAGCGGATTGGCGCGGCCCCGTTGACGCGCGGCGTCGTCCTGCTCGGCAAGTCGCTGGCCGCCTTCGTCTACAGCGTCGTCAGCCTCAGCACGCTGGCGATCGTGTCGTCGCTCGCGTTCGGTGCCGAATGGGGGCCACCGGTTCCGGCGTTCGCGTTGATCCTCGCGATGTCGGCCGTGCTGGTGGCGTTGACGGCCCTGGTCGTCGCGACGGCACGCACCGAGCGTCAGGCCGAAGGGCTGGCGACGATCGTCACGTTCGTGCTGCTCCTGCTCGGCGGCAACTTCGTCCTGCTCAGCCAGGCGCCGGAGACGCTGCGCAGACTCGCCCTGCTCACGCCGAACGGCTGGGCGCTGCGCGGGTTCACGGATCTCGCGACCGGGGCCGGCGCCACCAGCGCGATCGTCCCGGTCCTGATCATGCTCGGTATGGCGGCGGTGCTGGGAGCGATCGCCGCGATCGTCGGCCGTGGGAGGCTCACATGAGGGCTGCGCTGGCTGTTGCGGGCGTCTCGCTGCGCCGGATGTTGCGGGACCGGACCGCGCTGTTCTTCATCGTGGTGCTGCCCGTCGTCATCATCACCGTCATCGGCACCGTCGTGCAGAACCCGGGCGGCTTCCGGATCGGTGTGCTCGCCGATCAGCTCTCAGGTCCGCAGCT
Organism: Kribbella sp. NPDC051936; assembly: GCF_040680955.1. Classification (NCBI taxonomy): domain Bacteria; kingdom Bacillati; phylum Actinomycetota; class Actinomycetes; order Propionibacteriales; family Kribbellaceae; genus Kribbella; species Kribbella sp. NPDC051936. Next base: position 821,533 of record NZ_JBFAXS010000002.1, on the reverse strand, counting down.
GGCGACCAGTTTGGTCGACGAGCTGAAGTCGGTCGGGCCGCTGCACACGATGGCGGACGAGCCGGCCGCTCGGACGGCGCTGCGCCGCGGCGAGATCGACGCCGTCGTGCTGGTGCCGACCGGCCTGGACGCCGACCTGTTGAGCGGGAAGGCCGTGCGGATCCCGGTGCTCGCGGGAGGCGCCGAGTCGACGCAGAGCGCCGTACGGTCGGCCGTCGCCGCCGCGGTCGCCCGGCACGCCGAACGTGTCCAGGCGGCGGCCTTCGCGGCCCGGACGACGGGTACGACGACGGCGGAGCAGTTGCCCAGGGCAACTGCGCTGCAGCGGATGACGCCGCGGATCGGCATCAGCACGGAGAACATCGCCACCGGGAGCGACTACCTTCCGCTGGGCTTCAGCTACAGCGCGCCGACGATGCTCGTCCTGTTCGTCTTCATCAACGCGCTGGCCGGCGGGGCGTCGATCATCCAGACCCGGCAGCTCGGCATCTACCAGCGGGCCCAGGCCGCGCCGATCCGCGTGCGGAGCCTGGTGCTGGGGGAGACCCTCTGCTACCTGGTCTTCGCCTTGCTGCAGTCGGTGTTGATCGTGGCGGTCGGTGCGCTGTTGTTCGGCGTGAGCTGGGGCAATCCGGCGGCGGCCGTCGCCCTGATCGGCACCTGGGCGCTGGTCGGCACCGGAGCCGGGATGCTCAGCGGGGCACTGTTCAAGACACCGGACCAGGCGTCCGCGATCGGCCCGGTGATCGGTATCGCGTTCGCCATGCTCGGCGGCTGCATGTGGCCGCTGGAGATCGTCCCGAACGCGGTACGGACGCTCGGCCACGTCACGCCGCACGCCTGGGCGGTCGACGCCTGGATCACCGTCCTGTCGCGGGACGGCGGCGTCGCCGACATCGCCGCGAACCTCGCCGTCCTCGCCGCCTTCGCGGTGGCAATGCTCGGTCTCGCGTCGATCATCCACCAACGCAGGCTGACCAGCTGACTTCCCCCTGCGGCCGGAATGCTTACACTTCAAGTAGGAGTGTGAGTTCCATGGTGGATGTGGCCGAGTGGGGGCCGTTCACGCCGCCGGCCGCGTTGCGCCGGCGTGAGGTGTTCGGGTGGCTCGGGTACGTCCAGGCCGTGGGGCCGCGGGTTCCGGCGGTGGACGCTCGGCGGTCCGCGCCGGTTCCGGTGCTGACGGTGCCCGGCTTCCTGACCGGTGACTGGTCGATGATCCCGCTGGCGCGGCACCTGCGTCGCTCCGGCCACGCGACGTTCACGAGCGGTATGGCCCTGAACTCGGGCTGTACCGAGATGCATCTCGAGCTGCTCGAACGACGCCTTCAGCAGGTTGTCGACGAGGCGGGACGTCCGGTCGCGCTGGTAGGACAGAGCCGGGGCGGCACGCTCTGCCGGATGCTGGCGGTTCGGCGGCCGGAGCTGCTGGCCGGCGTGGTCACACTGGCGTCGCCGCTGCTGCATCAGCTCGCGGCGACCCGGGCGCTGATCAGCCAGGTGAAACTCATGGCCCGGCTGAACGTCTGCGCCTGGCCGTGGTTGCTCTCCACCGACTGCCTGACCGGTGGCTGCGCGGAACGAACCAGCGCGTTGCTCGGATCGCCGTGGCCGACCGGGCTGCCGTTCGTGTCGATGTACTCGCGGCAGGACGGCGTCGTGGACTGGCGCTCGTGTCTGGATCCGGCTGCCGAGCATGTCGAGGTCGGCAGCACCCACAACGGGATGGGAACCGACCGGCACGTCCAGCGGCTGCTCGCGGCCAGACTCCGGACCTTCGGTGCCGATCGCTCAGCGCCGACCGGATGGCCGGGCGAAGCCGACCAGTAGCTCGAGCTCCGCACCCATCCAGTCGGCGATCCGCTGCACGTCGGCGACCTGATCGCGGTCGGCGACGACGCCGACCGACAGGCGGTCGCGGTAGCTCAGCACGGTCACGTTCAGCCCTAGCCCGTCGGTGATACCGGCCAGCGGCACCATCGATTCCACCGCCGCGCCGGCCAGGTACAGCCGCCGGCCGGGTCCGCGGATGTTCGAGATGTTCACGTTCATCGCCGGTGTCAGCGGCGCCCAGGCGTTCAAGTTGGTGAGCAGCTGGACGGTCCGTACGGTGAACGCCGGCGGGACCATGCGGATCGTGTCGACGAGCGCGTCCGGTGCCGTCGTACCGAGGTCGTGCAACGCGGTGAGCATCGCCCGGTGCGCGACCGCCAGCCGGGCGGCCGCGTCGTCCACATCGGTCGGGATCGGCACGACGACGGCGCTCAACTGGTTGCCGAAGGATGTCGCGCCGGGATCCCGCAGCGCGACCGGCACGACCGCGGTGAGCGGGCGCTCCGGGAGCTCCGAGTGCTCGATGAGCCACCGGCGCAGTGCACCCGCCGAGATCGCCATCACCACGTCGTTCACACTCACCGCGAAGTGGTTCTTCACCGCCTTGACGTCGGTGAGCGCCAGCGTGGCGATACCGATCCGGCGGTGCCGCGAGATCTGCCGGTTGAACGACGTACGCGGCGCTCTCGCGAGTCCGGTGTGCAGGCGCTGACCGCGGATCAGTGAGGTGGTGGCGCCCAGCAGTCGCGCGCCGGGCATGGTGCCGAAGACCGGTAGTTCGTCGACGCCGGACAAGGCCGCGGGGACGCCGGACAGCGCTCGCAACGGTTGCCGAACCACACCCGCGAGGCCGCGCAGCAGCATCGGCAGTGCAGCGGGTGGTGGCGGTGGCGGATCCGGCGGTTCGGGCGGTGCCAGGGCTCGGCGGGCTCTGCGTGGTCCGGTGTCCGTCAGGGCGGAGAGGATCTGGATCCCCGCGCGGCCGTCGGCGATCGCATGGTGCACCTTGGTGAGTACGGCGGCCCGCCCGCCGCCGAGGCCCTGGATCAGGTACATCTCCCACAGCGGCCACGCGCGATCGAGGGGACGGGCGAAGATCCGCGCGACCTGTTCGCGCAGTCGCTCGTCGTCGCCTGGCGGGGGCAGCGCGATCTCCCTGAGGTGGTAGTCGAGGTCGGGGTCCGTCTCCGTCCAGTACGGCCGATCCAGCCCGAGCGGTACGCCGGTGAGCCGCCGGCGGAACGCGGGCACCAGATCGATGCGCTCGCGGACCAGCTCACGCAGCCGGGCGAGGGTGAGGGTGCGGCCGGGCAGCCCGGCCGGATCGACGATCATGAGAATCGCCGTGTGCGTCCGGACCCGGTCGTTCTCCGCGGCGAGATACATCGCGCCGAGGTCGTCGACCTGTTGCATGGTCATAGCGCCTCCGCGGCGAGGTCACGGCGTACGGCGTCCTCCGGCACGCCCAGGTGATCGAGGGGATCCTCCAGGCGGCGGCGCAGCAGTTCGGCCGAGCGAGCGGCGTACAGACCGTCCTCGATCCGCTCGTCGAACGTCCACCGCAGGGGGAGGATCGGCCGGATCCGGATCTGGCCGTCGTGGACGAGGGGTGTCGGCCGGACCCGGCCGACGACCAGGAACAGCGGGCAGTTGCCGTGCTCGTACAGGTGGTGGAAGGCGGCGTCGGTCTTGAGACTGCCCAGATTCGACACGACGGCCGACGAGTACATCGGATCCGACCGGGTCAAGGTCGACGGCAGTACGCCACGCGCGTCCAGCCAGTGGAACACGGAGACGGCGAGGTCGAGCATCGGCGCCGGCAACGAGAGGAAGAGCCGCATCTCCTTGTCGACCTCGGCCACGCCGGACGTGCGGGCGTCGCGGACTGCGCCGTCGAGGTCGTTGATCACCGCCGCCAGGCCCTCGTGCGGCTCGAACCGGCGCTTGATCATCTCCAGCGGTGCGTTGTCCGCGAACTCCTTCATGGCGCCGAACGACAGGTGGACGCCGTCGCGCTGGTACAGCCGGCGGCCGGCGACGAAGCGGTTCATCCGCGGCCGGGCGTGCAGCATGCCGGCGACCTCGTGCAGCACCAGGACGAACAGGCTCAGGTGGGGTCCGCCGGCCGTGTTCCACCGCTGGATCCAGTCCTGCGCGGCGGCGATGTCGACGAGTTGCTCGAAGAACACCGTCGACTCGGTCCGGCGGCGCATGATGAACGGCATGATCGCCCGCTCGTCGGGAACGTCGGTGACGAGCCGGCCGTCACGGCGTCGCGCTCCGGGATGCAGTCTGCTCCGCATGGCGTCCTCCCTCGCTCCCGATGGTGAACATCCGCGAAGTCCCCGAGTAGGGCCGAAGTACCTGCTGGTGTGCCTTTCCGTGGTGCCGGATGCGGTACTCGCCGGCGGCGTCGGCGGGTACGGTCCAGGTCACGACGGCGAGCTGTGCGGTCCGGGTCCGGCGCCAGCGGAACGTCGTGGACCAGTCGCCGTCGTCGGCAACCGTCTCCCAGCCGTCGGCGATCCGGCGCTGGACCTCCAGGTAGGTGCCGTTGCGCCGCAGGTCGTTGTTCGGGTACGCCGCCACGAAGATCGCGGTGACCAGGTCACCTGGCCGGTACCGGCGCCGCGGCTCGACCACCACGTCGCCGAACGCGTGGTCAGCCGGCGTACGGTCGTAGGGGATCTGTGGCCGCGCGAGTCGTTCCTGCCCGGTCAGATCCGGTCCTTCGTCGCCGTAGCGGACCGGGCGGCCGTCCCGCATCGCCTCGGCGAGCTGTCCGGCCACCTGTTGCAGTGCGGGCAGCGTCCACCGGCCGAACAGGGTGCTGCCGCCTTCGTACTGCTGGGTGTCGTACTCCTCCGGAGTCGTGACGTAGTGCAGGTAGCCGTTGCTGTAGCCGACGACCAGCACGTCGGTGAGCTCCGCGCCGACGATCGAGGCGACTGTACGGCGCAGCCGCAGGCCGGCGACGACCGTGACCTCGGCCGGGATGCCGAGCAGATACAACTGACCGATACGCAGCAACTGGATCGGGGCGTTCCGTGCGACGTAGTGCCCCCGGAGACCGCCGACCACGAGTGCCTTGGGCGCCTGGACGTCGCGGAGGCGCGGATTGCGGCGGTAGAGCGTTCGCGACACCGTGTCCCACAACGGGTTCCGGCCCTCGTGGAAGCCGCGGAAGGCAGGGCCGTCCTCCTGGCTGCCCGCCAGCGCGGCTGCGCCACCGATCGGAGCGCCCGTCCGGTGTTCGCGGCCGTCGCCGGTGAACTCCGGGCGGACCACGGCCGCGCCCAAATCTACGTGGGTCAGCCGGTGGTCGACACCTCCGTGCAGGACGGATCCCGGCGCCGTCATGAGCCGGGCGGCGGCTTCGTACTGGCGCAGGCCGATGATCCGCGTGTTCTCCGTCTCGTCGGAGCTCGGGCCCTGGCCGGGCCGCAGGTCGAGGTTCGGTGTGAGATCGCCGGCGTTGGTCTGCGCGAACGCCGCCACGAAGTCGTCCGGTCGGCGATCCAGGTAGTCGACACCGGCCACCAGGCGTTCCCAGTGATAGGCGGCGTACCCCTTGTTGTCGCCGCTGATCAACGTGTTCGCGTTGGTCATGCTGGTGTTGTGCACCCCGAACCAGTTGATCGCTCCGAGCGGTCTCCCGGCGCGCTCGATCCGCAGCAGGGTGGTCTGTGCGTCGACGCCGTCCGGGAACCACTGCCGGTCGGCCGCCGGATTGTTGTCGAAGGCCACTTTCGACCGGTTGGCGCTCGCGTCCCGGAGCTCGCCGTGCGAGAGCGTGAGCGCGGCGGGGGACAGGTCGCCGTGCGCCCGGACGACGGCCTCGGTCATCCCGTCGACGATCGCGTCGAAGGTCTTCGGGCGGAAGCCGCCGGTGTTCGAGTGGTACAGCCGATGGTGCGAATAGCCGCCGGGACCGCTGTGCGTGTGCGTGGCCGTGATCATGGTGTTGTGCTCGGTGTACAGCGTCCCGTACTCATGCCGCAGCCGGTCGAGCACAGCCCGGCAGACGTTGTCGAACACCATCGGCAGGTCGTTCACGACCAGCAGCACCCGTCGTCCGCTCGCGGGGTCCGCGATCACGAACGCGCGGGATCGCAACCGCAGCTGGATCCCGTCACTGCGTTGCCGGGACTTGCCGTACCCGAGCATGCCGGTGTCCGCCGCTTCGCCGGTGATGTCCGCGATCCCGCGACCACACAGGAACATCAGCGGGCCACCTAACCGGTCACCAGCGCCTTGAGGCTCTGCCAGACGAGCTGCTCGCGGTCGGCGATCTCGTGCAGCGGGCTCGTGGCCGGTTCCAGGAGGTCCGCCGGATCGTCGAGTTCGGCGGCCGCGGCGAAGGTGGCCGCGACGCCTTCCCAGAGGTCGCCGATCGCGTTGAGTTCGCTGCCGAGCTCGTCCAGCCGGGACTCACCCGTGATGACGGTCGCCTCGCCGAGGAACCGCGCGTACATGTACCGGAAGATGCCGCCTCCGGTGCCGCCGCGGGGGTCGATGAACAGTGCGGTCTCGAAACAGGTACGACGCAGCGCGGCGGCGTCGAGGACGTCGGGCCACCGCAGCGTCTCCTGGAGAGCTTTGCGGATCCCACGGACGCCGAGGTTGCCGATCGGCGGCGTCAGCATGCCGTCGCACACCTGGTCGATGGCCGCCCGGACGGCGTCCGCATCCGGTTCGCGCGCGTTCGCGAAGTCGAAGGTGTACCAGGTGTGCCGCGGCGGGAACGGGCGGAACCTCGACCCGCGTGCCGCCTCGAGGACGTCCCAGTCGACCGGGTGAAGTTCCCGGTCCCGATCCGCGATCAGTACCCGTCCGGTCGGCGGGTCGTAGCCTGCCGCCACGACGACATGGCCGCCGAAGTGATAGTCCGGCGGGAGGTCGAAGTACGGCAGGAATCCCATGTCGACGTACAGCAGCGCGGGCTCGCCGGCCTCCAGGACCTTGCGGAGCTCGGCCTGCGCGACGCGGGTGCTGGATGTGGAGCGGGACGTGACCGCGACGCCGGTACGGCGACCCGCCGTCTTCTCCAGGCCCTCTTCCCGCGGGCTCGCGTTGTTGGCGCGGCCGCCGAAGAACGGATCGGTGCCCTTGAAGTGGAAGTACACGAACCCGAGACCCGCCCCGAGCCCGAACAGCAGCTCCTCGCTGATCGGGTAGCCGTGGAAGTCGTACACGTGTTTCAACGACCCGGTGACACAGTGGTGCGTCGGATAGCTGCCGAAACCCGCGAAAGGCTTGAACCTCTCCGGCCCACTGACCGTGGTCGTCATCTCAGTACCTCCCGATCACCCGGTTGCCGCGATCCAGCCTGGTCCGGCGGGCTCGTCGGGCACAGGGCCGAAGGTCCTGTCGTGGGCGGAAGGCCGCCGGGCCCGGCCAGGTTCAGGACTTTCGCCCCTGGCTGCTCCGGGGTGCGGTGCACAGCGTGGAAGTGAGCGGAGGGAGAAGCGCATGTCCAGAATCCGCACGGTCCTCGCGGCCACCACGATCCTCGCAGCCCTCGTCACGGCCGGCTGTGGTGGCGGCGGGAAGGCATCCGCACCCCCGGCCGCGTCCACCACGGCGTCGGCCGGTCCGGCGACGCCGAGCACGCCATACATCACCGGGGTAGGCAAGCTCCCGGCCGCGCAGATCCTCGCCCGTGCCAAGGCTGCCCTGGCCGCTGCCGGCAGCGTGCGGGTCAAGGGCAGCGTCACCGCCGAGGACGGGAAGCCGACGACGATGGACCTGGCGCTGACCCGGACCGCCGGCAGGTCCACGATCGGCTTCTCCGGTGGGCGGCTGACGGTCGTCGTGATCGGGCGCACGGCCTACTTCCAGGGCGACGACGCCTTCTGGAAGGCGAGCGCCACGGACGCCCGGCAAGGAGCGGCGTACGCCGCCATGTTCCGCGGCAAGTGGCTGAAGACGACCGCCGGGGACAAGCGGTTCGGCGACTTCTCCGACCTGGCGAACCTGAAGGCCTTCGTCACGCAACTGGAGACTCCGGGGACCGCGAAGAAGACCGGACCGCGGGTCGTCGACGGGGTCAACTGCATCGGCTTGGTGGGCGACGACGGCTCGGTGCTGTGGATCGACCAGGTCACCGGCCGCCCCGTCCGGGGAACAACTTCCGGTGCAGGCACCGGCCTCGCCTTCACCGACTACGACCGGGTACCGACGCCGACGGCCCCGCCGTCCGACCTCGTGATCGACGCAGCCGCCCTGCACTGACCGGCGTGGTACTCCCGATTCCCGGGACTTTGGGCCCTGGCCGGTGGCGACGGCCGGTCGGACGGTGAAGGTATGACGGAGTTGGTGCAGCACGTGGTGAGCGGTGCCTGGCCGGACTGGGGCGGCGACGAGCTCGGGCCGCGGTCGGTGACCTTCTTCCGCCTGCTGGGGGAATTCCGGGCGGTGGTTGCCGTGGACAACGTGACGCTCGGACCGGCGATCGGCGGCGTCCGGATGCGGCCGGAGGTGACACCCGGTGAGGTGATCCGGCTGGCGCGCGGGATGACGCTGAAGTGCGCGGCGGTCGGACTGCCGCACGGCGGCGCGAAGGCGGGCATCGCCGCGCCGCCGTGGCTGGACGTCCGGACCAAGGAGGCGCTCATCCGCACGTTCGCGGTGCGGATCGCCGATCTGACCGACTACTGGCCCGGCCCGGACATGGGGACGGACGAGACCGCGATGGCGTGGGTCTACGACGAGATCGGGCGATCCGTCGGCCGCCCGGCGGCGATCGGCGGCATCCCGCTCGACACCCTGGGGGCCACCGGGTACGGCCTCGCGATCTGCGCCGAGGCACTCGAGAAGTCCGGCAGGCTGGAGATCGACGGCGCCCGGATCGCGGTCCAGGGCTTCGGCGCGGTCGGCAGGTCGGTGGCGTTGCAGCTGCACGAGCGGGGAGCCCGCGTCGTCGCGGTGTCCGACATCGAGGGGGCCGTGACCGATCCGGACGGCCTGGACATCGCGAAGCTGGTCGACTTCCAGCACGAGCGACCGCTGAACCAGTTCCCCGGCGGTACGCCGATGATCCGCGACGAACTGCTCGGCGTGCCGTGCGACGTACTGATTCCGGCCGCGCAACCCGATGTCCTGAACCGGGCCACCGCCGCCCAGGTCCGGGCCTCGATCGTCCTCGAGGGAGCCAACATCCCCGCCACGATCGAGGCCGAGCAGATGTTCGCCGCGCGCAACGTCCTGGTGGTTCCGGACATCATCGCGAACGCCGGCGGCGTGATCTGTGCCGCCGCCGAGTCCCGCGGTCTGACCGCGGCGCAGGCGTTCGCCGACATTACGGAGCGGCTGCGCGCCGCCATGACCGAATGGCTCGCACGCACCGAGTCAGGCCAGGCCCCCCGCAACGCCGCGCGCACGATGGCGCAGGAACGACTCCAGGCCGCCACGGCATACCGTCGTACGTTCTCTGCAAGCGGTCAATGAACTCAATCCTCTGGAGCTTCGGGAGGTACCTCAGGTGAAGACCTCGACGAGCCGCAGTGCCTCCCGTGGGCCGCGGAGGCTGAGCTCGGCGACTTCACCGACTCCGCGGACGTAGTACTTGGTGTCGAGGACGCCGGGCTCGAGAGCGGTCGTCTCTGTGGTGCGCAGCGCGTGGCGGAAGGCTCCGAAGGGGACCGTCACCCGGGCTGAGCGGTCGACGACTTCGAAGATGTCTTCGGCGTGCCCGCGGTACCACTCCTGCCGGAAGCGCCGGCCGAGCTGCGGGTGTGCTTGCATGACGACACCAGGCTGTGCGCCGTCGACGCCGGCGTGGAACGATCCTTCGCGGCTGACGACGCGGCCCCGGGCATCCAGCTCCGCCGTGTCCTCACCGAAGTACCAGACGTTGCCGCACTCGTCCTGGGCGAAGTAGTCGCTCGTTCGCTCCGTCAGCACGTTGCTCAGATAGAGGCGATCCTCGACCACCCGAGTGCGGACGCCACGCACCAGCTTCGTGCGTGGGCTGACCTTGACGATGTCGAGGGCCGGTTCGCCGTCCTTCGTGCCGGTGTACACCATGGTTCGTCCGACCGGGAGTGGGAACCACCGGTTGGTCACCGACGCGGTGAAGTCGTCGGTGTCGATCCGCGGCCGGTACGACGTACCCGGACCGAACCCGGGCAGGTTGCACCGCGCAGCAACTGTCGAGCTCGTGGTGATCGGCGTCCGTGCGCTTGAGTGTGCCGCGCCTGGACAGAGGAGCAGCGCTGCCAAGAGCAGGGCAGCCGAACGTCGAGTGTTCATGGTGGCCTCCTGGTTGCTGTCGAGCCAGACCAGGAGATCACCATCAACCTGAACGCAAGGTGAATGTCGCCGCGAGGACGCCGGCTCGTTGGAGGGATCGTGAACGCCCGCGACGCATCCTCGGCCCGAAGCGTGGCAGCGTCAGCAGCGGGTCGTCCTGCGCGTCAGGACCGCAGGCCACGCAGAGATCCGGGCAACGCAGGGCGCGCAGTTCGGGGCCCCTTCGGCCGTCCGGCCACTTGACGAACGCGCGCGTCCGGTCCGCCATCAGCCAGAGCCCGAGATCGGCCGGCGAGGTTTCCTCGGATCGGCCGCCGTCGGGGCGGCACCAGCGCACCGCGGTGATACCGCACACATCCTCTCGACCAGGCTCGAGCTGGATCGCCGTGACGAAGACAGTGTGTGAACTCGCCAAGCTCATTGAATTCTCCCGAAGGTCGAATCAACCAGTTACCAGGCGACCAAGTGAGTGGCAAGAGTTTGCGCCCGGTCGGGCAGCCGTTATCAGCGGAGCGAATCCGGTCATTCACAATGAGTTGCTTATCCGTTCAGTGAAACCGCTGGGTCTAGAAACAGCTCGGAAGTTGCTGGGTTTATCCAGCACGGCCGCTGTCAGATCGTGAACTCCAGCCACAGTGGGAAGTGGTCGGAGATGCGCCATGAGAGCTCGGACCTGGTGAGTCCGTTCTGAGTGTGCGGGACGAAGTCGAAGCTGCCGCAGCGCTGCGTGTACGTGAGCCCTTGGAGGAGTGCCGGGAGCTTGGGATCCGCGGGGTCGTTGAACCAGGCGATCTGGTCGTAGAAATGACTGGTGCGGTCATTGTCGAAGATGGTCCGGGGCACCAGTCCCAGCTCTGGCGGCGGCCAGAGACCGGTGGAAACGAAGGCTTGGTACAGAGGGTTGTCGATGCGGTCGAGATTGAAGTCACCGAGCACCAGCAGGTTGCGGTTCCAGTCCTTCGGCTGATCGGCCCAGTCACGCATCCACCGGGCGAAGGCGCTGATCTCGTCCATGCGACCCGCAGTGCTCTTGCCCCAGAGAACATGCACCGTGGCAAGGATGAAGTCTGTCGTCTCACGGACGAAGCCGGCGGCGTAGGGCGTGCGCGCGAACTGCTTCGCGTTACCCGTGGCGGTCGCGGGGAGCACGATCTCGCCGACCAGACCGGACGGTTTCACCCGGTCGGCGTCGTACACGAAGGCCAGCCGTTCCTGATTTCCCTGGCTGCCTTCGGTGGTGTCCGACACGATGACCCGGTACCGCGGGCCGAGGCGGTCGAGCAAGGCGAAGAGCGCGGTCGTGTCACGCCGGGTCTCCTGGATTGCCGTCACATCGAACCTCTCCAGGACGGAGGCGATGCACGCCAAGGCCTGCCAGTCGCGCTTGGGTTGGTCGCCATCGGTGGACTGCCATTTGTTGGTCAGGCCACCGAACGCTCGCAGGTTCCAGGTACCGATGAGCAGGTTGTTCTTGGTCTTGGCCGGTAGTTGCTTGTCGAGCGCCTTCTTGATGCCTTGGAGATCGCGCTTCACGGCGGCCGGCATTCTGCCGGCAGGCGGCGGCGTCATGACACGCCCCGTGCGTAGGGGTAGCCGGTCGGCGCTGGAAGACTGTGATCGATGTGAGCACGCAGCCCTGCGTCGGCGACGGCGTAGCCCCAGTTGATGAGCCGTTCCTGGTCCCGGTCAGGAAGCGCCTTGAGACGTGTCCCGATCTCCGCCAGCTCCGTGGTGGCGTCGAGTGGAGCGTCGAGGCAATCGCCGAGCTTGTACTTCTTGATGTCACTGCGGATTCCGACGTACGCACCGTCGCGCCTGCGGTCCTTCAACGACTGGACGACCTGCAACTTCCGCAGCGAGCGGACCTGGTGATCCAGCACTTGGGTGATCCGCACCATGTGCCGAGCCCAGTCGGACGCGGGATCAGGCTCGGGCGACAACAGCCCACCGGCGTCAGAGACGAAAACGGTTCTGCAGCGCTTCCAGGCTGTCTCCAGCCCGAGGTTGTCATAGACCCCGCCATCGGTCAGCGCGAACTCGTCCCGATACTTGCGAGTGCCGAGATCGTTGCCCTTGTCATCGACCCAGGCTGCCTCGTCCATGGCCAGGCGGAACGGCGAGAGGAAGGGCGGGAAGGCAGCGGATGCGGCGACGGCCGCGGACAGACGTACGGTCGGATCGAGGTTTCGGCCGACTCGCCAGTCCGCCACACCGTCATGTGTGAAACGAACGAGTTTGCCGCTGCCGGTGTTCGTCGCGTTGAAGACGAAGACAGGCTTGGCCGGCAGGTCGGCAAGCGTGGCGGTGCCGAGAAGATGTCGCCGCAGTTCCCCCTCGACTTCCTCGCCGATGCTGCTGAACGGCGAGAGCAGGCCGCTGACGACTGCTGAGCGGTCGATGGTTCGTGCGGCCAACGCACGGATCGGAGCCTCGACCTGTTCGACGAACGCGGCATCCGGGTCGGAGCTGGTTGTGACCTTCGACCAGGTCAAGGCCAGGATCGCTGCCGTTATGCTGCCGCCGGACACCGACGAGATGCGGTCTGCTTGCTGCAGCCATCGTGTTTGACACAATCGGCGCAGCACGCCGGTATGGAACAGCATCGCCCGATATCCTCCGCCGGAAAGGCAGATTGCGGTTCCAGTCGTGGGTTCTTGTCGTGGCTCGAACGGCAAGTGCCGTACCGGCTCGACCAGGTCATGGATCGTCTCGCTCATGGCGATTCCCCCCGGAACACAGGCCTGACCTGCCAGTGCGGGGTCTCAGGCGCCGCGACCCCCCAGCCGCACCCTTGTCATCGAGCGTGCGCCGTGCGGTCAACGCTGTCAACGGATTGATCGCGCAACGGCGAATGGGACACAAAGGTTCGTGCGGATTCGTAGGAATGCAGTGCGGGACGTAGAAGGTCCGCAGTTGGCCGCGCGCCTTGCAGGCCGCGATCGCGACTTCGGACGTTCGCACATGCGTCCACCGTCGGACGCTGAGACGGCTCTTTCTCGGGTGGTGGGTTTCGGGTCAGGATTGGAGTATGACCGCGACCAGCGTCCTGACCCACGGCTTGGTGAGCCGGCGGTGGCGGTGGCGTGCGCTGAGGCTCTGAGTACCTCCGAGAAGTCCGGCTGTCACCGCCCGCAGGTCACCCCGGGACGGTGGCCGTCGCGCTGACCGTCGGCCGGTGGGGTGATCCCTCCCGGCGTCCCGGTCGCCGCATGCGTACCTGTGAAACGTTTCCACACAATGCCGAACAGTATGAAGAAAGGACAGAGCGATGCTTGATCCCGTCGTCGGCAAAGGTCAGCTGACCGAGACCGACCGCTTCATCTTCGAGTCGTGGGGCTACTTCCTGATTCCGAACGTCCTGACCAAGGACGAGGCCGCCGAGGCGTACGACGTGTCGCGGCGTCTGCACCAGAGCCGTGACCGTGAGTTCGGTCAGATCGGCAGGACCTACGAGAGTGAGCCGGTGCTCGAGCGGCTCATCGACCACCCGGACGTCCTCCCCAAGGTGCAGGGTCTGCTCGGGGACCGGTTCGTGCTGCAGGCCGGCTGGAACACCATGCAGCCGGCGCATGCGGGCAACGGCGGCTGGCACCAGGACGGATCGTCCGCGTTCGACTTCAAGGACCTGGGCTACCCGGTCCCGTTGCTGCAGCTCCGGGTGTCGTACCTGCTCACCGACCAGACCGTCCCCGGTATGGGCAACATGGAACTGATCCCCGGCAGTCACCGCTCGCGGGTCGGCCTGCCTGATTCGATCCGGCAGAGCAAGGGCGACATCGCGATCGGCCATGTCGTGTGTGCCGAGGCCGGCGCCGCGCTCGTCTTCCACAACGGCGTCTGGCACCGGACCTTCCGCCACGACGGCGACTACGACCGCTTCACCACGCACTACGTCTACAGCCCGCCATGGGTGCGCATGGCCGACCGTTTCGGCAACGACCCCGAGTTCCTCGAACGCACCACCCCGCTCAGGCGCGCCCTGATGGGGGAGTTCAGCAGGCCGGACGCCCCGTTCGGCGCCAACTACGACCCGCTACCTATCTGACCCACAGACGTTCCGGCGCGGCACCGGCTTCCCAGAGGCCGGTGCCTGGCCGACGTCAGCTGCTGATCTTGAACTTCGGCGATGTCACCAGTTCGGCCAGCTGGTCGGCGGTGAACACCGGTTGCTTCAGCGGCGACCGTGCGTCGTTGTCGCTCTTCTTGGTCTGCGCGAGGATCACGACGGTGCCGTCGTCGTACCGATAGGCGGCCCACTGGTCGTACCGTGCCTCGGAGCCCTTGGTGGTGAGCACGCCGACCTTCTTGCCGCCGACGTCGACGACTGCGCAGGTGCCGGTCCCGCCCCAGAACTTCTGCGCGACCTTGCACGGGGTCGTCGCCGGCTTCCCGTCGGGCGTGGTGGACTGCACGAGCAGCTGGCCGACCCGGTCGTCCTTCTGCACCGGGATGGTGGCCATGTACTCCCAGTAGTCCTGCTCCCCGTCATTGGACGCGTATTGGCTCTGTGGGTAGCTCATCCGGCGACCGTCGGGGTACTTCAGGTCCGGTGTGCCGAACCCGGCCGGTACCGCCGAGCGCAGGTCCTGCATCAGCGTCACGGCCCGGGTGGCGCGCGGCCCCGCGGTCGCCGTACGGTCCACCTGGCCCTCCGGCCAGGGATCCTTCGACTTCCGCGTGTTCGGCGCCACCGGCGTCACCGTGGAGACCGGCCGCGTCGTGGGTTGGGCCGTGGGTTGGGTCGTTCCTGTGTCGCCGGCCACCATCTGGCCCGCCGACCGGTGACCGTTGTAGTTCGCGATCACGGTAGGAGCGGCACCGACCCCGACCACCAGCGGTACGGCGGCGACCGCCGCCCACCTCACCCTGCGCCGCTTGCGCGTCCGGCGGGCCCGGTCGAGTGCGTGGGCGGGATCCATCGACGGCGGCGGGGTGCTGCGCACCATCACGTCGCGGAACGCCTCGTTGAGATCCTCTTCGTTCATCGAACCTTCTCCTCTTCCAGCAGACCGCGCAGCGCGGCCAGCCCGCGCGATGCCTGGCTCTTGACAGTTCCGGTCGAGCAGTCGAGCAGCTCGGCCGTCTGCTCCACGGACTGGTCCTCCCAGTACCGCAGCACCAGTACGGCGCGTTGCCTCGGCGGCACCTTCACCAGCGCCTCGAGCAACACGAGTCGTTCTTCGGTGGGGCCTGCCGACGCCGTCGGCGGGTCGGCCGGCGGGACGCCGACGGACTCGTACCGGAACCACCCCCGGCGCCGCTCGGACAGGAACGTCCGGATCAGCGTCTGCCTGGTGTAGTTGTCCATCGCGTCCTGCCGCTGGATCCGGCGCCACACCTGGTAGATCTTGGTGAACGTCTGCTGGACCAGGTCCTCCGCGCGATGCCAGTCGCCGCACAGCAGGTACGCCGTACCACGCATGGCATCGGAACGAGCCGCGAAATACGCCTCGAACGCGGCGTCCCGATCACTCATCTGCCCTCCCCATCCTCGGTACCGGGTTAGACACGCCGCGAGCGCCGAAGTTGGTTGCACCGGCCCCGGCGACGCGGTTGTCACCTGGTGAGTTCGGCCAGGAAGGTCTTGGTGCGGGTGGCGAAGAGGTGGGCTTCGCGGGTTGTGGAGAGGTGGAGTGCTTCCTGGGCTGCGGCGCGCACCGTCTCCGGCGCGTTGCCCGCGCTGTGCAGGGTTCGTGCTCGCAGGAGGAGGACCAGTCCTTCGGCGTACCGTTCGCCGTAGGTGGAGATGAAGGTCTCGGCCTTGTCCAGAGCCGCTACCGCCGCAGGGGTGTTGCCGTCGGCGAGCCGGATCTCGGCGAGCAGGGCGTACCACGTGGCGAGGTTCGATCGCGGTGGGTCGACGAGGGACGTCTCGATGATCCGCTCGACCTCGGCACCGCACGCGGCCGGGTCCGCACCGGACATCGCCAGCGCCCAGTGCCTCGCCAGCCGGATGTAGCTGCCGGAAAAGGAGAAGGCGAAGTCCGAGTCGAGCGCGATCGCGGTGTCCGCGGCACGCAGAGCCCAGCCATGGTCGCCGGCCGCGGCCGCGGCGGTGACGCTGAACGAGCCCCAGATGCTGATCGCGTACGGATCGTCGCCCGCCTCCGCCTCGATCCTGCCGAATTCCTCACCAGCGGTGACCAGGTCGCCGTGGAGCGCGGTGTTGAGGGCGAGCATGACCGGGGTCAGCAGCTGCAGCCGGAAGCGAAGCGGTTCGGCCTCTCGTTCGGCGCGAATGAGTGCCGCTGTCCGGCCGAGGCTGCGGTACGCCGTACCGATGTTCCCCGAGCTCCACTGGTACACGCCCCAGGCGTGATGTCCCGAGGCTTGGACCACGGGGTCTGTCGATCGTTGCCCGTTGTCGAGGAGGCGTCGCGCGAGCCGGCCGGCAGCCTCGAGCCGCAGCCCTTGGGCTTGCGCGAGGAAGCGTGAGAAGAGGAACCCGGTGGCCTCGCGTTCGCGGCCGAGCGACCGCGCGACGCTCTCCGCGCGGTCGAGGTGGTGCATCCCGGTGCCGACGAAGCCGGCGTGGATCCCGATGATGGCGGTCAGCTCGGTGAGCGCGGTGAGTTCGAGCTCGGCGAGCCCGGCGCTGCGCGCGACTCCCGCCGCGCTGTCCAGGGCCTTCTCGGCGACGTCGTACGCCGATCGTCTCGCCGCGATCCGGCCTGCGAGGATC
The DNA here is from genome assembly GCF_040680955.1 of Kribbella sp. NPDC051936. NCBI lineage: Bacteria > Bacillati > Actinomycetota > Actinomycetes > Propionibacteriales > Kribbellaceae > Kribbella > Kribbella sp. NPDC051936. The sequence continues at coordinate 804,765 of NZ_JBFAXS010000002.1, read as the reverse complement.
AGCGCCGAGGCGGTCCGGTCGGCATCGGCCAGCGGCCCGGCCGCCAGTAGGTGGTGGGCGAGTGCCTCGGCGTACGCCTCGTTGTGCGCGGCGGCGGACTCCAGTGCGTCGGCAGCCTGCAACTGGAAGCGGCTGGTGTCCGAGACGGAGGTGGAGCGGACGACCGACTCGCGGACGAGGTCGTGCGCGAAGCGCCAGTTTCCGGCGGCGTCGGACGGCGGCTGGAGCAGACCCAGCAGCTGCGGGGCCTCGAGGTACTTCAGGCACAGCGACGGATCGATGCCGGCAGCGCGCGACAGCAGCCGGACGTCGAGGTCGCGACCCATCACGGCCGCGATCTCGATCAGGCGACGTTCGCTGTCGTCCAGCCGGCTCATCCGCTCGCGGACGATGTCGCGCACAGTGGCAGGTACGGCGGCCTGGGCCGCGTGGTCGTCGGTCAGATCTCCGCCGTCTGCCAGGAAGCGGGCCAGTTCGACGACGAAGAGCGGGTTGCCTTCGGTCCGGGCCTGGATGCTCCGCGCGACGCCGGGCGTGGGAGTCTGCCCGGTCTCCCGGCGTACCAGCTCGGCCACTTCCGTCGGCTCGAGCGGGCCCAGCACGATTCGCCGGTGCCCGTCGTGACGGGCGAGGGCTGCAAGCAGCTGTTGCAGTTCCTGGTGGGGCGCGGGGGCATGGTCACGCAGCGCTCCGGCCAACACGCAGCGGGCCGGAAGCGACTGTGCCAGGTGCAGGAACAGCTGCAGCGAGGCCTGGTCTGCCCAGTGCAGGTCGTCAACGACCAGCACCACAGGTTGCGTCGCTGCCACGCTGGTGACCAAACCGATGACCTGCTCAGAGAGCCGGAACTGCGACTGAGGGTCCGGTCTGGTCGGGGGTACGTCGCCTGACTGGTCCAGCAGCCGGGCCAGCTCGGTGGCCGTCCATCGACCGGCCTGGCCTTCGGGTGCTGCGCTCACCATCGTGCGGACGATCTGTATCCACGGCCACATCGTGGGGGCGCCGTCACCTTCCTGGCACCGTCCCCACACCGTGAAAGCGCCCTGATTTCGCGCGATCTCGACGACCTCGTGCAGCAGCACGCTCTTGCCCACTCCGGGTGGCCCTTCCACCAGGACCACCTGCGGACGGGAGAAGGTCGCCGAGTCGACGGCATGGCGCAGCAAGGCGAGTTCCGCCCGTCGGCCGACGAGCCGGCCGGGCCGTCCCGGGTGTATCGATCGACCAGGGTTCCCGGTGCGAAGCACCTGCTGATGTGCGTCCCGCAGCGTTCGGCCGGGATCGACGCCGAGCTCGTCGGCGAGCCGCGTCCGGACGGTGTCGAAGACCGACAACGCGTCGGATTGCTGTCCCGTCGCCGCCAGCGCGAGCATCAGCGTCGCTTGGAGGTTCTCGTCGTACGGCGCCATCCAGGCGGCCAGCCGGAGCGGCTGCAGGATGCGCTTGGCCTCGCCGAGGGGCACCGCGACCTGGGCGGCCTCCAGACACGCGTCGAACAGCTCGCGGTTGACAGAGGCGAACAGTGGGATGGCTGTGACCTCCGAGGAGAGGCCGTCTCCCACCGGGCCGTGCCACTTGTCGAGTGCTTGTTCGTACGCCGCTACCGCATCCTCCGCCCGCTGCTCGGCGACGGCGGTGCGGGCCCGGCTCACCAGCTCGCGGAACTCGGCGAGGTCCAGGGAGACGCTGCCCGGGTCGAACCGGTAGCCGCTGCTGTGCCGATGGATGTACGAGCCGGCCGCGCGCGCCGGAAGGGTGGGCTCCAGGACCCTTCGCAGCCCTCCGACGTACTTCTGCACGATGTTCATCGCCGAGCGCGGCATGTCGTCGCCCCAGATCAGGTCGATCAGCTGGGAGATGCTGACGGGTCGACCTGCTCGTGCGAGCAGCAGCGCCAACAGGTAGACCTGCTGACGGGGCCCGGGATCGACCTCGACGCCGTCACGCCACACCCTGGTCGCGCCGAGGACCTGGAGGACGAGCCGAGGGCTCACCTCGCCTTCCGCTGCGATCGGGTCCGTCACTGGCCGGTTCCCGGTATGTCTGACACGTCGGCCCCCCAGCCGTTCCTCGGCCCTGTCGCCGCTGAGGGAAACGCTACGGGGTGCCGAGTACCGCAGAAAAGCGAATCTCGAAATCGGCAGCGGCGCCGTACTGAATTCCGTCCGGGCCGGGATGCACAAGTTGTTCAGTCGACGCTGATGGGCTGGTGCCCCCAGACACCGCAGCGAAAGGCCGGCCCATGTCACAACCCGCCGTCGTCCTCGTCCACGGAGCGTTTGCCGACGCGTCCAGCTTCGGCGAGGTCGTACCTCAACTGCTGGACGACCAGATCCCCGTCGTGGCGCCGGCTATGCCGAACCGCTCGCTGAACGGCGATGCTGCTTACCTCGCCGCCGTGCTCGCCACGATTCCCGGCCCCGTCGTACTCGTGGGCCACTCGTACGGCTGCGCCGTCGCGACGGTGGCCGGCATCGGATACAACGTGAGCAGTCTGGTCTACCTGGCCGGATTCGTCCCGGACCGAGGTGAGAGCCTCGGTGAGCTCGCCGGTCGTTTCCCGGACTCGGACCTCGCGACAGCCCTGATGCCTACGCCGGTCCCAGGGGGAGTGGACCTCACGGTGGCGGTCGACCGGTTCCCGGACGTCTTCGCCGCCGATGTCGACCGTCGCGTCGCACGCACCCTGGCCGTCACGCAGCGCCCGCTGTCGGCAGCCGCCTTCGAGGAGAAGGCCGAGGCCGCCGCCTGGCACACCAAGCCCGCCTGGGGCGTCGTCGCGACCGCGGACCGCACGATCAACCCCGAGGTCCAGCGTTTCGCGTACCAGCGCGCGAACGTCGCGGCGCTCGAGGTGGAGTCGTCCCATCTGCTGATGCTGTCGCAGCCGACCGTGGCCGTGGAGCTGATCAAGAAGGCCGTCCTGGCCATCAGCGACTGAGAAGCGGCATTGATTCCGAACGGAGCCGCCATGCACCACCAGGCCTACCAAGCGCAGTGTCGCTCCGCCGAGCAGCGGCACCGGCCCGGGGAAGCGGACCGCCGCGCGACCTTGATCCTTCTCGCCCTCGCGCTCGGGACCTTCGCCATCGGGACCGGCGAGTTCGGGAGCAACGGGATCGTCCAGCTGTTCGCGGACGACCTGGACGTCTCCGTGCCCGCCGCGACGTACGCCGTGACCGCTTACGCTCTCGGCGTCGTCGTCGGCTCTCCCGTTCTCAGCATCGCCGCTGCCCGGCTCAACCGCCGTACCCTCCTCCTTGCCTTGGTCGGGCTCTTCGTGGCGGGCAATATCCTGTCGGCCCTCGCCTCCGACCTCGGGATGCTCGCCGTCGCCCGCTTCGTCACAGGAACCGTCCAAGGCGCGTACTTCGGCGCCGGCGCTGTCGTCGCGGCCTACGCCTACGGTCCCGGCAAGGGCGGAAAGGCGTTCGCCGCGGTGATGACCGGGCTGACCATCGCGACGGTCATCGGCTCGCCGATCGGCACCTTCATCGGCCAGCAGGCCGGTTGGCAGGCCCTGTACGTGACCGTGGCCGGCATCGGACTCGGCGCCGGTACGGCGATCTGGTACTGCGTACCGCGCACGCCCGCACTGGACGGCGGACCGGTGCGGCAGGAGCTCGGAGCCCTCCGACGCCCGATGGTCTGGGTCACGATGGCGATCGCCGCACTCGGCATCTCGAGCATCTTCGCCGTCTACACGTTCATCGGCCCGTACGTCACCGAAGCGGCCGGAGCGGCCGAGTCGATCATCCCTGTCGCACTGGCCGTCTTCGGCGTCGGTATGGCCGCGGGCAACTGGCTCGGCGGTCGACTGGCCGACGCGTACCCCTACCGGGGACTGGTCCTCGGATATGGAACCGTACTGGGCTTCCTCGTCGTGGTCGCTCTCGGCGGCCGGAACCTGCTCGTCCTGTTCCCCGCCCTGTTCGGGGTCGGCGCCACGATGATGATGGCGATACCAACGATCCAGGTCCTCCTGACGCGGTACGCACCGGAAGCGCCCACGCTGATGGGCGCGTTGAACCTGGCCTCGCTCAACCTCGCCAACGCGCTCGGCGCGATCGGCGGAGCGATCGTCCTCGACGCAGGTCGGGGACCGCTCTCGACGGCGTGGGCCGGACTCGTCCTCACCGGTGCCGGACTCCTCCTGTTCGCCCTGACCGTCCCTCGGGTCCCACCCCCGCCCACCTCCCAGCAGCTACCCGTCGCAGCCGGATACCCACAGAAGCGGTGATCACATGCTCTCCTGGCGCTCCGAGAAGTCGTTCCTGTCCATCTGTTCCACCGGATCGATCCTGTCGATCGGCAGCATCGGCTCCTTCGCCTCGGTCGGATCCATCGGCTCGGCGTTCTCCATCGGATCCATCGGTTCGTGGACCTCCGTCATGAGCATGCTCGCCGCCCACAGCAACTGCTCCATCCTGAGCCGGCGCAGCAACTGCTCGATCCTCAGCGACCACAGCAACTGCTCGATCCTCAGCGAGCACGGCAACTCGTCCATCCTCAACAAACGGCACGCCGTCCCCGCGCCGCGCCGCTAGCTGAGACTCGTCGACAAGCCACTCCGGCTATGCGACCAACGCGTCCATCTGCGTCACGGCCTGCTGGAGGCCTTCGGCCATCCCGGTGGCCAACAGCTGATCCATCTGCTCGCGGTTGTCGAATGCGGCGCGCAGCTCCATCCGGGTGCCACCGGCGTACGGCGAGAGCTCGACGTGCACCGTGTTCGGTGGGAGGGCGTCGTCGATCCTGCCCTCGGCATCCGCAAAGTAGTCCACGAACTCCAGTGACTTCGGTGCGTCCACCGCGGTGAACCGCCAGGTGCCGTGAAACCTCTCGCCCTCCGGTCCGGTCATGTAGTAGAACACTCGGCCGCCAGGCGTCAGATCGTGGTCGATCATGGTGGCCGGATGCGTCGGCGGTCCCCACCATTTCTCCAGCTTCCGCGGGTCCGCCCACAAGTCCCAGACCTGCTCGGTCGACGCTTCGAAGTCGGCCACCAGGGTCAGGGTCAACGCGTCGAAGTCCTTGTCAACGCTGGTCACGCTCATGCTGCTCATCTCCTTCGCCGGACAGCAGATCCGACATCCGTTCGACTCGTGCCCGCCAGGTGGACTCGAGTTGGTCGAGCGCGTCCCGGGCCTGCCGTACGGCGTCGATCCGGCTCCGCACGAGCTGTTCCCGCCCACGCCGTTCCTTCGACACCAGACCGGCCCGCTCCAGCACCGCAACGTGCTTCTGCACCGCGGCGAAGCTCATCGGGTACGACGCGGCCAGGCGCGATACCGACGCCGCTTCGCCGAGACACCGTCGCACGATGTCCCGCCGCGTCGAATCCGCCAAGGCATGCAGCAACTCGTCCACATCTACAACCATTTGGTTGTACGTTAGATCGCGCCGACCACCCCGTCAAGGCGTGATGCGCCGACCTGCGCGTTGTGCGGAGTAGTGTCGGGCTGGAGTCGGATCGGGAGATGACCGTGAACGAGACCCGGATGCCCGTTGCTTTCCTTGGCCATGGCAACCCGATGAACGCGCTGGAGACGAACCGTTACACGGAGGCTTGGCGGGTTTTCGGGGCGTCGGTGCCGCGGCCGCGCGCGATCTTGGTGATCTCCGCACATTGGTACACCAATGCGACCGCGGTGACCGCGATGCCGCGTCCGCGGACCATCCACGACTTCTACGGATTCCCGCAAGAGTTGTTCGATGTGCAGTACCCGGCGCCCGGTGCGCCCGAAGTCGCGGAACTCGTGGCGGACGTCTGCAAGCCCCGGTGGGTGGGGCAGGACATCGACAGTTGGGGAATCGACCACGGCACCTGGTCGGTCCTCCTGCATGCCTTCCCGGACGCCTCCATCCCGGTCGTTCAGTTGTCTCTCAACGCGTTCAAGGACTTCGACCACCATCTCGAACTCGGCCGCAGGCTGAGTCCGCTGCGCGATGAGGGCGTTCTCATCGTCGGCAGTGGCAACATCGTCCACAATCTGCGCGCCGTCGATTACCGCAAGCCGGACTCGGGGTACGACTGGGCACTGCGTTTCGACGAGGCCGCACGCGAGCTGCTCGAGGCTTCACCCTCGGAGGTGGCAGCTCTCGACGCCCATCCTGACTTCGGTCACGCAGTTCCCACCCCGGATCACTTCCTGCCTTTGCTCTACGCGGCCGGGCTGGCCGACGACGAGCCGTTCGATCTGCTCGTCGATGGACATGCCGCCGGCTCGATCTCGATGGCGGCGTACACCCTCGGGCTGGACTGCGACGCGGCCGTCGGGCCGGACGCGGGCCCTGCGGCGCCACTGCCCGATGGCTTCCCCACGTCGGACAGCAACCTCTGAATCCCGTGTGATCCGAGCCATAGGCCGGTCCCGGGAATGGATCTCCCGCCAATTACGCTACATTAGATGTATCGAAAAGCTTCAGTGACCATACGCGAGAAGGGGCATGGGTATGACGATCTCGAGCGGGATGGAGACAATCCTCTTGCTACTGGTGGGCGCGGCGGCGGTGTTCCTGATGGTCAGAGTTGCCGCCCGACGGTACCGAGACAAGCCGCAGGTCTGGCGCAGTCAGGCATTCCTGTCTGGTGTCAGTTCTTCACCACGGCCGGAGCCAGCAGGCCGAGGGCGCGATCCATCCAGCCATCGCGCGGCGAGCCGAACCTGAGGACCTCTGCGAGATAGGCGCCGACCACCTCTGATGGCCCTATGCGTCGCTCTCGAGGCGAACGCAGCAGTAGTCCGGGGTCGGCCGAAGGTGGGCTTGCAGGCTGGTGATGCCGAGGCCTGAGACGAGACCTTCGAGGAGGCAGAGGTTCATCTCGCAGACCAGGTCGGTGTGCTGTCGGGCGAGGGTGTGGAACGGGCAGTTGCCGAGGACGATCGCGTCCTGCTGACTGCGCGGCTCGAAGCCTTGCTCCTCGAGCAGACGCATGAGTGCGCGTGAGTCGGTCGGGTCGGACGTGTCGGCGACGGTGGCGGCAAGGCTGGTGCCGAACTGGCGGGCGCGGCGGTCGAGGGCTGCCCGTGGGGCTTCGCCAGAGGCCTCGACATCCTCGAGGGCAGTTGCGAGGAGGCTGCCGGCCAGGTCGTAGCGGCGTTCGGGCAGGGAGACGCCGATGTATTCGCTGGAGCGTCGGTACAGCTTCGAAGGTCGTCCTGCTCCCGGGCCGGTGCGGCCGGTGCGACGCTCGAAGACGACCTCGAGCAGCCCCTCCTCGGCCAGCTTGTCGAGGTGGAAGGCAGCCGTCGAGCGAGGGATCTCCAGCGCGGCGGCCGCCTCGTCCCGCGTCACCGGATCGGCCTGGCGTACGACGTGGTCGTACAGCAGGCGCCGCGTCGGTTCTTCCAACGCTGCGACCGCCGAGATCCGGGCGTCCCTGGAGTCGTTCACCCGACCCACTCTAAAGCCAAGTCCCATTGACGAAAACGGTGGCTCCTTCTAAAGTCAAAATACGTCTATTTTAGAAGGAGTCGATCATGAGCACTGAGGGGCGCACAGCCCGCACCACCGGCCGTGAGTCGCTGTCGGATCCGGCGTACCAAGCCTTCCTGGCCCTGCGAACCGTCTTCACGGTGGCGCCGATCGTCTTCGGCCTGGACAAGTTCGCCAACCTGCTGACCGACTGGCCGAACTACCTGGCCCCCTGGATCAACGACATCGTCCCCGGCTCCGGCCAGGACGCGATGTACCTCGTCGGGGTGATCGAGATCGTCGCCGGCATCGCCGTCGCCGTCATCCCGCGCTACGGCGCACTGCTCGTCGCGGCCTGGCTCGCGGGCATCATCCTCAACCTGCTGACCCTCTCCGGCTTCTACGACGTCGCCCTGCGCGACTTCGGCCTCCTGGTCGCCGCCGTCGCACTGGCCCGTCTCGCCACTCGGTACGCACCCGCCCGGCACGGTTCTTCGTCCACGACGAGCTCCGGTACGTCGAGCACGAGGTAGACCCGGTCGACCATCAGATGACGTGCCCGGTTGCGTCCGGCGTGATCCACGACCTGGTCCAGCGACTCCAGCCACTCCTGGGTCTCCGAGGGATTTCGAACAACTGGCTGTGCAATCCCAGGCTCTCCGACAGGTTGCGCGGTGGCGGAGGTCACGGCAGTTCCTTCAGCTCCGGAAGCCGGTTCCGTGCTGCGATCCGGCGACCGGGCCGGCTCCGGGGTAGCGCGGACCGTGCACGGTCGGGGTGGACGACGGCCACCGGACAGGCGGCGTGCTGGAGAACGGCCTGGCTGACCGACCCGAGAAGCATGCCGGCGAAGCCTCCGTGGCCGCGGGAACCGACGACGACCAGGCCGGCCGCGTCGGATGCGTCGATCAACGCCTGCGCGGGATGGCCGTGCACGACCTTCATCTCCAGATCGACACGGGGATCGAGGACTCGCTTGCTGTCCATCGCCGCGGCGAACAGTTGCTCCTCGACCTGTTCGACGACGTGTGGCGGGACGCGCAGCGAGGACTGCTGCCGGGTCGGCGGTACGGCGTGGACCGTCAGGAGACCGACGCGCCGTCGTACTGCCTCGTGGTACGCGAACCGGATCGCCGCAGCGCAGACATCGGAGCCGTCGACGCCGACCACGATCCGGCCGGTCCGAAACGCCGGGAACGCCGTACCGTCGCGATGCGGACGGACGACGACCACCGGGCATCGCGCGTGCGCGGCCACGGCGGTGCTCACCGAGCCGACCAGCAAGCCGCGGAACCCGCCGATTCCGCGGCTGCCCAGAACCAGCAGTTCCGCGTCGTGTGCCTGGCTCAACAGTGTCGGCGCGGCTCCGGCGACGAACAGCTCACGAGTGATCTTGATGTCGGGTGCCAGGTAGCGCGCGGAGGACTCTGACTCGGCCAGGACCCAGTCGGCCACCGATCGGAGGTCGACGGTCAGATCCCTGATCGGGATCATGTCGGGTGCGCTGCTGAGGAGCGGCACAGTGAAGGTGTGGATGATGCGTAGCGGGCAGCGCCGGGCGGACGCCGTCATGGCGGCCCAGGCCAACGCGCCCTGTGCGGAGACCGAGCCGTCGACACCGACCACGACGGCGCGGCCGCGGGTGTGAGCAACAGTTGTCATGGTCATGTTCGCCGCTCCGCTCCGGTTCTGGATGTCCTGCGGTCTCGAATGTGCCGTTTCCGCGGCGCGACGGGTACGGCCGTGATCGGCGAACCTGTGACCAGCCTTATGGCCGACGTCCGGCAACGATGCTCTACTGGACGGCACCGCGCCCCGGCAACGGTTCCGCCGGGGGAAGGGAGCGAGATGAGCGGTTCCGGTGCAGTGCGATGGCCGGGGTCCGGCGCGGACAACAGCGCGGACGAGGCCTGGCTGACGGCGATCGCGGAGGCGGCCGCGGGCGACTCGCAGGCACCGCTGGAGCTGCTGGTCGAGTACCTCACGCTGCTCGCCGATGCCGCTATCTCCGGGCGGCGGCCGCGCGACCACGAGCTGGCGATCGTCCGTGAACTCGGCCGGCGTGCCGCTGAGCAGGGCATCCCGGCCGGGCGGGTCGTCGACCTCTACCTCTCGGCGGCCTGGCGGATGTGGCGCGACCTGCCCGACGTCGTGCCGTACCGCGACCGCGACACGGTGCGAGCCTCGGCCCAGACCGTATTGCGTGTCGTCGGCGAGGCGATCGCGGTCCTCGTCGACAGCTACCAGGTCGCAACCCAGCACCTGATCCGGCAGGAGGAGGCGCTGCGCCGCGAACTGGTCGACGACCTGCTGCGCGGCGACGCCGACGTATCCCGGATCGTCGAGCGTGCCGAGCCGTTCGGGCTCGATCTCGGTCGGCCCCATCAGGTGGTGCTCGCCGTTCCCGCAGACGGCCTGGCCGAGGGCGACACCGCGACCGCCATGCTCGAACGGTTCATCCTCGACCGCTTCGGCGACCGCGAAGTCCTGGTCGCGACCAAGGACGGCCTTCTGGTCGTGCTCATTCCCGCGACCACCGCGACCACCGCGACGACTGCCCCGCGGACCGGTACCAAGGGCGTCGGGGCGCCGATCCACGACGCGCTGGTCCGGCACCGGGCAGGGCGGGCGTGGCGGGTTGCGACCGGTCGCGCCTATCCAGGCGCCTATGGCATCGCCCGCTCGTACGAGGAGGCTCGTGAGGCGCTGACCCTCAGCGAACGACTGCAGCTCGACGCGGCTGTTGTGGATGCGCGTGACATGCTCGTGTACCGGGTGCTGGTCCGTGACCAGGCAGCGATCGTCGATCTCATCAGCGCCGTACTCGTCCCGCTGACCCGCGCGCGAGGGGGCGCTGAACCGTTGCTGCAGACCCTCGAGACCTACTTCGCGACCGGCGAGGTGGCCACCGAGGCTGCCCGGCGCCTCAACGTGTCGGTCCGCACCGTCACTTATCGGCTGGCGAAGGTCAGGGAGCTCACCGGCCAGGACCCGGGTGATCCGGCGCAGCGGTTCACCCTGCACATCGCCGTACTCGGCGCCCGGCTTCTCGACTGGCCGGCGAGCGACCTTCCGTCGAACGCCTCGCGCACCTAGGTCCTCGATCGGATCTGGTTGCCGGGCGTCGGCGACCTGGGCGGCTCCAGGTTCGCCGGTCGCTGCCGTACAGATTCCGGCCGGGGAGCGGCAGAGTCGTAGCTGCACGATCAGCTCGAGTGCGGTCAGGAGGTCTCCTGTGAACTTGTCATCCGCTGTCCTGCAGCAGGCCGTGGTCGAGGCCGGAAGGGTGAGTCCGCGATGAGGATCTACCGTGCCGGTTGGCTGGTCGTGTGCGGCAGCATCGGCGTACTCGGTCTGATCGTGGCGTTCACCTGGTCGCTGGCCGTGATCATGACGATCTTCGTGTGCGCGGTCCTCAGCGGCTGGGCCGTCGCGTTGGTTGCCCTGAACCCTGAAGACGGCACACGGCTTCCCCGGAACCTCCGGCGAATCGTTGCCCGCAGCGCCATCCTCACGGGTGCCGGTGTCGTCGCATTCGTCGGTCTGGGTACTTTGCTCGGAGCTCCGGCCGCGGTGCTCCTGGTGGCGACAACGGCGGGCCTATCGCCGTACGTCGCCACGCGCTGTGTTCACTGGCTCCGCGAGCATGGTCATCTTTCCGAACCCGCAGCGCGTCCTCCGCTGCCGGATTCCGCTCAGCATCCTCGCGAGCCCTCCCCGCTGCGGATCACACCGGTCGATGCCGAGTGGCGGTTGGAGCCCGAGGAGCTGGCGTCCCTCAGCAACGAGGCGCTCTGCCTGGCCTGGCGAGCCAGCTACTCGGCACTCCGACGTACCGAGTCACCAGCGCAACGACTGAGGGTCGTCGAGGAGCGACGGGCCTATCTGGACGAGATCGAGCGCCGCAACGCTCTGGGGATGGCCGCCTGGTTGGCATCGGGCCCCAGGGCCGCGGGGGATCCCAGCAGGTTCGTTCTCGGGGACAGCGCCACCAGCAGCGCCCGCATCGACTGGAACGATCTCCTCCACGATACAGACCAGTGAATCTGCTCCTGTTCAACGGAGCGGTCGCAAGAGCCCGGGTCAGCGCGCATCGCGGCCTGGAGTCACGGTTCGAGGAGGCCGGCTCGGATGGCGTAGCGGGTGAGGTCGAGGCGGTCGCGGAGGCCGAGTTTCTGGAGCATGTTCGAGCGGTGGCGCTCGACGGTCTTGATGCTGATCGTCAGGATCTCGGCGATCTCCTTCGACGAGTTGCCCTCGGCCACCAGTTTGAGAACCTCCTCCTCGCGGGCGGTGAGGATCTGGGCGGGCAGATCGATGCCTTGCCGGACGCGGTCCAGGTAGCTGCGGACGAGTCTGGTGACAGCGCCCGCGTACAGGAAGGGTTCGCCGCGCATCGCGGCGCGGCATGCCTCGATGAGATCACGGTCCAGGACGGATTTGAGCACGTAGCCCGACGCTCCGGCCTTGAGAGCCTGGAAGAAGTATTGCTCGTTGTCGTACATCGTCAGCATCAGCACGCGCACGTCCGGCCGGACCGCCGCGAGTTCCCTGGCTGCTTGCAGCCCGGTCATGCGAGGCATCGCGATGTCGAGGATCGCCAGATCGATCGGCTGACTGCGGGCCACCGCGACCGCCTCGTGTCCGTCGGAGACCTCCGCCACGACCTTCAGATCGGGCTCGGCGTCCAGGATCAGGCGTACACCGCGGCGTACCAGCGCGTGGTCGTCGGCCAGCAGGATCCGTGTCGGTTCCGGTGTCACGCTGCGCCTCCGGGCCTGGGCACCGTCAGCGTGACCTCAGTACCTCCTGAGTGTCCGTCGGTGATCACGAGGTTCGCGCCGATGAGCAGCGCCCGCTCACGCATCCCGCGCATTCCGGCGCCCTCGTGCGCGAAGCCGATGCCACGGCCGTCGTCCTTGATCCGCAGTACGACGTGACCGTCGCGCGTGTCCAAGGTCAGAGCGACCGCGGACGCGGCGGCGTGCCGGGCGACGTTGGTGAGACCTTCCTGCGTGACGCGATAGAGCACGAGCTCCGTCTGGTCGTCCATGGCCGGCAGGTTGTTGCCGAAGTGGTGCGTGATCCGCAGGCCGGTGTGGTCGGAGATCTCTGTCGCCAAAGCCGTCAGCGCACTGACCAGGCCGAGATCGTCCAAAACGCCGGGCCGCAGCCGGCGCGCAAGGCGACGTACCTCGTCGAGGCTTTCACGGGTGGTTTCCTGTGCCTGGGTCAGCTCGTCCCGCAGGGCTTGGTCATCTGCAAGATCAGCAGCCCGCTTCAGGTCGAGGAGCACGGCGGTCATGCTCTGCCCGACTTCGTCGTGCAGTTCGCGGGCCACTCTTCGGCGCTCGGACTCCTGGGCGGACAACGCCCGCGCGGCACTCGTCGCCCGTTCGGCCTCCAGACGATCGAGCATGGCGTTGAAGGCGCGAAGGAGGTCGGCGACCCCGCCATGGCCGCGGACCGCCAATCGGTCCTCCGGACGTAGCAGGTCGACCGTCGACATCTGACGGCTCAGACGCACGAGCGGCGCGAGGCCGATGCGCAGCAGGGCCGCATTCGCGACGAGCATCACGACCAGTCCGCCGATCAGGACGACGGCTTCGGTGAAGAGCACCGGGACCGACACGGTCACGGGAGCCCACAGCAGCAACGCCGTAGCCGCGCCGAGAACCACAGCGTTGAGGGCGAAGATCCGCCAGAACAACGACATCGCCGGCATCCCTTCCTCGAGTGCGACACCGTCCATTGTCTCGGGTGTCGCCGATCGGTGCGCCGAGTACGTCTCGTCGAAGGTGCGATGTACCGCCGTCCTGCCCACCTGTCCAGCATTGGCGGCGTGTCCGGACGTGTCCATCGGGACTGACCCCCATGTGCGCGCGGCCCGCGAAAGATGGGTGCTGGTCCCGATTGGCCGGCGACGTTCCACGGGCGACTCTGGGGCCATGACGACACACCGGATCACCACCCGGGCGGAGGATGCCGACGAGCGTCGGATGCACGAGCCTCTGCGCCGGTTGCAGCGCGAGCGCAACACCCGGCTGGCACAGCTCACGGCCATGGAGGCCGACCGGCCGAACGCCAACGAGGAACTGATGACGGCGCAGACGAAGGCGATCCGCCTGGTCCTCGGCGAGATCGACGCCGCGGTGGAGCGTGCCAAGAACGGCTCGTACGGAGACTGTCAGGACTGCAAGGTCCGGATCCCGGTCGAACGACTCGAGATCCTGCCGTACGTGCGGTACTGCGTGCGCTGCCAGCAGCTCGCCCTCGATGCGGGCAGCTGAGAGGAACCGAGCGCAATGGCGGGACGAGTCGCACCAGTTGTCAACGCCGGAATTGCCGGACGTGACCTTGCGGTGCTGCGGTCGAGCCTGCTGGAACAGCGTGCGTTTCGCCGCGAGCAGTTGCGGCGGATCCGCCAGGCGCCGCCTCCCGGAAGTCCGGCGCGACTCCGCTCCGCATTGGTCGAGGTGCAGGACTGTCTTGCCGCGGGAGCGAGGATCGTTCTGGCTGATGTCGAGGCGGCACTCGCCCGGATGGAGACCGGGCACTACGGACGGTGCTGCCATTGCCGCGAAGCCGTCGGCCTCGCGCGTTTGCGCATCTGCCCGCAGACGTTGTACTGCGCAGAATGCCACCGCCTGCGGGAACAGGGATGATGCGAGCCGAGCGGACGACGAGCATGATGCGACGCCGAGGCACCGGGTCGGGCGGACCACCGCTCCACGGCGTCGCGGTGGACCTCGGCAGCGCCCGCGTGAAGCTGTGGGCCCCGGACCGGCGCGGCCCGGTCGAGGTTCGGACGGCCGGGGGCGACCGGACTGTTCTCGTACGTCGGGGCGCGATCGTCGACGTGGCGGCGATCGCGTCCTTGCTCGACGGGTTGGTCCCGGTCCGCGCCCACCGGGACTCCGTCGTCATGGTGACGACACCGGTCGGTAGCGGCGACGTCCATCGCCGCGATCTGCTCGAGATCCTCGGTCCGCGGCGCTTGCTGACCATCGACGGTGTGAAGGCGGCCGCGCTCGGCGCACGAGCCGATCTCACCAGGGCTCTGCTGGTCGTCGACATGGGAGCACAGCTGACGGAGGTGGCTCTCATCGAGGCGGGCCAGGTCAGCCGTGGACACCGTACGGCGTTGGGGCTCGACGATCTGGGATCCGGCGTGTCACCAGGGGATCTGGTCCGGGCGATCGCGACCGCGACGATCCCGATGCTCGACGACGACTGCGGACCACAGGTGGTCGACGCCCTCGACCGCGGGATCCTGCTCACCGGCGGCGGCGCCCTTCGTCCCGAGCTCATCTACAAACTCGCACAACAGCTCGGCGCGAAGGTCAGACCTGCACCGGCGCCGATCACCGCCGCCGTCCGCGGCGCCGTCCTCGCGCTGCAAGCGACCTGCCGTCACCCCGGCTCGATGAACCGGTGAGACGTTCCCGATCCAGGCGAACGCGAACAGGACCTCAGGCGGGTCGGAACGGGACCTAAGGTCCTGGGGACGGGGTGGTGGACTGACCTAGCCTCGACGGCATGTGCGAACACTGTGGCTGCCGTGAGATCGAACCGATCGCCCGATTGATGGACGAGCACCTGGAGATGCTGGAGCTGTCGGGGCAGATCAAGCGCTCACTGCTGGCCGGCGACCGGGCGACCGCGGCGGGGGCGCTCGCCCTGCTCGGTGCGCGGCTCGTCCCGCATGCGCGGCGCGAGGAGCGTGGTGTGTTCGCGGCGCTCGAGGAGCAGGGCGACTTCGCCGACGAGGTACGACGGCTCGAGGCCGACCACCGCGCCTTCGACGAGATCTTCGACCAACTCGACGCCGCCGCGCCGGACTTCGAGCAGCGCGTCAAAGCTCTGCTCGCCGACCTCTCGCTGCACATCGACCGCGAGAACCTCGGGATCTTCCCGGTCAGCGTCGTCACGCTCGGCGCGGAGGGCTGGGAGACAGTCGAGCGTGCACACGCCGAGGCGGACGAAACACCGACGCCGGCGCACTGAAACCGGGTCGTGCGGCCTCGGCCCGGCTCCGGTGTCTACCGCGGCTGGTCAGTGGGCTTGAATGCGAGACGCCACACGTCGGGGCCTTGGGCGACGTACTCCACCGAGAATCTCCCGGGAACGCGCTGTTCGAGTTGGGCGAGCAGCGGCAGCGGGTCGTGTGACGCGGTCAGGACGAGGCAACTTCCGGGGCGAAGGGCGTCGAGGGCGCCGAAGATCGCCCCGTGCCGAACGGCGTGCGGAATAGCGCTGCTGTCGAGCTCCAGAACTGGACCGTCGGCGTCACCGCAGGCGCAGGCGTGGTTGTTCTCGTCCGCCGGTGCTTTGGGGCCCGGGTGCGAATGAGCTTCCTCGCCGATCAGTTCGTGCATCCCCGCGAGCAGTTGCGCGACCGACACGTCCGGCGCCGCCATCAGGATCGGGAGGACCTGCTCGTTCTCCTTGGCCAGGTGTGCACCGAACAACACGCTGAGCGCGCGGGCGAGTTCGGCGGCTCTGGGGGCGTCTGTGGTGGTGGCCAAGGTATCGACCAGGCCGACGATCACCTCGTGCTCGGCCACCATCGCTTCGACGAGAAGACGCAGGTCTTCGCGTCGGGCTGCCTCGGCGTACAGGGTTCGTTCCTCGGCCAGAGCATGCGGCACCAGTTCGGTGCGGCACCACTCGACCAGGCCGAGGCGAGCCGTGTCGGCAGCCTGCCACCGGCGGGCGGCCGCGGCTGCGGACAGCGCCTCCACCTGTCGCGCGAGCGCGCCGGCCAGCTCGGAGTGATGCCGCTCGACGGCTTCGCCGGCGTGCACCTCTGCCTCGCTCGACGCGATGGTCACGTCGTTCATGTTCGACCTCCTCAAGCCCCACTGACTACCGAATTTATACTATAGTTAGCTCCGTGGAAAATAGGCAGTCTGCTGATTCCGAGTGGGGCCCGCGCAGCGCCGTGCGGCCGCCCCGGCGGCTGTCGCCGGCGCGGGCCGCCGTGCTCGACCTGCTGAAGGGTCAGACCGAACCGCTCAGCCAGGCGGCGCTGGTCGAGGCGAGCGGACTGCACGCAAACACCGTTCGGGAGCACCTCGACGGCCTGCGCAGGCGAGGCCTCGTCCGTCGGCTGCGCGCGGAATCGTCGGGCCGCGGGCGACCGGCGTGGCTGTACGAGGCGACCGACAACGAGTCCACGGCTTCGGAGTACGGCGGATTGGCCGCCGCACTCGCGGCAGCCATCGCCCGTACCAGCGAGCGGCCCGCAGAGATCGCGGCGGCAGCAGGTGAGGAGTGGGGCCATGAGTTGGCCAGGGATCGTGGTGCCGCGCCGACTGTGCCGACAACAGCGCGCCGGCAGGTGATCGGCCTGCTGGACGAGCTCGGCTTCGAGCCCGAAGGCGGCGGCTCCCCGGACCAGGTGCGGCTCACCGAATGCCCGCTGCTCGAGGCCGCCCACCGTTATCCCGAGGTGGTGTGCGCGGTGCACCTGGGCATCGTGCGCGGTGCCCTCGAGGAGTACGGCGGCGATCCCACCGGCGCCCGGCTGGTGCCGTTCGCCGAGCCCGGTGCGTGCAGGCTCGTGGTACCGCCCATCGAGGGGCCGGGCGCATGAACCGGCGCTCCGGCCGCGGGTTCTGGCCGTTGCGCGACCTTCCCGTGGTCTTCTGGCTGTTCGCCACGGTGGTCGTCGCGTTGCTGCATCCGATGGTGCCGGCGCCGCGGTGGCTGCTCATCCATCTGGTGCTGCTCGGCGCGGTCAGTCATTCGATCCTCGTGTGGAGTCGCCATTTCGCCGACGCGTTGCTGCGCGCGCCGACCGGACCGGTCGAGCGCCGAGAGCGGAGCCTGAGGCTGTTGCTCTTGAATGTCGGTGTTCTCTGCGTCGTCACAGGGGTCGTGGCTGACCACTGGTTCGTCACGGTGGCCGGGGCCGCCGCCGTGATCGTGGCCGTCGGATGGCACGGAACGCGCCTGGTGATGCAGTTGCGTACGGCGCTGCCGGGGCGGTTCGCGGTGACGGTTCGGTACTACGTCGCGGCCGCGGCGTTGCTGCCTGTCGGCGTCACGATCGGTGTCGTGCTGGCGAGGGTGCAGGCCGATCCGTGGCACGTGCGATTGCTGGTCGCGCATGCATCGATCAACCTGTTGGGCTGGATCGGGCTGACTGCCCTCGGCACGCTGGTGACGTTGTGGCCGACGATCTTGCGGACGAGGATCGCGTCAGGCGCCGAGAGCTCCGCGCGTCGCGCACTCCCGGTGCTGTTGGTCGCTGTGCTGTCGGCGGCTGCTGGTGCATTGATCGATGTGCGGCTGCTGACGATCGCCGGTTATCTGCTGTACCTCGCGGGCGTGGGCCTGCTGGCGAGAGCATTCGTGACGGCGGCTCGCTCGCGCCCACCGCGAGACTTCTCGGCGTACTCCCTGGTCGCGGCGCTCGTCTGGTTCGTCGGTTGTCTGGCGGCCCTCGTTGTCGCGTTGAGTACGGCGAGCACCTGGAGCCAGGTCGACGCGCGCTTCACCTGGTTCACACCGTTGCTCGCGGCCGGGTTCGGCGCACAGCTGCTGATCGGGGCCCTCGCGTACTTGATTCCGGTGGCCCTGGGTGGTGGTCCGAGCGCGGTTCGGGCGGCGAGCGTGATGCTCGATCGCGCGGGCGGACTGCGGGCGGTCGCGGCGAACGGCGCTCTTGTCGTCTGCGCGTTCCCGGTTCCGGCCGCTGTCCGGGTGATGTGTGCCGGTGTCGTGCTGGCGGCCTTCGCGTCGTTTCTTCCGCTGCTCGTGCTCGCCATCCGGGCCTCCCACAGGGTCAAGCGTGGTGGCGCGGGACCGAGACCGGTGCCGGATCGTCCGAACCGCCTGCGACGGGCAAGCGTCGTGGGATTGGCCGTCGTGATGACCGCCGTGGCTGCCGGAGTGATCGTCGGCGAGGTCGACGCCGGCGCGATCCGTGGGGAGTCGGCGGCGGCCGGCGTGACCGCGACCGGACGGACCACGGTCGCCAAAGTCACGGCGTCCGACATGCGATTTCATCCGGCTACCATCAGTGTTCCGTCAGGCGACCGTCTCGTCATCGAACTCACCAACGCCGACACCGAGGACGTCCACGACCTTGTCCTCGACAACGGCCAGGACAGCGGGCGACTTCGGCCGGGAGCCTCCGCGCGAATGGACGTCGGCACAGTCGGTCGTGACGTCGCCGGTTGGTGCTCGGTGATCGGTCACCGGCAGATGGGTATGACGCTGTCGATCGTCGCCGTCGGCGGCGAATCTGCGGCGGCGTCCGGTGATGCTACTGCCCATCACCACTCCGCCGTCGATCTCGCCAGGTCGCCCGCTGCCGGGTTCACTGCCCACGACCCACACCTTCCTGTACTCGAGCCGGGCCGCGTCCACCGCCGTACCTTGCACATCCGCGAGGTCGAACGTGAGGTCGCGCCGGGCGTGACGCAGAAGCTCTGGACGTACGACGGTTCGGTGCCAGGACCGACCCTGCACGGCCGGATCGGAGACCAGTTCGAGATCACCCTGGTCAACGAGTCCGAGATGGGTCACTCGATCGACTTCCACGCCGGATCGCGCGCTCCTGACCAGGTGATGCGGACCATTCCACCCGGGGGTCGCCTGGTCTACCGATTCACCGCCACCCGCGCGGGTATCTGGATGTACCACTGCTCCACGATGCCGATGTCCGCCCACATCGCCAACGGGCTGTTCGGCGCGGTCGTCATCGACCCGCCAGATCTCGCGCCGGTCGACCAGAGCTACGTGCTGCTGCAATCCGAGCTTTATCTCGGCGCCGACGGCGGTGAGGTCGACACGGACAAACTCCTGGCCGAACATCCCGACCTCGTGGTCTTCAACGGATATGCCAACCAGTACGACCAGCAGCCGCTTCGGGCGCGGGTAGGTGAACGTGTCCGGGTGTGGGTGCTCGACGCCGGTCCCAATCGCACCTCCGCGTTCCACGTGGTCGGCAGCCAATTCGACACCACGTACCTCGAGGGTGCCTGGACCCTGCGCGATACCGCGACGGGAGGCAGTCAGTCGCTTGCGCTGGCCCCCAGCCAGGGCGGTTTCGTCGAACTGACCTTCACCGAACCGGGACGCTATCCCTTCGTCTCTCACCAGATGATCGACGCCGAACGCGGCGCCCACGGCACCTTCGCCGTCACCCGGTGAGCGATGGAAGATGATCGGAGCGTTTGCTTCGGAGGGAGTCATCGTAGAGATGAGGGGGCGCGTGATCCGGATCGAGCCGTACGATCCTGCTTGGCGTCGGCGCTTCGGCGAGCTTGGGGTGCGGCTGCGAGATGCCTTGGGGGAGGTCGCCCTGCGCATCGACCACATCGGGTCGACTGCGGTGCCTGAACTGGCGGCGAAGCCGGTGATCGACATCCAGATCTCGGTGGCGGCACTCGAGCCGGTCGAGCTGTTCCGCCGACCGCTGGAACGGCTGGGATTCGTGTATCGCCCGGGAAACGCCGAGCGGACGAAACGGTACTTCCGGGAATCACCGGGCGAGCGGCGTACGCACATCCATGTCCGCAAAGCAGGCAGCTTCTCCGAGCAGTTCCCGTTGTTGCTGCGGGACTACCTGCGCGAGCATCCTGAGGAGCTCACCCAGTACGAGCAACTGAAACGCGAGCTGGCCGAAAAGTATGGAGGCGACCGTGCCGGCTACACCGACGCGAAGGTGCCCTGGTTCTGGCAGACGATTCGGCGCGCGGACGCCTGGGCGCAGCGAACTGGTTGGGAGGTCGGCCCGAGCGACGCCTGAGCGTACCTACTGAGCTGCGCCTCGGCGGGACGAGCTGACTGCGACGATGCCGAACGTCAGTGCGGCCAGGCCCAGCACGCCGATCACCGCGGCGACGATCAGGAACCCTCGCAGCATCGCGCTGAACGCCTCGCCGTCGCCACCGCCCCCGAGAAGAAACAGGCCGAACGGGAGCACCAGGACGAGCAGCGCCACGCCCAGCAGGACCACCCCAGCGACCACCCCCGCGACACCGCCCCGCCGCCGCGCATCGGATGCGCCTGATTGTTGCCTCGGGCCAACGTTCCACGCACTCATGGCGCCCGACAATAGCCGAACCATTGGAGCGGGCGGCAGGCTGCGGCTCGCTCGCCAGGGGGCCACGTTGCCAGTCTGAGGAGGACGTAACGGGTAGGGCCGTCTGGGCGATGTGGTGGTCGGGGGGAGTTGGACTATGGAACCAGATGTGGGCCAAGAGGTTCTGACGTTGCGTGGGCGAGGTCCTGGTCACGCTGTGATTGGCGTGCTGTTCTCGCAGCCGGGTCTGCTGCGGTCTCGTGGGCGGCTCGGGCGGTTGATGGGTGTTGCGCCGCTGACCGAGCAGGGGATGGCTTGGTACCGGGGTGCGTTGGCGGAGATCGCGGTTGGGCGGATGTTGTCGAAGCTTGGGCCGCGGTGGGTGGTCATGCATGCGGTACCGGTTGGGCGCCGTGGTTCTGACATCGACCATCTGGTCGTCGGGTCGTCCGGCGTGTTCACCGTGAACACGAAGAACCACTCCGGCCAGCGGGTCTGGGTCATGGATCGCCATGTCGTGGTTGCCGGGCACCGCTGTGATCACGTCCGGAAGAGCGAGTTCGAGGCGAGCCGGGTGGCCAAGCTGCTCGGCGAGATTCTCGGGTGGCCGGTGCCGGTCCGAGGGGTTGTCGCGGTGCTGGATCCGGAACGGTTGGTCGTCAAGCAACGGCCTCCGGGCGTTGAGGTGCTGGAGGCGCGGAAGCTGGTGCGCTGGCTGAAGAAGCGGAAGGAGTTCCTCGACCCCGGGCAGGTGGCGCAGATCGGGTCGATCATCGGACTCCGAACGACCTGGCAACAGGGGCCGGAAACCCTTCTGGACCTGGATCGGCGCGCGGAGTTCGAGCAACTCCAGCGCACCGTGACTCACGCCAGACGACGACGGATGGCTTGGGCGATCGGCGGGCTGGGCGTGCTTGTCGTCGGGGCACTGCTGACGTTGGTGTGAACGGAGGATCCGTTGTTGTGGCTGGGGTCTTCTGTGCTGAGCGAAAGGAGTTCTGCGATGAGTTGTTCCAGGCAACAAGCTTCCGTTTCCGTCGCTCAGCGTGCGTTCGAAGGGCGCGCCGGATTCACAGGAGTTGGTACCTACGTTCACCCCAGTCGGGCGGGTTGTCGGAGTCGCGGCCGGTACGGCGCTGCTGACGACCGCCTGTGCATCGTCGTCTGACAACGAACCGCACACCTACACCAGCGGTGACCAGCGCCGCTATGCAGCCAGTCCTGATCCGTTTCCGGGACGAGCTGTCGGTGTGCCTGACACCGTCGTTCACATTCCTGCGGAAGAGACCGTTCTGACGATCCGGTCGGGGGCCGGAGACAGCCGGGCGCCGGTCGCTCTCCCCGCAGCTCCGGAGCTCGTGCTGTACGCGCGGTGCAGCGGAGGTCGAGTCGGGCTCAAGGGAGAGTTCGGCGCGGACGTACAGATTCCTTGCGGGCTTGCGCAGATCCGCCGGCAGGTCGTGGGCGGTGACCTGATCAGCGTGGTCGGTGATCCGTCGGCGCGCTGGACCTTCGTGGTGACGCGCCGGCGCGGATGACCAAGGGCTCAGCGGACGGCCTGTTTCGTCAGGGTGCTGATGTGGGCTTCTACCGCGGGCGTTAGCTGGGTCAGGGCGAATGTGGTCGGCCACATGGTGTCCTGGTCGAGGTTGGCCTGGTCGCTGAAGCCGAGGGTCGCGTAGCGCGCCTTGAACTTCTCGGCGCTCTGGAAGTAGCAGACGATCTTGCCGTCGAGCGCGTACGCGGGCATTCCGTACCAGAGCTTCGGCGCGAGCGCAGGAGCGCTGGACGTGATGACGGCGTGGACCCGTTCGGCGAGGAGGCGATCCGAGTCCTGCATCTCGGCGATCTTCGCGAGCACGTCCCGGACCGCTTCGGCGGCCTTGTCCGCGCGGGAGCTGCGGCGTGCCGCGTTCTTCTGCTCCCGGGCGTGGTCCTTCATCGCGGCCCGCTCTTCGGCCGTGAATCCCTCGTACTTACCGGTGGTGACGCTGCTCATGGCGGAGTTCTCCTTCGTGGATGCTGTGCGGTTCAGGCGGTCGCGGTTTCCCAGACGAACTGGTCGGGGTCGGTGAGGGGGCCGGCCTCACCGTTGAGCACGATGCGGTGCGATCCGGTGCCTTCCTGGGCGACGCCGGTGTCCTTGGCGAGGGCGCGCCGCGGGTAGAGGGCGAGCGTGACGGCCGACGACGGGGTGTCGAACTCGACGTACTTCCCGCCGAAGCTCTTCGCCACCGCCAGGCCCTTGCCGACGTAGAACCGCTTGCTGGCCTTGACGTCGGCCACGCCGAGCAGGAGTGCGACCTGGTCGATGGTGCGGGAGGCCGGGGCGGTGTCCTTCTTCTGCGAGGTCGCGACCTTGATGACGGTGCCGTCCGGGGCCTGGATGACGCCGCCGTACCCCCAGAAGCTCTTCGTGGCCGGCTTCAGGACCGTCGCGCCGGCGCCGACGGCGGCGTCGATGATCGCGTCGACGTTGCCCGGCTGGGACGTCACGGGCGACAGAGCGAAACCGCGGAAGCCGGTGGTCGGCGCGTCCGTGCCCCGGACGCTCACGTAGCTGTCCAGGCCGGCGGCCCGGTAGAAGGCCGCGGCGGCGGTCGGGTCGGACACTTCCAGGATGACGGAGTCGAAGGTGGTCATGGCAGATCCTTTGTGATCGAGAAACGGGATGAGGTGTCGTGCTCGCGAGCGGTGGCGCTCAGCGGTCCTGCAGGAGCCCGAGGACGTTGCCGTCAGGGTCGATGACGGTGGCCACCAGCCGGCCGGCGCCGACCTCGTGCGCGGCCTCCTTCACGGTGGCCCCGGCCGCGGTCAGATCGGCCAGCTTCGCCTCGATGTCAGGCACGTGCCAGTAGGCCACCGGCGAGACCATGCCCTGCGGTCCGCCGCCCGGAACCAGGCCGATGTGCTGGCCCTCGGCCTCGAAGCCGACGTAGTACTGCGAGTCGGTCTGCGGCGGCATGCCGAGCAGGGCCGCGTAGACGGCCTTGGCCTTGGCCAGGTCGGTCACGGGGTGCAGCACGGTCTTGATGCCGTGGGTGGAAGCGCTGGTCACGGTCACTCCTCTGGTCGTGGGTCCCATCGACCCGCTGTCGTGGTCACAGTCTTTCCGCCGGCCCCGCCGCACCACATCCGTGCTGAGCACGGATCCCCACCACGGATCCCCACCACGGATCCCCACCACGGATCAGTGCCACGGATCAGGGCCACGGATCAGGGCCACGGATCAGGGCCACGGATCAGGGCACGGACCGGTGGCACCGATGAGGCAAGATGGGGCGGTGACAGCAACGGTGGACATCTCGCTTCGGGAAGCCGAGGTACTGGAACTGGTCGGCGCCCGGCTCAGCAACGCCGAGATCGCGGCCAGGCTGTACATCTCGGTGCGCACCGTGGAGAGCCACGTTTCCTCACTGCTGCGCAAGCTGGAGGTGCCCGACCGCCGTGCGCTCGCCCAGCGGGCCCCCGAGCCGGCCGGTGACGACGCTCCAGTCCAGCCGGTACCGGTGCTGCCGGCCCCGTTGACGCCCTTCGTCGGCCGGGTCACCGAGCAGGCCGAGCTGGCCGAGCTGCTCGAGACCCACCGGGAGGTGACCGCGGTCGGGCCGGGAGGTGTGGGCAAGACGCGGCTCGCCCTGTCGGTGGCCGCCGAAACATCCGGCCGGTACGGCGACGGAGTGTGGTTCGTCGACCTCGTTCCGGTCACGGATCCGTGCATGATCGCGACGGCGGTCGCCGGTGCCCTCGGCCTCGGGGAGCAGCCCGGCCGGGACATGACGGAGTCGGTGACTGCCGCGCTGGCCGATCGGCAGTCCTTGCTGGTGCTGGACAACTGCGAGCAAGCCCTCGACGGAGTGGCGCTGTTCGTCGAGCGGCTGCTGGCGTCCTGCCCTCGCGTGACGGTGCTGGCGACGAGCCGGGCCCGGTTGATGGTGCCGTTCGAGCGGGTGTACCAGGTCCCGCCGCTGTCGCTGCCCGTCGACGGTCAGTCGGACGCGGTCGCGCTGTTCCTGGCCCGGGCCGCAGCGGCCGGCTCGCCGCTGGATCCGACGGCGCGTGACCAGATCGTCTCCATCTGTGAGCGATTGGACGGTATGGCGCTCGCCATCGAGCTGGCCGCTGCGCGGTACCACTCGCTCGGGCTCGATGGCGTCACCGCTGCCTTGTCCCACCCGCTCCGGATGCTCACCGGCGGCTTCCGTGCCGACCAGCGGCACCGTTCGGTGCGAGCCGCACTGGACTGGAGCCACGCCCTGCTGGACCCGACCGACAAAGCATTGCTGCGCCGGGCGTCGGTGTTCATGTCGCCGTTCACGGCCGCGGCGGCGGCGAAGGTGACCGGGACCGAGGAGTTCCTGGTCGCCGAAGGTCTCGCCCGGCTGGCCGAGCAGAGCCTGCTGGTGGTCACGACGTCCCCAGGCGGTACGGCGTACCGCGCGCTGGAGACGATCCGCGAGTACGCGACCGAGCAACTGGTCGAGGCCGGCGAACTGGTCGACACGCGATCCCGGCACCTTCACTGGTGCCTGGCACAGGCCACCGGGCTGGAGGTTGTCCGTCCTGAGTGGCGGGCCGGGTTCGACGCGATTGCCGACGATCTTCGCGCCGCGCTGGCGTGGGCCGCGCAGCAACCGGAGCAGCGCACCGACGCCTACCGGGTCGCCGGCACGCTCGCCGAGCTGACCTTCACCCGCAACCTGATCGGCGAATCCCAGCAGCGCTACGAGCAGGCAGCGGCACTGGCCGAGGACCCGGAGTCGGCTGCATCGGCACTGCGCCAGGCCGCGGCGGTGGCTGGGTGCCGAATGCGCGGCGACGACGTGTATCGCCTGTACGGCGAGGCCGCGGAAGCCGCCTCCAGGGCGGGTGACAGCGCGGGCGCCGCCCGGGATCTCGCGGCGATCGCCACGACCGCGTACCGGTTCTCGACCAAGTTCGTACGGAAGCTGTCCGTGGAGGAGACAGACGCGCTCGTCGCCCGTGCACGGGACCTGGCCGGCGACGATCCTGCGGCGCGGGCCACGGTAGCGGTGGCCGAGGCCGGCCAGCTGCTCAACAGCGCGATCAGCACTGCCCAAGGGCACCCCGGTGCGTCCGTCACGGACACGGTCGCCCGCGCCGAGCGAGCGGTGGACCTGACGCATCGGACCGGCGATCCGCTCGACGAGTCCGTCGCGCTGGATGTCCTGACCGGTGCCCTGAGCTGGGCAGGTGACCCGTTCGCCGCGGCCGCCACGACCCAGCGCCGGATCACGTTGTTGTCGTCCATGCCGAAGACTCCGGCCGCCACCCACGAGCTGCTCGAGGCGCTCGCCGAAGCGGCTGAAGCCAGTCTGGGCACCGGCGACCTGCCGGCGGCTCGCCGGTGGGCAGGACAACTCGCCGACCATCCACTGCTCGCCGAGGTCGGCCACCGCGCCACCAGCTGGCTTCTGGTCGCGGACGCGTTCGCGGGCAACGTCGAGCAACTGCTCAACGGGAGCGTTCGATTCCTCGACGCGTGGCGACGGGCCGGTCGCCCCGCTCGGTCGTCGCTCGGCCCGGCCGTCGCCGCTGTGGCGATGACGCATGGCCTCCGTGGCGACGACGACGCGCGGCAGGAATGGAACCAGGTGGTGGATGAGCTCGGCCCGCTGCCCGAGCATGCGCACGGCTACGGGGCGGTCTTCGACACCATGCTCCTGCTGCACCACGGGCAACTGCCGGAGGCGCTGGAGCGGATGTCTCCCGCGCCGCAGGAAGTATGGAAGTGGGTCACCTGGATCTGGCACCACTGGTACGTCGCGCTGCGTGCCGAGGTCGCCGTCCTGGCCGGGACGCCCGAGGCCCGCGACCGTCTGGCTGAGGCTCGGATTATCGTGACCGGCAATCCGGTCGCCGGAGCCATGGTCGCGCGAGCCGCAGCCCTTCTCGACGGCGAGCAGGAGGCTCTGCTCGCCGCCGCAGACGCGTTCGACGTTGCCGGCTGCCACTATCAGGCCGCGCGCACTCTGGTGCTGGCAGGCGGCGAGCACGCCGAGCGCGGGGCCGCAGTACTCGCTTCACTCGGCCTCGCACCGATGACCTCGACCGGCGTGTAGTCGCGGGGCCCGACCGGCACTGTCCTAAAGCTGTTGCCGCGTAGCCTGGCGGGTGTGGAGGAGCTTCGTGGGCAGCTGACGGCTTGGGTGCAGAAGTGGCGTTGGTACCAGCGGAGTTCGTTGCCGTGGAACCGGGGGCGCATCCACTGGGAGCTGATGCGGCGTGGGGCGTTCGCGCGGTGGCCGGTGCACGGGAACGTGCTGGAAGCCTTGCGGGACGGGCGGCTCGAGGTCGGGGCCAACACGCTGTTCGAGCCCAATGTGTGGATCACGATGGGCGACGAGGGGCGGGTGCGGATCGGGGAGGGGACGTTCCTCAACATCGCGGTGATGGTCGCGGCCCTCGACCTGGTGGAGATCGGGTCGCACTGCATGCTGGCGAACGGGTGCTTCGTGACGGATGCCAATCATCGGTACGACGATCCGGACCGGCCGGTGCCGTGGCAGGGGTTCGACTCCAAGGGGCCGACGCGGATCGGCGACAACGTCTGGCTGGGCGCGAACGTGGTCGTCACGAGCGGCGTGACAATCGGCGAGAGATGCGTGATCGGCGCCAACAGCGTCGTCACGCAGGACATCCCGCCGTACTCCGTCGCGGCCGGCGCCCCGGCGAAGGTCCTGCGAGCCGTCACGTACCCGAACGCCCGAGCCTGACAGCTGTCGGATTCCGGGTAGCTGGTTCGTGGAGAGGGCAAAGGGACCGAAAGACGGCCCCCAGAGTCAAGGAGAACCACGATGCCCGACCGGGCCACGCGCGCCACCAGACCATTCCGCTTCGGGGTCGTTGCCCCGGTCGGTCCTGACCTGCGGGCCTGGCGGGACCGCATCCGGCGGATCGCCGACCATGGTTACTCAACGCTGCTGATGCCCGACGTGCCCACGTGGCAGCCGACGCTTGGTCCTACGCTGGCGACCGCGGCCGCGCTCACTGACCTGCGGATCGGCTCGTGGGTGTACGCCGCCGCGCTGCGCGAGTCATGGAGCACGGCGTGGGAAGCCCACTCACTCTCGGTGCTCACCGAAGGCCGCTTCGAGATGGGTATCGGAGCCGGCCGGCCCGGGATCGAAGTCGAGTTGGGGCAGCCCGCCGTCTCCCCGGCCGAGCGTCGTGCCAGGATGCGGGAGACCGTGGAGACCCTGCGGAGGTTCGACGGCCCCGATCTGCACACGCCGGTGGTCATGGCGGTGAGCGGGCCGAAGTCGCAGGCGCTGGCGCTCGAGGTCGCCGACGCGGTCACGTTCGTCCTCGCAACGGACGACGATCGGGCCGAGACCACGAAACGCGTCCGCGACTTCGCCGGCCGCGGGGACATGGAACTGGCCCAGCACGTCGCCGCCGTCGGTGACCGTGCCGCTCCGTTCATGGCGGCGCCCAACCTCGACACCGGGGCGCTCCGCGCGGCCGACTCGCTCGTCATCCTGCCGAGTGACCCCGCCGCAGCGGCGGAGGAAATCCAGCGGCGGCGCGAGGAGATCGGCTTCTCGTACTTCGTGATCGGCGCCGACTTCGCCGACCTGCTCGCGCCGGTCGCGGCCGAGCTGGCCGGGCGGTAGGCGGGCGTGACTGAAAAACATTTGCACGAAAGCTAGGCAAGACCGACCTCTCTCGCTAATCTTTTCCGCGATCTACCGGATGAGAGGAGCGTGCGTGTGAGGTCGAGATCGCCTGGGGGAGTGCTCGCGTCCCGGGCCTATACCGCCGCCGACCGGTTCGCCCGCGTCGTCGCACTCAACGTGCTGTGGCTGCTTGCGTGCGTGCCGGTGGTCACCGCCGGCCCGGCCACCGCGGCGGTCTTCGGGGTCGTCCGGGAGTGGAACCGGGGCCTGGAGCCGCCGCTGGCACGGTCGTTCCTGCGGTACTTCCGGGAG
Organism: Kribbella sp. NPDC051936; assembly: GCF_040680955.1. Taxonomy (NCBI): domain Bacteria; kingdom Bacillati; phylum Actinomycetota; class Actinomycetes; order Propionibacteriales; family Kribbellaceae; genus Kribbella; species Kribbella sp. NPDC051936. Next base: position 776,355 of record NZ_JBFAXS010000002.1, on the reverse strand, counting down.
AACTTCCGGCACGCGTTCGTGCTGCAGTTCCTGTTCCTGGTGCTGTTCCTGCCGACGGGCACGGTCGTCGCCGCCGCGCTGGTGGCGGTGATCGCGGCGTACGCGTTCACACTCATGGTCGGCTACGAGATGTCGCTGCCGCAGATCCTCAAGGCGTCCGTCCAGCTCGCAGTCGGCAAACCGGCCGCCACCGTGAAAACCCTTGGTCTGCTGGGATTCGCGGCAGCGTTGACGGTCGTGTTCCCGGCGGCGCCGTTGCTGGTGACGGCCCTGCTGGTGTCGTCGGTTCAGCGGTGGTGCGCCCCGTGATGCGGGCCCGGCGGTACTGGGTTCTGTATGTGATGCTGGTGCCGGCGCTGGTGTATCTCGCGGTCTACAAGTACGCGCCGATGTACGGGATCGTGGTCGCGTTCAAGGACTACTCGCTGGGTGAGGGCATCGTCGCCAGCCCCTGGGTGCACCCGTGGTACGGCCACTTCAGTGAGCTCTTCGGTTCGCCGTACTTCGGTCAGCTGCTGCGCAACACGTTCCTGCTCTCGATCTACAAGATCGTCTGGGGTACGGCGCTGCCGCTGGTGCTGGCGTTGTTGCTGAACGAGTGCCGGCTGACCTGGATGCGGCGCTGGGTGCAGACGCTCAGCTACATGCCGCACTTCCTGTCCTGGGTGATCATCTTCGGCATCACCGGCGCGTTCCTGTCCGAGAGCACCGGCCTGGTGAATCGTTGGCTCGAGCAACTGACGGGTCACACGGTCGGGTTCCTGACCTCGACGGACTGGTTCCGGTCGGTGCTGGTCGGGACCGAGGTGTGGAAGGACATGGGCTGGGGCGCGATCATCTACCTGGCCGCCATGGTCGGCATCGATCCGTCCCGGTACGAGGTCGCCCGGGTGGACGGTGCGAACCGGCTGCGGCAGATCTGGCACATCACGCTGCCGGGGATCCGCAACGTCATCATCCTGCTGCTGGTGCTGCGCCTCGGCCATGTGCTGGAGGCGGGGTTCGAGCAGGTCTACATCTTCTACAACCTGCAGGTGTATCCGGTCGCCGACATCCTCGACACCTGGGTGTTCCGCACCGGCCTGGAGAACCTCAACTTCTCGCTGGCGGCGGCCGCCGGCCTGTTCAAGTCGGTCATCGGGCTGGTGCTGATCCTGGCCGCCAACCGGATCGCCAAACGCTGGGACGGTCAACTGTGGTGACACTCGTCAGGACCAGGATCAAGCCCCGCGCCGGCACCCGCAGCACGACTCGCATCAGCAGTCGCGAGGACCGCATCGCCAACGGCATCGTGTACCTCGCGCTGATCGTCGTGGCGGTCGTCTGCGTCTTCCCGCTGCTGTTCGTGGTCGCCGCCTCGATCACGCCGTACGGCGAGGTGCTCCGCAACGGCGGCTACATCGTGATCCCGCGATCGGTCACGTTCGACGCCTACCGTGAGCTGCTGTCCGATCCGGCGATCCCGCGGGCGTTGTCGGTCACGGTCTTCATCACGGTCGTCGGCACCGCGCTGAACATGCTGCTGACCACGTTGATGGCCTACCCGCTGTCCCGCAAGGACCTGCCGGGACGCAGCGCGGTGCTCCTGATCGCGTTGTTCACGACGGTGTTCGGCGCCGGGATGATCCCGACGTACCTGATCGTCAAGGCGACCGGTCTGCTCGACACCGTCTGGGCGATGATCGTGCCGGGTGCCGTGTCGGTGTTCAACGTGCTGATCATGAAGACGTTCTTCGAAGGTATCCCCGAGGAGCTGATCGACGCGGCCCGGATCGACGGGGCGGGCGAGCTGCGGATCCTGGTGCAGGTCCTCCTGCCGCTCTCGGTGCCGGTGATGCTCACGCTCGGCCTGTTCTACGGCGTCTCGCACTGGAACGAGTTCTTCCAGGCGATCCTCTATGTCCGCGACCAGGATCTGCTGCCGCTGCAGGTGGTGGTGCGCAACCTGCTGGCGCGCTCGCAGGCGACCGAGAACGCCGACGCCGTCCTGCCGTTGGTGACCGTGCAGATGGCCGCGGTCGTTGTCGCGGCGATCCCGATGATCGCCGTCTATCCGTTCGTGCAGAAGCACTTCCAGAAGGGCGTTCTGCTCGGCTCCGTGAAGGGCTGAATCAACTAGGAGTAGAGATGTACAGAAGTGTTGTTGCGGTTGCTCTCGGCAGCGCGTTGCTGCTCACGGCCTGCTCGTCGGGAGAGGGCGCCGACGGAGCGGGGGACACCGAACTCGCGATCAGCGAGGTCAGCTTCGGTGCGGTGCCGCCGAAGGACGACGTCATCGGGCAGGCGCTGAAGAAGGAGCTCGGCCTGGACGTCAAGCTGAACGCTGTCGGTTCGAGCGACGACTACTACGCCCAGCTGTCGGCGTCGCTGGCCGGCGGGGATGCGCCGGACCTGTTCCAGGTGGACCGCTCGAGGCTGCAGCAGTTCGTCAAGCAGGGCCTGGTGCTCGACCTGACGAAGTACCTGGACACGGATCTGAAGCAGTACACGTCGTTCGTCGGCAAGGATCAGATGAAGGCGGCGATCCTGGACGGCAAGACGTACGGCGTGGTGAAGCGCCCGCAGTACGCGTACAGCACGTACTGGATCCGCAAGGACTGGCTGGACAAGCTGGGGCTCGCCGTACCGAAGACGACCGACGACCTGTTCGCGGTCGCGACCGCCTTCACCAGCAAGGACCCGGACGGCAACGGGAAGCCCGACACCTACGGGATCACCGGCGGCAAGGACGCCGATCCATGGGCGCCGCTGTGGGGCGGGTTCGGCACCGGCGGCCCCGGCGCGGAGTACGTCGAGGACGGCAAGATCGTCAACGGCTACCAGGATCCGGACACCAAGACCGCTCTGGAGTACGTCGCCGGGCTGGTCCGCGCGAAGGTGGTGGACCCCGACTTTCTCAGTAGCACGCTTGCACAGGCTCAGGAGCGTGCCATGCAGGGCAAGGCCGGGATCCTCTGCCAGAGCTGGCCGCAGATGACCAAGCCCGAGTTCACCGCGTCGGCGAAGAAGGCGCAGCCGGGCGCACAGTGGATCCAGCTGCCGCCGCTGGCCGGTCCGGCCGGTCCGGGGGCGATGCCGTACGACGAGAACTTCGCGTCGATCTACGCGATCCCGGCCAAGGTGGGCAAGGACGAGGCGAAGCTGAAGAACATCATGAAGTTCGTCGAGTACATCTCCGGCGAGGCCGGCAACCGGCTGGTGTCCTACGGTATCGAGGGCACGCACTACACGGTTGCCGACGGCAAGGTGAAGGCGACGCCGAAGCTGGCGACCGACGGCGGCTGGTTCTGGCTCTACCAGCTCACCGGGCGGGACGAGGGCGAGTACCTCGGGATCAAGTTCGCGGCGCAGAAGAAGTACATCGACTTCGCCGCCAAGCAGCCACTGATGGACACGTACCAGAGCCTGGTGGTCAACCCGGACGGCTACAACCAGGTCGACGCCGACCGGTACTCCAACGAGCAGCTGGTCCAGTTCATCAGCGGGAAGAAGCCGCTCTCGCAGTACGACGCCTTCGTCAGCGACCTGACGAACAAGTTCGGCTACGGCAAGTACGTCGAGGGGGCACAGCAGCAGCTCACCGATCTCGGACTGGCCAAGTGAGAGCCTGCCCCCCGAGCCCTGTCGAGTTGGTCAAGCGGGCGCTGCCGGAGCTGAGCGGTTCGCTCCGGCGCGTCGCCGACCAGATCCTGGCGAACCCGGACGAGGTCTCGCGCGGTTCGATCACGAAGCTGGCCGAGGCCGCACACACCTCGGCGTCGGCGGTCACCCGGCTGTCGACGCATCTCGGGTACGCCGGGTACCCGGCGCTGCGTGCGGCCCTGGCGATGGAGATCGGTCGCGGGGTCGAGGCCGGCTGGGCGAGTGACATCGGGTCGGCGATCGGCCCGGCAGACCCGCCCGAGCAGGTGCTGAACGTGCTCGCGTCGACGCAGGCGAACGCGTTGCGGAACGCGTTGGCCGCGATCGACCTGGAGGCGGCGACCCGGGTCGCGGACGCGATCGCGGCCGCTCGGCGTACGCACATCTACGGCGAGTGGGGCGACGCGATCCCGGCGCGCGAGCTGTACATCCGGCTGCTGCGGATCGGGATCCCGGTGTGGTTCTTCGACGGTCCGCAGTCCTCGGAGATCGGCGCCGGGCTGCTCGACGAGGGCGACGTCGCGCTGATCGTGACGCGCTCGGGACACGACAACACCATGCTGGAGTTCGTCAAGCGGTCGAAGGCCCGCAGCGCGTTGACCGTGGCGATCACGGGGGTCCCCACCGCACCGCTCGGGCGGGCTGCCGAGATCACGCTCGACACCGGTACGCCGGCCGGCGGGACCTGGACCGAGTTCTTCGCCGGCCGCGCGAGCGACACGCTGACCGCGGGGCTGCTGTTCGTGCTGGTCGCCCAGCGCGTTCCCGATCACCTCACCGCCAACGCGCCGAACGGGCCCGGGCAACCCGTCGTCCGTCCCGACAGCTGAAGGACCTCCTATGGCCATGTTCGACCTGTCCCTCGACAAGCTCCGCGAGTACCGGCCCGAGGTGGCCGCGCCCGCCGACCTGGTCGACTTCTGGCGCCGCTCGATCGAGAAGGCGCGTACCGACGACCTGTCCGCCACGTTCACCCTGATCGACAACAAGCTCGCGGTGATCGACACCTACGACGTCACCTACGCCGGTTTCGACGGCTCCCCGGTCAAGGGCTGGCTGCATGTCCCGGCCGGCGCGACCGGTCCGTTGCCGACCGTCGTGCAGTACCACGGGTACTCCGGGGGCCGGGGTCTACCTCACGCGACGAACCTGTGGGCCCAGGCCGGTTACGCCCACTTCGTCACGGACACCCGCGGCCAGGGCTGGACGGCCGGCGGCAGCGGTACGCCGGACGACAGCCCGTACGCCGGTCTGAACCACACCCCCGGGTTCCTGACGGCGGGCATCACGGATCACGAGACGTACTACTACCGCCGGGTCTTCATCGACGCGGTGCGGGCGCTCGACGCGGCCCGCACCTCGCCGCTGGTGGACCCCGGCAAGCTCATCGTCGCCGGAGTCAGTCAGGGCGGCGGCATCGCGATCGCGGCGGCGGGCCTGGCGCCGATCGCCGGGATCGAGCTGCTCGGCTGCGCCCCCGACGTACCGTTCCTGTGCCACTTCCAGCGGGCGCTGCAGATCACGGACCACGGCCGCTACAACGAGATCACCCAGTATCTGAAGGGTTTCCGGCACCATGCCGACGCGGCGCTCCGCACGCTCGGCTACTTCGACGGCGTCAACCTCGGCCGGCTGGCGACGGCGCCGGCGCTGTTCTCGGTCGCGCTGATGGACGCCACCTGTCCGCCCTCGACGGTGTTCGCCGCCTTCAACCATTACGGCAGCGCGGACAAGCAGATCGAGGTCTATCCCTACAACGAGCACGAGGGAGGTCAGACGTACCAGCAGGACGCCCAACTGGACTGGTTCGCGAACATCACGAAGTGAGGAGCAGGATGAGAGCAAGAGCATTCGGGGTCGCGGCGGCGGTGAGTGTGTTTCTGGCGGGCGCACTCACGAGTCCCGCCCAGGCCGCTGCCGGAACGTACTACGTGTCGGCCACCGGCAGTGACAGCAACAGCGGCCTGTCGCCCAGCGAGGCCTGGAAGACGATCGCGAAGGTCAACAGCTTCACCTATCCACAAGGCAGCCTGATCTCCTTCGAAGGCGGTTCGACCTTCACCGGCTGCCTGGTCTTCAATCCCACGAACGTCCCGGCCTCGGCGGCGTCGGTCCCGTTCCGGGTCGCGTCCTACGGCACCGGGAAGGCCACGATCTCCTCGAACTGCACAGGCGACTACTCCGCGGCCGTCACCGCGGACGCCGTGAACGGTTTCCAGCTGAACAACGTCAAACTGGTCAACGGCGGCACGACCGCGGCCGGTGTGCTGCTGGAGAACCAGAGCTCGTCCACGGCGACGAGCGGCCTGCAGATCAACTACACGGACATCTCCGGCTTCGCCACACCGAGCGGCAGCACCAGCACGTTCGGCGGGCAGATCATGGTGCTCGGCTACGCGGTCAACGGGAACTCAGGCCCGTTGAACGACGTGCAGATCGTCAACAACAAGCTGTACGGCGCGAGCGTCACGTCGAACGCCGGACCGGGTGTGTACGGCTGGGGCTCCGGCCTGAACATCAGCAACGTCCGGGTCGAGGGCAACACTGTCTACAACCTCGGCATGGCGCCCAGCTCGACCGGCGCCGCGATCACCGCGAACGGGTGGAACGGCGCACTCATCCAGCGCAACATCGTGCACGACATCGGCGCGAACGTGACGTCGTGCGGCGGCACCAGCGGGATCATGTCGTACACGTCCAACAACGTGACGATCCGCAACAACGAGGTCTACAAGGTCCAGCCCGTACCGGCGTACACGGCCGGCTGTGACTGGGACGGCATCGATCTCGACGGTGGTACGACGAATTCGCTCGTCGAGTACAACTACACCCACGACAACGCCGGCAGCGGGCTGCTCGCGTACACGTCGACCGCGGCGTCGCGCGTCTGGGGACCGAACACGTACCGGTACAACATCTCGGAGAACGACGACTGGGCGTTGGCGCAGGGCGGTCTGATGGACGTCGTGCCGGCGGCGCCGAAGAACGCGCTGTCCATCTACGGCAACACGTTCTTCAGCAACAAGGACCAGAGCGCGAACAAGAAGCAGGGCGCCAGCGCCTGCTTCAACTTCGGCTACAGCACGGGCGTCTGGGCCGCCGGTTCGCAGATCAAGGACAACATCTGCTACCTGGCCAACCGGAACAACTTCGGCAAGACCGGTCAGTTCTACTACAACCCCTACAACCAGACCGGTATGACGCTGGCGAACAACCTGTACTACGGGACGAACACCGGCGGCTGGCGCTGGAGCGGCACGACGTACGCCGACTTCGCGGCCTGGAACGCGGCCGGCCTCGAATCGGGCGCCGTCTGGGGCGACCCGCTCTTCACGTCGCCCGGCGCCGGCGGCACCTGCACCTGGTCACCGCCGTCCGGAACCGGACCGCAGCCCTGCCCCCAGGCGTACACCCTCAAAACCGGCTCCCCGGCCATCGGCGCAGGAACCCCGGTCTCCGGCAACGGCGGTGTCGACTACTACGGCACCACCATCCCCAACCCACCCAACATCGGCGCCGACGCCGGATAACCCCGCTCGGGCACAGTGCGTTCTCCCTCCATCACGGTCATGATGGAGGGAGATTCGCGCGGTGGGGGAGGGGCTATGCCTTTAGCGAGCTATGGAGTCGTCGTCGGTCGTCTGGTGCGGTTCGCCCGTGAGGATCCCGACGACTTCGGGTCCTGGTACCACGGGAAGATGTACATCGCCGCTCCGGCCGGTGAGTACGAGTGTGCGGTGGATGTGTCGACGCCCAGCGGGGTGCCGGTCCAGTACCGCGAAGTACGCAACCTGAATCCGCAGCTGTTCGCGTCGACGGCCGCGTTGAACGACGGGTGGCACCTGCTGGCCAGTACGCCGACGTCCGGCGCCCTCGACTACATCAGATCGCCGTTACTGCGGGGCTCCGGTGGGTGCGTGACTGTTGTCTACGACCCGCTCTTCGCCTGGCTGAACGAGATCTTGAAGTCTCCCAGGTTCGGCTGGATCGACAGCACCGCCGACAACGCACTGAACCTTCTCGAGCAGCGCTTGCTCGGATGCGAGCGCGTGTATGTGTTCGGCGCGCCGTACTCGACCGGCCTCGGCGTGCACGACATCCACTACAACCAGGGCGACCCTCCAGGCCCCTTCCAGCATCTCGACGGTATCTGGCAGGACGGCGGCACCGTCATCCAACGTCCCGGCGGCGAACTGACCGCCGTCCTGACCAAGTTCAAACCACAGTCCCTCACCACCGACGGCAACGGCCTCCCCTTGTGATCACCTCCTATGCGACCGAGGGGCCGAGGCCCAGGGACTGGGGGGTGCTGGAGTCGGGGGAGGGCTGGTGCAGGCCCTCGTCGAGTGCGCCGTACTCGGTCATCAGCGCGGGGCTGCCGCCCCACGGGGTCTGCTCCTCGGCGATCAGGGTGTTGGTGGTGAGGAGCAGACCCGCGACCGAGGCGCCGTTCTGCAGCGCGGAGCGGGCCACCCGGAGCGGGTCGATGATGCCCATCGTGAGCATGTTGCCGTACCGACCTTCCAGGGCGTCGAAGCCGTCGTCGACGTCCATCGCCGACGTCCGCTGCAGCACTTCGGCGCCGTTGTAGCCGGCGTTCGCCGCGATCAGGTACGCCGGTTCGCGCAGCGCCCGCCGGACGATGTCGACCCCGGTCCGGTAGTCGCCCTGCACGTCCAGGCCGTCGAGCGCGGAGGCGGCATGCAGGAGGGCCATGCCACCACCCGCGACGATGCCCTCGGCCATCGCGGCCCGCGTCGCGGACAGCGCGTCCTCGACCCGGTGCTGCAACTCCTTGAGCTCCGCCGGTGTCGGCGCACCGACCCGGATCACCGCGACCTTCCCGGACAGCGCGCCGATCCGCTCGGTCAGGACGTCCTCGTCGACGCCGAACGTCGCCCGCTCCAGCTCGGCCCGCAACTGCGCGACCCGGAACGCGACCGCCTCCTCGTGGCCCGAACCGGCGACGATCGCCGTCCGGTCCGCGTTCACCCGCACCTGGTCCGCGCGGCCCAGCTGGTCCAGCGTCATGGTCTCGAGGCTGAAGCCCGAGTGCCGGCTGTAGACCGCGCCCCCGGTGATCGCGGCGATGTCCTCCAGCTTGTGCAGCCGCCGGTCCCCGAACCCCGGCGCCTTCACGGCGACGCACTGGAACAGCCCGTTGACGTGGTTGTGCACCAGCATGCTGAGTGCCGTGCCTTCGAGGCTCTCGGCGATGATCACCAGTGGCCGCGGCTCGCGCATGATCCGGTCCAGCAGCGGCATCACCTCCTGGACCTTGGTGATCTTCTCGCTGCACAACAGGATGTAGGGGTGGTCGAGAACCGCCTGCAGACTTCCCGGGTCGGTCACCATGTACGGCGACAGGTAGCCGTTGTCGAACTCGAAACCCTCGACGAAGTCGACGGCCATCCCGTGCACCGACGACTCCTCGACCGTCACGATGCCGCCGTCGCCGACGGTGTGCAGGGCTTTCGCGATCACCGCGCCGACCACGTCGTCGTCGTTCGCCGAGATCGCGGCGACCCGCGCGTAGTCCTGCTCGGTGACCACCGGGTGCGCGACCTCGCGCAGCCGGTCGACCAGCTTGCCGACGGCCAGGTCGATCCCCCGCTTCACCAGGACGGGGTTCCCACCGGAGCCGATCGCGGCCATTCCCTCGCGGATGATCGCCTGCGCGATCACGGTCGCGGTCGTGGTGCCGTCGCCGACGATGTCGTTGGTCTTGATCGCGGCTTCCTTGACCAGCTGGGCGCCCATGTTCTCGAACTGGTTCTTGAGGTGGATCTCCCGGGCGATCGTGACGCCGTCGTTGGTCACCACCGGCGACCCGGTGATCTTCTCCAGGATCACGTTGCGGCCCTTGGGGCCGAGCGTCGACTTCACCGCGTCCGCGAGCTGGTCGACCCCGGCCAGCAGCAGATCACGGGCGTTCTCTCCGAAGCGCAGCTCCTTCGCCATGACGTCCCTCCAGAATCACGGAACCAGAATCGCCCGGCCGCGGATGCGGCCGGCGTCGAGATCGGCGACCGCTTCGGCGGCCGCGTCGAGCGGGTAGGTCCTGGTGTGCAGCGTGACCTTCCCGGCCTGGGCGAGTGCCATCAGCTCGGCCAGTTCGTTGAACGTGCCGACGATGTTGCCGACGATGTTCCGTTCGGTGGAGATGATGTCCAGGGTCGGGATCTGCACCTGGCCGCCGTACCCGATGACGAAGTACGACCCGCCCCGGCCGGTCATCGCGAAGCCGTCCTGCTCCGCGCCCTGCTCGGCGACGAAGTCCAGGACGACGTGGGCGCCGGCGCCGTCGGTCAGACCGAGCACCGCGTCCACCTGCTGGCCGTCGGCAACGACCGTCTGGTCGGCGCCGAGCTGCTCGGCGAGCTTGAGGGCGTCCGGGTTGCGGTCGACGACGATGATCCGGGCCGCGGTGAGTGCCGCCAGGCACTGGACGCCGATGTGCCCGAGGCCGCCCGCGCCGATCACCACACAGGTCGTCCCCGGCGGCAGCAGCGGAATCGCCTTGCGCACCGCGTGGTACGCCGTGATGCCGGCGTCGGCCAGCGCCGCGACGTCCTGCGGCCGGGTGCTCGGATCCAGCTTGACGCAGGCGCGGGCGGAGGTGCGGAGGTACTCCGCCATCCCGCCGTCGCTGTCGAGTCCCGGGAACGTGCTGTTCACGCAGTGCATGTCGTCCCCGGCGCGACACGCCCTGCAGAGCCCGCAGGTAGGCGTCGGGTGCAGGATGACGGTGTCGCCGACCTGCACGTTGGTGACGGCGGAGCCGATCTCGTGCACCCAGCCGGCGTTCTCGTGGCCGATCGTGTACGGCAGCTTCGGGTGCATCGCCGCGTCCCACTGACCCTCGATGATGTGCAGGTCGGTACGGCACACGCCGGCGCCGCCGATCTTGACGACGACGTCGAGCGGCCCCTTGACGACCGGTTCCGGTACGTCGTCGACCACTGGCTGCTGGTGGTATCCGTGCAGTCGAACGGCCTTCATGACGATTCCTCCTCGCCCGCACCGGACTCGGCGTACCGGTGCTTCAGCATTCCTCGACAGATGCCTGTGTTGGCCTCGATCCCGGTCCGGGTCAGCCGGGCCAGCCCGAGGTGCCGGGCCGCGGCGTCCACGGCGATCGCCGCACCGGTGCCGACGTCGACGAGCAGCGGCGCGTTCGGACCCACCGGCAGCCCGAGCTCGGCCCGGCGGCGCAGCAACCGGTCGAGCTCGGGCGACGGCGGCACGTCGGCGATCGCCAGCCGGGCGACGCCGGCCGGATCGATGCCGGACGCGACCAGCGGGCGGCAGACCTGATCGGTCCCGGCCAGCACCGCCTTGGCGACGAACGTGCGGCGGAGCTCGTCGAGCTCCGCCGCGGCCTCACCGTCGAACGACGCGACGAACCCGGCCCGGGCGGCCACGCCGGCGTTGATCTGCGCGGCCGCGAAGTGGTCCTCGAGCGCGACCTCGACCGAGCGCACGGCGGGTACCGCGGAGACCACGTCGTACGCGTCGGCGACCATCAGGAAGGCGAAGTTCGGCGCACAGAAGTACGTCGGCAGCCGGAGCCGGACGACCACGTCGCCGGCCGCCGACACGACGCAGGTGGACACGAAACCCAGCGTCGTGATCGGCTCGTCCAGTTCCGGGTCCCGGACGGCGGCCAGCGCGTCCAGGACCCGGTCCCGCCCAGCAGTGACAACTGCCGTCATCAGGACGCGACCAACTTCGAGTCGTCCTGCGCGGCCGGCGTCGCCTCCTTCAGTTGCAGTTCGTCCGGCACCTTGAGGTCGTACAGCTTGGCGGCGTTCAGCCCGAGGATCTTCTTCTTCCCCTCGACCCCGAGCCGCGGGTAGTCCGCGAACTCCGGCTCGTCGGGCAACTCCCAGTCCACGAAGCCCTCGACCTGCCACTTCGGCTCCCAGATCCCGTAGTCGCTGCCGAACGTCATCTTGTCCTCGCCGACCCAGAACAGCAGCTCGCCCATCACCTTGGCGAAGAACCGCGGCCGGGCGTGCATCAGGCCGCCGATGACGACCGACAGACCGGCGTACACGTTCGGTTCCTGGGTGGCCATGAAGCAGAAGTCCTCGATCCGCGGCAGGCCGACGTGCTCGACGATGAAGTTCAGCTCCGGGAAGTCGGTCGCAGCGTGGTCGACGTCGGAGACGTCGAACGCGTCCTTGTCCAGCGGCCAGATCGTCGGGCCCTTGTGGACGTGGATGTTCTTGATCCCGAGCTCCTGCGCCTTCTCCAGGTACCGGTACGCCGCGGTGTCGGTGAGCTTGTAGCCGCGGGATCCCGCGTTCCACTCGGCCGTGTAGAGCTTGACGCCCTTCGAACCGTACCGGTCGACGTTGTGCGCGAGCTCCTCCAGCCCGGCGTCGCCGTCGCGCGGGTCGAACCGGGTGTTCAGCACGAACATCCCCGGGTGCTTCTCACCCAGCGTCGCGTTCTGCTCGGTGGTGTTGAACCCCTCCTTGTACCACTCCTTCAGGTACGTCGGCTGGAAGATCGCCACGTCCACGTAGCCGTCCTCGAAGACGTCCCTCATCAGGTCGTCCTCGGAGTAGCGCATGAACTTCTCGATCGGCCAGTGCGTGTTCTGCGGCGCCAGGCTCATGTACGCGTGGAAGCACTCGATCCAGCCTTTCGCGTACTGCTCCGCGCCCGGCACCCAGTTGTCCGGTGCCGCGTTCCAGAAGTGCATGTGGCTGTCGACCACGAAGTACTTCTCACCGTTCTTCTCGTACACGAGAGACCCCCTCTGTCAGGTGGATGCGGTCAGGTCGAAACCGATGTAGTCGGCGGCGTCCTCGGGGTTGGCGAACAGGATCGTCCGGTCGTCCAGGTGCACCATCCGCCCGTAGTGGGTGGACATGTTCTCCTCGAACTCAGCCTGGTCGAAGTAGCCCGGCTCCTCGCCGAGCGCCTCGGACACGTCGTCGTAGACGACCTCCATCCTGCCGATCGCGTCGACCCGGATCATCGACGGCAACGGCGTCACGGTGACGTTCTCGTAGGCCTTCATCACGTCCGCGACGACAACGCCGACCTGGTTGTTCATCAGGGTGAAGCCGCACTTGTTCGACGCCGTGCTGTCGGACTTGAACGGGCTCTCGACGACTGCCTTGAGCGTGGTCACTGTGCCAACTCCTTCGGTTCGGTGAGGCCCAGCGCGGTGACGATCCCGCTGAACCGGCTCTTCGCGCGGTCGAGTCCGTCCTCGAACCGCGGCGGTTTGGCGTCCGGCTGCGACCACAGCGGCTGCAGCGTCCGGGCCGCGGCGAGGGCCTTCGCGGTCCACGAGCCCAACCAGCCGGCCAGGATCGTCTTGTTGTGGTCGGCGAACTCCCGGTCGTTGGTCAGCAGCTCGAACATCGCCGTGGTGTAGCGCAGGTCGCGTTCGGCGAAGTCGTACTCCGCCGCGCCGATCACGGTCGGGGTGACGAAGTCGCCGTTGCGCGGCGCGGCCTGCTGGACCAGCTGGCTGCGGAACAGCTCGCCGACCAGCGGTTCGAACACGACGTTCGCCGCGAAGATCGCCTCGCACCAGTCGTCGATCGCCGTGAGCCCCTCGGCGACCTCGCGCACGCCCTGCCAGACCGGGTCGTTGTTCCAGGTGTCCAGGTGCGCACTGCCGTCGAACCCCTCGATCTCCTCCGACAAAGTGAGGTTGTAGAGGGCGAGGTCCTGCGCGGCGCGGATCCGGTGCATGCTGTTCACCGAGATCGCGTTGTTGTGCATGTTCGTGGGCGCGCGCCGGTTGGCGTTCGCGAACAGGTACAGACCGAGACCGTGGTCGACGTGCATCCAGGCGCCGATGTGGTGCTCGACGAAGCGCACCCAGTTCGCGTTCCACTGCTCGAAGGCCTTCGACTGGCGGGCCGCCTCGACGTTCTGGGTGACCTGCCGGACGACGTTGGAGTTGTAGCGGTAGAGCGTGAGCTCCCACTCCTCGTTCGGGTCCCGGAACTCGTGCCAGCCGGTGGCCGGCCATTCCTTCACGAACAGTCCGCCGGTGCCCGGCCCGCGCTTCGGCGCCGGCTGGTCGGAGCCCCAGGCCTTCAGGGCGGTCCAGTCCATCGGGTAACCGCCGCGCCCGTCGGAGAACCCGTACAGCCAGCCCTGGCTGAGGTAGTGCCGCGGATCCGGCTGGACGTCGACCGTGACGTCCTCGTAGTGGCTCTGCTTGCGCTTCTGCGGCCTGTAGTAGTTGTAGTGCCGCAGGGTCGAGTCAGGGAACTCGCGGGCGCCCGCCTCGGCATCGGTGAAGACCGGCTTGGGGACACTGCGTTCGGTCTTGGGTGCGTCCTGTGTGGTGGTCATCGGCTTTCTGCCTCCAGCACCTTCGAGTCACCGGCGTCGCCGGTCGTGGTGAACTTGTCGTAGTAGATGTGCTTCGTCGCGACGCCGAGCTGTTCGAGCAGCGGGATCGCCGCCTCGACCATCGGCGGCGGACCGCACACGTAGGCATCCGCTCCGGCCAGGTCGGGCTCGAGCCGCTTGACCACGTCGGTGATCAGTCCGCTCTCGCCGTCCCAGTCCGCCTCCGACAGCGCCGGGACGTACCGGAACCGGGGCAAGGTCTGCTCGAGCGCCCGCAGCTCGTCCTCGAAACACAGGTCGAGCTGCGTGCGGGAGCCGTAGTAGAACGTCGCCGGCCGGTCGATGCCGCGCTCGGCCATCGACCGCAGCAGCGCGAGGATCGGCGCCATGCCGGCCCCGCCGCCGAGGAAGACCAGCCGGGCGTCCGGGTTGTCCCGGAGGGTGAACACCCCGAACGGCCCGGTCAGGTCCAGGCGGTCGCCGACCCGGAGACGCCGGTCGAGGAACTCCGAGAACAGACCGCCCGGGTACACCTTGATCACGAACTCGAGCAGGCCGCTGTCCCGGCTCGACGTGTTCGCCATCGAGAACGAGCGGCTCGCGCCGGTGCCCGGCACGGAGATGTCGACGTACTGCCCGGGGAAGAACTTCAGCTCGCCGGACACCCGCAGCACCAGGTGCCGCAGGTCGTGGGTCACCGGGGTGATCGCCACGACCTCGGCCGTGCGCTCCTGGATCGGCAGCCCGGAACGGATCATCTCCTCGTCGTAGTTCAGCAGCTCGATCGTGAGGTCCTCGAAGGCGTGCGCGCGGCACAGCAGCGTGTAGCCCTCGTCCAGTTCGTACTCCGGCAGCGCGAAGGTGGAGTAGCGGTCCAGGTCGATGTCCTCACCGTCGAGGACGAACGACTTGCAGGACGCGCACTGTCCCTCCTTGCAGCCGTGCATGAGCATCACGCCCTGCTCGGCCGCGGCGCGCAGGATCGTCTGTTCCTCGTCGACCTCGATCTCGATGCCGACCGGTTCGAACCTCACGACGTGCTTCATCAGGCGATCAGGCTTCAGCCGGGGCGGGACGGCCGGCGGGACCACCCTTCACGTAGCGGGCGGCGAACGCCGTACGCTCGTCGTCGCTCATCTCGTTGAGCAGCACGTTCGGGCTGGCCAGCGGCGGGCACTTGCGCAGATGGTCCAGCGTCCACATCTTGTCCGGGTCCAGGTCGAGGTGCGGCTGGGCGACCATGGTCTTGCCGTCGTCGCGGACGAAGCCCATGTCCGACACCACGTCGGCCCAGTTCCAGCCGTGGTACAGCGTCTCCCACTCGCGGTGACCGATCAGCTTGCCCATGTTCGGCGTCTGCCGGCCCATGTAGGTCGGGCGGAACGCGGTCTCGTCGGTCCACTTGCACATCTCGTGGCAGTACGTCCGCCACTGCCCGTCGACCTTCGCCATCACCATGTCCTCACGGACCAGGCACGGCACCATGCACGTCCAGCACCGGTGCGGGTACTCGTAGTCGACGTCCTCGAAGACGATCGGCTTGTGCCCGTTCGGCCGGGACAGCCGGTTGTAGTTCTCCCACCACTTACCGTACTTGTCGTACCAGCCCGGGTACTTGTACTCGAACCACTCGAAGTCCTTGTCCGTCATCGGGTCGATCCGCCAGTAGTTGGCGAGCCAGCCGGTGGCGAAGAACTGCGCGACCTCGTGCACGTAGCCCTTGTTCCAGATTTGGTTCCAGGCCTCCTCGATCAGGTCGTGCGGGATCTCCAGGCCGTACTTCTCCAGCGGCACCAGGTAGCTGCGGTAGTAGTCGTCGTAGATCCAGCGCCGCCACATCTCGGCGTACGACTCGCGGTCCTTGCGGCGGTCCTTGGTGCCGTACTCGATGAAGGTGCCGATCGCGGCGTCGACGACGCGGTGGTTGTTCCACCAGGCGTACCGCAGGTCGCGGGCGAGCAGCTGGTGATTGTCCTCGTCGGCGAGTGCCATCAGCAGGGTCGCGTACCCGTTGCTGATGTGCCGGGACTCGTCCGACTGCACGGAGTGGAACACGGTCGGCAGCAAGTAGTCGCCGTTGGCCGCGGCCTCGGCCGGCATCGCGACGAACAGCGTGTTGGTGAACGCGGTCTCGGCCACGATGGTCAGGTAGATGCTGGCCGCCGTGATCGCGTCACCGGTGATGAACCCCTCGGCGAACTGCCGGCCGATGGTGCCGCAGTAGTCGCTCTGGAAGTTCCGCAGGCTCGAGTTGAAGCCCGCCGGATCGATGTAGTTGTTCATGTACAGGCGCTTGAGGTTCTGCTGAATCGTCGAGTGCCGGACCTCGTCGATCATCTGGATCGCCTGGCCGTTGTGCAGCTCGGGGTTCGGTACCGTCCGGAACAGCAGCGGCATCGCCCGGGCCGCGGAGATCTCCGGCAGCGGAATGATGCTCAGGAAGAGTTTCTGCCACTCCAGCCAGCGTTCCTGCACCTGGCGGAACATGTTTCCGCGGATCGCGCCGTCGGCAGCACCGTAGACCCGGTGGTCCTTCTCCTCCTGCATCGGGAAGTACGACCGCAGAACCTGCTTCAGCGGGTCCTTCTTCTGCGCCTTGCGGAACGTGTAGTCCGTCCCGTACTGGGAGACCGGCTCGTGGTACGCCGGTTCCCAGGACAACTCCTGGATCTTCTGGTGGGCCTTCGCCACACTCTGGCGACTCATGGCACTCCTCCCGCTCATGTGACCGGCTGTCACCTGCAGTACAGCGCGCTCAGCGGCGGGACGAGGTCCTAAAATGAGACACCCGTCACTGCTCGTCCAGGTAGGCTGCGCGGAGCCTCGCCAGCTCCGCCTCCTTGCGTTCGGCGGTGCGGTGGTCGCCTTGCGGATCGGGCCGGATACCCAAGCAGCGCAGGAGCTCCGCGGCCGGTTCGCCCGGGTGTCCGCCGGGGCCGAGCACGGGGTGCAGACCCGCCTCGGCCAAGTGATCGAAGACCAGCCGGACCACGGTCCAAGGGTTGTACGACTCCTGCCGCGAGACATCGTTGTCCATCGGAACCTCCGTGGTCGCCTGTTGGCATCACAAGCCCGTGGCGCCGCGATGGCTGTCTCATTCTGAGACATCGCGGGTGGCCGGCTGCACTATTCTCGGAAGGGGATGACTGGGCGGGGGCCGTGCGGATCGGCTGCAGCCGCTCAGCGGCAGGAGGTTCCGTGGACGAACACGCGCCTTCGGCGGGAGAGAACCAGCGAGCAGCTGCGGCCCGCCTGAACTTCCTGACTCTCGATCCCGTGAGTTCGCAGGACGTCCGGCCGCCGATCCTGGCCTCCTGGCAGCGGTCGCGGCGCTGGAACCTGCCCGCGGACCGGATCACCCTGCCGTACGTCGCGGATCCCGAGCTGGACCTCCCGTTGACGCGTAGCGCCCGGCCCGTGCTGGAGCGGCTGCACGAGAATCTCGACGGCCAGCCGATCAGCGTGATCCTCACCGACCGGACCGGCCTGGTCCTCCAGCGGCTGACCGCCGACACCAAGCTGGCGCAGCACCTCGACAGGGTCTCCCTGGCGCCGGGCTTCAGTTACGCCGAGCAGTTCGCGGGCACCAACGGTATCGGGACAGCGCTCGAAGGCGGCGGGCCGATGCACGTGTTCGGTCACGAGCACTACGCGGAGGACCTCGAGGAGCTCGCCTGTGCCGGCGTACCGATCAAGCATCCGGTGACCGGCAAGACGATCGGCGCCATCGACCTCACCTGCTGGCGCAAGGACGCCGGTTCGCTGCTGATGGCGCTCGCCAAGACGACCGCGGAGAGCATCCGGCGGGCGCTGCTCGACGACAGCTCCGCCCGGGAGCTGCGCCTGCTGCGGGCGTACCTGCAGAGTTCGCGCCGGCTCGGTGACATGGTGATCGCGGTCGACGACGATCTGTTGCTGATGAACGCCAAAGCCGGTCAGGCCCTCGACGCCGTCGACCAGCGGGCGGTGCTCGGGCACGCCGCCGAGATGATGAACCGCGGCGCCCCGGAGGCGATCGTGACCGAGCTGCCGACCGGTACCCGGGTCCGGATCACGTGCCGGCCCGTCGCCCCCGGCGGTCGCGGCGGCGCAGGGATCGTCCAGGTCAGCCCGCACGCGTCCGCGAGCGGCACCGGCCCGCCGGCCTCCGGTCATCGCCCGCCGCCGCGTCCCGCCCTCCCGGGACTCGTCGGCCACACCGCGCCGTGGCTAGGCAGCAGCCGCGACGTCGACAACGCGTGCCGGGCCGGGCAGTGGGTCGTGCTGACCGGCGAACGCGGTGTCGGCAAGGTCGCGCTGGCCCGCGCGGCGCACCGCCAGAACAGCCAGGCCGGCCGGTTCCACGTCGTCGACGCGGCCCGGCTCGGGGACGGCTACGCCGGTGAGCTGGAGGCCGAGCTCGAGGACGACGCGCTGCAGGCGCTGGTGATCCGGCACGCCGAGGCCCTCGACCAGGACCGGGCGCAGGCCACGGTCGAGGCGCTGTACGACGTCGTCGAACGCCGCCCGGCGGAGCCGCCGTGGATCGTCCTCACCCTGACCTGCGACGCGACCGACCCGCCCGATCTCGGCGAGCTGCTGACGATTTTCCCGCTGACCATCGAAGTACCGCCCCTGCGACACCACATCGAGGACATCCGCGAGCTGGTGCCGCACTTCCTCGACCGCCTGAGCCACGGCGAACTGACCTGCGGGCCGGACACCATGCAGCAGCTGATGCGCTCGGCCTGGCCGGGCAACACCGCCGAGCTGGGCCAGATCCTGCGGCAGATCGTCGTCCGCCGCCGGCGCGCCGGCGTGATCACCCCCGCCGACCTCCCGGCCCGGCTGCAGGCGACCAGCCGCCGCAGCCTGAGCCAGCTGGAGGCACTCGAGCGCGACGCGATCATCCGCAGCCTGATCGCCAACGAGGGCCACAAGGGCCGCGCCGCCAAGTCACTCGGCATGTCCCGCGCCACCATCTACCGCAAGATCCACGACTACGGCATCCAGCCCCCACCGGTCTGATCCGCGGCGCCCCAACCCGCACGGCACACCTCGCCCGGTGTGACGTACCTGTGCTTGCGCGGCGATGGCCTGCGTGCATCAATTGTGCGTAAGTTTGATGCGACGGGTCCCGGGTACCGGCGACCCGGAAGACAAGCGACACGGCGGGCGGCGGCTGATGGCAGACAAGCAGCTTCCGACGGCGGTCAGGTGGGCTGACGACCGTCTCGGGATCGCGAAGATCGGCAGGAAGAACCTCCGGAAGGTCTTTCCGGACCAGTGGTCGTTCATGCTCGGCGAGATCGCGCTCTACAGTTTCCTGATCCTGGTGCTGACAGGTGTGTTCCTGACGCTGTGGTTCAAGCCGTCGATGGCCGAGGTCGAGTACCAGGGCTCGTACAGCATGCTCAAGGGCCTGCACATGTCGGAGGCGTACGAGTCGGCGCTGAACATCTCCTTCGACGTCCGCGGCGGCCTGCTGATGCGCCAGATCCACCATTGGGCCGCGGTGCTGTTCGTCGCCGCGATGAGCGTGCACCTGTTGCGGATCTTCTTCACCGGCGCGTTCCGCAAGCCGCGCGAGCTGAACTGGCTGATCGGCATCGTGATGCTGTTCCTGGGCGTCGTGGAAGGCTTCATCGGCTACGGCCTGCCCGACGATCTCCTGTCAGGCACCGGCCTGCGGATCACCCAGGGCCTCGTGCTGGCCGCTCCGGTGGTCGGCAGCTACCTGGCGTTCTTCATCTTCGGGGGAGAGTTCCCCGGCGACGACTTCGTCTCCCGGTTCTTCACCGTCCACGTGCTGCTGATCCCGGGGATCCTGCTGGCCTTGATCACGGTGCACCTGTTCCTGGTCGTCTATCACAAGCACACGCAGTACCGCGGTCCCGGCCGGACCGAGAAGAACGTCGTCGGTTTCCCGCTGTTCCCGGTGTACGTCGCGAAGGCGGGCGGCTTCTTCTTCGTGGTCACCGGCGTCACCGCGCTGATGGGCGCGCTGCTCCAGATCAACCCGATCTGGCTCTACGGGCCGTACAACCCGGCCGAGGTGACGGCGGGGTCGCAGCCCGACTGGTACATGGGGTGGCTGGACGGCGCCGTCCGGCTGATGCCCGGTGCCGAGTCGCACTTCTGGGGCGTCACGGTCAGCTGGAACATCTTCCTGCCGGCGTTGCTGGTGCCGCCGCTGTTCATCGGGTTCGTTGCCCTCTACCCCTTCCTCGAGGCGTGGATCACCGGCGACCGGCGCGCGCACCACCTGCTCGACCGGCCGCGGGACAACCCGACGCGGACCGGTATCGGCGTCGCGATGATCACCTTCTACGGCGTCCTGTGGCTGAACAGCGGCAACGACCTGATCGCGACGCACCTCCACAGCTCGATCAACGCGATCACCTGGACCTGCCGGGTGCTGATCGTCGCCGGCCCGGTCCTCGCGTTCTGGATCGCCCGTCGCTGGGCGATCTCGCTGCAGCGGGCCGACCGGGAGCGGCTGCTGCACGGCCGGGAGAGCGGCGTCATCGTCCGCGCACCCGACGGCGGGTACTCCGAGCGGCACGCGGACATCTCGGTGTACGAGGCGTATGCGCTGACCGCCCGCGACCGGGACACCGTGCTCGACGACCCGCCGCCGGCCGACGAGAACGGCGTCGCGCGGCCGCACCGCCGGCGCGAGCGTCTCCGGTCCGCGCTGAGCCGCTTCTACTTCGCCGACGCCGTCCAGAAACCGACCGCCGCCGAGCTCGACGCCGCCCACGCCGACGACGCCGATCACACCGATCACACCGATCACGCCGCCGGGACCGACGGTGTCCGCGAGCTCGAGTCCGCCACGAGCCGGGAGCGCTCCAGGACCTAGCCCGTCGACATGACTATCGTAGAAGGATGCCGAGCCGTCCGAGTGCCGCCCGACCCGCTGTCCCGGAGGAGATGGTGTGGCCGGTGGGGCGTGTCGCGGAGATGCTCGGCGTCCCGACGGTGACGATCCGGAGCTGGGAGCGGCGCTACGGCATCGGCCCGTCGCAGCGCAGCACCGGGCAGCATCGGCGCTACTCGGCCGACGACGTGGCCAGGCTGCGCCGGATGATCGCCTTGATCGCGAAGGGCGCCGCGCCGGTGGACGCCGCGCGGCTGACCGCGGGGACCGGTCCGAACGTCACCGAACCCGATGCGCTGCTCGCGTCGGCGGAGTCGTACCGGGTCACCACGATGGCCGAGATCCTCGACAACCTGCTGCAGAAACGCGGCGTCGGGCCGGCCTGGAACGAGGTGATCGCGCCCGCGTTCCACGAACTGGAGCGCCGGTTCACCGACATCGGCGACTGCATCGATCTCACGTTCCTGCTGGCCAGGACGGTCGAGGACGCGATCGAGCGGTACGTCGCCGAGCGCGGCCTGCAGCGCACCGGACGCCCGTGCCTGCTCGCCATCTGCCCCGACGAGCGCCACACCTTGCCGATGACGGTCCTGCGTGGCTGTCTGCTCGAGCGGGGCATCCCGGCGATCGCTCTCGAGGCAGGTCTGAACGACGACGCCGTGGTAGCGGCGGCGGAGCGGACCGATCCCACGGTGGTGGTGCTGTGGACGACGCTGCGGCGCAGCGGCCAGACCGCCCTCAGCAGGCGCCTGCAGCGGCTGGGGCACCAGGTCCTGAAGGCAGGCCACGGCTGGCCCGGTCCCGATCGTGAGCTGGACGACCTGGACGGGGCCGTGACGCGAATCGTCGCAGCTTCTCGTCAGATGCAGCGGGCCTGACGGTCAGCTGGGCAGCGTGCCCCGGATGATGCTGTCGTGGGAGTGCTCCGGGTTCCCGTCGTCCGGTTCGAGGGAGATGTCGACGATGCGGTAGCCCTGGCCGGTCAGGTCGGACGGGATCTGGAAGGTGCCGCCCGTGCTCGGGTTCAGCACGCCGAGCGCGACCATCCGCTTGCCGTCCTCGTTGATCAGCCAGACCTCGTAGAAGCCCGGACTGGCCGCCAAGCCCGTCGCGCTGACCTTCAGCTCGATCCCGTTGGCTCCGCGGAGGAGGTCGGCGTTGCCGTCGCCGGACTTGCCGGCCAAGGGCTCCAGCTTGGCGACCGCCTCGGAGGTCGGCCCGCCCGCGTCGTCCGAGGTGACCAGGAGGGCGCCGATCGCGCCGACGCCGATGCCCACCACGGCAGCGATGCTCGCAGCGATCGCCAACGCGGTCCTACCGACCGGGCGTCGCCGTGGCGTGAGCTCGGCAACGGAGGCGTCGGGCACGGACGACGGCACAGCTGACGGTGCTGATCGTGCGGATGGCCGCGCCTGCGTCGCGCCCGGCTCGAAGCCGAGCTCGGCGCCGATCCGGTCCCAGACGTCGGCGGGTGCCGTGTCCAGGCGCGGCAGCTCACCACCGAGGTGCCCCGCGACGACCCGCAGCTCCTGCAGGCTCTCGCGACAGCGTCCACACAGCCGCAGGTGATCGGCGGCGGCATCATCGGGCGTCTCGCCGTCGATGACCCACTGGGCCAGCAGTTCCTCATCCAGATGTGTCGTCACCTTTCACCTCCTTCAGTCTGTCACGCAGGTGCAGCAGGCCGCGCCGGACATGACTCTTCACGGTTCCGAGCGGCAGGTCGAGCTGCTCCGCGATCGCGGGGTACGTCTGGTCTTCGTAGAAGGCGAGGCGAAGGATGGTTCGGCGCGGGTCGTCGATCTTGGCCAGCTCGTCGGCCAGGACCACCTTGTCGACCGTGTCCTGATCGATGCGGTCCGGCGACGTCTCCCGGTCCAGCAGGCCGCCGGCCGCCTCGGCGTTGCGGTGCTCCCGGTTCCGGGCGGCGAGCCGGTCCGCGATCCGGTGCCTGGTGATACCCGTCAGCCAGGCGCCGAGCTCGCCTTGCGACGGGTCGAAGTTCGCACGCCCGCGCCAGGCGGACACGAAGACCTGCTGGGTCACGTCCTCGGCGTCGGTCCGGTCGCCGAGAGCTCGCAGCGCCAAGGTGAACACCAGGCCGGACCACTGCCGGTAGGCGTCCGCGAGGCTCTGCTCGCGGCCTTCCGCCAGACCTTTCGCAATATCGGGCGGCGACGGTGCGCCGGCCTCGATGCTGGTCACAAACGGCACTGTAGCGAATCTCCCGTGCGGGGGCCGGTGCCGACGGCCGGGCCGCGCCGAAACGTCACCGCGCCCAGGCGTCCGGTCACGTTGCGCTGATCCCGGACTCGCCGTACGGCGCTCATGTGGGCGCTGCCGTGACGACGAGGTTGTCCCGGTAGCCGCCGGCGGTGCGGTCGTAGGGTCCGCCGCAGGTGATGATCCGCAGCAGCGGCGTGCCGTCGCGATCGAAGACCCGGTCGAGGGCGAGGCTCGACTTCGCGATGTCCTCGACGGTCCGGACCCGGTAGCTGGTCGTCGAGTTGTCGCTCAGCCGGACCGTCACGAGGTCCCCGGGCCGGAGCTTCCGGAGCCGGACGAGGGGTCCCACGCCGTACTGCTTGCTGTCGAGGTGGCCGCCGAGGACCACCGAGCCGCGTTGGTCGGTCGTACTCGGCCCGAACCGGTACCAGCCGATGACGGCGGGATTCGGCGGCAGCTCCATCTGCCCGTCGGCCGCCACGCCCACGGCAACGACCGGAACGTCGACCCCGATGGCTTCGAGTCGCAAGCGGTTCGGCTGGACGACCTCGGCCGCGGTGGGCGGCTCGGCCGGCCGGACGCGAATCCCGTTCCCGGTCGTCGCCGGGGGAGCGGACGGAGCGGACGGAGCGGACGGAGCGGTCGATCGTGCCGGTGAAGGAGTGGTGGGGGACACCGGTGCGGTCTGCTCCGTCCGCTCGCTCCGGTCACTGCCGGCCGGTGCTTCGCCGGAGGACGAGCAGCCGGCCGCCAGGCCGAAGACCGGGAGTGCGGCCGTCAGGACGACGGCCGCACCGCGGGTGATTCTCACGACCGGGCACGCTGCCGGATGGCCGCCGTGCCGAAGCCGATCATGCCGAGGGCGACCAGGCCGAGTACGCCGGTGAGCCACAGGAAGCCGGCGGAGGTGTCCTGCGCGGCCGCCTGACCACCGGTTCCGCCCGGGACGCCGGACGGGTTGCCGTGCAGGCCGTCGATCGTCTGGACGGCCAGCTTCAGGTTCTTGTCCGCGGCGCTGCCCCACGCGTACACGATCGTGTTGGTGCCTTCCTTCAGGTTGACGTCGGCCGGGCCGATCGCGACGGTCGACGTACCGGCGAGGACCACGTCGGCCTTGACCGTGCCGGCCGGCAGGTCGGCCTTGGCCTCGTTGGGGTTGGTCAGGCCCTTGAAGACGGGCTTGCCGCCCGCGCGGACGTCGACGGCGGGCGCTGCCGCGTCGTGCCGCACGGTCAGGCGCGCCTGACCGGCCGAGAGCTTCGAGACGTCGTTCACGTACGGCGTCAGGACCGGCTTGCCGGCCGCGGACAGGTGCGCGACGACGGTGATGTTCGCGCCGCCCGGGACCTTGACGTCGTTCGCCTGGATGACCGCCGCACCTCCGGCGCCCGCGCCGGCCGCCGTGACTTTGAGGTCGTACGTGCCCTCCGGGAGCTTGACCGGGTCGGTCAGCGTTCCGGGCTTGAAGTTGGTCAGCAGTGCCTTGCCGTTGGCGTAGACATCGACCGTCGCCCCGGGCACCGCGTGCAGCACGGACACGGACGAGGTAGCTGCCGGCCTCGCTTCGGCGCTGGCAGCCACGGCCACCGGCGCACCGGCAACCACGAGGCCGGTGGCGAGCAGTGCAGTGACTCGACGCACGGACATAGGAACCCTCCTAGGATCGGACTACTTACCCCCTCTTCCGACGAAGCCGGCGGCGCGGATGCGGTGATTCCGAAATTTATGCAAAAGTGAGGCAACGGCCCGCGGTGGTTCGTGAGATGCTGGCCGACGTGGGGAACCCGGTTGGTGCGATCCGGAGGTAACCGTTCATGGGACTCACCCGTTCGGCAGTTGTCGCCGCGCCGCGGTCGGAGGTCTTCGCCTGGCACGAGCGGCCGGGAGCGATCGTCCGGCTGACGCCGCCCTGGATGCCCGTCAGCATCGAGCAGGAGGCGACCGACCTGTCCGGCGGCACCGCGGTGCTGGGGTTCCCGCTGGGATTCCGCTGGATCGCGCGGCACAGCTCGGCGGAGGTGCCGCAGCGGTTCGTCGACGAGTTCGACACGCCGTTGGCGCGGCAGATCGTCCATTGGCGGCACACCCACGAGTTCGTTGCCGAGGACGACGATCACACCAGGGTCGTCGACGACATCCGCAGCAACGTCCCCGGATTCCTGCTGCGCTCGATGCTGGAGTACCGGCACCGGCAACTGGCCGACGACCTCGCCGCGCTGCAGCGGGCGCATGCCACGGGGATGCGCCCGCTGACAGTCGCGGTCACCGGCACGCACGGAACCATCGGCCGATCGCTCTGCGCGCTGCTGAGCACCTCCGGGCACACCGTTGTCAAGCTGGTTCGCGGCGAACCACGAGGGGCCGACGAGCGTCGGTGGGACCCGGCGAGCCCGGATCGCTCACTGCTGGAGGGGATCGACGCCGTCGTCCATCTGGCCGGAGCCCCGATCGCCGGCCGCTTCACGCCACAGCACAAGCAGCGGTTGCGGGAATCCCGCATCGGTCCGACGACAGCTCTGGCAGAGCTCGCGGCTGCGACCGACGGGGGGCCGTCGGTGTTCGTCTCCGCCTCGGCGATCGGGTACTACGGCGCCGACCGCGGTGACGAGGAGCTGACGGAGAGCGGTGCCCGGGGGGAAGGCTTTCTCGCCGAGCTGGTGAGTGACTGGGAGCAGGCGACCGAGCCGGCTGCCGCGGGAGGCCTGCGGGTCGTGCAGGTCCGGACCGGCCTGGTGCAGACTCCGGCGGGCGGCACGTTGAAGGTCCTCTACCCGTTGTTCGCCGCCGGACTCGGAGGTCGCCTCGGAAGTGGTGAGCAATGGCAGGCGTGGATCGGCATCGACGACCTGCTGGACATCTACCACCGGGCGCTGTACGACGATCAGCTCAGCGGACCGGTGAACGCCGTCGCCCCGGCGCCGGTACGCAACCAGGACTACGGGGCCGTCCTGGCGCGGGTTCTGCATCGGCCCGCGCTGTTGCCGACTCCGTCGTTCGGCCCGCGGTTCCTACTCGGAGCTGAGGGTGCCGGCGAGCTGGCGGAGGCCAGTCAGCGCGTAGTGCCGACCCGCCTCGTCGAGGCCGCGCACGTCTTCCGCTACCCGGAGCTCGAGCCTGCCCTGCGTCATCTGCTCGGTCGAGCGCAGGGCTGACACTCGGCCTGCAGTCACCGCCTGAGGTCGCGGGCGACGGCTGCCGCCACTCGTCGACCGGACACCAGCGCGCCCTGGATCGAGCTGGTGTCCCGGTGGTCACCGCTGACGTAGAGCTGCGGACCGACCTTGGCAGGACTGGTGAAGACGTGGTTGGACCTCATCCGGGGGAGGGCTCGCGGGATGCGGTACTCCGCGACGAGCTCCCATCGGCTGGTGGACGTCCGGTAGAGCTCACCGAGCCGAGACCTGATCGCACTCAACGCCGGGGTGTCGCCAGGGACCGACGCCGCCACCAGCGCCTTTCCAGCGGGCGCGTAGGTGCCCGCCACCTCGCTCATGACCACCGTGTTCATGAGCGAGCCGGAGACGCCGTCCAGCATGAGCGTCGGCCGGCGGAGCGGCGGCTCGTCGACTGCGAAGTACCAGGTCGTGACCCCGCCCCACTCAGGAGCGCGGATCGCCGGTGCCAGCGCGGACGCCGCCGTACCGTCGGTCGCGATCACGACGGCCCGGGCCTTCAGGGGTACGGCGGAATCAGCTGAGCTGACCACACCGCCGTCGACCGAGTCGACGGTCGTCGACAGGCTGAGCGCATCGTCGGCCACGAGCTCGGCGAGGGCGCGCGGCAGCATCCGCATCCCGTCGGCGGGGACGGCGGCACCGCCCCGGACGAAGCATCTCCACACCAGGTGGAGCATCTTCGAGTTGGTGGTCAGCTCGGAATCCAGGAAGACACCGGCCAGGAACGGCCGGAAGATCTCCTCGATCGTGGGCCGCGAGATGTGCCACCTCGCGAGCTCGCGGCCGGTCTCGGTCGGTGCCGCCGCGCGGAGGCGGGTCGCGTCAATCGTGGTGTCCCGGAGGGTGAGAGCGCCGACGGCCACGGCATCCAGCGGGCGCTTGGCCGCGAAGCGGGCCAACGAGACCAGGGTCTCCCGGCCGCGCGACGAGAAGTCGAGATCCCAGCGCTCGTCGCGCCCTTCGGCGAGCACACCGCGGCTGAAGAACCTGAGGTCGAGGCTCTCCGGGGCGAGCAGTCGCCGGAGCTCCGGGTACGCCGGGAGCAGCACCTGGAAGCCCCGGTCCAGAAGGAAGCCCTCGACCTCGTCCGTGCGAACCCGGCCGCCGACCTCGTCGGCTTGTTCCAGCAGCTTCACCCGCAGGCTGGCGGCCTGCAGGTGGATCGTCGCGGCCAGACCGGCCAGCCCGGCTCCCACGACGATGACGTCGGCGTCTTCCACGACCTGTTCCTTCCCGTCCGCTCGTTTGCCGGTCCGTCTCGCCCCAAATCTATGCAAAGTCGATGCACAGTGGAACCCGTAACGCCGATGCCCGAGTGCGGCGAGTTGACAGTCGCCACCGGTGTGCGACTCGTCACGTACCGGAAGTACATGGCATCCAAGGCGTTGGGTACCGGTCGGTTGCGAAGTTGACCGGTCCGCCGTTCAGCAGAGAGCGCGGACCCGGCCCGCTGATTGCCTTCCCGGATCCGCGCCGGAGCCGGGAAGGCAATCAGCCGCCTTCGGTCCGCAGGCCGTGCTTGCGCAGTGCCGCGTCGAGCCCGTTGTCGTGCTGTGCGTCGACGAATTCCTTGGACAGCTCACGGAGCTTGACGTTGCCGTCCTGGGAGCAGCGTTTGAGGACGTCGAACGCCACGCTCGACGAGATTCCGTAGCGATGCATCAGCAGTCCTTGGGCCTGGCCGATCAGGTTGCGCGTGACGAGTGCCGTCCGGAGCTGCTCGATCAGCGTCCGGCTGTCGTCGAACAGCTGGATGTTGTCGAACGCGACGCCGGCGTTGAGCGCGAACAGCAGCGCCACGTCGTACGACATCCCTCCGAACGTGTCCGGCTCGGCGGAGAACAGGCTGAACGCCGCCGCGGCGTCGCCGTCGGCGGGCAGCGGGAGGAACAGGCAGCTCCGGTAGCCGGCGTTGATCGCCGCGGCGGCGAACTTCGGCCAGCGGTGATCCGCCGCCAGGTCGCCGATCCGGTGCGGCTCGCCGTACGTCAACGTGTCGTGCAACGGGCCGTCGGCGGCGATCAGCTGAGCGGTGAACATGGGCTGGGCGGGCTCGGTGGTCGGGTCCGTGGGCTCCTGCCGGGCGATCACCTCGGCCTCGCCGTCCGCGAGGATCGCGATCGCGGCCGCGTCGCAGTCCGGGACGGTTCGCACGATCCGGCTGACGAAGCGACCCAGCGTGCTGCTGACGTCGTCATCCGCCACCAGCCGGCTGACTTCTGCCAGCTCCTGAGCCAGTCCCAAGATGTCGTCCATGCGGCCATCATCGGTTGTCTCGCCCGCTGTGGATGAGGTGGGGGACGCGATCGTGTGCCGATGATGAAGGATGGACACGGCAGAGGCGTCCGGGCCGGAGCCCGGTTCGGCAGCGCATCGAGGTCCGGTTTTCGCCCTCGACGTGGTCATCGGGGCGTCGACCCTGGTGGTCGCGCGAACCGTCGCAGCCGGTCGCGGAGCGAGGCACGCGGTCGCCACGGCCCTTCAGGCTCCTCGCGCCGTTCCCGGCCAGGTCGCCGGCCATGTTCCTGGCCGCGAGCGGGTGGACAGCTGGGTGGCGGAGCTGGCACGGCGTGGTGAGCGGGAGCAGGACGAGCTCAAGGACCGGGTGACGTCGTTGGCCGACGACCTTGTCCGGGCGGTGCTACATCTGGTCCTCGACCGCATCGACCTGACCGAAACGGTCCGGCAGTATGTCGACGTGAACAGCATCGTCCGGGACGTCGATCTCGAGGCGGTGATCGGCCGGATGGACGTGGCAGGCCTGGCCGAGGGCGTGATCGCGGAGGTCGACATCGCCGAGATCATTCGCCAGTCCACCGGTTCGCTGACCTCCGAGACGGTGCAGAGCGTCCGGATGCAGGGCATCTCCGGCGACGAGGCCATCGACAAGGCCACCGGCCGGATCCGGGTGCGGTTCAGCCGCAAGCACGCGCCGACGGCGGCGCGGCCGGAGCCGTGAGCCTGGGGTCCGTCCCGGCGGAGGCGCGGCCGTTCCAGGGCAGACCGGCAGGGCTGGTGACCAGGACCGCCGCGGGAGTCGTCGACGTGATCGTCGTGCTGGCGTTGCTGATGATCGGGTACCTGGCGATCAACGGCGCGCTGTTCGTCGCCGACCCGCGGCACTTCCATTTCGTGAGCGTGTCGTCGGTGGTGAGCCGGACGGTCGGTCTGTGCCTGCTGATCGGCTACCTCGCCGTGGCGTGGTGGCTGAACGGACGAACGTACGGCTGCCGCGTGATGGGCCTGCGGGTCATCGCCGCCAAGGGCGGCCGGGTGCGGCCCCTCGTCGCGCTGGTGCGGGCTGTCATCTGTGTCGTGTTCCCGATCGGGTTGCTCCTGTGTCTGTTCGGCCGGCGCCGCCGTTCGCTGCCGGACCTGCTGCTGCGAACGGCGGTCGTCTACGACTGGCGAGCTCAGCTGCCGGTGGTCACGCTGCCAGCGCCTTTGCCTTGAGCGTGTCGAACTCGGTCTGCGAGATGGTGCCCTCGTCGAGCATCGTCTTGGCCCGCTCGATCTGATCGGTCGGCGTGGCCGTCGCGGCGACGTTCCGGATGTAGGTCTCCTGGTCGCGCTGCGCGTCCCGGGCCCTGCTCGCCTGACGGTCCGCCATCGACTTGCCACGCACGATGACGTAGACGAGCGAGGTCAGCAGCGGCAGGAAGAACAGGCAGACCAACCAGATGGCCTTGACAACACCGGACGTGTCCCGGTCGCGGAAGATGTCCGTCAGGATCCAGAACAGCATCATCAGGTACGCGACGAACGCGAAGCTGATGATGATGAACCACACGACGTTCCAGAATGACATGTCAGTTCCCTTCTCACTGTCGACCAAGCTCGACAGCCTGACTCTGCTCCGCCCCCGGCCGCCGGGCATCATCCTTGCTGGGGGAGCGCGCGTCCCGGGGAGGTCCTTCATCCCTCCTGGGTGAGTTCACCGGGTGCTCGCGCGCCTAGCGTCGAACTGCAGGCGCTGGACCGGGATCGACGGCGAATGCACCGGCCCGGCGACGGGTGAAGGGCGGCGAATGAAGCGGGAGTGGGCCGAGCATCCGCGCGTGCGGCGATTCGCCGGCTGGTTCCGGAAGAGCCTGATCGGCCGGATCGTCGTGGCCGCCCTCGAGATCAGGCTGTACGACCGGGCGCTGACGCTGGCCGGCAAGGCGTTCATCGCGCTGGTTCCGCTGCTGATCGTGGTGGCGACCCTGCTCAGCGGCTCGGGAGCGCTGGCGCTGGCCGACTGGCTGATCGACAAGTTCGAGCTCACCGGGGGAGCCGCCGACGCGGTCCGGTCGCTGTTCGGCCGGCCGCCGTCGGCATCCGGCGGCCTGACGATCCTGAGTGTCCTCACGGTCCTGGTGTCGGCGAGCAGCTTCGCGCGGTCCGTCCAGCGAACCTTCGAGGCGGCGTGGAAGCTTCCCGCCCGTGGTCTGCGCGGTACCGTCAACGGCATCCAGGGCGCGGGTCTCGTCCTCCTGGTGCTGTTCGTGCTCGCCTACCTCGCGAGCCTGACCGACGAGCTGCCCGGTGGCCGGATCGTCACCGTCCTGGCACAGACGGTCGTCGCGATCCCCGGCTGGTGGCTCGCCAGTTGGCTGTTGCTGACCCGGCGGGTGGCGTGGCGCCTCCTGTTGCCGGGGGCGGTGGTCAGCGCGTTCGGGCAGGTGTTCGTGGGTGCGGTGGGCAGCCGGTACGTACCGCACCTGATCGAGCGGAACGCCGAGCGGTACGGCGTCATCGGCGTCGCGATCGCGATGATCTCCTGGCTGGTGATCCTCGCGCTGCTGATCGTCGCGTCGGCGGTCGTCGGCGCCCAGGTGGGTGCCACGCTGGCCGGGCGCGGTGACGTGCCCGATCCAGCGCGGGAGCCCGAACGAACGGCGTCAGGTGCGGATCGCGCCCGGGCGGGTCAGGGCCCAGATCACCCAGATGTCGAGGCCGATCAGCAGGAGTGACCACCACGGGTAGTACGGGATGAAGAAGAAGTTGTCGACCGCGCTGAGCACCACGAGGAACAACGCTGACACACCGGCCCACGTGGCCCGGCTGTACAGCCCGAAGGCGACCACGAGCAGCAGGATGCCGAGCACGAGATGGATCCAGCCCCAGGCGGTGGTGTCCAGGTCGAAGGTGTACCCGCGGACCCTGATGAAGAACTCGTCGTTGATGATCGCGGCCAGGCCCGTGATCATGTGGAAGATCCCGATGATCACCAGCATCGTCGCCGCGAAGGTGATTCCGCCGACTGCCCAACCGGACACCGGCTGCTGTGATCGCTCTGTGCGACTCATCTCGCCTCCTCTTGTCACCCTGACCAGACGGTAGGCCGCGTCCGCAGGCTGCTGACTCACCCCTGACGGGTGAGCCGGTAGCTGTCAGGTGGTACAGGCGGTGACGCCGCCTTCGACGCCGGTGCTGAACGCCGACGTCCGCTGTTCGGCGTTTCCGTGGTCGCTGACGTCGGTCCAGGGGTAGTCGTCCGCGACCGCCGCGAGCGTCCTCGCGATCTCCTCGCTGTCACCGGGTTCGATCGTGATCAGGCCCTCGTCGGCCGCGCCCTGGAGTGCGGCTCCGGCGAGGCAGTCCGCCTGGAGTTCCGCGGCGACCGAGACGCGGTCGTCGCGCAGCCTTGCCTGGATCGCGTGGCCCCACTCGTGCGCGATGATCAGGTACACCCAGGCGTCGCCGATCTGGCTGTAGCCGGCGGCCATCAGGTTGTCGTCCCAGGCCACGAAATCACCCGGCCGGCAGTACACGGCGTTGAACGGCACGGACTCCGGTTCGCCTCCGCACGGCGGCCCGTCGGTCCCGACGTACGACCCGGCGACGCGGGGACTTCGGTACGGCTGACCGAACAGCTCGGCGAAGTGCCGGCGCCAGAACGAGTCCACGGCGTTCACGGCGTCCTGCTCGTCGGTCTTCATCGCTTCGCGATCGACTGCCGGCGTCACAGCCGCCGGCTGCGTGGCCGACTGGTCATACGGGTCCGAGGACGTCGTGTTGCAGGCGGCGACGAAGGCGACCGCGATCACGGCCGCAGCCAGCCGCCAGGTAAGCGTGCGCACGAGTACAGCCTCGGGGAGGGCGAGGTGACCCGCATCCTCCTCGCCGGGTGATCGCGGTGCCCCGGACCGGAGCCGGCGGGGTTGTCCGGCGGGACGGACAAGTCGGGCGGATTCTGTCCGGTGGGACAGATACCTGGGCGTGGCGGCTGTCTAGCTTGACGGCATGGCAGCGTTGACGGAGATCGAGAAGTGGCTGGCCGAGACCGTGCCGGGAGCCATCGAGCGGTACGACGTACCCGGGGTGGCGTGGGCGGTTCTGGCCGATGGAGAAGTGGTGGACGGCGCCGCGGGCGTCCTGAGCAGGTCGACGCTGGTCGACGCGACCGCGGACTCGGTGTTCCAGATCGGCTCGATCACGAAGCTGTGGACCGCCACGCTGGTGATGCAGCTCGTGGACGAGGGCAAGGTCGATCTGGACGTCCCGATCCGGACCTATCTGCCGGAGTTCCGGATCGCCGTCGAGGAGGCCGCGGCCCGCATCACCACGCGGCAACTGCTGTCGCACACGGCCGGCTTCGAAGGGGACATCTTCACCGACACCGGTCGCGGCGACGACTGCGTGGAGAAGTACCTGCAGGAGTTGCACGGGGTTGCCCAGCTGTTCCCGCCCGGTGAGCAGTTCTCGTACAACAATGCCGGCTACTGCGTCCTCGGACGGCTCGTCGAGGTGCTGAGGAACTCGCCGTACGACGGGTGCCTGCGCGACCACCTGATCGCGCCGCTCGGGCTCACCCACACCGCGCCCGGCCCGTACGAGGCGATCCTGTTCCGCGCGGCCGTCGGTCACATCGAGACCGAGCCGGGCGCCGGGTACCAGCCGGCACCGGTCTGGTCCCTGGTCCGGTCGAACGCGCCGGCGGGCTCCTCGCTCGCGATGCGGCCGCGAGACCTGCTGACCTTCGCCAAGCTGCACCTCGACGACGGCAAGGCCGCCGACGGCACGCAGGTGCTCGCCCCAGGAACCGCCGGCCGGATGCACGAGCAGCAGGTCGACCTCCCTGATCTCGGGTTGATGGGCACCTCCTGGGGCCTCGGCTTCGAGCGCTTCGAGACCCCTGACGGCCTGGTCATCGGTCACGACGGCGGAACCATCGGTCAGTCGGCGTTCCTGCGGATCATCCCCGAGAGCGGCGTCGCCGTCGCCGTGCTGACCAACGGCGGCGACGCCATCTCCCTCTACCGCGACGTCGTCGGGCATGTGCTGGAACAGCTCGGCGGCGTGCAGTTGCCCGCACTGCCCGAGCCGCCCGCCGCAGCGGAGCGGATCGACGCCGGCCGGTACGTCGGCACCTACGAGGCGGACGTGGTGGAGATGACCGTCAGCCAGGACGCGGACGGCCGGATCTGGCTGGAGCAGAAGCCGAAGGGGGTCTTCGCGGAGCTGGGCGAACAGGTCGAGCGTAAGGAGCTCGTACCGTATCGCGAGGGCAGCCTGATCCCGGTCGAGGCCGACCGCGGCATGCACCTGCCGCACGTCTTCGTCGGCGACGACGGTCACGGCCACGCCCTGTACCTGCACATCGGCCGGGCCGTCCGCCGGGCCGGCGCCTGAGATCCCTCGACGAAACGGATTCCGCCATGTTCCTCCGCGCTCCTGTCTGCGCCGCCGTCCTGGTCTCACTCGTTGCCTGCAGCAACCAGAGCGCCAAGGGCGGCGGTGACGCCCCGGTGGTGGACGGCGGCACGTTCACGATGGCGCTGCCGACCGATCCGGGTAACCTCGATCCGCAGTCGTCGGCCGCGGGCGCGCTGTTCACGGTGACCCAGCTGGCCTACGACCCGCTGCTGTCGGTCGACTCCGGCAACGGCGACATCCGGTCCGGTCTGGCCACCAAGTGGGCGGTGAACGGGAAGACCGTCACGCTGACCCTTGCCGACGGCATCAAGTGTTCCGACGGTACGCCGCTGACCGCGTCGAGCGTGGTCGCCAACCTGAAGTACGTCGGCGACCCGAAGAACAAGAGTCCGTTCCTCGGTACCTTCCTCCCGGTCGGCGCGACCGGGAAGGCCGACGACGCGACGAGGACCGTCACGATCACCCTCGCCACGCCGGCCCCGTTCGTCCTGAACGGCCTGGCCAGCCTGCCGATCGTGTGCCCGTCGGGTCTGACCGACCGCAAGTCGCTGGCGAACAAGACCTCGGGCACAGGACCGTACGAGCTGACTGAGGCCGCACCCGGCGACCACTACACGTACCAGCGTCGCGACGGCTACACCTGGGGACCGAACGGCGCGACGACCGCGACGCAGGGCATGCCGAAGACGGTCGTGATGAAGGTCGTCCAGAACGAGACCACGGCGGCGAACCTGCTGCTGTCCGGTGGTCTCAACGCCGCCGTGATCATCGGGCCGGACGCCCTGCGGCTCGAGAAGGCGGGTCTGTTCGCCACCAAGACGACGGCGTTGGTGGGCGAGCAGTGGTACAACCACGCCAAGGGCCGGGCGACCAGTGACGCGGCCGTTCGGATGGCGCTCACCCAGGCTCTCGACCTGCCCGAGCTCCGCAAAGTGCTCACCTCCGGGAAGGGCACGCCGCCGACCACGCTCGCGACGATCGAGCCGGCCGCCTGCGTCGGCGACACGCTCGCGCGGAGCTTGCCGGCGCGCGACGTGGCGGCGGCGAAAACCGCCGTACAGAAGGCGAATGTGCGGCCTCTGACGTTCTTGTACGACAACAGCCGGGGGAGCGGGGTCGCCGCGGCGGCCGAACTCGCCGTCCAGCAGTGGCAGGCCATCGGGGTGAAGGTCACCGCGAAGGGCATGAACGGCACAGCGCTGAACGAGACGCTGTTCAGCTCCGGTGACTGGGACATCGTCTGGGTGCCGCTGGGTGTCAGCAGTCCGGACCAGGTGGTGCCGTTCCTGTCCGGACCCGCCGCACCGAACGGAACCAACTTCGCCGCCATCCAGAACAAGACCTACGAGGCCACGGTCCAGAAGGCGGGTGCGATGTCCGGCAAGGCGAGTTGCCCGACCTGGCTGGAGGCGGAATCCGCGGTCGTGGCCGCCGCCGATCTGGTGCCGTTCGCGAACAGCGCGGTCCAGATGTTCGGCGCCAAGGCGCGGTTCGCGGCACCGGGACTCGTCCCGACCAGCATCCGGATGCTGGCGAACTGATCACATGACGACCACGGATCCGGCGCCCGGGATCGCCGTACGGCAAGGGTTGTGGGCGCACGACTGGGTGCGCTTCGGGGTACGGCGGGTGGGCCGCCTGCTCGTCTCGCTGTGGGTGGTGGTGACGGCCTCGTTCCTGATGATCCACCTGATCCCGGGTGACCCGGTCCGGGCCGCGCTCGGACCGACCGCACCGGCCGAGCTGGTGGCGGCCAAGCGGGCGGCGCTCGGCCTCGACGACCCGCTGTGGCGGCAGTACGGCGCCTACCTCGAGCGGCTGTTCAACGGCGATCTGGGCAGCTCGCTCGTGTCGCAGCTGCCGGTGTCCGACGTGATCGCCCAGCGGCTCCCGGCGACGCTGGCTCTGGCCGTTCTCGCGTTCGTCCTCGCGGTGACGATCGCGCTCCCGGTCGGTGTCGTGGTCGGCGTGCTGACCCGCGGCGGCCGGGGCCGGCGTACCGAGCTCGCGTTCACGGCCGGCAGCGTGATCCTCGGCATCATCCCGGACTTCCTGATCGGGGTCGGCCTGGTCTTCGTCTTCGGTGTCAGCCTGAGCTGGCTGCCGGTCGCGGGCAACCAGTCGCCGGCCGCCTACGTCCTACCGGTGCTGTGTCTCGCGCTCGGCCCGGCGGCGATCCTGGCGCGGATCCTGCGCGTCGAGCTGGTCAGCGTGCTCGACGCCGACTTCATCCGCACCGCCCGCGCCAAACGGCTGCCGGCCCGCGCGGTTTATCTGCGGCACGCACTGCCGAACGCGGCGACGGCCGCGCTCACCCTCGGTGCGCTGATCCTCAGCTCGATGGTCGCCGGGACCGTGCTGATCGAGAACGTCTTCAGCTGGCCGGGCCTGGGGATGACGATCGTGCAGTCGATCCTCGACAAGGACTATCCCGTCGTCCAGGGCATCGTCCTCGTGTACGGCGTCGGCGTGCTGGCCGCGAACACCGTCGTCGACGTCGCCCTCGCCCTGCTCGACCCGCGCTCGATCATCCGGGAGGACTGAATGCAGCGGCGACGATGGATCGGCGTACTCCGAACCCCGCTCGGACTCACCGCGACGGCCCTGGTGGTCGCGGTGCTGCTCCTGGCCGTTCTCGGGCCGGTGATCTGGTCGGGCCGGGCGAACGCGGTCGACACCGGCAACATCCTGGCCGGACCGTCGGCCGAGCACTGGACCGGGACCGACAACCTCGGCCGGGACATCTTCTACCGCGTGCTGGTGGCGGGGCGGCTGTCCGTCGAGCTCGCGCTCGCCGCCACCGCGATCGCGATCGCGATCGGCCTGCTGCTCGGCACCGCGCCGTTCCTGCTGGGGCGCCGGCTCGGCCGGCTCGTGACGGGCGCCGTCAACGTCGCGGTCGCCTTCCCGGGACTGCTGCTCGCGCTGTTCTTCGCCGTGATCTTCGGCGTCGGCGCGACCGGAGCCGTGCTCGCGATCGGGCTGGCCGGGGCGCCGGCGTTCGCCCGGCTGACACAGACGCTGGTCGCCGGTCTCGCCGCACGCGACTTCATCGCCGCCGCCCGGATCGCCGGGGTCGGCCGGGTCCGGATCCTGTTCCGGCACGTGCTGCCGAACATCGCCGAACCGCTGGTCGTCAACGCCACGCTCGGCGCGGGCGGAGCGCTGCTGGCCTTCGCGGGCCTGTCGTTCCTGGGCCTCGGAGTGCAGCCGCCGGCGTACGACTGGGGCCGGCTGCTGTACGACGGGATCGGCGCGATCTACGTGAACCCGGCGGCCGCGCTGGCGCCGGGTGCCGCCGTACTGGTCGCCGGGCTGGCGTTCAACCTGTTCGGCGAGACCGTGGCCAAGGGCCTCGGTGTCACCCGGCTCGGCGCCCTCCGCGGTGCGATCCCACAGCCCGTACCCGAGACCCGAGCCGCACAGGACGAACCGGTCCCGGACGTCGTGCTGGACGTCCGCGACCTCTCGGTGAGTTTCCCCGGTCCCGCCGGCGCGATCCGCCCGGTGCGTGGGGTCTCCTTCGCCGTACGACGGGGCGAGGCGCTCGGCGTGGTGGGGGAGTCGGGCTCCGGCAAGTCTCTCACCGCGCTGGCGGTCTCGCGGCTGATCGACGCCCCCGGGCAGGTGGACGCCGAGCGGGTCGAGTTCCTCGGGACGGACCTGCGCGGTCCCGACACCAAGGCGCGGCAGCGGTTGCTCGGGACCTCGTTGGCGATGGTGTTCCAGGACCCGATGACGTCGTTCAATCCGACGCAGCGGATCGGCGGCCAACTGGCCGAGGTGGCCCGCCACCACCAGGGGCTGGGCCGGCGCGCGGCGCTGGCCCGCGCGGCGGACCGGCTGCGGGCGGTGCGGATCCCCGCGGCCGAGCAACGGATCCGGCAGTACCCGCACGAGTTCTCCGGCGGGATGCGGCAGCGCGCGATGATCGGCCTGGGGCTGATGAGTACGCCCGCGCTGATCGTCGCCGACGAGCCGACCACCGCACTGGACGTCACCGTGCAACGGCAGATCCTCGAGCTGCTCGACGCGATCCGGCAGGCCGACGACGTCGCGCTGGTTCTGATCAGTCACGACGTCACCGTCGTCCGCGAGGTGTGCGACCGCGTGCTCGTGATGTACGCCGGCCGGATCGTGGAGGACCTGCCCGCGCACGAACTGACGAGCGGGGCGCGGCATCCGTACACGCGCGCTCTGGTGGCCGCCGTCCCCGATCTGGACACCGACCTCGATCAGCCGCTCGCCGTGATTCCCGGCCGGCCGGTCGCGCCCGCGGAGTTTCCGCCGGGCTGTGCGTTCGCTGCCCGCTGCCCGTTGGCCGACGAGCGTTGCCGGGCGGAGGATCCGCCGCTGTCGACCGACGGCGCGGGACACCGGGTCGCCTGCTGGCATGCGGGCGAGCCGATCGCGGTCGAAGCGTCGATCGACGAGCTGGTGGAGGCGCCGTGAGCGAGTTGCGTTTCGACGGCGTGCGGGTCAGCTACGGCCGGACCACGGCCGTCGACGGTGTCAGCCTGACGGTTCCGGCCGGTCAGATCGTCGGCCTGGTCGGCGAGTCGGG
Organism: Kribbella sp. NPDC051936; assembly: GCF_040680955.1. Taxonomy (NCBI): domain Bacteria; kingdom Bacillati; phylum Actinomycetota; class Actinomycetes; order Propionibacteriales; family Kribbellaceae; genus Kribbella; species Kribbella sp. NPDC051936. The sequence goes on along the minus strand of NZ_JBFAXS010000002.1, from coordinate 737,912 downwards.
ATCGGGGAAATCCACCTTGGCCCGGGCCGCGGTGGGACTCGCGCCGCTGGACGGCGGACAGATCCTGCTGGACGGCCGGCCGGTGCCGACGCGGGGCCGGCAGCGCCCGTTGCAGATGGTGTTCCAGGATCCGTACTCCTCGCTGGATCCACGGATGCGGATCGGTGAGAGCATCGCGGAGGTCGTCCCTCCGGGCGGGTCGCGCGCCGAACGCCGGGCCGAGGTCGAGCGGCTGCTCGGGCTCGTGCACCTCGACCCCGCCCAGGCCGCGTCCTACCCGTCGCAGTTGTCCGGCGGTCAGCGCCAGCGGGTGGCGCTGGCGCGGGCCCTGGCCGGTCGGCCGCGGGTGGTGATCGCCGACGAGATCACCTCCGCCCTGGACGTCTCGATCCAGGGCGCCGTCCTCAACCTGGTGCGCGAGCTCCAGCGCGAGCTCGGTCTGTCCATCCTCTTCATCTCGCACAACCTCGCGGTGGTCCGCTACGTGTCGACGCAGGTCGCGGTGATGTACCGCGGCCGGATCGTCGAGCAGGGACCGACCGACCGCGTCCTGGCCGAGCCTCGCGACGACTACACCCGCGAGCTGCTCGCCGCCGTCCCCGGGCCCACGGCCCCGACCGACAGGAGTACCCCATGACCCGACGGATGCGTATCGACGACCTGACCGAGCTCGCGGTCCCGTCCCAGCCGGCCCTGTCCCCGGACGGTACGCGGATCGCTTACGTGGTGAGGACTCTGGACGCCGACCTCGACCGCAACGTCGACGAGCTGTGGCTCGCGGCGACCGACGGGACGGCGGCTCGTCGCCTGACCGCAGGCCCGAAGGACGTCGCACCTGCCTGGTCACCGGACGGCACGCGCGTCGCGTTCGTCCGGGACGGACAGCTCGCCGTACTCACCGCCGACGGTGGCGAAGCGGAGACGCTGACCGATCTGTCTCTCGGCGCGGGTGCGCCGGTGTGGAGCCCGGATAGCCGGCGGCTGGCGTTCAGCGCGCTGGTCGATGATGGCACGAGCGGTCCGCTGGTCGCGGATCGCGTCGACTACCAGGCCGATGGCGCCGGCCGGTACGGCGTTGTGCGCAGCCAACTGCACGTCCTCGATCTCGCGACGCGCGACGTACGCCGGCTCACGGACGACTCGGAGAGCGCGGGACAACCCGTGTGGTCGCCCGACGGTACGACGCTCGCCTTCACCCGGCGCGTCGGCGACGACAGCGATCTGCGGTCCCGGACCGCCGTACACCTGCTCGCTGTCGACGACCCGAAGGCCGAGCCACGCGCAGTCGCGCTCACGGACGGTCTCGCGGCGACCGTCGACTACACGACGGACGGCAGCGCGTTGCTGGTCATCGGCTGGCCGGGCGAGCCGAAGGGCCACCTGCGGTTGCTGCTCGTTCCGCTGGACGGCGGGGACACTGTCGAGCTGTCCGGATCGCTCGATCGCAACGTGATGCCGGGTGCGACCGCGTACCCGGGCGGACGGCCGCAGGAGCATGACGGCCGGATCTACTTCTGCGTCCGCGACCGCGGCTGCACGGGCTTGTGGTCCGTCGCCCTCGACGGCACCGGCGCACGTCCGGTCCTGGCAGGTGCCGACCGTGTGGTCGGCGGCCTGTCCGTTGCCGCCGGCAACGCCGCGATCACGCTCGCCGGCATCACGTCGTACGGCGAGATCGCGGTCGTGGACCTGTCCACCGGCGACTCGACCGTGCTGACCGAGCATGGATCCGCCCTGAACGACCTACAGCTGTTCCCCCGCGAGGAGCGGACCTTTACGATCTCGGACGGGTCGCAGGTGCAAGCCTGGCTGGTGCGTGATCCGGACCGCTCAGGTCCCACGCCGGTGCTGCTCGACATCCACGGTGGCCCGCACAACGCGTGGAACGGTGCCGCCGACGAGGTGCACCTGTACCACCAGGAGCTTGCGGCGCGCGGGTGGACCGTGCTGCTCGTCAACCCGCGCGGCAGCGACGGATACGGCGAGGCCTTCTTCGGCGGAGCGGTGGGCGCCTGGGGTGTTGCCGACAGCAAGGACTTTCTCGAGCCGCTGGACCAGCTGGTCGCGGAAGGGCTGGCGGACCCGGACCGGTTGGCTGTCGCGGGCTACAGCTACGGCGGCTTCATGACGTGCTGGCTGACCGCGCATGACGACCGGTTCGCCGCCGCGGTGGCCGGCGGGGTGGTCAGCGACCTGGTCAGCATGGCCGGGACCTCTGACGACGGGCACTTCCTCAGCGCCCACGAACTCGGCGGCCTGCCCTGGACGCAGCCCGAGCGGTACGCCGCGATGTCGCCGATCGCGAGCGTGGCGGCCGTCCGCACCCCGACGCTGATCCTGCACGGCGCGGATGATCTCAGGTGCCCGGTCGGGCAGGCGCAGCAGTGGCACACCGCGCTGCGTGAGCTCGGCGTACCGACACGGCTGGTCCTGTACCCGGAGGCGTCACACGCGTTCATCCTGACGGGCCCGCCGTCGCAGCGGCTCGACTACAACCGCCGGATCGTTGACTGGGTCGAGCAGCACGTCGTCCGCTCGGGCCGCCCGCGCATCGATGTTGCGCACTGGCAGAAGCGGCTGACCCGGCTGGCGGAACGGCACCACGTGCCGGGCGCGCAGCTCGGCATCCTTCGCGCGGACGAGCAGGTCGAGGCGTCGTACGGCGTACTCAACCTGAACACGGGCGCTCCGGTGACGGCGGAGTCGGTGTTCCAGATCGGTTCGATCACTAAGGTCTGGACCGCGACCGTCGCGATGCAGCTGGTCGACGAGGGACTGCTCGACCTCGACGCTCCGCTCGTGGAGGTGCTGCCGGAGCTGCGGCTGAAGGACCCGGACGTGACGAAGGCCGTCACGCTGCGGCACCTGCTCACTCACACCAGCGGGATCGACGGCGACATCTTCACCGACACCGGCCGCGGCGACGACTGCCTGGAGAAGTACGTCGACCTGCTGGCCGACGCGGCGCAGAACCATCCGCTCGGCGCCACCTGGTCGTACTGCAACTCGGGCTACTCGCTGCTCGGCCGTGTGATCGAGAAGGTCACCGGCAAGACCTGGGACCAGGCGATGCGCGAGCGTCTGTTCACACCGCTCGGCCTGACCCACACGACGACGCTGCCGGAGGAAGCTCTGGTGTTCGCCGCGGCGGTCGGTCATGAAGAGCGGGACGGGAAGCAGCAGCCCGTCCGGGTCTGGGGACTACCGCGGTCGGTCGGACCCGCGGGACTCGTCACGTCGACGGTGTCCGACGTCCTGGCATTCGCTCGCTTGCATCTGGCCGGCGGTACGACGACCGACGGGCAGCGGGTGCTCGCCGAAGCCACAGCGACCGCGATGACCGAGCACCAGGCCGACCTGCCGGACAAGCACGTCCTCGGCGACTCGTGGGGACTCGGCTGGATCCGTTTCGGCTGGGACGGTCAGCGGTTGTACGGCCACGACGGCAACACCCTCGGGCAGGCCGCGTTCCTCCGGGTCCTGCCGTCGCAAGGACTCGCCGTCACGTTGCTGACGAACGGCGGCAACACCCGCGATCTGTACGAGGACCTGTACCGCGAGATCTTCGCCGAGCTGGCCGGTGTGGCGATGCCGGCGCCGGTGACTCCGCCCGCGGAGCCGGTCGAGGTCGACGTCACGCCGTACGTCGGAGCCTACGAGCGCGCGTCGGTCCGGATGGAGGTCGAGGCGACGGCCGACGGGCCGCTGCTGCGGACGATCCTGACCGGTCCGCTCGCCGAGCTCGTGCCCGACCCGGTGGAGGAGTACCCGATGGTGGCGATCGGGTCGAAGCAGTTCCTGGTCAAGCCGCCGGAGGCCGAGACCTGGGCGCCGGTGACCTTCTACGAGCTGCCGACCGGCGAACAGTACGTCCACTTCGGGGTGCGGGCGACGCCGCGGGTGAAGTGATGCTGACCAGCCTCCTGGCGGACATCCAGGCCCTGGTTGAGTGCGAGTCGCCGTCGGCCGACCTGTCCGCGGTCGCCCGCTCCGCCGCGGTGGTGGCGCGGATCGGTACGGCCCGGCTCGGGGTCGAGCCCGAGCGGATCGTGCTGGACGGCCGCACCCATCTGCGCTGGCGGCTCGGCGAGCGGCCGCGTGTCCTCCTGCTCGGCCATCACGACACGGTGTGGCCGATGGGGTCGCTGGCGACTCGCCCGTACTCGGTCGAGGGCGGCGTCCTGCGCGGGCCGGGCTGCTTCGACATGAAGGCCGGACTCGCGATGGCCTTCCACGCCGCCGCCGGACAGGACGGCGTCACGCTGCTCGTCACCGGCGACGAGGAGCTCGGCTCGCCGTCGTCGCGGTCGCTGATCGAGGACGAGGCCCGGGTCGCGGAGGCCGCCTTGGTGCTCGAGGCCTCCGCCGACGGCGGCGCGCTCAAGACCGAGCGCAAGGGCGTGTCGCTGTACGACGTACGGATCACCGGCCGCGCTGCCCACGCGGGCCTCGAACCTGAGCGCGGGATCAACGCGACCCTGGAGCTCGCGCACCAGGCACTCGCCGTGCATGCACTCGGCGCACCGGAACTCGGCACGTCGGTCACGCCGACAAGCTCCCGCGCCGGTACGACGACCAACACGGTCCCGGCCGAAGGGTCGTTCGCGGTGGACGTGCGCGCCCGGACGACCGCCGAGCAGGATCGCGTCGACGCAGCCATGCGTGCGCTACGACCGATGCTCGCGGGCGCCGCCATCGAGGTCGGCGGTGGCCCGAACAGGCCGCCGCTGGAGTCGTCCGCCGTCCTTCTCGAACGGATCCGCGCCGTCGCGGCCCGGCTCGGGATGCCGGCGCCGGCAACGGCCGCGGTCGGCGGCGCGTCGGACGGCAACTTCACGGCCGGCGCCGGGACACCGACGCTCGACGGACTCGGCGCGGTGGGCGGCGGTGCACACGCCGACGACGAACACGTCCTGATCGAGCCGCTCGCGGCACGGACCGAGCTCCTGCGCGCGCTCGTCGCGGACCTGCTGACCGATCCGATCCGGCACCTGACGACTACTGGCACGGGGCGACGATGACAAGAGCTGAAGACCAGGGTGGGCTGCGGGTCCTGGCCGACCCGGTCCAGGACCGCGCGACGGCCGCCGCGGAGGCGGCGGCGCTGAGTGCGGGAGTGGTGGTCCGCGAGATCTGGGACCTGACCGAGCTGGAGGGCGTGGTGCGGCTGTACGGCGCGATCTGGGGCAACGGCACCAACCCCCAGGTCACCGTCGAGCTGTTGCGCGCGTTGACCAAGGCCGGGAACTACGTCGGCGGCGCGTTCGCCGGCGGCCGGCTGGTCGGCGCCTGCGTCGGCTTCTTCCACGCCCCCGCCGAGGACGCCCTGCACAGTCACATCGCCGGGGTGTCCCGGGACGGCATCGGGCGTGGCGTGGGCTTCGCACTCAAGCTGCACCAGCGGGCCTGGGCGCTGCGGCGCGGCGTCTCGGAGGTGGCCTGGACGTTCGACCCGCTGATCAGGCGCAACGCCTACTTCAACCTGGTGAAGCTCGGCGCCCGGGCCGACGAGTACCTGCCGAACTTCTACGGCGCGATGACCGACGCGATCAACGGCGGCGACGACTCCGACCGGCTGCTGGTCCGTTGGCGTCTCGCCGATCCGGCGGTCATGGCAGCCTGCGACGGCACACCCGTCGCCGTCGGCACCAGCGCGGCGGTCGTTGCCCTCGGCATCTCTGCGGCCGGCGCGCCGGTCGTGGGTCCGGCGGATGACGCCACGTGCCTGGTCGCGGTGCCGCCGGACGTCGAGGCGCTGCGGGTGCGCGAGCCGGCGCTCGCCCGGCAGTGGCGGACCGCGGTGCGCGACATGCTCGGCGTACTGCTGGCGGACGGCGGGCGGATCACCGGCTTCGACCGAGCAGGTTGGTACGTGGTGAGGAGAGAGCAGTGAAGCTGACCGGTGTTGAACTGCGGCACGTCTCGATGCCGCTCGTCGCTCCGTTCCGTACGTCGTTCGGCACCCAGACCACCCGTGACGTCCTGCTGCTGCGGGTCGTCACCGACGAGTCCGAGGGCTGGGGCGAGTGCGTGGCGATGACCGATCCGCTGTACTCGTCGGAGTACGTCGACGGCGCTGCCGACGTACTGCGACGGTTCCTGGTGCCCGCGCTGGCGGCGGCCGGCCCGATCGATGCGCACGCGGTCGCCACGGTGCTGACGCCGTACCGCGGGCACCGGATGGCGAAGGCCGCGCTCGAGACCGCCGTCCTCGATGCCGAACTGCGGGCCGAAGGACGCTCATTCGCGCGCGAGTTCGGCGCGGTGCACGACCGGGTGCCGTGCGGGGTGTCGGTCGGGATCATGGACAGCCTCCCGGCCCTGCTCGATGCGGTCGGCACCTACCTGGACGAGGGCTACTTGCGGATCAAGCTCAAGATCGAACCCGGGTGGGACGTCGAGCCGGTCCGGGCGGTGCGCGAGCGGTACGGCGAAGACGTCCTGCTGCAGGTCGACGCGAACACGGCGTACACGCTGGCCGATGCGCGGCACCTGGCCCGGCTGGATCCGTTCGGGCTCCTGCTGATCGAGCAGCCGCTGGACGAGGAAGACGTGCTGGGCCACGCCGAACTGGCGCGGCTCATCGAGACGCCGGTCTGTCTGGACGAGTCGATCACGTCCGCGCGCTCGGCCGCCGCGGCGATCCGGCTGGGAGCCTGCCAGGTGGTGAACATCAAGCCCGGCCGGGTCGGCGGCTACCTGGAGGCCCGCCGGATCCACGACGTGTGCGTCGCGCACGGCGTGCCGGTGTGGTGCGGTGGGATGCTGGAGACCGGCATCGGCCGGGCCGCGAACGTCGCGCTGGCCGCGCTGCCCGGGTTCGTCCTGCCGGGCGACACGTCGGCGTCCGGTCGCTACTACCGCACGGACATCACCGAGCCGTTCGTGCTGGCGGACGGACAGCTCGCCGTACCGACGGGGCCGGGATCGGGGGTGTCGCCCGTGCCCGAGTTGCTGGACGAGGTCACCACCGGGGTCGAGTGGCTGGCGGTGTAGTTGTTGTCCGGGCGGACAGGTTTCGTGCTGGATCTTGTCCGCCCGGACGAAGTACTCTGCGTGTGTCCGCGCCTACCTTCGGGAGGTGCTCTCTGCGATGAGCTCGAGCCGCCCACGGGCCAGTCTGTCCCGGATCGTCGACGATCTCGGGGCGACCCTGCTCGACCTGGTGCACGGCGACACCGAGTCCGCCGCCGGTATCGGCGGCGTGGTCATCCATGACCCGGTCGACGCTCCGCCGCTGCCGCCGTACGCGCTGATCCTCGGCGTCGGCCTGGACGATCCGGAGCGGATCGCCGAGCTGCTCGGGAGTCTTCGGCGTGGTGCGGCCGCGGCACTCGTCCTGCGGGCGCCGGTGCCGTTGACGCCTGCGGTCAGGGCTGCCGCGGACGCGGCGAACGTCGCGCTGCTCGGCCTCAGCCGCGGTGTCCCGTGGGCGCACCTCGCCGCGATGCTCCGCTCGTTGCTGGCCGAGGGCGATGTCGGCGTCGCGGAGCCCGAGTCGCTCGGCGGGCTGCCGTCCGGCGACCTGTTCGCGGTCGCCAACGCCGTCGCCGCGCTGCTCGACGCACCGATCACGATCGAGGACCGCAACTCCCGCGTACTGGCATTCTCCGGCCGCCAGGACGAGGCCGACGCGTCCCGCGTCGAGACCATCCTCGGCCGGCAGGTTCCGGAACGGTTCTCGCGGATGCTGTCCGAGCGGGGCGTGTTTCGCGAGCTGCACCGCAGCGACCGGCCGGTGTACATCGAGCCGCTGCCGGACAGCCGCTCCGGGCTGACGATGCTCCGGGTGGCGATCGCGGTCCGCGCCGGCGACCAGTTCCTCGGCTCGATCTGGGCGGCGGTGCCCGAGCCGCTCAGCGAGGAGCGGACCGAGGCCCTGACGGAGGCCGTGAAGCTCGTTGCCCTGCACCTGCTGCGGGTGCGCGCGGGGGCCGACGTACAGCGTCGTCTCCGGGCGGATCTGCTCAGCTCGGCGCTCGAAGGCGGTGCGGGTGCGCGCGACGCTCTCGAACGGCTGGGGCTGGCCGGCCGGTCCCTGGTCGTCCTCGCGGTCGCGCTCCGCGAGTCCGCCGCCGACGGCGCGATCGTCGCACAGGAACTCGAACGGGTCGGCGACGCGCTCGCCGTCCATCTGGGCGCGGTGCAGCCACGGTCCGCGGCTGCGCTCGTCGGTGGCGTGATCTACGGCCTGGTCCCGGCGACCGAGGACAGCGTCGTCCGTATCGCGACCGACTTCCTGCACCGGGTCGGCGACCGGATGTGCCCGATCGTCGGGCTCGGGCCCGCCGGCCGCGACCTGGCCGGCATCGTCCAGGCGCGCGCGGGTGCGGACCGCGCCCTGCGGGTGCTCCGGGAGCGGCGCGGCGCGCCGCGAATCGCCCGGCTGGCCGACGTACAGGTGGAATCGCTCGTGCTCGAGCTGCGCGATCTGGCCGCGGCGCGCGGTGACCGTCCGGGCGAGGCGCTGGAACGGCTGATCCGCTACGACGAGCGGCACCGGAGCAACCTCGTCGAGACCCTGCAGGCCTGGCTGGACGCGTTCGGAGACGTCGCGATCGCCTCCGACGCGTTGCACGTGCCCGCGAACACCTTCCGCTACCGCCTACGCCGAGCCGTCGAGGTCGGCGACATCGACCTGGACGACCCCAACACGCGCTTCGGCCTCCAACTCCAGCTACGCGTCCTCGTCCCGCACCGAGGCCGTCCGAACTGACCGGCGCTCAGGCCGGCGCCAGGCCCGGCACGTGCGACACCGAGGCCAGTTGGGTGGTTCGGGTTTGCTCGATCCTGGTGGCGACGGGCTTGACGGCCGGGGACCGGCCGGCGGTCTTCACGCTGCGGGTGATCAGGGCGGACTGGTTGAGGTGGTCCTGGATCTCGGTGGTGAGGGTCTTGTCGAAGGCAGGGCCACGGAGGTTGCTGAGGGCAAGTAGTTCGTCGGCGCGCATCATGCCTGGCATGTCATGGCCCTCGTGCGGGTTGGTGGTCGGCAGGCCCGCCTCGGTGCGGAGGGCGGTCAGCTGCTGGAGCTCGGTTCGATGACTCGGGGCGAGCTGCGCGGCGAGCCGCCGTACGGCGGGGTTGCGGGAGCGGGCCGGGGCCAGGTCGAGGATCTGGAGGAACTGTTCGTCCATCGGGATCATCAGTTCGAGCCAGGCGGCGTCGGTGGGATTGAAGGTGGAAGGGCTGGCCGGCGGAGCGGGCTGAGTGCTGCCGCACGCGGTCAGCAAGCCGCACAGGAGCGCGCCGGCGAGGCGTACTGCGAGAGGCATGGGTGTCCTTGGGGGTCGACCTGCGGTGCCGGGGTCTGCCCCCGCCCGGCACCGCAGGAACTGTCAGGGCCGGCCCGGCAGGCGGTAGTTGTCGCCGAGGGCTTGGCCGCGATCGGGTTTGTAGAGGTCGAACCCCTTCGAGTTGCACTGCAGGCCACCGTTGATGCAGTGGCTCACCAGGGCAGCGAGCGTCGGCGGGTCCCAGGCGTTGAAGAAGTCGTAGTGCCAGGAGTACCCGCGGCTGCTGGCGAGGCGGATCCCGGTCAGGTCACCGTCGGCCGGGAAGGCGATCTTGAACTCGAGCATCGGCACCGGGTTCGGATGCGACGCCGGGCAGGCGCCGTTGACCGGATACGCCATGTGGCTCTTGTGGTCGGCTGAGTCGAGGTCGTGGCCGTTCCAGCAGCTCGGCGCCTGGTAGCGGATGTTGAGCTGGGTCCCGGCCGGACAGCTCGCCGGGAAGTCCCAGTTGTGGAAGCTGTCGCCGCACTCCCAGCCTTCGACGGCGCCCGGTGCGGTCCGGAACGCGTCCTGGGTGGCCGACGGGCTGGTTTGGTGGTCAACGGCAACGACGTGACGATGTACGGGCTGTTCGTCGAGCACTACCAGCAGTACGAGGTGCTCTGGAACGGCAACGGCGGCCGCACGTACTTCTTCCAGAACGAGTTTCCGTACGACGTACCGGACCAGGCCTCGTGGTCGAGCGGCGGCGGGACGCAGAGGTTCCCGACACCGCCGGCGTCCGCTTCCACGACCTGGTCTCGGTCTCCCTCGGCGGCGTCGGCACCATCGCCGACGTCATCAACTCCACCGGCGGCGCCGCGAACGCCGCCAACCAGCAGCGCTACCTGGTCAGCTACCCCTGATCGGCTTCGCCAGAAACTCCTCGACCGTGGTGACGCGGTCGAGGAGTTCCGCCGTGGCCGCCGGATCCGCAGGCACGGGATGGTTCGCGAGCCAGCGCCACATGGTGGTCAGGTCCTTGCCGACGAATCGCTCGAAGAGCCACACGGGCATCGGGAAGCCGCGGGGAGCGCGGCCTCTGACCGAGGCCCAGGCCCGGCGGCAGTCCGCGATCGAGCGGAACTCGGTGGCGACGGGGAGTTCGGTGCCGGCCAAGCGCATGGGCTCCGCGAACACCCTCGCCGCGATCGCTCCGAGGTCGTCGACCGCGACCCACGGGATCGGTGTCCGATCGCCGGCGAGCTTGGGCATGACGTGCCAGACGGAGACCGGCGGGTAGAAATCCCTGTCGGTCATCAGCTCCATGAACGCCATCGGCCGGAGCACGGTCAGCGGTATGCCGGTGGCTCGCAAGTGGTCGGCGACAATGAGCTTCGACTCCCACGAATCGACGCCGGTTCCGCGCAGTCCTGGGCCTGCTGAGCCGTAGACGATGTGCTGTACGCCGGTCGCCTCGGCGGCGTCGGCGACGTTCCTGCCCTGCCGGATCTCGCCGGCGTGTCCGGCGGTCATCGGGTTCTGCACGCTGAAGACGCCGTGCACTCCGGTGAACACCCGGTGTAGCGAGGCCAGGTCGTCCATGTCGCACCGGCCGACCTGCGCACCCGCGGAGCGCAAGGACCTGCTCGCGGGCGAGTCCGGGGTGCGGGTGAGAGCGAGCACCGGTCGGCCTGCGGCCAGCAGGTGCCGCGCGACCGCTCCGCCCTGGCGGCCCGTGGCGCCCAGGACAGCGACCAGCCCGTCCATGCCACCACCCCCTGCCGCCAGGTTAGGACTGGTTTGCGCTGCGGGATAGCCTGGCCAATTGGACTTGGGCGGTTGCTGGTGGAGTGGCATGGGTACGGGAGTCGGATGCTGATCGCGGAGCGGTACCGGTTGGGCGCGTCCTTGGGGCGGGGCGGTATGGGGGAGGTCTACCGGGCGACGGACGAGACGCTGGGGCGTGAGGTCGCGGTCAAGCTGATGCTCCGGTCGGTCGAGAACACCTCGGCGGTGGAGCGTTTCCAGCGGGAGGCGCGGGCCGCCGCGCGGCTGACCGATCCGCACATCGTGGCCGTCTACGACTTCGGGCAGCACGACGACACCTTCTACCTGGTGATGGAGCTCGTCGAGGGCCGGTCGGTCGCGGCCGAGCTGGCCGAGAGCGGGTCGGTGTCGTGGGAGCGCGCGATCACGATCGTCGAGCAGGCCGCGGTCGGTCTCGCGGCCGCGCACGCGCAGAACGTCGTGCACCGCGACATCAAGCCGAGCAACCTGCTGGTCGCGGCCGACGGCACCGTGAAGGTCGCGGACTTCGGGATCGCCCACCTGCCCGGGGCCGAGACGCAGGAGCTGACGGTCACCGGCGAGATCCTCGGCAGCCCGCACTACCTCGCACCCGAGCGCGCCAGAGGTCTCCAGGGCGGACCGGAGTCGGACGTGTACGCGCTGGGCTGCGTGCTGTACCAGCTGGTCACCGGTCGTCCGCCGTTCGTCGGCGACCACCCGACCGCGGTGCTCTATCAGCACGTCGACACGCCGCCGGTCCCGCCGGCTCAGCTGCGCCCCGAGCTCGCCGGCCCGTACGACGGCGTACTGCTGCGGATGCTGGCCAAGGCGCCCGAGGACCGTCCGACGGCCGAACAGCTCACCGTCATGTCACTCGCGGCCGAGTCGTTCCCTACCGTCCCGCTCGTCGCCGAGCCGCCCGCGGGACCACCTCCCGAACCTGTCGCCCCGCCGGTGGCCGAGCCGTTGGCCGAGCCTTCCGGCCGCCGGAAGCCCTTGCTCGTCGCAGCCGCTGCCGTGCTGGTCCTCGCCGGCGCGATCGCGGCGGGCGTCGTCCTGCGCAACACCGGGAACGACCTGCCACCGACCGTTGACGTCGGCCCGCGGCCGAGTACGCCGGCTGCCACCCCGACGACCTCGGCGACGACCAGCGACCCGACGACGGCAAGTACCAGGGCTTCCGAGGCCGGAAGGACGACGCGGACCACTCCAACCGCTACGCCGTCGGACACCCCGAGCCCCACCCCGACTCCCACTGCCTCGAGCCCGACGCCGTCCTCCTCGCCGAGCCCGACCCCCTCGTCGTCGCCGACCCCGACGAAGTCGTCCTCGTCGCCGACGCCGTCGTCGACTCCCACCTCGACCCCGCCGAGCCCCTCGCCGACTCCGAAGTCGACGAGCACGCCGCCCCCGTCGGCTACGCCTACGCCGTAGCGCTCACGAAACCCTGGTCGCCGAAGCGGGCTGGTCCACCAGCAGGGACCGATGCTTGGCGGCGTGGTTCGCGAGGACTGCGGTCGCCGTGCCGGTGAGGGCGAAGATGGCGCCGAGGACCAGCCAGCCCGGTGTGCCATGGTCGACGCCGGTCGTGGTGACGACCGCCGGGCCGAGCATCAGCGCGAGCGCCAGGCCGGTCTGGCTGAGGCCCTGATAGGCGCCGGCGCGGGCCGGATCGGCGAGCTCGAACGCCATGCCCCAACTGCCGGCTTCGCCGCGGGTCTCGGCTGCCGAGGAGGCGAGGGCGGCCAGCAGTAGCACCGCGGTCGCGGCGGCGGCACCGAGATGACCCGCGACGGCGAACAACACGCAGGCGACGAGCAACAGCAACCCGGCCCGGCGGACCGATCGCCCCGCCGTGCGCAGGTCCTGGGTGCCCCGCGACGCGCGCACCTGGAACAGCGCGACGTAGGCGGTGTTGACCACCAGCAGCGCCGAGACGACGACGGTCGGGGCTTCGGTGTGGTCCGCCACCCACAGCGGTATGCCGATGCTCGTCAGCCCGAAGTGCATGGCGAGTACGGCGTTGAGCACCGTCGACGTCACGTACGTCCGATCGCGCAGCGGCGAAGGACCCCGCGGCGCTTCGGGGCCGGCCGCGGAATCCATCCGCTCGGCCAGCCCGGAAACCCTGCGGCGCAAGCCGATCAGCGGAAGCGTGCCGAGCATCGTGAGCGCGCCGACGAGCATCACGGTCAGGCGATAGGCCGTGGCCGTGTCGACCACCAGAGCCAGGCCCGCGAGCAGCGTCCCGATGCCGATACCGACATTCATCACAACGCGCAGCCGGGCGCGGACAGCGACCCGCTCCGGGCCGACGTACCACCGGGCGAGCAACGTCATCTGCGCGGTGCTCTGCAGACCGCGGGACGCGGAGACGCAGGCCGCCACCAAGACGAAGCTGACGACGTCGCTGGCCAAGGCGTAACCCAGCAGGGCGGCGCCGTTCGCGGCGAGAGCCCACTGCTGCAGCCGATCGGCGCCGATCCGGTCGCTCAGCCGGCCACCGGCGTACGACGCCAGAACGCCGACTCCGCCGGCGACGGTGAGACCGATGCCGACCGTGGCCGGTGAGAGTCCGACACCACGGGTGAAGTAGAGGGCGCTGACGGCGAAGAACATGCCGCGGGACAGCGAGAGGGCGGCGACGGCGCAGGCGAGCGCCCGTTCGACGGGATCGCGGAGGAGCTCAGGCACCCGTCAGTTGTCGCATCCGCCGCGTCGGGGACGCCACCGATGTAGCGTAATGCTTCATGATCGAATACGAGCTCGTCGGCAACGATCTCGGTGAGGTGCGTTTCGCGATCTCGCCGCTGAACGAGCTGGTGCTGTCGCTGCGAACCCTGCGTGACCCGGGCCGGTTCCCGTTGCAACTGCCCTGGCTGCGGGCCACCGAGCCGGCGCGGACCGCGCTGCGGCTGGAGCTGCTGCGCGCGCTGACGAACGACGCGCTGTGGACGCCGGACTTCCTCACACCGCGGCCGTACACCCCGCTGGGCAGGATCGAGGACGAGTTCGCCGCCCTCACCGGCACGCCCGGCGCAGTCGTCCGCGCAGACCTGGCGGAAATCCATCCGGCGGGGCTGCCGCCCGTGCTGCGAGGCCGGCCGGACCGCGTTCTCGCCCAGGTGCTGTCGGCGCTGCGGGAGTACTGGGAGGCCTGCTTCGAGCCGTACTGGCAACGGATGCGGACCGTGCTGGAGGCCGACGTCGTCTACCGCGGGCGAGTGACGGCGCAGTCCGGCCTCGCGGCGATGTTCGCCGACATCGACCCGCAGGTCCGCCTCGAGGAGAGCGTGGTGACCGTGCGGCTGCGCAGCGACCTGTCGTACCGCTGTTCGACCGCGGGGCGCGGGCTCACGCTCGTCCCCTCGCTGTTCAGCAGGCGGGCGTCGGTGCCGATCTCCGCCGACGAGCCGCCGCACATCATGTACCCGGCACGCGGTCTCGGCACCCTGTGGCAGACCGAGACGACCACGCCGCCGAACGCCTTGGTCGGCCTGATCGGCCGGGTCCGCGCGCGCCTGATGAGCCTGCTCGAGACGCCGACGTCGTCGACCGAGCTCGCCGTACGGCTGGGTGTCACGCCGACCGCGGTCAACCAGCACCTGCGGGCGCTGCGCGCGGCCGGTCTGCTGCTGTCCGCCCGCCACGGCCGCTCGGTGCTGTACCGGCGCTCGGACCTCGGCGACCGTCTCGTCCGCGGCGCCGGACCGCAAGGTGCGGTAAACTCGTCTAGTCCAATATTGACAACCACGGCGGCGCGCCCGTAGACACGAGCCGTGCCGATCACCGACCGGGCCGTCCTGGAGTGTTTCTACGGCCCTCTGTGGAGTCCTGCCGACCGCGCCGAGGTCGTCCGCCGCGCACACCGGCACGGCGCCACGGCCTATGTCTACGGCCCGTCCGCCGACGAACGTACCGGACCGGACTGGCGGCAGCCGTACGGTGCGGACGGCAACCACCTGGACGAGCTGGTTGCCCTGACCAACGACCTCGGGATGATGGCCACCTGGCGGGTCTCGCCGGGCGCGCCGTTGCGCCGCGAACGCGCCATGCGGCTGGCCGACGCGGACGAGCTCGCCCTGTTGATCGACCGGTTGACCGAGATGGTGCGGAGGGGATTCGGCCGGGTCATCATCGCCTTCGACGACCTCGACGCGGAGCTGGATCCGGCCACCCGCTCGGCGTACGCCGATGATCCGCATCCGATGGCGGCTGCCCAGGCCGGCGTGGTCAATGCCGTACACGATCGGCTCGCCCGCCTGGGGGCGGAGCTGCTGGTGTGCCCGACGCACTACTGGGGTGTCAAGTCGTCGCGCTACCGGCAGCGGCTCGGGGAGTTGCTGCACAGTGATCTGGTCGTGTGCTGGACCGGTTCCGCGGTGATCTCACCGACGATCACGGCCGCGCAGGTTCGCGCGGTGGTGGAGCAACTCCGGCGCCCGATCTGGCTCTGGGACAACTATCCGGTCAACGACTGGGACTCTGTCGACGGCGTGTTCGCGAACACCATGACGCCCCGGCGCCTCCCGCTGGCCCCGTTGCGGGGCCGGGATCCCGGGCTGGCCGACGTCCTCGCCGGGTACGGCACGAACGCTGCGCTGCAACCGCTCGCCGGACTGCCTGCACTGTGTACGGCGCTGGACTGGGCGCGCGATCCGCACGGGTACGACGCGGACGCATCGTTCGCGCGGGCGCTGGACGAGACCGGTCAGGGCAAGTCCCTCAGGGTGCTGGCCGAGCTCGCCGGGCCGAGCATCCTGGCCGAACGGCCCGGCCGGGTGGCCGACGGGTGCCGCCGTGTGCTGGCGGGTCCGGACCCGGCGGCCTTGTCGGCGCTCGACGAGACGATTGCCCAGGCAGCGATCGCTGCCGCGGCACTCGACGGCCCGATCACCGCCGAGCTCCGGCCGTGGCTCGACGCGCTGCGCACGGTGCTGCCGATCTCGGCCGCCGCTGTTCGCGCGATCGCCGCGGCCCGCGCCGGTGACCCGGTGCAGAACGAGGACATCGCCGCGCTGCGCACCGGCCTCCAGGACTGGCCCCGGATGTCCATCGCCGCCGGAGCGCCGTACGCGCTCGCCGACCACGCCCTCGCTCTGGCCGGCGGCGGCACACCGACCTTTTGATCGGCACGACCGCTTCTTGACGCCCTGAGCCGTACTGGGCCGGAAGGACCTACGGGCAGAGCCATGGTGCCCTGGCGGGCCGGCCTCGCCGGAGGAATCGTCGGGGCATGGCTACGGTCAGCGTCGGACGGGTGAGGGTGTCGGGAGAGACTGTCTTGCTGGTGCTGGTCACCGCGCTGCTGGCCGCCGGTGGCGCCGCGCGGTTCGGCGGACCGGTCCGCGCCGACAGCCTGTGGGCCGCCGCGGATCTGGTGGGGTTGATACCCGCCGCCGTGTGGGTCGTCGCAGACCTGCGGGCCGGCCGGTACGGCGCGGATCTGCTGGCGCTGCTCGCACTGGGCGGCACGCTCGCGGTCGGGGAGTTTCTCGCGGGCGCGATCATCGCGGCGATGGTCGCGACCGGACGTGTGCTGGAGAACGCCGCGCAGCGCCGGGCCGGTCGTGACCTGTCCGCGCTGCTGCAACGGGCCCCGAGCCAGGCACACGTACGACAAGGCGACGACGTCGTCACGGTCGTGATCGGCCAGGTGCGGCAGCGGGACCAGGTCGTGGTGCTGCCCGGCGAAGTGGTGCCGGTCGACGGCGCGTTGCTCGGAGACGGGACGTTCGACGAGTCGGCGCTGACCGGCGAAGCCGTTCCGGTGACCCGGCCGGCGTCGGACCGGGTGCGCAGCGGGGTGGTCAACGCCGGCGCCGTGGTCGAGCTCCGGGCGACGGCCAGTGCGGCGGACAGTACGTATGCCGGCGTGGTCGAACTCGCCCAGGAGGCCGCGGCGAGCAGCGCGCCGGTCGCGCGGCTGGCCGACCGGATCGCCGTCTTCTTCCTGCCGGCCGCGTTGCTGATCGCGGCGCTCGCGTGGACGATCAGCGGCGACGCCGGACGGGCGGTCGCCGTACTGGTCACCGCCACTCCGTGCCCGCTGCTGCTCGCGGTGCCGATCGCCGTCACCGCTGGGATGTCTCGTGCCTCCAGGGCAGGCGTCGTGGTCAAGGGCGGTGCGGCGCTCGAACTGCTCGGCCGGGTGAACACGCTCGTCATGGACAAGACCGGTACGGTGACCGCCGGCCGCCCCGAGGTCGTCGACGTGGTCTGGGCGCCCGGGGCGACTCGCGCAGAGGCATTGGCGTCCGCTGCCGGTATCGAGCAGTACTCACCGCACGTGCTCGCCGGTGCGGTACTGCGGGCCGCCGAGCGCGCCGGTGTGACACCACTGCGCGCCGAATCGGTGACCGAGGAGCCCGGTCGCGGCGCTGCCGGAATCATCGACGGCCAGGTGGTCCAGGTGGGGAAGCTGCCTGCCGGACTCGTGATGCCGAATTGGGCCCGTGGGGCCGCCCGGCGCGGCCGGCTCGACCTGGCGAGCGTCATCTGGGTCTGCCGGGGCGCCGAGCCCCTCGCGGCGATCTTCGTCCGCGACCGGATCCGGACCGACGCCGCCCGCACCATGCGCCGGCTGCGCGCAGCGGGAATCCAGCGCGTCATGCTGCTCACCGGTGATCATGTCGACAACGCCGTCGAGGTCGCCGGCATGCTGGGCGTCGACGAGGTGCACGCCGACGCGACCCCGGCCGGCAAGATCGAGCAGGTACGGGCGACCCGGGCCCACGGAATCACCGCGATGGTCGGTGACGGCATCAACGACGCGCCGGCGCTCGCCGCTGCCGACGTCGGCATCGCCCTCGGCTCCCGAGGCTCCACCGCCGCGGCGCAGGCCGCCGACGCGGTCATCCTCGACGACCGCATCGACCGGCTCGCCGACGCCGTCGAGGTCGCACACCGTACCCGACGACTCGCCGTGCAGAGCGCCGCGGCCGGGACCGTGCTCTCCCTGCTCGCCATGCTCGCCGCGGCCGGTGGCCGGCTGGGACCTGTGGCGGGCGCGGTCGTCCAGGAGGGAATCGATCTAATCGTCATCTTGAACGCGCTGCGGGCGCTGGGCGGCCGGACACGGAAACCTCACACCGAGGCCGACGCGTTGCTGCACCGCTTCGCCAAGGAGCACGAGGATCTGATCCAGGTTCGCGCCGCGGTCAGAGAAGCCGCCGACGCCGTCGCGGGTGGCACCGGTCCACGCACCGACGCGATCGTCGCCCGAACCTACGCACTCCTCGTCGAACGGTTGCTGCCCCACGAGTACGCCGAGGAACACACCCTCTACCCGGCGCTGGCCGAGGTCCTGGGCGGCCCGGAAGGCACCTTCACGATGAGCCGCGAGCACGCGGAGATCGAACGACTGGTTCGTCGCATCGGTCGTCATCTCGACGAGTCGCGCAGGATCCAACCGGACCAGCTCGACGACCTCCGCGCCACTCTCTACGGACTCGACGCGGTCCTCACGCTGCACTTCGCGCAGGAGGAAGAGGCCTACTTCACCCTCGACACCACCACCGCATCCGGCGACGCGCGTCACCCGTGACCCGCCGCGGCCCGGTCGGCGACGGCAAGGTGGGGCCTGCGGCGGTGCGGCCAGCGGACGAACGACTCCGCCTGCAGGGTGGCCGACGCGATCCGGGGAAGGTCGCGGGTGCGTGGGTAGCAGACGAAGCGCGGGTTCCAGGCGGGCCGGTACTTGGCGTTGGCCCGGTACAGCGACTCGATCTGCCAGAACCGGCTCAGCCCGAGCAGGACGCGATACCGAACCCGCGACGCGGCACCTGCTCCGGTCAGGCCGCCGCGCTCGAACACCTCGCGGAAGACCGCGAAGTTGAGGGAGATCCGCGTGACTCCCAGTTCCGGACCGGCTCGGACGAGTTCGTTGACCATGAACTCGATCACCCCGTTGCCGGCGTTCGGCGAGCGGACCATCAGATCGAGCGAGAGCCCGTCGTCGTTCCAGGGCACCAGACTCAGGATCGCGACGAGCTCCGCACCGGCGTCGCGGCAGCTGACCACCACCGCGTCGCTGTCCCGGGGATCCCCGAACCGCCCGAGCGCCATCGAGAACCCGCGCTCCGCCTGGCCCGCACGCCAGCCGGCCACCTGCCGGGACAGCTCGTCGAGTTCCTTGCCGTCGATCTGGCGCAACCGGCGGATCTGTGCCACGTGCCCCCGTCGTTCGGCCCGCCGTACTGCCTGCCGGACGGACCGCATCGGCCGGGATGCCAGGCTGAAGGTCGCCGTGTCGAGCACTGCCTCGTCGCCGAGCTGGACCGCCGCCAGCCCATGATCGCCGTAGCTCGACACACCGCTCTCGCTGGCCCCGACGACCCCGGGTGTCCAGGCATAACGGCGAGCTTCGGTCAGCCAGGCGTCGATCGCTTCGGACCATCCACCCCGATCGCCGATCGGATCGCCGCCGGCCAGCGAGACGCCCGCGACGACGCGGTACGCCACCGCCGCCCGTCCGGAAGGCGAGAAGATGAGGGACTTGTCGTCGCGCAGCGCGAAATAGCTCAGGGAGTCGTTACGGCTTCCGGCCAGCAAGGCCCGCAGGCGCTCGGCTTCGGCATCGATCTGATGCCGCGGCGCGCGAGCGGTCCGCAGTGCCACGAGCACCGTCGTCAGTGCTACGACGACCCCCAGCAGGAGCAGGGTGGTCTCGAGTCGCTGACGAGCTTGCGCCGATTCGAACTGTGCCGGTCCGCTGACACCGACGAAACCGAGCCAGACCTCGCTCATGAGCTTCCGCATCGGGAGACGCTGCGTCAGAGCGTCCGGGTCGGCCAGGAGTGCGCCGGCGCCCACGAGCGTCGCCAGCAGGAGCGACGCCAGGAACGTGAGCGCGACGGTACGCCGGCTGCCCGGGTCCGGACGACCGGTGAACGCCGAGCGGGTGACCACCAGCAGCACGATGACCACCACGGCCGCGATCGACTCCCCGATCGATCGGGCCAGTCCGTTGAGGACCAGCAGGCCGGTCGTCGCCGCCAATGCCCCCACCCAGGCACGCCGCTTACGCCGAGCGAGACCTCGCGACAACAGAACCAGAACCACCCCGAGCGGCACGGCCGCGCCCGCCGCCTGTGGTACCAGGACCGGCAGTACGTCGGTCAACGCCTCCAACCGTGGCCGCAGCGGCGGGCTGATGGCGTCGAGCACGCTCACGACACCGAGCAGGCCCACCAGGACGGCGATCCACGGCGCCCACCGTGCCTGGTCACGCGGTGTGTCCGCGGTCCGTCGGTCTCGCCGCCTGTGCATGTCAGTCGGTTCACGCCGGGGCGGGCGTGATGCGGAAGACGGGGTAGTCCGCGGCGATGCGCTCGAATTCGGCGAGCGGAGCGGTGCGGTCCACCGGCAGGTGCGCCCTCGCGCCGGGGGCCAGCTCCAGGAACTTCTGCAGGATCGCCGCTCGGGCGGCCGGTGCCACCTCCACGAGCCGTACGGCCTCGCGGTGACCGGAGCGAAGGACGGCCCGTCCGTCGGCGGCGCGGACGTTCCGCACCCAGTTGGTGTGCTCGCCCAGCATCGAGACCAGGTACCGCTGACCGTCGTACGGCGTCAGCACCAGCGGGAACGAGATCGCCTTGCCCGTACGCCGCCCGACCACCTCCAGCGTGACCGCCTGCCTGGGTGCGGCGATCCGGTGCGCGTACTGGACCGCCCCGATCCGGTTCAGCACCCGCGCGAGCCGGTTCGGACGGCCGCCCCGGTACATCCACCGATCGAGCCGGTGCAGCATTCCCGCGGATGTGGTGTCAGCCTGCTTCATGAGTCCTCCGCCGATGTGGGTACTTCGATCGTGTGCCGGGCGGTGCGTCGGACGAACGGGCGAAGGTCCTGAGCGGTGTCGGCAGACGGCCCGGACCTGGCCGGGGGAGACGCCGGTGCATGGCAGGATGCGGCGTATGGCGACGTTCAGGCATCCGCTTCGGGTCACGGAGGCGGCGCGCGATCAGCCGGTCACCACGTTGGAGTTGTTCTTCGACCTGGTGTTCGTGTTCGCGCTGACGCAGATCACCGCGCTGATGGCGCACGAGTTGACGTGGCACGGTGTCGTCCGCGGACTGCTGCTCGTCGGGCTGCTGTGGTGGAGCTGGATCGGGTACGCCTGGCTGTGCAACATCGTGAAGGCGGATGTCGGAGCGTTCCGCGGCGTCCTGCTGCTCGCGATGGCGGCGATGTTCGTGATCGCGCTGGCGATCCCGGAGGCGTTCCACGACCTGCCCGGCGGGCTGCCCGGACCGGTGGTCATCGCCTGGGCGTACTTCGCCTTCCGGGCGCTGCACCTGGTGCTGTTCTGGATGATCGCCGACGGGGATCGTGCCCTGCGCCGTACGCTGGCGCGGTTCACGCCGTCGATGCTCGGCGGCACCGCGCTGCTGCTGGTCGCGTCGCAGTTCCACGGCTGGACCCAGACCGCGCTCTGGGCGGGCGCGCTCGCGGTCGACTACGGCGGGACGTACCTGATCGACGCGCGCGGTTGGCGGTTCAGGTCCGCCTCGCACTTCGCCGAGCGGCACGGACTGATCGTGATCATCGCGCTCGGCGAGTCGATCGTGGCGATCGGGGTCGGCGTCACCGATCTGCCGATCTCCTGGCCGGTCCTGATCGCGTCGCTGCTCGGCCTGGGGGTCTCGGCCGCGCTGTGGTGGATCTACTTCGACGCGACCGTGCACTACGGCGAGCACGCGCTGGCGGCGGAGCCCGAGGAGACCCGGTCGGTGATGGCCCGCGACGCCTACACCTTCTGGCATTTCCCGATGGTGACCGGCATCGTGCTGCTCGCACTCGGCCTGAAGAAGGTCCTGGAGTACGTCGCCGACGCCGAACACCACGACCTGTCGGACCCCTTGAAGGGCCCCGGCCTGTACGCGCTGTACTTCGGCGTCGTGATCTACCTGCTCGGTCACGTCGGCTTCAAGTGGCGCACGGTGCACATTGTCGGCACGACCCGGCTGGCCGCGGCGGTGACGCTGATCGTCGCGGCGCTGCTCGTCGGCAAGGTGCCCGCCCTGGGGCAACTCGGTGTCCTGGTCGCGGTGCTGGCGGCCCTGGTCGTCGTCGAGTCCGTCTACTACGCCCGGGACCGCGCCCAACTGCACCACACCGGCGACCAGGCGTCTTAGCGGAGAAAAGTGCCCGAGTCCGGGACCAAGGGCCCTGACAGACGCGCGGTGCAGGGGCCATGGTGGAGGGGACGAACAAACCTGGGGAGGGACCATGCAGGCCGAGTTCCGGACAGTTCGTGAGCAGCTGACCGCCGTACTGCGGGCGACCCTGGGGCGCCGTGATGTTGTCGACTGGTTCGACGCCGCCTTCTCCACGGTCGCCGACTACCTGTACCGGCACGGCGTCGCGGCGTGCGGGTTCCCGTTCTCCCGCGACCACCTCCTCCCCGACGGCAGCTACCTGCTCGAAGCGGGGTTCCCGGTCGGTACGAGGATCAAGGGTGACGGGGAGGTCCGCCCGTCCAGCCTGCCCGGTGGGAAGGTCGTGGTGGCCCGGCACATCGGGTCGTACGCGGATGTGGCGGACGCCTATCAGGCGATCGACGAGTGGCTGAAGGCAGAGCACGCGATCCGCACCGGCGACGCGTGGGAGGTCTACCGCGGAGCGGGCGGCGACCGGGCCGGACAGACCACCGAGGTCGTCCAGCCCTTCCGCCTCGTACCGGTCGGCAGCCTCACGCACTGACCGGCGAGGTCAGCTGACGCGCACGTGGGCGCGCGCCGCGGCGGGGTTGCGCATCTTCAGCAGCGGGGTGCCGATGCCGTAGGTGAGGAAGAAGCCTTCCGGGAAGATCTCGACGATCCGGGTGTCGGCCAGCCGCTCGGCCGGTACGAGCGTGGCCAACTGTGACGACAGCGAGTCGATGTCGAGCGAGCCCCGCGGATGAACGACCGCCCGGGCATGGAAACTGATGGTGGCCGCCGGGATCGGCCAGATCAGCGAGAGCAGACCGCCGCGCCGCACCGGCACGGTCACCGCCACCTGGCCGGTGACCGGGATGTGCCTCGCCTTCCAGCTGTCGGGTGCGACGGCCGCGTACAGCCGGCCAGGGGCGGCGACGTACACAACGCCGCTCGACCTGGGCTCCCCGGCCGGCGTGACGTAGCTGAGCACGGCGAACGACCGCTTCTCGAGCTGCTTCCAGACCTCCGCGCCGGTGGGTCCGGGCGTCCGGGGCTCCTTCACTCGGTTGTCTGTCTCGACCATCGGCCTGCCTTTCGAGCTGTTGAAGGGTCGCGCCCGCTCAGCGGATGACGGCGACGGGACAGGGGGCGTGGTGGAGGACGTGCTGGCTGACGGAGCCGACCAGGAGTCCGGCGAAGCCTCCCCGGCCGCGGGATCCGACGACGATGAGATCGGCGGAGTCGCCCGCGCGAAGGATGGCGCGGGCCGCCTGGCCGTTGATCAGCCGCGTCTGCCACGGCACGTCCGGATAGTCGAGGACGGCCCCGGCGACCGACTCGGCGACGAGCAGCCGGCTGGACTCCTTGACGTCCTCCTCGTCGAACTGCAGCATCGACTCGCCGTCGACGTAGGTGAGATACGGGCTGGTCCAGGCGTGGACGGCGACCACCCGGGCGCCGAGCGCGTCGGCGTGCTCGAAGGCGAAGCCGATCGCCCGGGCCGAGGTCTGCGATCCGTCGACGCCGACGACCACGGTCGGCTGGTCGGCGACCCGCGGCCGCTGATCGGGCGGTACGACGACGACCGGGCAGGGCGCGTGCATCGTCACCTGCATCGCCACCGAGCCGAGCATCAGGCCGGTCCAGCCGCCGAGGCCGCGGGAGCCGAGAACCATCAGCCGGGCCGCTGCGGCCTCCTCGACCAGTTCTTTCGCGGCCACGCCGTCCAGGAGAACCGCCTCGACCTGCAGAGCGGGATGCCGGAGCCGGATCCCCTCGGCGATGGCGTTGAGACCTCGCTCCCGCAGCGCCCGCAGCGTCGAGAGCGGGACGGTCTTGCCCAGCGAGGGGCGGGTCGCGACGACCAGCTGGAAAACCTCCGCGATCCGCAGCGGAGCGTGCAGCCGGACCGCTTCGGTGGTCGCCCAGTCGAGCGCGGCCAGGCCCGCGGGCGAACCGTCGTACCCGGTGACGACCGGAGCGGGTCGTGTGGTCATGTGCCCCCCTCGCAGGCACGCGCTGAGCCGCGTGGCCACGACCAGTCGACAGCGCCGCGCGGTCCGCGTTCAAGGGCCGATGGGCCTCATCGGTCGTGCCGTTGGGCCCTGCTGCCGCTGCCATGCGCGAAATCGGGACTTCGGACCCTAGCCGGGGGAGGCCTCGCGGTTGATCGTGGAGCTATGACGTAGTCGGCCGCCCTGGCGTCCGACGGGGGGAGGCTCCGCCATGGGGTCTGGTTCGTGCGCCGATTCCGAGGGGACGGCGGGTGCGCAACTGGCGCTCTACCGTGCCGTCTGGTGGGGGTTCTGCGGCGCGTTCATCGTGATCTGCGGTGCCGCGGCGGCGCTGTTGCTGCCGTCGGACATCCTGTTGCTCGCGCTGGCGCTCGTTCCGGTGTCCGGTGCGACGGCCGCGGCGATGTACGGCGGCGACACCGAGTGGCTCTCCCGCTGGACGAGATGGCAGGTTGCCGTCACGGTGGCCGTCATCGCGGGCGCGAGTACGTTGCTCCTCGGCCTCACCGATGTTCTCGGGTACAGCGTGCTCTGGCTGGTCCTGCTCCTCGGAGCGAGCTCACCGCCCGCGGTGCGGTGGTACCGCGGGGGACCGCGGATCGGCCGCGCCGGACTACCGGAACGCAGTACCGCGGAGCTGTGCCGGCAGTGGCGCGACAGTTACGACGCGCTGCGGCGGGCGACGAGCGACGCGCACCGGCTGCGGATCGTCCTGGAGCGCCAGCACTGCTTGGACGAACTCGGCCGACGGGATCCCGAAGGCCTGCAAGCCTGGCTCGCTTCGGCCGCCAGCGCGGCCGGCGACCCCGAACGGTTCCTCAAGAGCCAATAGAGCCAACAGGTCAGCGGAGGCGTTCGAGATGGGGTGCGAGGAAGCCGAGGATCTCGGTGTGGACTTCGGCGGAGGCGCTGATCACGGCGCCGTCTTCGGTGCCGAGCGGGGCGCCGCGCAGGTCGGTGATGATGCAGCCGGCGGCTTCGGCGAGGGCGAGGCCGGCGGCGAAGTGCAGGTCGTTGCGGAGTTCGCCGTCGGTGACGTACGCCGCGCGCCGGCCGGCTGCGACCCAGGCGACTCCGAGGGTCGACGACAGGACCCGCGGCGAGAACTGCGCCCGGAACGCGACATCGGCGACGAGTTGGCCGCTGACGGAGGCGGCGGCGGTGGGCCGGTCGGCGTTGATCTCGACCAGTCCGGTCGCCACGGAAGGCACCAGCGGCTGGTCGGTGCCCGCGTGCCGGACCTGCGCCGACATGCCGTCGGTCCAGAAGGTCTCCTGCGCGACCGGGTCGGCAGCCGCCGCGGCGATCGTGCGCTCGCCGTCGAGCAAGGCCACGTTCACGACCATCAGCGGTGTCGTCGCCGCGAAGTTCAGCGTCCCGCACAGGGGGTCGATCAGCCAGCGACGGGCGGTGGCCGCCGGTCCGGAGCGACCGAACTCTTCACCCTCGCGCGCGTCATCGGGCCGCCGGGCCGAGAGCACCGCGGTGATGGCTCGCTCCGCGTCGAGGTCGGTCTGGGTCGCGAAGTCGGTCGCCGACTTCGCGAACCTCAGGTGTTCACGACCGTACGAGCCCGCGACGACCGCCGCGCCCGCATCGGCTGCCTCGATCGCCACCTCCGCATCACTCATCGCCATGCGCCGACCTTAGGCCCTGACCTAGCCGCTGCCGCCGGCCGGAGGTCGGTTCGGTGGTACGGCGGGGTACCGGGGTAGTGAGCGATCCGTCGCGGACGGATGTGCTTGTCAGGGAGTCGCCATGGTCCGTCGGCGGGGCAAAGAGTCCGACCGGGTGGTCGAGGTCGGGCTGGACGAACTGCTCTGGCCCGGCGCGAGCACGGAGGACGAGCCGGCCCCGGACGCTGCCGATGAACCCGCCGGTGAACAAGGGATCAGTGAGCAAGGGGCCGGTGAGCGAGGGTCCGGTGAACCGGCGGCCGAGCCGGTGCAGCCGGGTGCGTCGTTCGGTGTCGCGTTCTTCGGCTGGCTCGTCGCCAGTGGCACCTCGGTCCTGCTGGTGGCCCTGGTTGCTGCCGTCGGCACGGTGATCGGCTGGGACAAACTCGCCGACTGGTCGAGAGACTGGCTGTTCGTCGGCCTGTGGGCACTTCTCGTGCTGTCGTTGGCCATCGGTGCGTTCTCCGGCGGGTACGCCGCCGCGCGCATGGTGCCGTCCCAAGGCGCACGGCAGGGCCTCGAGGTCTGGTTCTTCAGTTGGTGCGCGGCCGCCGTCCTGGGCGGGCTGGGCTATTTCGCGAACCGGCAGTACGACCTCGTGGCTCGCGTCGACTGGCCGTCGGTGCCCGTCGCCGAGCCCGATCGGGGGCTGGCCGCCGTGATCGCGACGGCGGCGGTCCTGCTCGTCACGTTGGTGGGTGCGGTAGTCGGTGGTGCCTCCGGCAACAGGAAGTAGTCAGACGTCACGGGGGCCGGCGGCGCGGCGGAGACGGTTGGCGATCGCGAGGCCCATCTCCTTCTCCTCCGGGAGCGAGGCGATGATCAGGTCGCAGCCGCGCTGGTCGAGCTCACGGAGGAAGCCGTACAGCTCGCGCGCGTACACCGCCGGCGACTCCGGGACCGCGACGACCGCGTGCGCCTTCACCGGAGTGCCCGCCAGGGACGGCGGCAGGAAGACACCGACCCGGTGCCCGCGGTCCTGCGCCGACTCGGCCTCGGCGACGACGTCCGCCGGCTCGACGAGGACGACCTTCGCGTTCGGCGCGTAGTGCGAGGGGTGCTGACCCGGCACCCGGATGTGGCTCGTCGCGGGCACCGCGAGCCGGAGGCCCAGCACGGCTTCCAGGTCCTCCCGGGTGACTCCGCCGGGACGCAGGATGTTCGGCGTGTCGCCGGTGACGTCGACGATCGTCGACTCGAGGCCGACCTGGCAGGGGCCGCCGTCGAGCACGAAGTCGACGGCGTCGCCGAGCTCGGCGCGCACGTGGTCCGCCGTGGTCGGGCTGACCGAGCCGAACCGGTTGGCCGACGGGGCCGCGATGCCGCCGCCGAAGGCCGCGAGCAGCGCGAGCGCCACGGGATGCGCCGGGACGCGCAGCGCGACGGTCTCCAGACCGCCGGTCGCCTCGAGCGGAACCCGGCGGCCGCGGCGCAGGACGAGCGTCAGCGGCCCGGGCCAGAAGTGTTCGGCCAGCCGGCGCGCGGTCTCCGGCACCTCTTCGACCCAGTCACCGAGCTGCTCCGCGCCGCCGATGTGGACGATCAGCGGATGCGACGGCGGGCGGCCCTTGGCCTGGAAGATCCGGGCGAGCGCCGCCGGGTCCTCGGCGTTCGCGCCCAGCCCGTACACGGTCTCGGTCGGGACCGCGACCAGACCACCGGCGCGCAGCACCTCGGCCGCCTTCTCGATCTCAGCACTTCCTGCGAACATGCCCGCAATCCTCCCACTGCGGGCCACTTCGGACTCAATCGACGCCGATTTCACCCGATGTCACGATCCGATGGCTTACCGTGACAAGGAGAGTGCTCCAATCCACGGGGGGTCCAACAAGGAGGCTGTCGTGGAATCACCCAGTCCTGCGGCTCGGATCGGTGCGGAATTCCTGGGGACGTTCTGGCTGGTGTTCGGCGGCTGCGGCGCTGCCGTGCTGGCGGGCGTCGTGCTCAGTCCGGACAAGGTCCCGGTCGGCATCGGCTACCTCGGCGTGGCGCTGGCCTTCGGCCTGACCGTGCTGACCATGGCGTTCGCCGTCGGCCACGTGTCCGGCGGTCACTTCAACCCGGCGGTCACGATCGGCCTCGCGGTCGCGCGGCGGATCGAGTGGAAATGGGTCCCGACGTACATCGTGACCCAGATCGGGGCCGCCAGTGCGGCCGGCGCCGTCCTGCTGGCGGTTGCCAGCGGCAAGGACGGCTTCAGCGCCGCCGGGAGCGGCTTCGCGAGCAACGGCTACGGTGACCGGTCGCCGGGCAGCTACTCCTTGCTGGCCTGCCTGATCGTGGAGGTCGTGCTGACCGCCTTCTTCTTGTACGTGATCCTCGGCGCCACCGACGACCGGGCGCCCAAGGGGTTCGCCCCGATCGCGATCGGTCTCGCCCTGACGCTGATCCACCTCGTCGGCATCCCGGTCACGAACACCTCGGTGAACCCGGCGCGGTCGCTCGGTGTCGCCTGGTTCGCCGGGGCCGACGCGCTCGGCCAGGTCTGGCTCTTCATCCTGGCCCCGATCGCCGGCGCCGCGATCGCCGGGATCAGCTACGCCGCCGTCACCGGGGCGCGCGGGGCACAGGCCGAGGTCGACGCGGGGGTCGCCAACAACCCGTGAGGAGCGCGGCGTCCGGCGGCCTGGGCATCGGGCCGCCGGACGCCGCGGCCGATCAGCGCAGTACGCCGGGCCTGCGGCTGTAGACCGGGATGATGTCGATCGGCACGTCGCGGGTGATCAGTCCGCTCTCGACGGGCTCGTCGGTCCAGGCGTCGTACCAGGTGCCCTCGGGCAGGTACGTCGTCCAGGTGGTGACGCCGGGCTCGAGGACGGGGCTGACCAGCAGGTCGTCACCGAGCTGGTACTGGTACGGGTGGTCCCAGATCTCCGGGTCGTCGGCGTGGTCGAAGAACAGCGGCCGGAGCAGCGGGCGGTCGGTGGCGACGGCCCGTGCGGCCTGCGCCGCCAGGTACGGGACGAGCTTCTCCCGGAGTACGGCGTACGCGCGGAAGACCGGGACGACGCGGTCGTCGCCGGTGGTCTCGGCGACGAACCACGGTGTCCGGTCGCGCAGCGGGAGCTGGTGGTGGTTGAACTCCGAGTGGTACTGCATGATCGGCAGGAACGTCGACGCGGCAGTGGCGCGCAGGTACAGCTCGGCGTCCGGCACCGGTCCGGAGAAGCCGGCCAAGTCCCAGCCCCAGTAGACGATGCCGCACGACGCCGCCGTCAGGCCCGCGGTGATCGACGACCGGAACGCCTCCCAGGTCGAGTCCTCGTCGCCGGCCCAGAAGATGCCGTGCGCCTGCGACCCGGTGAACCCCGCGCGGGAGAACGTCACCGGCGCCTTGCCGGCCGACCGGAGCAGGTCGCCGAACGCGCGGGCGTAGTGCACCGGGAACAGGTTGTTGCCGTCGTCCCCGCGCCGCCCATCGGCGTACCGCAGGTCGTGACCCCACGCGTGCTCGCCGCCGTCGGTCTTGAAGCCGTCGACGTCGAAATCCTCGACCAGATACCGGCGCTTCTCGGTCCACCAGTCCCGGGTGCGCTGCACGGACAGGTCGGGCATCAGCGCCTTCGGGAACCACCAGCCGCGGTTGCGGTAGGCCGTACCGTCCGCCTCCAGCACCGCGTGGCCCTCACGCACCATGGCGGCGGCGTCGGCGGCGACCTGACCGCTGTCGAACTCGCTCTTCTGCAACGGGATCTGCCACAGGATGACCTTGATGTCGCGGCTGTGCAGCTCGTCGATCATCGCCCGCGGGTCCGGCCACGCGCCGTCGGCCGGGTAGCTGAAGTCCGCGGCCTTGTGAGCGCTGCCGTCCGGCGTGACGTCGTACTGCGCGTCGCGCCAGATCGTGATGCCTTCCTCGTCGCTCCACGCCTCGATCACCACGGTCCCGACCGGGATGTCCAGGTCGCGGTGCGCGTCCATCCGGGCCATCACCAGCGCCTGGGTGTTCCATTCGTTGCCGGAGGCCCACAGGCGGAACACCCAGTCGGGCAACTCCTCCGCGCGACCCACCTCGTCCAGGAACGCGGACAGCACCTCGGTCGGTGAGCCCTCGTAGATGCCCAGGTCGACCACCGGCTCGTCGCCCAGGGCGACTTCCACGGTGAGGCCGGTGTCGTCGGACGAGAACCAGGTCCGGCGCGACGTGCGGACGTGGAAGCCCCAGCCGCCGTTGACCACGTGCGCGAACGGCATCGGCAGGTAGGTGCGGCCGTGTACGCCCTGCGCCTTGTACTGCTCGAACACGACCGCGTCCAACTGCTGGCCGCGCTGGTCCAGGTGGTCGTAGCGCTCGCCGAAACCGACCAGGTGATCGGTCGGCTGCAGAGGCAGTCTGAACCGGGCGCGATGGACGCCCTCGGCCGACACCAGCCACTCCACATCACGGACCCGATGACCCCCACCGCGCACCTGTCCGCCTTCAGCCATCCACGCAGCCGGCGCCACGTCGAACCACTCGCTCGTCTCGGTGCCCGCGTGGAAGCGGTATCGGACCGGTTCGGTGATCGGCGGGGTGACGACCGACCAGCTGTCGTCGGATCCCAATGACTTCGCCTGGGCCTCGCTCAGGTGGCCTTCGCCGCCCGCCAACGCCGCCGCGTCGGCCGCAGTCGCCTGCGTCGGCGTCAGCTCGAGTGTTGTCGTGCCCCACTCGCAGACCACCGACGTGACGTACGGGGAGGCGACGACGCCGAGCCGGACAGGTTCGCCGGCGAGCGGGAGGACCGGCACGCGCTGGTCGGGGGAGCTGGCGTACGGATGCTCGATGCCGTGCGGGCGATGGGTGATCATGTCAGGCCTTCTCGGAGAGGATGCCGAGCTCGTCGGCGAGGATCAGGTACATGCCGTGCGACCACAGCAGCGGCGTGGCGACGGTGCCCCAGCGGGCGATCCACTCGTCCCGCGACCCGGGGTGCAGGAGATGGTGCGCGACCTGCTCGGGAAGGTCGCCGTCGGGTGTCGCCTGGTCGGCGATCCAGCGCAGCAGCCGCCACGCCCCGGCGGTGTCGCCGGCGGCCGCGAGGTTCCAGCCGAGCAACGCGGACAGCAGGATCCATTGCCCGCCGCCGTAGAACACGTCGGCGGTGAACCGGTGAACGCCGCCGTCGGCGTCGAGGTCCCGTGCGACCGCGCCGAGCGTCGCCGTACCGGCGTCACCCGACACGAGCCCGAACGGTACGACGCAGGAAGGCAGCGACCCGTCGACCGCCGCGGTCCCCAGCCACTTGGTCAGATGCCCGTCGTGCATGCCCTCGGCGACGACCAGGGACCGGATGCGCTCGGCAACGTCCAGGACGGCGACCCGGGTGTACGGCGCGATCGCGACCAGCCCGCCGTGGATCGCGCCGAGCGTCGACACGTGCCGCTGCTCGACGTGCTCCTCCCACCAGTCGTAACAGGGCCGGTCCCAGAACGCGACCAGGTAGTCGACGGCGACGTCGATCCCGCCACGCCACCGCTCGAGGTCCAGTCCGTGCCGGGCCGCATGCGTGACGACGGACCACAGCCACGTCCCGTAGCCGTCGGTCTGGAAGTCCCACCACGGGTCCGACCCGTCCGCGCCGTCGAACGTGAAGCGGGTCGGCAGCATCGCCGAATCCGGGGGAGTGGCACCGCGGGCGGTCGCCGCGCGCAGGTCGTCCACCTGCGCGCGACGGCTCCGCAGCACGCGATCCACCCAGTCGTGGAACCGATCGGCCGACGCGACATCGCCGTACCGCGAGATCCCTTCCGCGGTGAACGATCCGTCCCGCAACCAGGCGTAGCCCTTGTACGCCGAGAAGGTGGGCGCCGCCGGATACGCCCCACCGGCGTCCTGGTGCTTGGTGATGACTGCGTGGCTGTACTCGGCCAGCGCACGCAGCCTGGTCAGATCAACCTCGGCCACCTCCCCCGCCCCCGAGCGAAGCGAGGGGGCGGGTTCTTCTGTTCTCTTCACTTCTTCAGCAGACCGTTCACCTTGGACTGGGCGTCGGCCAGTGCCTTCTCGACCGTCTTCCGGCCGGCGGCCGCGGAGCTCAGTTCCTGGGTGACCGCGTCCTGCATCTCCTGCTGACGCTCGACGACCGGCGGCAGGACCGGCTCCTCGAGCGCGGTGAAGACGGCCTCCCGGTTGGCAGGCTTCGGCTGGTCGAGGTACGTCTTGAGCTTGCTCTCGTCGGCGACCGGCGGCAGCTCCCAGGACGACGCGAGCCGGGTCTTCGTGGTCTCGTCCGACGCGGAAAGGTAGGCGATCCACTTCTGCGCGGCGGCCGCGTTCTTCGAGGCGGCGTTCACCACCAGGCCGTTGGCGAACATCGCCGAGGCCTTCTTGGTGTTACCGGGCTCGACGACGACGTCCCAGTCGAACTTCGCGCCGTCCAGCGCCGAGAACATCCAGATCCCGGTGTGCCACATCGCGAGCTTCCCGGACTTGAACAGCTTCGAGTCGAAGTCCGGCGTCCCGGCGCCGTCGGCCTCGGTCGGCATCGTCTTGCCCACCTTGCCGACCAGGAAGTTCGCCGCCTCGACACCCTGCGGGGAGTTGAAGGTGGCCGCGGTCCGGTCCGCGTTCAGGAACTCGCCGCCGTTCTGCGCGAGCACCTTGTAGAACTCGTTGTACGACACCGGCTGGTAGTCGCCCCAGGTCTTGGTCGCCTTGTTGGTCAGCTTGGCGGCCGCGGCCTGCTCGTCCTTCCAGGTCCAGTCGGCCGTGGGCTCGGCGACGCCGGCCTGCTTGAACAGGGTCTTGTTGTAGAACAGCACGACGTTCGAGAACGACTCGGGTACGCCGTATTGCTTGCCGCCGGAGTTGAACGCGTCGTACAGCGTCTTCTTGTAGACCGACGAGTCGACGTTCTGCAGTTCGGCCAGCGAGCCGTTCGACGCGTACGTCACGAAGTTCTCGTAGTTGAGCTCGAAGGCGTCGGCCGCGGTGCCGCCGGCAACGGCGGTTTGGAGCTTGGTGAAGTAGTCGGCGTACGGGACGGTCTCGACCTGGACCGTGATGTCCGGGTTGGCGGCCTGGAAGGCGTTGACGATCGCCGTCAGGTCCTTCTCGTGACCGTCGTTCGACGAGAAGTTCATGTAGCGCACGACCGACTTGCCGGCCGGCGCGTCGGCCTGCTTGGTCGCGGATCCCTGCCCGCAGGCGGTCAGCGCGAGCGCGGCGGTCAGGCTCAGAGCAGAGACGGCCGCGAACTTCAGGAGGCGCATGGGGTGTTTCCTCTCACTTGATACCGGTGTGTGCGACACCGGCGATGATGTGGCGCTGCGCGAGCAGGTAGACGATGGCGATCGGCACGATCGAGACGACGGATCCCGCCATCACGACGTCCCACTGGGTGGTGAACTGGCCCTGTAACGTGGACAGGCCGAGCGGCAGGGTCATGAACTCCGGCGACCGGATCACCACCAGCGGCCAGAGGAAGCTGTTCCAGCTGCCCATGAAGGCGAACACCGCGACCGTCGCCAGCGCGGGCCGGATCAGCGGCAGCACGATCGTGGTGAAGATCCGCAGGTGCCCGGCGCCGTCGATGGTGGCCGCCTCGTCGAGTTCGGCCGGTACGGCGGTGACCGCCTGCCGGAGCAGGAAGACGCCGAACGCGGACGCGATCGTCGGCGCCAGCAGGGCGAAGTACGTGTCCTGCAGGTTCAGTGTCTTCATCTCGATGAACAGCGGTACGACGAGCACCTGCAACGGGACCATCAGCGTGGCCAGGTAGCAGCCGAAGATCACGTTCTTCAACGGGAAGTGCAGGCGCGCGAACCCGTAGGCCGCCATCGAGCCGGTGATCAGCTGGAGCACGGTCGAGGCGATCGCGATCAGCAGCGAGTTCACCAGGATCCGCCAGATCGGCATCGCGTCGAGCAGCGTGCGGTACGCGTCCAGGGTCGGGTTGTCGACGATCAGCTTCGGGCCCTCGGCCAGTGAGCCTTCCGGGGTGATCGACGTGATCACGGTCCACAGGAACGGGAAGAGCATGATCGCCGCGCCGGCCACGACCGCGGCGTACAGCCAGAACCTACGCATAGTGCACCCACTTCCGCTGGCCGCGGATCTGGACCACTGTGATCACCAGGATCACCGCGAACAGGATCCAGGACAGTGCGGACGCCTCACCGGCGCGTCCGTACCGGAACGTGAGGTCGTAGATGTGCCCGACCACGACCTGGCTGCTGCCGGACGGCCCGCCGCCGGTCATCACGTACACCTGGTCGAACACCTGGAAGCCGTTGATCAGCGAGATGACCACGACGAAGAACGTCGACGGGGACAGCAGCGGCAGCGTGATCCGCCAGAACCGCTGCCACCCGCTCGCGCCGTCCACCAGCGCGGCCTCGTAGACGTCGGACGGGATCGCCTGCAGTCCGGCCAGCAGGATCACCATCACGAACCCGAGGTCCTTCCAGGCCGACGACAGGATCACCGCGGGCAGCGCCCACTGCGGATCGGTCCACCAGCCCGGGCCCGGTACGCCGAAGAAGCCGAGCACGTCGTTGACGAGGCCGTTCGCCGGGTTGAGCAGCCACTTCCACACCAGCGCGACCACGACCCAGCTCGTCACCACGGGCAGGAAGTACGTCGCGCGCAGGAACGCGCGGCCCTTCAGCCGCTGGTTCAGGACGAGCGCCAGGCCGAGCCCACCGGCGTACACGAGCGGCAGGTAGCCGGCGACGTAGATCAGCGTGTGCAGGAAGACGCGGCGCGTCATCGGGTCGGTCAGCAGGTTCGAGTAGTTGTCCAGCCCGCCCCACTGCATCGGCGAGATCAGGTTCCACTTGTGCAGGCTGACCCAGAGGCTCGACACCATCGGCACGAGCGTGAACGCCAGCAGCGGGATCGCGCTCGGCAGCAGGAAGAACAGCACCCAGCCGAGCTTCTTCC
Source organism: Kribbella sp. NPDC051936 (assembly GCF_040680955.1). Lineage (NCBI taxonomy): Bacteria > Bacillati > Actinomycetota > Actinomycetes > Propionibacteriales > Kribbellaceae > Kribbella > Kribbella sp. NPDC051936. The sequence goes on along the minus strand of NZ_JBFAXS010000002.1, from coordinate 703,205 downwards.
AGCCGCCACCACGCCTGGCCGGCGCGGGTCGGGGCGGTGTGTGCGTCTTCCGGTCCCGCCGGCGCTCGGTGAGTGTCGGCGTACTCATGACGCTCCCAGCCGTGCGCGCACCAGACGGCTCTGCTCGCCGCCGTTGTCCGCCGAGTCGAACGGCGAGGCCAGCACGAGCGAAGCCGCGCCGCGCGCCCACTGGTCCTCCGTCCACGGCTCGACCAGCACGGGCACGCCCTTGCGGGCCGGCAGCAACGATCGCCGGAACGACGGCTCGAAGCCGGGCTGCCAGAACTCCCATCCGTCCACTCCTTCACCCAGCAGGACGACGACCTCCGGGTCGACGGTGTGGATCACGCCGGCCAGTGCGCGGCCGAGCAGGTCGCCCGCCCCGGCGTACACCGCCTGCGCCGCTGCGTCCCCGGCGGTCGCCGCGCGCAACAGTCCGGCGAGAGTGCCGCGCGGGCCGAGAGCGCCGCGACTGCGCGCCGTCCGGACGAGGCCGTCCGCGCCGATGTAGGCCTCCAGGCAGCCGGTCGAGCCGCAGGTGCACGGCGGCTGCTCGGTCGCGGAGTCCCAGACCGGGATGTGCCCGATCTCGCCGGCGCCGCCGTTCGCGCCACGATAGATCCCGCCGTCGACGACCATCCCGCACCCGATACCGCGCCCGATCGTGACGACCAGGTACGACGAGTGCTCGCGGCCGATGCCGTACAGCCGCTCGGCCGCGGCGAGCGTGTTCACGTCGTTGTCCACGAGCACCGGCGTACCGACCGCCTGCCGCAGGATCGGCCCGACCTGCGCGGCCCGCCAGCCGAGCGTCGGCGCGTCGACGATCCCGGACGCCTGCGAGTCGACGGAGCCGGGGACACCGACGCCGACGCCGAACAGCTGGTCGTCGAGGCCGGCGACCTCGTGGGTCAGGATCCGGCCGAGCCGGTCCAGGGCGTCGGCGGCGCCCGGGTCGAAGTCGTGCGATCCGGACGACCGCACGCTTCCGTCGAGCTCGACCGTGACCACGGCGACGTGGTCGGCGGTGACCTTCGCGCCGAGCGCGACCCCGGTCCGGCTGACCAGCCCGAGCAGGCGCGCCGGCCGGCCGCCGTTGGACGGCACCGACTCGAGCTCCTCGACGACCCCGCGGGCGATCAGGTCCTTGGTCACCTGGGTGACGGTGGCCGGGCTGAGCCCCAGGTTGCGCGCGATCGCGGTTCGCGACGTGGGCCCGCGGGTGCCGAGCATCGCCACGATGCCGGACGGCACCAGGTCGCCGCGGGGACTCTGACCGGTCACACTCGCCTACTTCCTTCGGTACTAAATTCGGTACTAAATTTAGTCAGAAACTAAGCAGGACTGCTCAGAACTGTCAAGAGGTCGAGGTCTTGACCGCCCGTGATTGCGGGGGATACGTTCCGGGGCACTTGCTTCGGTGACCTTAGGAAGTGGTGCGAATGCAGCCGGTGCGCGTCGGCAGCAAGGAGTTGATCCGCGAGATCAACTCCTCGCTCGTGCTCGCCGAGCTGCGGGCCGGCCTGGTCTCGCGCACCGACCTGGCCCGGCGCACCGGCCTCAGCCTGCCGACCGTGTCCGAGATCGTCGCGGACCTGATCGCCCGGGGCGTCGTCGAGGAACGCGCGACGGCGGTCTCCGGCGGCGGGCGCAAGCCGGTGCTGCTCGCGCTGAAGGCGGATGCCGGGTTCGTGATCGGGATCAAGGTCACCGAGACCCAGGTGATCGCGGTCCGCACCGACCTGAACGCCGGTATCGTCGACCGGGCCGTCGCCGCGGTGCCGGCCGACGACGTGCGCACCGTCGTCCGGGTCATCGCCCAGGTGGTGCGCAAGCTGCGCCCGAAGGACGGCCCGCTGTACGGCGTCGGCGTCGGGCTGGCCGGCGTGATCGACCGGGCCAGTGGCGTGGTGCGCCATGCGACGTACGCGGACTGGCGGGACGTGGATCTCGCCGGTCTGCTGGAGAAGCGGCTCGGCCTGCCGGTGGTGGTGGACAACGACGTCAACACCCTGGTCGCGAACGAGCAGTGGTTCGGCGCGGGCCGCGGAGTGGCCGACCTGGCCGTGGTCAGCATCGGCCGCGGTATCGGGCTCGGCATGGTGCTGGACGGCCGGCTCTACCGTGGCGCCGCCGGCGGCGCGGGGGAGTTCGGTCACCTGAAAGTTGCCGACGGCCCCGACTGTGCCTGCGGCGGCCGTGGCTGTCTGGAGGCGGTGATCGGCGGGCCCGCGATCCTGAGTCGTACCGGCCGGGCGACGCTCGAGGACGCCGCCGCCGTCGCGCGCGGCGGCGACCCGGCCGCGCGTGCGGTGTTCGACGAGGTCGGCCGGATCCTGGGGACGGCCGTCGGCAATCTGGTCAATCTGCTGAATCCGAAGCTGATCGTCCTCGCCGGCGAGGGCACCCGGGCCGGTGAGCTGATCCTGCCCGGCTTCGACGACGCCTTGCGCACGGCCGTGTTCGACGGACTCCAGCGGGAGCTGGAGATCGTCGTCGACGACTGGGACGACGAGGCCTGGGCCCGCGGTGCCGCGGGCCTGTTCCTGGGCGAGCTCTTCCAGCCGAACCTGCGACCGGACGAGGCCGGCCGCCCTTCCCTGACCACCCGCTCCGCGGGTTAGTCAACTCACCACCTTCGACACGAAGTGGGGCAGTCGATGAGTCATGCCGTCATGTCCAAGTACAGATGGATCGCCGGGCTCCTGGTGCTCGCGGCGGTGCTCTTCCAATTCACGCCCGCACCCGCCTGGGCGGGGACGCTGACGGGCGTCTTCCATGCGCCGTACGGCGCCGATGAGCTCTACAACAGTCAACCGACCGAGCGCACACCCCGCGATCCGATGGCGGGCCAGGCCGTCGAGATCAAGGCGACCACGTGGCCGATCTCGACCGGCCAGACCGTCTGGGTGACGTGGACGAAGAACGGCGTGAACCAGACCCCGATCGGCGCGGCGTTCGACTACAACAGCGGGAACAACACGTACTGGAAGCTGAACCTCGGGAGCTTCAACCGCGGCGACCAGATCACCTATACGGTGAACGCCGACGTCGACGGAGCCAACCAGAAGACGAGTGGTCCGTTCTCGTTCGCGGTCACGTCGTTCAGCGGCGCCGGCAACGTCACCGGGTTCGTGAACAACGGGACCAGCGTGGACGTGACGACCACGGACACGGCCGGCAGCTTCACGCCCAAGATCCGCTTCGCGTTTCCCGCCGCCGACCGGTTCCACGTCCAGGTGGCTCCCAAGGGCACGGGCCTGAACATTTCCGGCAGTACGTCGTACACCGTGACCGACAACGCCTCGACGCTGCAGCTGGCGACGACCAACGTGGTGGTCAAGATCCAGAAGACGCCGTACCGCGTCGCCGTCTACAAGGGGGACGGCACGACACTGATCGCGCGGCAGTACGACCCGGCGACGTTCCGCAACACGGGCTGGGCGAGCGACGGCGGCAACAGCGTCACCAAGGTCGAGGACCACTGGCTGACCCCGTCGGGAGAGCGATTCGAAGGCCTCGGCGAGCGGTACGACGCCCTCGACCAGCGCGGCAAGGACGTCCACAACTACGTCTACAACCAGTACCAGGACCAGGGCCCGACGCATCGGACGTACCTGAGCGTGCCGTTCTTCACCAACTCGGCGGGCTACGGCATCTACGTGCCGAGCACGCGGTACTCGATCTTCAATCTGGGCACGTATCTGAGCGACATGGCCGGCTTCACGATCGACACCGGCGGCGCGGCGAACTCGACCGCGGACTACTACTTCTTCACCGGCACCCGGGCGCAGATCCTCGACCAGTACACCGCGACCACGGCCCGGCCGAAGCTGCCGCCGAAGTGGGCGTTCGGTCTGTGGGGTTCCGCGAACGAGTGGAACACGCAGGCGGAGGTCAGCGCCGAGCTGGCCAACATGACGTCGAACAGCATCCCGCACACCGCGATGGTGCTCGAGCAGTGGAGTGACGAGGCGACCTTCTACCTGTGGCACGGGGCGACGTACACGCCGAAGCCCGGCAGTCAGGCGCTGACCTATTCCGACCTGACGTTCCCGGCCGGCGGCGAGTGGACCGACCCGAAGGCGATGGTCACCGCGGCGCACAACCAGGGCGTCAAGATGGTGCTCTGGCAGATCCCGGTGCTCAAGCAGGACTTCGACACGAACCCGTCCACGCCGCCGCAACAGCACGTCAACGACCGCGACTACGCGGTGTCCCAGGGCTACGTGCTCGGGGACGGCGCCGGCGGGCCGTACCGGATCCCGGCCGGGCAGTGGTTCGGCAACAGCACGGTGCCGGACTTCACGAGCACCGCCGCGAGCAACTGGTGGATGAGCAAGCGCGCCTACCTGTTCGACGACATCGGCATCGACGGGCTGAAGACCGACGGCAGCGAGGCCGTGTTCGGGCGGAACGTGACGAGCGCGAGCGGCCGCAAGGGCGACGAGCTGCACAATGCCTATCCGAACGAGTACACGCGGGCCTACAAGGATCTGGTCGAGTCGAAGACCGGCAGTCAGGGCACGCTGTTCAGCCGCGGCGGTACGGCGGGCGCGCAGGCGAACTCGATCTTCTGGGCAGGCGACCAGGCGTCGACGTTCGACGCGTTCCAGCAGGCTGTGCGGGCGGGGCAGAGCGCCGGGCAGTCAGGTGTCCCGTTCTGGTCCTGGGACCTGGCCGGATTCACCGGGTCGTTCCCGAGCATCGAGCTGTACCTGCGGTCGGCCGCGCAGGCGACGTTCGCGCCGATCATGCAGTACCACTCGGAGAAGTCGAACCCGAGCCCGTCGGAGGCGCGGACGCCGTGGAACGTGCAGACGCGCACCGGTGACACCAGCGTGGTCCCGAAGTTCCGGAAGTTCGCCAACACCCGGATGAACCTGATCCCGTACCTGTACACCGAGGCGAAGAACTCGTCGACGACGGGGCTGCCGATGATGCAGGCGATGAGTGTGGCGTTCCCGACCGATACCACGGCCGCCGCGCAGGACCAGCAGTACATGTTCGGGCGGCAGTTGCTGGTGGCGCCGATCACGACGCAGGGCGCGACCAGCAAGAGCGTCTATCTGCCGGCGGGGGAGTGGTACGACTTCTGGAACGGTGGCCGGGCGCAGGGCGCCGGGACGAAGGTGTACAACGCGGACACCGGCACGATCCCGGTGTACGCCAAGGCCGGGGCGATCGTCCCGCTGAACCTGAACGCGAACTACGAGCTCGGCGGCACGATCGGCAACAGCGTCGACACCTACACGAACCTGGCGTTCCGGGTGTATCCGTCCGGGACGACGAGCTACGGGTACTTCGAGGACTCGGCGAACCAGACCCGGACGATCACGTCCACCGAGAACTTCGCGGGTCACCAGGTCACCGTCAGCGTGCCGCCGCTGAGCACGAAGAGCACGCTGCAGGTGGCGTCGTCGAAGCCGGCGAGCGTGACGAAGGACGGAGTCACGATGACCGCACACGCGACCCTGGCCGCGCTGCAGGCGGCGAGCGAGGGCTGGTACTGGGATCCGGTGCAGCAGTTGACGCTGGTCAAGACGACGTCGAGCGCGTCGGCCCGGTCTGTCGTGCTCAACGGTGTCGACAAGGCGGCGTACGAGGCGGAGTTCGGCACGAACACCGGCACGACGACGAACACCGATCACCCGGGTTACACGGGGACCGGGTTCGTGGACGGTTTCGAGACCTCGGGCGACGCGGTCTCGGTCGACATCCAGGCCGACGTCACCGGCTCACACGTCCTGAAGTTCCGCTACTCCAACGGCGCCGCCACCACGGCGACCCGCACCATCCAGATCGACGGAGTCACCGTAGGCACCCTCAACCTACCGACCACCGGCAACTGGGACACCTGGTCCTCCGCAACCCTCACCACCACCCTCACCACAGGCAAACACGCCGTGAAAGCCCTCTACAGCACCGGCGGCATCAACCTCGACAACATCACGGTGGCACGCCCATGAAACGCATCGCAGCTTTCATCCTCCTCCTCCCACTGCTTGTCGTCCTGCCTGCTCAGACAGCTCAGGCTGCTGTGCAGCGGGTGCAGTTCACCGCGGGCGGCAACTACTTGGTGGTGGAGTTCCTCGACGACGACCTTGTGCACTTCGAGATGGGCGCCGGTAGCGGGCCCGGGACCGGTTCGCCGGTGTTCACGACCACTCAGATCGCGAAGACGAACTATCCCGGGCCGACCAGTCTTACGCAGACGGGTGGGGTGCTGACCACTCCAGGGATCAAGGTCGACGTCAACCAGACCACCTTGTGTGCCACGGTGTACGACACCACGCGGACACCGCAGCTGCTCCTCAACACGACATGTCCGCGCAACCTGAGTCAGGCGTGGAAAGGGCTGAGCTTCACCAAGTCCTCGATGCAGAACGCGTACGGCCTGGGCGAGCAGTTCTTCATGGGCGGCAGCGCCGACGGCGATTGGGTCGGTCGGCAACGCACGCCAGGCGGGAACTACGGCAATGCGATGGTCTACGACACCGACAACGGCCCGGTCGGCAACGCGCAGATCCCGGTGCTGTTCGCGGTCGGTGCGAACAACGCGAACTACGGCCTGTTCGTCGACCAGGTCTACAAGCAGCAGTGGGACCTGACCGGCGACCCGTGGACGATGGACACCTGGGGCGACCAGCTCCGGTGGTACGTGATGTCCGGGCCGGACCTGCCCGATCTGCGCAAGGACTACCTCGAGCTGACCGGCCGCCCGCCGGTGCCGCCGAAGAAGGCGTTCGGGCTGTGGATGTCGGAGTACGGCTACGACAACTGGAACGAGATCGACACCACGCTCGCCGGACTCCGCGCGAACAAGTTCCCCACCGACGGCGTGATGCTCGACGTGAATTGGTTCGGCGGTGTCACGGCCGGCTCGGACAACACCCGGATGGGCACGCTCGAGTGGGATCCGGTCAACTTCCCGAACCCGGCGACCAAGCTCGCGGCGTACCAGAACACCAACGGCGTCGGCGTGATGACGATCGAGGAGTCGTACGTCGGGAAGAACCTGCCGGAGCACTCCTCGCTGGCGAGCGCGGGCTACCTGATCCGCGCAGGGTGCTCGACCTGCAGTCCGGCGTACCTGACCGGCAACGACTGGTGGGGCCGCGGCGGCATGATCGACTGGACCCAACCGGCCGCGAGCACCTACTGGCACAACACGCAGCGCCAGCCGCTCGTCAACGACGGCGTGGTCGGCCACTGGCTCGACCTCGGTGAGCCGGAGATGTACGACGCCAACGACTGGACCGCCGGCCTGCTCGCCGGCAAGCACGCTCACGCCGACTACCACAACCTCTACAACCTGGAATGGGCCCGCGGCATCGCCAAGGGGTACGCCGACAACGGGAACCAGCAACGCCCGTTCATGCTGGCCCGCTCGGCCGCCGGCGGGATACAGCGCACCGGCGCCGCGATGTGGTCGGGCGACATCGGTTCGAAGCTGACCGCGCTCGCGTCCCAGCAGAACGTCCAGATGCAGATGTCGATGTCGGGGATCGACTACTTCGGCTCCGACATCGGCGGGTTCCGCCGGGAGATGCTCAACTCCGACCTGAACGAGCTCTACACCCAGTGGTTCGCGAACTCGGCGTGGTTCGACGTACCGATCCGCCCGCACACCGAGAACCTCTGCAACTGCGCCGAGACCTCACCGGACTCGATCGGCGACGTGCCGAGCAACCTGGCGAACCTGCGGCAGCGGTACGAGCTCACGCCGTACTACTACTCGCTCGCGCACAAGGCCTACACGACCGGCGACCCGCTGATGCCGCCGCTGGTCTACCAGTACCAGAACGACCCGAACGTGCGGGAGATCGGCCACGAGAAGCTGATCGGCAAGGACCTGCTCGTCGGGGTCGTTGCCGGCGCCAACCAACGGCAGCGCGACGTCTACCTGCCGGCCGGCACCTGGTTCGACTACTACACCAACACCAAGACCGTCAGCACCGGTCAGACACTCACGAACGTCCCGCTCTGGCGGAACGGCAAGTTCCAGCTACCGGCCTACGCGCGGGCCGGCGCGATCATCCCGAAGATGGCCGTCGACGACCAGACGATGAACGTCCTGGGCAAACGCGCCGACGGGACCACGCGCAACGAGCTGGTCGCGCGGGTCTATGCGGACAGTACGGCGTCGTCGTTCACACTGGCCGAGGACGACGGGACGACGGTCGGGTACCAGGCCGGATCCAAGCGGACGACCGACCTGACCCAGCAGCTCTCGGGCAGCACGGCGACCGTCGGGATCGCGGCGTCCTCCGGCACCTATACCGGAGCGCCGTCCGCCCGGTCGAACGTCGTCGAACTGGTCGCCGACACCCAGGCGTCCGCAGTGACGCTGAACGGTAGCGCCCTGACGCAGTACGCGAACAAGGCGGCCTTCGACGCCGCGAGCAGCGGCTGGTACAACGCCGGCGGCAACCTGGTCGTCGCCAAGTCGGCGTCGCTCTCCGTCGGATCGGCGAAGACCTTCGCCTTCACGCTCGGACAGGCGGTCGTCTCGAAGACGTTCAGCTGCGCGAACGGTACGACGACGTCGGGCCAGTCGGTGTACGTTGTCGGCAGCGCGCCGCAGCTCGGCGCCTGGTCGGTGGCGAGTGCGGTGAAGTTGTCGCCGACCGCCTACCCGACCTGGACCGGCACGATCGGCAATCTCCCGCCTAGCACCACCGTCGAGTGGAAGTGCATCAAACGCCAGGAGGCGAACTATCCGGCAACGGCCGACCAGTGGGGTCCGGATCCGAACATCTCGTTCACCACACCGGCCACCGGCAGCGGCGGTACGACGAACGGAGGGTTCTGATCCAGCGGCTACTTCGTCACCAGTGAACGGAGGAGGAACCCGACGTTGGCGGGCCGTTCCGCGAGCCGGCGCATGAAGTAGCCGTACCAGTCGTCGCCGTACGGGACGTAGATCCGCATCCGCGAGCCCTGGGAGCGCAACTGCTCCTGGGTGCTCGTCCGGATGCCGTAGAGCATCTGGAACTCGAAGTCGTCCGATCCCTTGCCGTGCTGGTCCGCCAGGCGCTGGGCAGCGGCGATCATCCGCGGGTCGTGGCTGGCGACCATCGGGTAGCCGAGCCCGCCCATCAGGATGCCGAGGCAGCGTTCGTACGCGGCGTCGACATCGCTCTTCGCGGCGTGGGCGACGGATTTCGGCTCGGCGTACGCGCCTTTGACCAGCCGGATCCGCGACCCCGCTCCGGCCAGGTCGCGGCAGTCGGCCTCGGTGCGATACAGCATGGACTGCAGCGCGACACCGACCCATGGGTGGTCCTTGCGGAGGTCGCCGAGGATGCCGAGGGTCGAGTCGACCGTGGTGTGGTCCTCCATGTCGAGGGTGACCGTCATACCGGCGCCGGCCGCGGCCGCGCAGATCGCGTAGGCGTTGTCGGCGGCCAGCTCCTCGCCGCCGCCGGGCAGCGCCTGGCCCATGGCCGACAGCTTGAGCGACGCCTCGGAACCGGCCGCGAGACCGTGATCCGCGAGGAGCGCGATGAGCTGGAGGTAACCGTCGCGGGCAGCCTCGGCCTGCGCACGGTCGACGGTGTCCTCACCCAGGCGGTCGAGGGTGACGGCGAAACCGCCGGTGGTCAGCCGGCGGGTCGCCTCGACGGCCGCGTCGGCGTCGTCGCCGGCGATGAAGCGGGTCACGACCCGGCGGGTGACCCGGGACTTGGTGACCATCGCCCGGACGCGGCGGCTCCGGGAGGCGGCGAGCAGAGCGGTACCGAGCATGGGTGGCTCCTTCGAGGTCAGATGACGGCACTGTAAGGAGCCCGGCCCGCCCGAAGCCTCATCCAGTTGGCAGAAAGCTGGAGCGAATCTTCATACAGCTGTCTAAACTGCCGTCATGGACCTCGACGAGCTGGTCGGTGCGATCTCGGACGTGTTCGGGACCCCGGCAGTCCTCGAAGACCGCGACTTCAACCTGGTCGCGTACAACACGCAGCCCAACGAGATCGACGCGGTCCGGGCCGGTTCGATCCTGCGGCGCCGGTCGACCGCCGAGGTCCGGAGCTGGTTCGAGCAGTTCGGTATCGCCGGCGCGACCGGCCCGGTCCGGACGCCGGCCGAGCCGAGCCTCGGAATCCTGCCCCGGCTGTGCCTGCCGGTGCGGTGGAACGGCGTGACCTACGGGTACTTCTGGCTCCTCGACCCCGAGGCCGGACTCGGTACGGCGCAGCAGCTCGAGGCGGCTGCGGCTGTCGCGCGGGAAGCGGGTGCCGTGCTCGCTCAGCGGGCCCGTGGCGGTCGCGACGCCTCGTTGCTGCTGACGAACCTGCTGGCGCCCGACGACGAGGTGTCGCGGCGGGCAGCGGACGAGCTCGACGGCCGCGGGCTGATTCGGCGTACGGCGACGGTCGTGGTCGTGCACGCGGAGCAGCCGCCGGGCGAACCGCGGGAGGTGATCCCGCTGAATCTCTGGTCGCTGCCGCGGCACGTGATCGCGCTGTCCGGCGAGGGATTCACGACGTTGCTGCTCGACCTCGGCGTCGACCGGGCGTCGCGGATCGAGCAGGCGATCGACCGGCTCCGGCAGCTGCATGCCCAGCGGCTGGGAGAGCAGGCCGCGAGCCGGTTGCTGGTCGGTGTGGGGGATCCGCAGCGCGGGCTGGCCCAGGTGCGAACCAGCCATGAACAGGCACGCCGTGCCGTGCAGGTCCTGGCCGCGGTTCCGGGGTCAGGTGTGGTGGCGCGCTGGTCGGAGCTCGGTGTGCGGCGGCTGGTTTCGTGCGGTCCGCATGCCGCGCTGGTGGACGCCGTACTGGATCCGCGGGCGCGACGGCTCATCGCGGAGAGCGGCGAGCTGGTGCGTACGGCTCAGGTGTTTCTCGACAAGGCCGGGAACGTGCAGGAGCTGGCTGCTGAGCTGGCGATCCACCGTCAGACGGCGTACTACCGGTTGCGGCGGATCGAAGCCGTGACCGGCTTCGACCTGCGGCGTGGTGAAGATCGGCTGGTCCTGCACCTTGCCCTCACGATGGCGCCCCTGCTGGCGGAGGGGCCGTCGACTCGCGAAAGATGAGGTGGTTGATGGTCCGGGTGGTGGGCTCCGGGATCGGCTCGCCGCGGATCTCGGCGACCAACCGGTGGATCGCCGCGCGGCCCTGCGCCTCGCGATCGACGGCCACGGTCGACAGCGACGGGGTGGCGAACCGCCCGATCTCCTCGTCGTCCCACCCGAAGACGCTGAGGTCGCCGGGCACGCTCCAGCCGCGCGACAGGGCGCCGCGGATCACGCCCATCGCGACGACGTCGTTGGCGGCCACGACGGCGGTCACGCCGCAGTCGTCCGGCAGGCTGGTGATCGCGTCGAAGCCGGACTGTGCCGACCAGTCGCCGTCGACAGCGCCGACCGAGCGCAGCCCGAGCTCTTCGATCGTCTCCAGGTAGACGCTCTTGCGGTTGCGGGCCGAGGCGAAGTTCTGGGCGCCGGCGACGTGCAGGAAGGTCCGGTGCCCGAGCGAGACCAGGTACTCGACGATGTCGCGGATCTCGGTGGCGTCGGCGAGCTCGGCCAGCCCGTGCAGCTTGTCGTCGTACGAGCCGCTGACCACGATCGGCACCCGGTTCGACTTCTTGCCCCTGAGGCTGATCGGGGACAGTGCCAGGATGCCCTCGACCTGGCCGGAGCGCGCCAGCTCGTCGATGCGCGCCGATCGTTCCTGTGATCCGCCCTCGACGCTGACGATCTCGACCTGGTACCCCGCTTCGTGCGCCGTCCGCGAGGCCGCCGCGAGCAGCCGGCCGGGGAAGTGGGCGCCCGACGCGAGCACGATCGCGAGCCGGTTGGTGTGCCGGGTCCGCATCGACCGGGCGACCAGGTTGGGGCGGTAGTCGAGGGCCTTGACCGCGTACTCGACCTTGATCCTGGTCTTCGGCTTCAGGCTGTCCTTGTCCTGGAGGTACCGCGACACCGTCGTGTGCGACACCCCGGCCAGGCTGGCCACCTGGTGGATGGTCGCCGGCCGTTTGGACGCCGGGTCCGCCACGTTCCCCTCCTCGTGCCAGGCCGTCTCAGGCCGGGCAGCTTATCACCAGCGCTCGTCCGAATAGCGCGGCGAGGCCTTGACAGCAAAAGTGGGCTGCGGTTAGCTACCGGCTCAGAAGTGGATCGATCACTTTTTAATCCGAGTATCGAAGGAGTGCCTGTGGCTGAAGCTGACACTGCTTCTCGGGTGCGTGATCCAGTGCGCGTGGACGCGGATTCCGGGGTTCGCAGCCGGGAGCGCAAACGATCCCTGCTGTCGCGGCTGAGACGCGACTATCCCGTGCTTTTGCTGGCGATACCGGGCCTGCTCGTCCTGCTGGCGTTTCAGTACTACCCGCTCTGGGGCAACGTCATCGCCTTCCAGGACTATCAACCCTTTTTGGGAACAGCGAAGAGTCTGTGGTCCGGATTCGAGAATTTCTCCGTCATTTTCAATGGTGATCCGGAATTCCTCAACGCGGTCCGTAACACCTTGATTCTGACCGCTATCCAGACCGTGATCGTGTTTCCGGCGCCGATCGTGGTGGCGCTCGTCCTGCACAGCCTGCTGTCGAACAAGCTCCGCCAGCTCGTGCAGACGATCATCTACCTGCCGCACTTCATGTCCTGGGTGATCGTGGTCGCGGTGTTCCAGCAGGTGCTGGGCGGGACCGGGATGATCAACAACTGGCTGCGCGGCCACGGGTACGACCCGATCCACGTGATCGGGAACGTCGAGGCGTTCCGGGCGCTGCTGACCTCGCAGGTGCTGTGGAAGGACACCGGCTGGGCGACGATCCTGTTCCTCGCCGTGCTGTCCCAGATCGACCGTGCGCTGTACGAGGCCTCGGCGGTGGACGGCGCGGGACGCTGGCGGCAGACCTGGCACGTCACGCTGCCCGGGCTGAAGCCGATCATCATCCTGCTGCTGATCCTCAAGCTCGGCGACTCGCTGACGGTCGGTTTCGAGCAGATCGTCCTGCAGCAGCAGGCCGTCGGCGTCGATGCCAGTGAAGTGCTCGACACCTACGTCTACAACAACGGCATTCTCGGCGGGAACTGGGGAGTGGCGGCCGCGGTCGGCCTGGTGAAGAGCGCCGTCGCCCTCGCTCTGGTGCTGTCCGCCAACAAGATCGCCCACCGCTTCGGCGAGGAAGGGGTCTACCGCGGATGAAGGCCAAACCAGCTCCGACGATGGTCGGCGGGATGCCGGTGCCAGGGCTGACCGAGCGCATCGTCAAGGCGCTCTTCCTCACGGTCATCTGCGGGGTCGTCGTGTTCCCGTTCATCGGCGTGATCTCGACCAGCCTCGCGCCCGCCGAGGAGGTGACCAAGGCCGGCGGATTCGTCCTGTTCCCGACGCACGGGCTGGACTTCACGGCGTACCGCTCGATCCTGTCGGGCGGGACGGTCACCCAGGCGCTGCTGATCAGCGGTTTCGTCACGGCGGTCGGCACGGCGCTCGCGCTGGTGCTGACCTGCACGCTCGGATGGGCGCTGAGCCGCCGCGGCACCATCGGCAACAGACCGCTGCTCCTGCTCGTGCTGATCAGCCTGCTGTTCAACCCGGGGCTGATCCCGTCCTACCTCGTCGTCCAGCAGTTCGGGCTGCTCGACAGCCTGTGGGCGGTGATCGTGCCGGTCAGCGTGAGTGCCTTCAACGTCATCGTCGTCCGGGCGTTCTTCGTCGGGCTGCCGGCCGAGATCATCGACGCGGCCCGGATCGACGGCGCCTCCGAATGGAAACTGTTCCGGCACATCGGCCTGCCGCTGTCCAAGGCGGTCGTCGCCGTCGTCGGCCTGTTCTACGGCGTCGGCTACTGGAACAGCTTCTTCAACGCGTTGCTCTACCTCAACGACAGCAGCAAGTGGCCGCTGCAGCTGGTGCTGCGGACGTACGTCGTGAACGGCGTCGAGCTCGGCGGTCAGGACCTCGGGCTGGCGGGCGAGGCGGTTCCGCCGCAGACCTCGATCCAGATGGCGATCCTGATGATCTCGATCGTCCCGGTCCTCTGCGTCTATCCGTTCATCCAGCGGCACTTCGCCAAGGGCGTCCTCACCGGCGCCGTCAAGGGCTGACCCACAAGACCTGGAAAGTAGGTAACACCCATGAGTGTCTACGATGCACGGCCGCTGGGGCGCCGGGCGGTCCTCGCCGGCGGGGCGGCGCTGGGCCTGGCCGGTGCGGTCGGCTGCTCGAACGACGGCCGCGGGGCCTCGGGCGCGGGGAACGACGAGGCGGCGCGGTCCAAGATCCGGCCGACGTACGAGCGGTACACCGGGGTCAAGCCTGATCTGGCCGGCGCCGAGTACAACATCCCGGACGCGTTCAACAAGTACCCGGCTGATCCGGTGCAGGCGATCAACGCGGCGCCCGGCGACGGCAAGCCGATCACCGTGACGACGTACACGAACACGCCGATCCCGCCGAAGCTCGAGCAGAACACGTTCTGGCAGGAGTTCAACAAGCGGGTCGGGTCGCCGGTGCAGGTGAACCTGACCCCGTCGGTGGACTACGACAAGAAGTTCGCCACCGCGGTGGCCGGCGACCAGCTGGGCGACCTGTTCGTGGTCGGCGCGATCGCGCAGACGCCGCAGATGCTGGCCGCGAAGGCGGTCGACCTGACGCCGCACCTGTCCGGGGACAACATCAAGAAGTACCCGTTCCTGGCGAACCTGCCCGAGGTGGCGTGGAACTCAGGCATCTTCGACGGCAAGATCTACGGCGTCCCGATCCCGCGCGGTGCGATCAGCTCCCAGGTGATGTACAGCCGCGGCGACATCCTCGCCGCCGAGGGACTGCAGGCGGGGGTGAAGAGCGCCGACGAGTTCGTCGAGCTCTGCAAGGGCCTGACGAACAAGAAGCTGAACCGTTTCGCGCTGGCCTCCGCGCCGACGCAGTTCGTCCGGAACATGTTCGAGATCCCGAACACCTGGAGCAAGGACGGGGACAAGCTGGTCAGCAACCTCGAGCACCCTGCGCACGAGGAGGTCTTCGGCATCCTGCAGAAGCTCTGGAAGTCGGGCTACATCCACCCGGACGCGTACGCCGGGCAGAACCTGGACCTGAAGACCCGGTTCTCGAACGGCTCCAGCCCGCTCGTCCAGGACACGTTCAGCGGCTGGCCGACGTACCTGCAGATGATGACCGACCCGAAGGCCGAGATCGCGATCATCGCGCCGCCGAAGCACGACGGTTCCGGGCAGGGCAAGACCTGGCTGGGCGCGCCGGCGATCGGTGTCACCGCGATCAGCAAGAAGGCCGAGGGCCGGGTCGAGACGTTGCTGGCCTACCTGAACTTCCTGGCGGCGCCGTTCGGCACGCAGGAGTACCTGTTCCGCAAGTTCGGTCTGGCCGGGGTGCACCACACGATGCAGAACGGCAGCCCGGTGCTGAACGCGAAGGGCTTCAGCGAGACCCAGCTCGGCCTGATGTACCAGGCCGACGCGCCCTGGACGATCTTCCTGCCCGGCAAGGAAGGCAGTGCCGAGAACCAGTTCAACGCGATGAAGTCCGTGTGCCCGACGGCACTCGCCAACCCGGCGGCCGGCGTGTACTCCGAAACCAGCAACCGCAAGAACAAGCAGCTCAACGACGCGATCAACCAGGTCACCGACGACATCGTGCAAGGCCGCAAGCCCGTGTCGGCGTGGGCCACGGCAGTGAAGAAGTGGAAGAGCGACGGCGGCGACAAGATCGCCGAGGAACTCGCCCAGGCTCTGAAGGCCTCACGCTGAGCTGCCATGAGAACCCGACTGCACGGCCGGTCCGCGTCGCGGTCGGGGAGCGCGGCCGATCTGTTGCGGTCCCGCAGGGGCACTCACGGGTTGAGACTGTCCGCGACCTGCGGAAGGCCGGCGAGGTAACCTCGGACGCGATGCAGTTGCTGCAGCGAGGGATCCTCACAGCGGACGCAGAACTCCGCAAAACCAACACGGCCGGCCGTCTGCCGGCCCTTCAGGACGTCCGCCTGGCGCCGCCGACGGCGTCGGCACCACACAGACCATGACCCTCACCAGCGGGACGCACTCCGTCCAGCTCCAGCTACCTGCCCTGCCGAACTGGGACACCTGGCCGGACCACGACCCGGGCGTCGTCGGCCGACATCGGAAGGAACACCCTTGAACTCCAGCCAAGCCATCCGCTTCGCCGCCGTCGGACTCGACCACGCGCACATCTTCGGCCAGGTCGCCGGCCTGATCAAAGCCGGTGCGACGTTCGCCGGGATGGCCACCGACGACCCGTCGGCGGCGGTCGCGGTCTCGGTCCGCGAGCGGTACCCCGACGTACCGTTCGTCGACGACCCGGACGAGCTGATCGCCGCCGACGGGATCGACCTGATCGTGACCGCCGCCGTACCGGACCGGCGCGGGCCGATCGCGGTCGCGGCGTTGCGGGCCGGCAAGGACGTGGTCGCGGACAAACCCGGGTGCGTCACCCTCGAGCAGCTCGAAGAGGTCGAGAAGGCCGTCGCCCAGAGCGGCCGGTTCTGGTCGGTGACGTTCTCCGAGCGGTTCGAGGTCGCGTGCGTCGTCAAGGCCGGCGAGCTGGTCCGCGAGGGCCGGATCGGCACCGTGGTGCAAACGCTCGGCGTCGGCCCGCACCGGATCGGCGACCGCGGCCATCTGGCCGGTGGCGGCGGCCGCCCGGACTGGTTCTACGACAAGGCCCGCTACGGGGGCATCCTGACCGACATCGCCTCGCACCAGATCGACCAGTTCCTCTGGTTCACCGGTGCGCGGACCGGCGAGGTGGTGACCAGCTCGGTCGGGAACTTCGCCAACCCCGACGAGCCGGGGCTGCAGGACTTCGGCGAGATCCTGCTGCGCAGCGACAACGCCCAGGGCTACATCCGCGTCGACTGGTACACCCCGGACGGCCTGCCGACCTGGGGCGACGGCCGGCTGACGGTGCTCGGCACCGAGGGCTACATCGAGATGCGCAAGTACGTCGACCTGGAAGGCCGCCCGGGCGGCAACCACCTGTTCCTGGTGGACAACAAGGGCACGCATTACATCGACTGCTCGGACGTCGAGCTGACCTACTTCCCGGACCTGCTGCGCGACGTACGGGACCGGACCACGACGGCCGCGCCGCAGGAGCACACGTTCGAGACGATGCGGCTGGCCCTGACGGCGCAGCAGAACGCGACCGTCCGCGGAGCGGCCCGATGAAGGTCGCGATCGTCGGCTGCGGCAACATCAGCCACCGGCACGCCGAGGCGTACGCGAAGACGGGCCGGGCCGATCTGGTCGGGGTCGCCGACGTCGTCGAGGCCAAGGCGCAGGCGGCGGCGGAGAAGTACGGCGCGACGCCGTACGCGAGCGTGACGGAGTTGCTGGCGGCGGAGGATCCCGACCTGGTCTCGGTGACGACGCCGCCCGGCAGCCACGCCGAGATCGCGATCGAGGTCCTGGCGGCCGGCAGCTCGGTGCTCCTGGAGAAGCCGCCGGTGCTGAGCCTGGCCGAGCTGGACGAGGTCGCGCGGGCCGAGGAGGCGAGCGAGGGATCGGTCTGGGTGGTGTTCCAGCACCGGCACGGGTCCGGGGCCGTCCGGGCCGCGGACCTGCTGGGCCGCGGCGCGCTCGGCCGTCCGCTGGTCGCGGTCTGCGAGACGCTGTGGTTCCGGCCGCGCAGCTACTTCGATCCGGAGTGGCGCGGCACCTGGGTCGGCGAGGGCGGCGGACCGACCCTCGGTCACGGTATCCACCAGATCGACCTGCTGCTGCATCTGCTCGGACCGTGGCGGACGATCACCGCGTCCGCGGTCCGGCTGGAGCGGCCGGTCGAGTTCGAGGACGTCTCGACGGCCTCGGTGACCTTCGAGAGCGGCGCGGTCGCGACCGTGGTGAACAGCCTGCTGTCGCCCCGGGAGCTGAGCCGGATCCGGATCGACACGTCCGGTGGAACGCTCGAGGTGAACCACGTCTACGGCTACTCCGACCGGGACTGGACGTTCCATCCGGCACCTGATGCGGCCAAGGCAGCCACGCTCGGCCTCGATCCCGGTGTCCGGCAAGCAGACGGCCTGCTCGTCGGTACGGCGGAGTCCGGGGCCGCGGCCGACCCCTGGGCCGCGTCGGCCGGCGAGGACGTGCCGAGCAATCACGACGCCCAGATCACCCGGCTGGTCGACGATCTGCTGAGCGGTCGCACCCACGAGACCACGCTGGCGAGCACCCGGCCGACGATGGAGTTCGTCACGGCCCTCTACGCGTCGTCGATCACCGGCGGGCCGATCCACCGGACCGACCTCACCCCCGCCCACCCGTTCTACCGCGCACTCCACGGCAACCTCCCGAAACCCCAGGTCACCGAGTCGTTCCTGCCGCGATCCGGCAAGTGATCGGGAGCCGCCAAATAGCCGTCCTGAGAGGAAGCTCCTGCTGACGGTTCCCGACCGCACTGGTCACCTCCGCCCCGATCGTCGTCGCGCCGACGGGTGGGATGAACTGCTACTTCCCGATGCCGTTCCGTACGGGCGCACGTCTCACGCTCGAGAACCAGCACGCCGGCGAACTACCGCTAGGTGACGGTCCGGCGGCTGGTCCTCATTGCGGACGCTCCCGGATGACGTCGGGGGCGGACTTGTCGAGGCGGAGGCCCTGGAACCGGGGGTGCCGGAGCAGGCCGTCGCGGGTCCATTCGGAGAAGACGATCTGGCCGACCAGCTGGGGTTTGACCCAGTGCACCCGCCGCCGGGGAAGCTTGCCGTCGGCAAAGGGCGGCTCGTCCCGCTCCAAGGTGCGGAGCTTGCGGGCGAGCTCGTCGAGCGTGCGCCGGTCGTAGCCGGTGCCGACCTTTCCGGCGTACCGGAGCTCGTCGCCCTCGTAGTAGCCGACGAGCAGCGCGCCGAACCCGGACCGGCTGCCCTGGGGATCGGTGAAGCCGCCGATCACGAACTCCTGCGCGGTGACGCACTTGAACTTCAGCCAGTCCTTGGACCGGCCGGAGGTGTACGCCGAGTCCGCCCGTTTGGCGATCACGCCTTCCCAGCCTTGGCGGCACGCGTGTTCCCAGTAGGCGACGCCGTCGCGGTTGCGATGCGCGGTGTAGCGGAGCGGGTCGGCGTACGAAACAAGCTCCCGAAGCGCGGCTTTGCGCTGCCGGAGTTCGACCCCGGTCAGATCGCGGCCGTCGTGACGGAGGACGTCGAAGAGGTAGAGGTACACCCTGACGGTGCTGTGGCGAGCCTTGTCCGGGTTGCTGACCTGCATCCGTCGCTGCAGCCGCGCGAAACTCGTGGCGTGGCCCGCGAACGCGACGATCTCGCCGTCGAGGACGAAGTCGCCCTTCTGCGCCGCGAGAGCGTCCACCAGCTCCGGGTAGCTGTTGTTCAGCTCGTGCCGGTTCCGCGAGTACAACGACACCCTGCCGCCCGTCCGATGGACGAGGCACCGGACGCCGTCGAGCTTTCGCTCGTAGATCCACTCGGCGTCGGAGAACCGCTCACCGGTCAGCGTCGCGAGCATCGGCGGGATCCACGATCCGGAAACAGAGCGTTCACGGTGCGCCACGAGCTTCTTGTGCCCAGCGCCCGGTTTCGCATGCGTCGTAGGGTCGGCCGGGCGCGGGGCGCCGAGGTTCAGCGGCGGGGGCCGAGCGGGTCGTCGGCCGGCGGCGTGGGGGAGCGGCGGGTGGTGTTGGTGAGGGACCGTTCGGGGAGCCAGATGACGAAGGTGCTGCCGACGCCGAGCTCGGAGTGCAGCGTGACGGTGCCGCCGTGGGACTCGGCGATCTGGCGGACGATCGCGAGCCCGAGACCGGCCCGCCGCTGGCCGGTCGACGGCACCGTCGCGGGCGACTGTTGCTGGCCGGCGCGGTAGAACCGGTCGAACACCCGGTCGGCGTCGTCGGCCGCGATTCCCGGGCCCTCGTCGCGGACCGCGATCCACGCCCAGCCGTTGCGGCTTCCGACCGCGAGCACCAGCTCGCTGCCGCCGCGCGCCAGCCGGACCGCGTTCGAGAGCAGGTTGTCGACCGCCCGGCGCAGCGCCGACGCGTCCCCGGCGGCGACCGGGCCGGGCGCGAGCCGCCGTACGACGCGGAGCTCGCGGTCGGCGGCGAGCAGTTCGTACTCCTCGGCGGCCTCGCCCGCGATCGTGGCGAGGTCCACGTCGGCGTCGACGAACGCCGGTGACGACCGGCGCGCGGAGGCGAGCAGGTCCTCGACGAGCCGCGTCATCCGCTGGATCGCGCGACCGACGATCGCGGTGGCCTGCGCACGGTCGTCCGGCGGGGTGTCGTCGTGCGCGAGGACCGCATCGACGTTCGCCTGGATCACGGCGAGCGGATTGCGCAGTTCGTGCGAGGCGTCGTCGACGAGCTGACGCTGGGCCAGGAAGGCCGTCTCGAGCCGCCCGAGCATGCCGTCGACGGTGTCGGCCAGATTGCGCAGCTCGTCGTGCGGGCCCTGCAGGGCGATCCGGCGGGACAGGTCGGTCGCGGAGATCTCCTGCGCGGTGGCGGTGATCCGCCGGACCGGACGCAGGACCCGGCCCGACAGCCACCAGCCGGTGCCGAGACTGACCAGGAACAGCGCGCCGATGCCGGCCGCGGAGTAGTTCCGCAGGGTTTGCAGCGTCTGGTAGTTGACCGCGGACTGCACACTCGACAGCTCGGCGGCCTGGATCACCTGGCCGGGCTTGAGGTGGAACTCGCCGTGCGCGTCCTTGTAGTACTTCTGGACCTCGATCGAGTCCAGCGGCTTGGGCTCGAGGATCTGCGACAGCGCGAGGTACACGCCGCCGAGCAGCAGCGCGGACAGGGCGATCAGCACGGCGGAATAGGTCAGGGTCAGGCGGAACCGGATCGTCTGCGCCCAGAGCGGGAGCTTCATGTGTCACCCCTGAGGCGGTAGCCACGCCCGATGACGGTCTCGAGGATCGGTTCCTCGCCCTCGCGCGCGAGTTTGCGGCGCAGGGTGCCGACGGTCACCCGGACGGTCTGGGTGAAAGGATCCGCGTTCTCGTCCCAGACGTGTTCGAGCAGCTCCTCGGCCGAGATCACGTGCCCGGGGCGCGACATCAGGTATCGCAGGATGCCGAACTCCTTCAGCGTCAGCGGGAGCTCGCGCCCGGCCCGGGTGGCCAGGTGCCGGGAGGAGTCCAGGACGAGGTCGCCGACGTGCAGCTGGGTGGTGCCGTTGGTGACGTCGCGGCGGAGCAGGGCGCGGATCCTGGCCAGCAGCTCGACCAGCGCGAACGGCTTGGTCAGGTAGTCGTCGGCGCCTTCGTCGAGGCCGCGGACGCGGTCGGCCAGCGAGGCGCGCGCGGTCAGCATCAGCACCCGCAGCTCCCGTCCCGACGCCACCTCGATCTCGCCGCGGCGGACCGCGCGGCACAGGTCGAGGCCGCTGGTGTCCGGCAGCGTGATGTCCAGGATCGCCAGGTCGTACGGCGTGCTCGCGAGTTTGTCCATCGCCTCCGCGCCGGTGGTGGCCGCGTCGACGGCGTACCCGGCCCGGCCGAGTCCCGAGCGCAGCGCGCTGACCAGGCCTTCCTCGTCCTCCACCACAAGTAGTCGCACGCACCCAAGGTAGCCGGGAACCCGCGCCGGTCCGGTGCGCGCTTTCGGCGGGCTTTCGGTCCGCTTTCCGGTCGTTTTCGCGCCTGCTTGATGAGCTGTGGCCAGGCGAATCGAAGGAGAACCTGATGAAACTCCCGGTCAAACGGCTGGTCCTCGGCAGTGCGGTGGCGGTTGCGGCGCTCGGTGCGGGCGGGATCGCGTACGCCGCGGGAAACGACCCCGCCCCGGAGCAGGGGTACGTGACGGTGGAGGACGGCGACACCACACCGTCGCCGTCGCAGCGTTCGCAGGACTGCCCCGAGAAGAACGGGCAGGGCGGTCAGGGCGAGGGTCGGCAGGGCCAGGGCGACCAGCCGTCGCAGCAGCCTTCCCAGCAGCCTTCCCAGTCCGAGCAGAACCCGGCCGGTAACGCATGACCGAGCCGCATCTTCCGCGGGGCGCGGCGACAGCCGCTTCGCTGGAGCACGCGCTGTTCGAGGTGAAGCGGGTCGTCGTCGGGCAGGACCAGCTCGTCGAGCGGATGCTCGTCGGATTGCTTGCCCGCGGCCACTGCCTGCTGGAAGGCGTGCCGGGCGTCGCCAAGACGCTCGCCGTGCGCACCCTGGCCGAGGTGATCGGCGGCCGGTTCGCCCGGCTGCAGTTCACCCCGGACCTGGTACCCGGCGACATCATGGGGACCCGGATCTGGCGGCCGTCCACCGAGGGGTTCGACACCGAGCTCGGCCCGGTGTTCGCGAACCTCGTCCTCGCCGACGAGATCAACCGGGCGCCGGCCAAGGTGCAGTCCGCGTTGCTCGAGGCGATGGCCGAGCACCAGGTCAGCATCGGCGGTACGTCGTACCGGCTGCCGGAGCCGTTCCTGGTGCTCGCGACCCAGAACCCGATCGAGTCCGACGGCGTCTACGCGCTGCCCGAGGCGCAGCGGGACCGGTTCCTGCTGAAGATCACGGTGGACTACCCGACCCCGATGGAGGAGCTGACGATCCTGCAGCGGATGAGCGCGCACCGGCCGCACGCGAACGCCGTCCTCACCCCGGAGCAGGTCGCACAGTTGCAGGAGGCAACGGACGACGTGTTCGTCCACAACGCGGTGGCGGAGTACGTCGTCCGCCTCGTGCACGCGACCCGGGTGCCGGCGCAGTACGGGATCCACGACCTGGCCGGCGTGCTCGAGTTCGGCGTCAGCCCGCGGGCAACGCTGGGACTGGTCGCGGCCGGGCGGGCGCTGGCGTTGCTGCGCGGGCGGGACTACGTGTTGCCGGCCGACGTGTACGACGTCGCGCTGGACGTGATGGCGCACCGGTTGGTGCTCACGTTCGACGCGCTCGCCGACGGGGTCGATCCGCGGTCGGTCGTCACGCGGATCCTGCACACCATCGAGCAGCCGCACGTGGTGCCCTCCGACGACGCCCAGGGCTCGGCGGCATGACCGACCTGCTGACCGGGCGGGAGCGGACCCTGCGTGCGCTCGAGCTGACCGTGAAGCGGAAGCTGGAAGGCTTCCTGCACGGCGAGATCACCGGCCTGCGCAGCGGTCCCGGCAGCGAACCGAACGAGGCGCGTCCGTACCAGCCCGGCCAGGACGACGTACGGCGGATGGACTGGAACGTGACGGCCCGCTCGCTGGAACCCCATGTCCGGGCACCGCTGGCGGAGCGCGAGCTGGAGACGTGGGCCTTGCTGGACGCGTCCGCGAGTATGGACTTCGGCACCGCGCTGAGCGAGAAACGCGATCTGGCCGTCGCGATCGTCGGCGCGGTAGGGCTCCTGTCCGACCGACCCGGCAACCGCCTGGGCGTACGGATTGCCCAAGGCAACGACCTCCGCCGTCTCCCGGCCGCCGCGGGCGCGGTCCAACTCCGCCGTACTCTCCGTACTCTCCTCACGCTCCCCAGACCCGAACCGGGCGCCGTCCCCGGGACAGATCTGGGTCGTGCGATCAGTCGCCTCGACCGGGAACATCGCAGGCCGGGGATGCGCCTGATCGTGTCGGACTTCCACGAAACCGGCTGGGCGGATCCCCTGCGGAGGTTGGCCGCCAGGCACGAGGTGGTCGCCGTGGAAGTGCTGGACCCCCGCGAACTGGAACTCCCCGAGGTCGGCCTGCTCACCCTCGTCGACCCGGAGACCGGACGACGCCGCGAGGTCCAGACGTCCAGCCGCAGACTCCGCCGCAGGTACGCCGACGCGATGGCGGCACACCGCGAACAGACCACCCAGGCGATCCGGGCCGCCGGTGCGGCGCATCTCGTGCTGCGCACCGACACCGACTGGGTCCGGGACGTCGCCGCCTTCACCACCGCGCGCCGCCGGGCCGGCGTCCGGCGGAACCCGACTGCTGTGAGGACCAGATGAGATTCGAGCAACCGCTGTGGCTCTGGCTGCTGGTGCTGGTCGCCGCGCTCGTGGCGGCGTACCTGATCGCCCAGCGCCGCCGGACGAAGTACGCCGTCCGGTTCGCGACCCTCCCGATGCTGGAGAAGGTCGCCCCGAAGCGGCCCGGCTGGCGCCGGCACGCGCCGGCCGCGGCCTTCCTCGCCGCGCTGACCGTGCTGACGATCGCGATCGCCCGGCCGGTCGCGGACCTCCGGGTCCCGCGTGAGCGCGCCACCGTCCTGGTCGCGATGGACATCTCGAACTCGATGGCGGCGACCGACGTCGCGCCGAACCGGTTCGAGGTCGCGAAGCAGGCCGCGGTCCAGTTCGTGCGGGACCTGCCGGAGAAGTTCAACGTCGGGCTGGTGTCGTTCGCGCGGACCGCGACCGTGGTGTCGGCGCCGAGCACGAACCACCAGGCGACCGTCGACGCGATCAACAGCCTGCAGCTCAGCGACTCGACCGCGATCGGGGACGCCGTCCTCACCAGCCTGCAGGCGGTGCGGACGATCGATCCCGACGATCCGCCGCCCAGCCGGATCGTGCTGCTGTCCGACGGCGGCAACACCGCGGGCAGCCCGGTCGACCAGGCTGCCGAGGCGGCCGCGCAGGCCGGCGTACCGGTGTCGACGATCGCCTACGGCACGCCGGACGGAACCGTGAACCTGGAAGGACGTGAGATCCCGGTTCCCGCGGACACCGAGGCACTGCAAGGTCTCGCCGACGCGACCGACGGGTCCTTCTACGAGGCCGAGAGCGACGAGCAGTTGCGTGACGTCTACTCCGACCTCCAGTCCTCCATCGGCTGGACCACCGAGCCGCGCGAGATCACCAACCTCGTCGCCGGGATCGCCCTGGCGGCGGCGCTACTGGCCGCGCTGGCCTCGCTGCTCTGGTTCTCCCGCCTTCCTTGATCAGGAGCCACCTATGCCTCCACATCTGGGTCACCCGTTCCGCGGACCGGACTACGTCCCCGGTCCGCCTCCCAGCTCCGTCACCCCGGCCCCCGCTCCGGCATCCCCCTCTCCGGCAGCGGCACCTCAGGCCGGGGTGACGGCCCCACCACTCATCCCGCCGGTCATCCCGCCGGTTGCGCCCCCGGTTGCTCCGCCGGGCGTTCGGTCCGGCGGCGGTCGGCGTCGAGCGGGGCTCGTCATCGGCACCCTCGCTCTCTCGATCACTGCCGGTGGACTCGCCGGCGCCTTCACCGGCGGCCGTCAGCCCGCGACGGAGCTGCAGCAGTCGTCGGCACCTCCGGCGGTCGCCCAGGGTTCCATCACCGCGGCCGCCGCGAGCGTCCTGCCGGGCGTCGTCTCGGTCCGGGCAGGACGCGCGACCGGCTCCGGCTTCGCGGTCGACCAGCAAGGCCATGTGGTCACGAACGCCCATGTCGTGGAAGGAGCGAGTGATGTGTCACTGGTCCTGTCGACCGGCCGTACCGTCGACGCGCGAGTCGTCGGCGCCGACGAGGACAACGACCTCGCCGTACTCCAGGTCGCGTCCGCCGACGCCGCGGCCCTGCGCGCGCTCCCGCTCGGCCGGTCCGCACAACTCCAGGTCGGCGACCCGGTGCTGGCCGTCGGATCCCCACTCGGCCTGGAAGGAACCGTGACCGCCGGCATCGTCAGCGCCGTCGACCGCCAGGCCCGCTTCGGCGACAACGGCACCCGCCAGACCGCGATCCAGACCGACGCCGCCATCAACCCCGGCAACTCCGGCGGCCCGCTCGTCAACGCCGCCGGTCAGGTCGTCGGCGTCAACACCGCCATCGCCACCCTCGGCGCCACCCGCTCCGGCAACATCGGCATCGGTTTCGCCATCCCGGTCGACCGCATGACCACCATCGTCGACAACCTCCTCGACTGACGCCGAAGACCAAAGAGGAGAAGGGCGGCCGAGCTCAGAGCAGTGGCTCGCTTCAGTGGCCGGCTGGCGGTTCTCTGTGCCGTCAGCGTGTGAGAACGCGCCGAACTGATGAGCGGCCATGTTCGGGTCCTCGAAGGCCGACTGCAGACGCCGGGCCGACCGCCGAGCGTTGGGTCCTGCACGGCACCAGCCGGCCGACCATGCCGCTGCCCGACCAGGTCCTCTGCTTATGCGAACCCGAGTCGACCAGCATGTTCGTCAACCGCGAGGCACTCGTCGACGGCACCCTGCCGGCCTTGTCGACACCTGTCGCCGTCCGCCGACCCGACCGCCACGCGACCACCGAACGCGGCTGGGAACCCGTGCTCGACGGCTACACCTGGTACGCCGACGCCGCCACCGTCCCGTACGCAAAACACAGCGCCTTCAAGCAGCTGAGTTCCGCCCTTTTGGTGGGCCGGTTCCGAGTTCGCCAGGAGCGGTACAGAACCAACGCCCCCACGACACCGTCCGGCTCGCCCCGTACCCGGTCGCACGGGGCGGCGTGCCGCTCAGCGGGTCAGCTGGTACGACGCCGTTGCCTTGTGCAACCAGAGTCGTCGGACGCCCTGTTGCCGCGCGCGTACGCGATCGACGGCGAGCAGGTTGCGTGGGATCGGTCGTCGCCCGGCTGCCGCCCGCCGACCGAGGCCGTGTGGCAATACGCATGTACCGGCGACACGCCCGGCTACCGCTACGGACCACTCGACGAGATCGCGGGGTGCGGATGGCCGCGCGAGGGCTGACGCGCCAGCCGGATCCGTCCCTGAGGGACGATTGCGTCGCTTGGTCGACGACCCGGGCCGCGGTGTCGTACTCCATCCAGTTGCGCCGGTTCGCCGGGGTGGCAGGACAATCACACGCTGCCGGAGGCGCTGAAAGGACTCCTCGCTCTCTCCGACCGGCAGCAGCACAACAGCCTCCTGCCCGCAGGCCCGCGGTGAGGAGGTGTTGGGTTGTCCGCCCGCTACCCGGTGGCTGCAAAGGCAGCCGCTTGCTGGAGAACGGCATCGTCGGCCCTCCAGCGCGAGCGGTCCGGGATGCTCTCCCCGCAGCCGGCTGCCTCGACATCCGGCGCTACCGCGAGTCCAGCCCGGCCGTCGCCCGGCGGTTCCGTACGCCGCGGCCCGCCATCCAGCGATGCCGCGCGCCCAGCTTGGGCGTCGTACAGCGCAGCCCGTTCAGGTTGTGCGTCGGGCGGTGCCGCGCGTCCGGGTTGCGCGTCGGGCGGTGCTGTACGCGGTGCGTCGGTGTCCAGTGGTGCCGGACGTCGGGCCCGGGCATCTGGAGACGCCGTACGTCGTGGCTGGGTGTGTGGCGGTGCGGTGCGTCGGGCTGTGGCTGGGGTGGGTCCGGGTTCGGCCCAGCTGGGGCGGGCGACGTGGACGACGCCGTCGAGGATGGTGATCTGCCAGCGGCCCCTGTGCAGGTCGGTGTGGTGACGGCGGCACAGCAGAGCCAGGTTCGAGACCTTGGTGTCGCCGCCGTCGATCCACGAGATCAGGTGATGGGCGTCGCACATCACCGGCGGGGCTCCGCAGACCACGCAGCCACGGTCACGGGCGTCCAGGGCGCGGCGCATCGCCTTGGTGACCAGCCGCACGCGGCGGCCCACATCCAGCGGCTCGGAGTTCGAGCCCAGCACCAACGGGATGATGTTCGCGTCGCAGGCCAGCCGCCGGATCGTGGCCGCGGACAGCCCGCCGCTGTAGACGGTGCGCCCGATCGCGTCCGCGGTCGCGGCTTTGAGGTCTTCGAGGTCGATCGTGACGGTGATGGTCGCCTTCGCGCCATACCCGGCCACCCGACCACCCGTGCCCGCGGTGCCGGCTGTGTCCTCGGCGCCCGCGGCGCCTTCAGCCGCCGAGGCCGCGGCACCCGCGGTGCTCGCGGCACTACCTGTGCCCGCAGTGCTCGCAGCACCATCTGTGCCCGCAGTGCTCGCGGTGCCCTCGGTGCCCGTGGTGGGGCCGGTGGTGGGGCCGGTGGTGGCCCAGACGGCGGCGGCGGTGCTCAAGGCATCCGACAGGGCGTCGGCCTGGCGCTTGTCGCGCGGGCGGGGGTCGTGTTCGCCGTCGACGGTCTTGTGTGGGCGGGCGCCGGCGTGGACGACGGCGCGCAGGAGTTCGGCGTTCTCGTTGGCCAGGAAGCCCGTGAACTTCACCCCGTTGTCGGCAGCCGACAGCGTCAGGGACTCCCGTTCATACGCCTTCAGCTCCTCGGGCTCGGGGCCGTCGGAGTCCAGCAGGTCGGCGATCTCCTTCGCGGCGGTGCGCAGCTCGCCGGGCGACAGGTGACCGGCCAGCCCGACCAACTGCTCCGCGGCCGCGTCCAGGTGCTCCACCGGGACCCGCGACCGGACCCGGTCGAGTCCGAACACGATCGCGGCCGCCTGCGCCGGCCGCAGCAGCCAGCCACCACCACCACCGTCGCCGGATCCGCTGTCGTCGGACCCGCTGTCGTCGGACCCGCTGTCGTCGGACCCGCTGTCGTCGGGGGCGTCGGTGGGTGCGGAGGAGGCGGTGCGTTCGAGGGCGGTGGATACGGCCGGGTAGTGCGGGGCGGTCTGGGCGAGGCGGAGGGTGCGGCGGGCGGCCGGTGAGTCCAGGCGGTACCGGAAACGCAGGAGTTCGGCGGTGTCGCGGGCGCCGAGCTCCTGCGCGTACCCGGTGGACTCGATCGCGGCGATCACGCTCAGCCGGTAGGCCTCCAGGCGGGCGAGCTCGGCCTCCAGCGTGTCGAGGGTGGACAGCAGTTCGCCGCCACTCATCGACCACGCCGGCCGTTCGCCCAGAAGTTCCATGGCATCGACTCTAGACGGTGCCACCGACAGTTTCCGAGCCGGAATCCCCTTGTTTTGTGGGCTGTTCGTGGGCCCACACCAGCAAACACCAGCGGGTTCCTCATCGCTCCCGCTATTGGAGGCCGGCGGTGTCGTACAGGATCGGGTTGAGGGGGGATTGGGGGATCTGGCCGGGGGTCGTGCCTGGCATCCAGTTGGCCAGGTCGGCGTGCTGGTTGTCGTTGGTGGGGGCTGCGGCGCGGATGTCGGCGTCGATGTAGATGACCGTCATCACGCGCCGGGGCTCGGTGCCGCGGTTCGGGCCGGCGTGGTGGAAGGTCCAGCCGCGGTGGAAGGACGCGTCGCCGAGGGCGAACGGTTCGACCACGTCCTCGAAGTTCTGCTCGGCCACGGCGTTCTTCAGCTGTTCCTCGGACTCGTCGGAGATCGGGAGCTCGCGGCCGAAGGCGAAGTTGTGGCTGCCGCGGGCGAACGCGAGCGGCCCCATCTCCCGCGGCGTCTCCTGCAGCGGCAGCCAGATCGTCACGCACCGATCGGAGGACAGCGGCCAGTAGTACTGGTCGGCATGCCACGGGGTGATGCCGCCGCTCGGCTCCTTGTAGAGCGCCTGGTCGTGGTACAGCCGAACGGCGTGCACCCCGAGCAGTCGCGCCGCGATACCGGCCAGACGGCGGGAGAACACGAGCTCCTTCACCAGCTCGTTCTGCTGCCACAGGTTCGTCACCTGCAGGAACGCCTTGCCGTACGTGTCGCGCTCGGCGAGCGGCAGGTGCTGGGTGTTGAGCCGGATCACCTCGGACGTGATCGTCGGCTCGTACCGCGCGATGGTGTCCGGGCTCAGTACTCCGGACAGGTGGGCGAACCCGTCGCGGTTGAAGTCGGCGGTGGCGGTCGGCGGCACACCGTCGTACGGCGTATCGAGCTCGTCGACGGAGAGGTCGGTGGTCGTCATGGCCTCCACGATTCCAACCCCGGCCCGCGGGGTGCTACGCCGCTGATGACCGGTTCCGGTACTCAGTTGTCCTCCTAGACTGTGCCGATGAACCCGCGCTACGAGCGGCCGGGAGTCCCGAGCGGTACGACGTTCACGTGCTTCACCAGGCGCGAGCGGTCGTTCGGCTTCGCCTGGCACTTCCACCGGGAATACGAACTCACGCTCATCACCGCGGGATCCGGGACGAGGTACGTGGGTACCGATGTGGAGGGGTACCTGCCGGGCGATCTCGTGCTGCTCGGGCCCGATCTGCCGCACACGTACGCGTCGGATCAGCAGTCCGAGGCCGCCGTGACACAGTTCCGGCACGACTTCCTCGGCGCCGGCTTCTTCGAGCTCCCGCAGTTCGCCGCCGTCCAGAGTCTGCTGAGCCGCTCGGCCCGCGGGTTGTACTTCGGCCGCCACGAGTTGCACGCCGACATCGCTGCTCTTCCCCGACTCGCGCCGGCCGACCAGACGGTGCGGCTTCTCGACGTACTGCAGCGTCTCGCCGCCGGTACGGCAGCGACACCGATCACCGGAGCCGGGTACGCCGCCGCGCCGAGCACCGCCGTACGGGATCGGGTCGACGTGGTGTGCCGGCACCTGCAGCGGGCGCACACCGAGCCGGTCGTACTCGACGAGGTCGCCGCGCTCGTCCACATGGCGCCGACGTCGTTCAGCCGCTTCTTCCGCCGCGCGCTCGGCTGCACGCTGACCGACTACGTCAACCAGCTGCGCGTCGAGACCGCTTGCCGCCTGCTCACGACCACCTCGCTCCCGATCACCGAGATCGCCACCCGTAGCGGCTACCACAACCTCGCCAACTTCAACCGCCGCTTCCGCGAACAGAAGACCATGCCCCCCACCCACTACCGAGCCACCCACCACCGTGGGGTCGCCTAATACGGTGTCCTGGTGACGTCGTTGATGCAGCGGTGGCGGTCCCTGTCCGACGAGGTACGCCGGTCGGCCGTCGGGGCTGCCGCGGTGCGGCTCGGCGTCCCCGACATCAGCGAGCGGGCCGCGTGGGAGGCCCTGGATCACAAGGCTGTCGCCGCGCTGCTGGGGGAGGCGGAGAAGGACCGCGCGCAGCCTTGGCCGCACACGCTGCTCTCGGACTACGCGCGCTACTGGCGTGACGGCGTGCGGGTCGCCTACGAGCAGCCGGTCGGTGAGCTGCGTCGCCGTACGGCGGCAGCGGTCGCGGCGGCTGCTGTCACCGGTGAGGAGTCGTGGGTCGACCACGCCGCCGACGGACTGCAGTTGCTGTGTGAGCAGACCACCTGGTGCTGGGCTGCGCACGAGTCGTTCGCCTCGGCACGCAACGAGGTCGTCGCCGATCCGGACGATCCGTACGTCGACCTGGGCGCGGCCGAGACCGTCGAGGTCCTCGCCTGGGCCGATCTCGTCCTCGGACCTGCCCTCGACGATCGCGTGCCAGGCCTGCGTCGTCGCCTGCGGCGCGAGGCACGGGTCCGTGTCTTCGTACCGTTCCTGCAGCGCCGCGACTGGCATTGGCTCGGGCTGGACGGCCGGCTGCACAACTGGAACCCGTGGATCCACGGCCACATCCTGAGTGCCGCTCTGCTGCTCGAACCCGACGCCGACCGGCAACTGCGGCTCGTCGACCTGGTCGTGGAAGGGCTCAGCCGGTACCTCGACGCGATGCCGTCCGACGGCGGCTGCGACGAAGGCTATGCGTACTGGTGGAACGGCCCGGCCCGTCTGGCGACCGCTCTCGAACTCCTCGACCGGATCACCGCCGGCGCGTTCGACCCGTGGGGTGTTCCGCCGCTCGCCGAGCTGGCGCGGTACCCGGGCCGGATGGCGCTCGGCGACGGCTGGTTCGTGAACGTCGGCGACGGTCCCGCGCGACCGAGCACGCAGCAGCCATGGCATGTCCTGCACCGCTGGGGGCGCCGGATCGGCGACGACGACGTGACGGCGTTCGCAGCAACACATCGGGACGAACTGCCGACGCCACAGCCCGGCCTCGGGCGGCTGGTCCTGGCTCTCTTCGACAGCGACTGGTGGGCCGCGAAGCCTGGTGCCACAGGGCTGCCGCGCTCGACCTGGCTTCCGGACACGCAGCTGTTCGTCGCCCGGGACGCCGGCCTGGCCCTCGCCGTCAAGGGCGGCCACAACGACGAGAACCACAACCACAACGATGTCGGCTCGTTCATCGCCGCGGTCGATTCGTCGCCGGTACTCATCGATCTCGGTCAGCCGACCTACACGGCGATCTCGTTCTCGCCGCGGCGCTACGAGCAGTGGGTCGTGCGCAGCGCCTGGCACAACGTCCCGTTGGTCGACGGCCGGGAGCAGTCACCCGGCGCGGACTCGAAGGCCACGCACATCGACGTACAAGAGGGGGCCTCGTTCGCGTTGACGCTGCCGGACGGCGCCGTACGGCGGAAGGCCACGCTCGACGCGGGCGCCGTACGAGTCGTCGACACGTGGCCGGCCGGGCACGTACTCGTGGAGCACTTCGTGATCGCCGGTACGCCGCAACGACAGCGGCCCGGAGAACTCGTCGTCCGGGCGCTGTCCGGTGCCGTGGCGACGCTGACGTGGAACGCGGAACTCGGCGCGGGAACGCTCGAACGCCGCCCTGTCGACGACGACCTGCTCAGTGCCGTGTGGGGGCCGGAGGTCCACCGGCTCGCCATCGACGCGTCGGCGCTGACGACGTTCGAGCTCACCGTC
The DNA here is from genome assembly GCF_040680955.1 of Kribbella sp. NPDC051936. NCBI lineage: Bacteria > Bacillati > Actinomycetota > Actinomycetes > Propionibacteriales > Kribbellaceae > Kribbella > Kribbella sp. NPDC051936. The sequence goes on along the minus strand of NZ_JBFAXS010000002.1, from coordinate 670,924 downwards.
CGGAAGACCGGCTAGAGGTCGGTGAACCCGAGCGACGCGGAGCCCGTGAAGGTCGCCGTGGGCGTGTCCATGACGTCGAGCTCGAGGACGACGAGGGTGTTCGTCCCCGGCGCCAGCAGCGGCGCCGGTACGTAGAGCGTCTCCTGGGGGCCGCGGCGCCAGTACCGGCCGAGGCAGAAGCCGTTGACCCAGGCGAGACCCTTGCCCCAGGCATCGGTTCGCAGGAACAGATTGGACTCGCCGTCGGTCTCGAACGTCGCGCGCCAGGCGGTCGGCCCGATGCCGAGAGCGGACGGTGTCGGGCCGGCGGAATCCCACAGCCGCGGAAGGTTGTCGAGGTCGATCACGCACGCCGACCAGCCGGTGAGCTCGTCGGCGCCCAGGCGCACCGGGCCGATCAGCCCCTTCGGCTCACCGATCCGCGGTCCGTAGTTGACCCGTCCCTGGTCCTCGACGACGAGCTCGAGCCGGCCGCGCGTGTGCGGGAGCATGATCGCCCGCTCGTGCCGTTCCCGCTCCAGGACACCGACCGGCGCACCGTCGAGGAACACCTGGACACGGTCACGGACCTCGCCGAACGTCAGCAACGCCGGCCCGCCCCCGCGCAGCTCGGTACGGAAGAGCGCCAGCCGCGCCTCGAGGTCGTCGAGCGTGGGCAGCGCGGCATGCTCGGACCAGGTGCCGCCGCAGCCCTGCAGGAGCCCGATGGGATCGGCCAGCGCGACGCCGAACTCGCGGGCCGGCGGCCGGATCGCCGGCAGTTCGTCCGGCACCGGGGCGTACCGCGAGATCACCTCGCGGAACGCGTGGTACTTCTCGGTCGGGTTCCCGGCCTCGTCGAGCGGCGCGTCGTAGTCGTACGACGTCACGGTCGCGCGGTACACGCCCTTGTCGTTGGCCCCGCTCGTCAGCCCGAAGTTCGTGCCTCCGTGGAACATGTAGATGTTCACCGACGCCCCGGCCGCGAGCAGCGCGTCCAGCTCCGCCGCGGCCTCGGCCGCCGACGTCGTGTGATGACGTCCGCCCCAGTAGTCGAACCAGCCGTCCCAGAACTCCATACACATCAGCGGCCCGGTCGGCTGGTGCTTGCGCAGCGCCTCCAGCCGCGACGGAACCCGCGACCCGAACGACGCGGTCCGCAGTACGCCGTCCAGTCCGCCGGCGGCGAGCATCGCGTCGGTCGGCTGGTCCACGGTGACGAGCGGAACGGTCGTGCCCGCGCCCCGGATGACCTCGGCCACGGCCTTCAAGTAGGTCTGGTCGTCGCCGAAGGCGCCGTACTCGTTCTCGACCTGGACGAGCAGCACCGGGCCGCCCTGGTCGATCTGCAGCGGGCGGACGATCTCCAGCACGTCCTGCAGGTATTGCGTGACCGCGGACATGAAGCCCGGCTCGTACCGGCGGACGCCGACACTGCTGTCCCGGAAGAGCCACGCCGGGAGCCCGCCGTTGTCCAGCTCGGCGCAGATGTACGGTCCCGGCCGCACGATCGCGTACAGCCCGGCGGACGCGACCTCGCGGAGGAAGCGCCCGAGGTCGAGCAGGCCCGAGGTGTCGAACACGCCCGGACGCGGGCTGTGCAGATTCCAGGGGACGTAGGTCTCGATGGTGTTGAGCCCCATCAGCCGGGCCTTCTCGATCCGGTCGGCCCAGCTGTCCGGGTGGATCCGGAAGTAGTGCAGCGCACCGGAAATGATCTGGAAGGGCCGGCCGTCCAGGAGGAAGTCGGACTCACCGATGGCGAAGTCAGGCATGGGTTCTCATCTCTTGTCGAGCCGTACGGCGACGTTGTTTACGTAAACATTGTCGTCAGCGACGGTAACTTGAAGACGTCACGAATGTCCACCGTGGATCGGTGCCGTGCTCAGCGCCGGGTCCGTCGGCGCGGGCGCGGCGCGGCCGTGCTCTGCCGGACGATCAGCGGCGCCGGCACGGTGCCGTGGTAGCCGGTCAGCTGCTCGCGGCCGCCGAGCTGCCGCATGATCACCTCGACCAGGTCGTGGCCGATCTGGTGGAACTCCTGCCGGACCGTGGTCAGCGGCGGCCAGAGGTGGGCGGCGAGGTCGATGTCGTCGAACCCGACCACGCTCACGTCGTCGGGCACCCGGCGGCCGGCCTCGTGCAGCGCGTGGATCAGGCCGGCGGCCATCTCGTCGTTCGCCGCGAAGACCGCCGTCACGTCGTCGCGCCCGGCGATGCTGCTGCCGATCCGGTAGCCCGCTTCCGCCGACCAGTCGCCGACGAACGCCTCCGGCACCTGGCGTCCGGCGCTGGTCAGGGTCTGCCGCCACGCGGTCGCCCGCAGGTCCGCGGGGCCGGAGTCGCTCGGTCCCGCGATGTGGTGCACGGTCGGGTGCCCGAGATCCAGCAGGTGCTGGACCGCGGCCCGGCTGCCGCCGGCCTGGTCGGCGCCGACGGCCGGATGGTGCCCGACGAACCGCGAGTCGGACACCGCGACCGGCAGCGTCGGCGGCAGCGCCAGCGCGGCCGGTGTCGCGGTCTCGGCGCGGATGATGATCAGGCCGTCGATCGCCTGGTGACTGAGGTGCTGGACGGCCTCGCTGACATCGCTCGACGACGGGGTCTCGACGTCGACGAGGCTCACCGAGTAACCCTCCCGGCGAGCGGCCTCGATCACTGCCTCGATCGTCTTCGACTCACCCGTGCGGATGACCTGGTGAGCGATCAGGCCGATCGACCGGAAGTTGCCCTGGCGCAGGGCCCGGGCGGCGAGGTTCGGTGCGTAGCCCAGTTGCCTCATCGCGTCGAGCACCCGCTCCCGGGTCTCGGCCCGGACCGGCTCCGAGCCCGTGGAGACGCGGGACACGGTCTGCGACGACACCCCGGCCAGCCGCGCCACGTCGCCGATGGACGGTCCCGACTTCGGGTGCCCTTTGGCGCCGCGGCGCGCGCCTTTGACCTCGCTCGACATGGCATCAGCATAGGCGGGCGTCAGTTACCGCGAGCCACCATCAACCAGCTGACCTGGATGTCGGGGGAGCGGGTCGGAGTGATCGTCACCGTGAGCTTTCCGTCGGCCCCGACCGTGATCCCGCCGTACGTCGCCGCCACACCGGTCGCGGTGAACAAGCGCTGCTGGTCGACGACCGAACCGTTGACGGAGACCTCGGCAGCGCGGTTGGCCCACGGCCACGGGTCGTAGTAGCCCGCATGGACGGTGTACGTGCCGGGCTCGAGGTTTCCGAACGTGTAGACCAGCGGCTCGTGGTTCTTCGCGTACCGCAAGGTGGTGTAGAGGTCACCGGTGCCTGCCGGAGCGCTCGAACCGGTGTAGCCCCACTGTGTGCCGGTCGCGGGATCAGTGCCCAGCGGCTGCTCCGGCTCCGAGTTGAGCAGTGGTTGCTCCGCCGACGCGACCTGCGTCAGGCGGGTCCAGTCGGGCGTCGCGGTCCCGCCGGCGTTCACGGCGTACCGCAGGCCGTGCGGCACGACCACAACCGATCGGGTGAACGTCCTGCCGTCCGCGAGCGTGCCGCGCAGCGTCGCCGGTCCCGGTTGCGCGATGCTCGCCGCGTCCCAGGTGACAGCGACTTGCTGTGATCCCGAGGCCGTCGTCACCGTGACGGCGGCGGGCAGCGTGCTGGTGTCGCCGAGCCAGACGTGGTCCGGGATCGTGCTCGTGACGGTCCAGCGCGTGTACGGCGTGAGGTCTCGCAGCGTCCACTCGGTGTCCGGGCCGATGCTGAGCGCGCCGCCTTCGCCGAACCTCATCGGCATCCAGACGTACGGCGCGTTGGCGAGGTCGTTCGGCGTCCACCGGTCACCCATGAACACGAACTTGTTCTGCTTCTGGTCGACCGGGATCACGTTGGTGCTCTGCGAGTGGTACGTGGTCGCCGCGCCGTCACCGCTGATCGGGACACCGCGGTCGGTGAACTGCCCCAGGACGTTCTGCGAGGTCGCGTAGCGTGCCGGGTTCGGATCCCAGCCGGTGGCACCTGACGTCACCAAGTAGTAGGTGCCCTCGGACTTGAACATCGCCGGCGCCTCGCGCTGGTTGCACGCCAGCGTGCGCACGAAGTCCTTGCCCTGGACGGCGTTCTCCGGCGCCGCGGACAGGTACGTGTACGACCTGTTCAGCTTGGACACGTACATCGTCCGGTTCTCCTCGGACGAGTAGATGATGTACGCCGTGCCGTCGTCGTCCACGAACAGGTTCATGTCCCGCGCCATCCCGCCGGCCGGGTCGAACGCCGACCCGCTGCCGCACCACGGCACCGAGTCGCTCGGCACCCGGTTCAGGCGGTACGAGTCGATCCAGCGGAACGGGCCTTTCGGCGAGTCCGCGATCGCCACCCCGGCCTCGGCGCGCGCGTACGTCGACGTGCTGGTCGCCGACGACGGGCCGTCGGAGTGCACCCACATGACCCACTTGCCGGTCGCCTGGTTGTAGATCACCTTCGGGCGCTCGAGAATCGACGGGCGGGCCCAGCCGTCGGTGCGGACGCTGTTGGTGGACAGGTCGCGCCAGACGACGTCCTTCTGCGCGGGCGTGTACTTCTTGTAGAGCTTCGCGAAGTACGGATCGTTCGCGAACTGGTCGGGGGAGTTCATCGCGCGGAGGGCGAGCCCCTGATCCTTCCAGTTGTACAGGTCGTACGACGAGTACAGGTGGACGCCCGGGCTGTCGTAGTACCCGTTGCTGCGGTCCTCGCCGTACCAGTAGTAGATGCGCCGGCCGTCGTCGTCCGTCGCCGGCACGACCTGACCGCCGTGGGCCTGGATCACCTTGCCGCTCGTGTCCAGCCAGGGCTGACCGGGGCGGAAGGAGGTGTTCGCGGTGGGTTCGGCGGAATTGGCCGGTGACGTCAGGAGGCTGAGCCCGACCGTCGCCAGCAGCACACCCGCCCAGAGAGTTCTTCGTTTCACAGGGTTCTCAACCTTTCAGGCCTGTCTGGGCCACACCCTGCACGAGATACCGCTGCAGGAAGACGAAGACCAGGACGAGCGGCAGGATCGAGACGGCTGCCGCCATGAACAGTTGCGGGATGTTGATGGTCTGCGCTGTGACGAAGGTCGAGAGCGTGACCTGCACGGTCCAGGCGCTCTCGTCCTGGGCCACGACGAGCGGCCAGAGGAACGAGTTCCAACTCGCGATGAACGTGATCACGGCGATCGCCGCGATGAAGTTCCCGGAGTTCGGTACGACGATCCGCCAGAAGGTCCCGCCGTACCCGAGGCCGTCGATCCGGGCCGCCTCCTCGAGCTCCTTCGGGAACGAGAGGAAGTACTGGCGGAACAGGAAGACGGTGAAGCCGCTGAACAGGGACGGGATGATCAGGCCGCGGTAGTCCGAGACCCACCCGAGCCACGACACGATCACGAAGCTCGGCACGAAGGTCACCGCGCCCGGGATCATCAGCGTGGCGAGCACGGCGTAGAAGATCTTGTTGCTGTGCGGATGGTTGATCCGGGCCAGCGCGTATCCGGCCAGCGAGCTGACCAGCAGCGTGCCGGCCGTGGTGAGGACGGCGACGACCGCGGAGTTCCGCAGCGAGCTGAGCATCGGGATCTCGGGGTCGCTGAACAGGTCCGCGAGGTTGTGCCACTGGATGTCCTTGGGGAAGAACGTCCAGCCCGGGGCGGTGATGTCCTTGGTGCCGGCCAGTCCGTTCCTGATCAGCAGGTAGAACGGGACCAGGAACAGCAACGTCATCACGAGCAGCACGGCCGTCCCGGCGCCATTGGCGATCCGGTCGGCGAGAGTACGCCGGTAGCCGACGGCCTGCGGCTGATGGGAATCCATGGGAATCTCCTAGTCGCTGGGTCTGCCGAAGCCGAGGAGCTTGCCCTGCAGCACGGTGACGACGGCGATGATCGCGGCCAGGATCAGCGAGCCCGCGCTGCCGAGGCCGAAGTTCTGCTGACTGCCGAGCGCGAGGTGGTAGAGGTACACCAGCGGCGGGCGCGCGTACTCGACCGCGCCGAGCAGGTTGTAGAACTCGTCGAAGGCCTGGTACGCCGCGATCAGGCACAGCAGCAGCACCGAGATCGAGGTCGGCCGCAGCAGCGGGAGGGTGATGTGCCGGAACACCTGCCAGCCGGGCTTGGCGCCGTCCACGAACGCGGCCTCGTAGAGCTCGGGGTTGATGTTCTGCAACGCGGCCAGGAACAGGATCATGTAGAAGCCGGCCTGCAGCCACAGCCGCGCGGTCACGATGACCAGCCAGTACCACGGCGGATCCAGCGAGGCCAGCCAGCTGACCGGTTCCACGCCGATCCAGCCGAGCAACGTGTTCGCCATCCCGAACCGGACGCCGTTGAAGATCGACAGCTTCCAGATCAGCGACGCGACGACGTACGAGCAGGCGGTCGGCAGGAAGAACACCGACCGGAAGAACGCCCGCGCCACCCGGACCCGGTTCACCAGCACCGCCAGGAACAGCGACAGCGCGAAGGTGGTCGGAACGATGAGAACGGCGAACGCGGTGAACGTCACCAGCGAGGAGACGAACGCCTTGTCGCTCAACATCGCGGTGTAGTTGCCCAGGCCAACGAATTTGGTCGGCGTCACGGTGCCCTGGGCGTCGAAGAAGCTGAGGAACGCGCTCCAGGCGATCGGGAAGTAGACGAAGACCACGAGCCCGATCAGGAACGGCGCGATGAACAGCCAGAACGCGCGCCGCTGCCCGTGGATCGCCCGCGTTCTCCGCGCGCTCGAGATGCGCCCGCCGACCGGGCGCACCTGCGGAGCTGTGGTCGTCTGCTGCGACATCAGCCGAAGATCTTGCTGAGCTCGGTGTTGATCTTCTTCACCGCGCCGGCCAGCTCGGTCTCGGGGTCACCGCCCTTGCCGATCACTCGCGTGACGGCGTCGGTGAGCGCGGTGCTCATCGCGGGTGTCCAGTTCGGGTCGCCCTGGACCCCGTAGTCGGTGTTGAGCTTGACCGACTCGGCCGCGGGGCCGGACTGGAGCTTCGAGGCCTTCGCGGCCAGGCTCTTCCGCGGCGGGATGTGGAAGCCGTAGCTGAGCGACCAGTCCTCCTGCAGGTCGGTCTTGTCCACCCACAGCCACTTGGTGAACGCCTTCGCAGCGTCGATGTTCTTGGACTTCGCGCTGACGAACGCCGACCAGCCGCCGGAGACGACCGCCGGCTTGCCGCCGGCCGCGGCCGGGAACGGGAACGCGCCGATCTCGTCCGCGCCGAGCGCGGTCGACATCCCGGGCACCGCCCACATGCCGATCCACTGCATCGCGCACAGGTTCTGGTTGATCGCCGACGGATCCCACCAGTCGGTCGGCGCACCGAGCAGCAGGCTCTTGTCCGCGGCGAACTTCCGCAGCTTCAGCAGTACCTCGGCGACCTTGGCCGGGTCGAAGCCGATCTTGTGGTCGGCGGTCAGGAACCGGCCGCCGGTCGAGTAGATCGCCGCCGTGGTCAGGCCGCCGCCGGTGTTGTTGGCGTCGTTGCCGGCGAACAGGCCCTTGACCGACTTGTCGGTGAGTTCCTTCGCGGCCGCGATCAGGTCGTCGAGAGTCTGCGGCGGCTTGATGCCCTTCGCCTCGAACAGGCTCTTGCGGTAGTAGAGCATCTGCGGGTCGTTGATCATCGGGATCGAGTACAGCTTCCCGTCGATCGAGTTGGCGGCCAGGTCGCCCTCGGCGTAGTCGTCCTTGACATCGGCGATCAGGTCGTCGAGCGGCACGACCTGGCCGGAGCTGACCAGTGAGCGCTCGAGGTGGCCCTCGAAGGCGTCGGGCCCGTCGCCGGACGAGAGACCGCTGGACAGCTTCGCCGGGTAGTCGCCGGGGATCCACTGGATCTGGACGGTCGCGTCGGTGTACTCGGCGGCGTACTTCTTCGCTGCTTCCTGCGTCCCTTTCTCGCCGTACTGGTGGTACCACTGGCTGAGCGAGACCTTGCTGCCGCCACCACCAGTGGCAGCAGCTCCGGTTCCCTTGTTGGAGCCGCAGGCGCCCAGCACCCCTGCGGCGGCCAGACCGAGTGCTCCGCCGAGCACGGCGCGGCGGGAGACGTTGGCGGGCGGGGTCATTGTTACCTCCGGAGAGCCAAGAATGTTTACGTGAACAGAAGGTGCCGATGATTAGAGCGCCCCTGTCGATCCGGCGTCAAGAGCCCGTGCCCGGGAATTTCGACTGATCCGGTTCAGTTCGAGAAGCCCTTGATTTGCTGGTGTTTGGGCGGATCGGCGCGCGTGCTCGAGGCGCGGAGGTGCTGGACTCTTGACGTCCGTGCCTCGTGGGCCCATGATCGGGCCGAGTCGGTCTGTTTGCGTAAACAGCGTCCCGGACCGACCGTCTGCCCGGCCGCTGCCGGTCGTCAATAAGCTGGTGCCATGGAGTCGCCCGAGATCATGCTGGATGCCGGCGTCGCGGTGCGGGACAGGACGTGACCGGTGCGGAGCATCTGGCCATCGTCGCGGCCGGTCTCGGCGCCGGCGTGCTCACATCCACCGTCGGTGTCGCGTCATTGGTCAGCTTCCCCGCCCTGATCGCGCTGGGGATCCCGCCGGTGGTGGCGAACGCCTCGAACACGATCGGCTTGCTGCCCGGCGCGCTCAGCGGCTCGTTCGGGTACCGGCGGGAGTTGCGCGAGGTGTCCCGGCCGACGACGATCGCCGTGGTGCTGACGTGCGCGATCGGCGCGATCGGCGGCGCGGCGCTGCTGCTCGCCCTGCCGCCCGGGGTCTTCGCGGCGGCCGCGCCGTGGCTGATCCTGTTCACCTGCCTGGTCGTCGGCGTCCAGCCGTGGATCTCCCGCTGGCTGCGGTCGCGGCATGAGACCCCGGCGGAGACGCGGGCGACGATGACGCCGGCGACGACGTTCTTCGCCGCGCTGACCGGTGTGTACGGCGGGTACTTCGGCGCCGGTGCGGGCGTGATGATGATGGCGGTGCTCGGCCTCGGCCTGGACCTCGAGTTGCGTGTCGCGAACGCGCTCAAGACCCTGTCCCTGCTGGCCGCGAACCTCGTGGCCGGCATCATCTTCGTGTTCGTCGCCGACCTGAACCCGACCGCGATCGTGCTGCTCGCGGCCGGGTCGGTCGCCGGCGGGTACGTCGGCGCGCACATCGGCCGCCGGCTCCCGAGCGGCCTGCTCCGCGCCCTGATCGTGGTGGCCGGCGTCACCGCCGCGGTCCTGATGCTCCGGTAGTCAGGACTTGTTCGGGCGCGCGGGTCAGCCGAAGGTTCGCAGCAGCCGGTCGCGCACCACGGCGGCCGGGTTGTTCGGTCCGGTGGCCGACCGCGTTGCCAGGTAGAGGGTGTTGAGCGGCGGCAGTTCGGGATCGGACAGCAGGACCAGTTCGCCGGCGGCCAGCGCCTCGTCGCACAGGTATGTCGGCAACACGCTCGCGCCGGCGCCGGCGCGCACCGCGGCGAGGACTCCGCGCAGATCCGGTACGACGAGGTCGGCGGTCCGGGTCAGGCGGGTGGAGAAGACGGTTCGCCAGTAGCGGCGGATGATCGGCGCCTCCTCGGCGTACGCGATCAGGGGGATCTTCCGCAGCGGCTCCGGTGAGCTGGTCGGCGTACCGGCAGACCACTTCGGTGCTGCCACGAGCGCGAAAGTCTCGTCGTAGAAGGGTGTTGCGCGGACGCCGGCGCGCCGCGGCCGGGTCGAGCTGATCACCAAGTCGAGGCTACGGTCGACGAGCCGGTCCAGCAGGTCGTCGGGCAGGCCGAAAGTCGCCCGGACCTGGAGTCCGTCTGCGAGACGCTCGGCGAGCGACGGCAGAACCATGGCGCAGAGGAAGTCCGACGGGCCGCCGAGATGGACGGTGGTCGCGGTGGGCGCGGCGAGTTCGTCGCGCAGCAGGCCGTGCAGCGCGTCGATCGGATCGGCGACCCGGCGCGCGAGTTCGTCGCCGGCGCCGGTCGGCCGGACGCCGCGGGCGAGCCGCTCGAACAGCGGCCGGCCGAGCGTGGATTCGAGCGTCTTCAATTGCGCGGTCACGGTCGGCTGGGAGAGTCCGAGCAATTCCGCGCCGGCGGTGATCGAGCCGGCGCGATGCACGGCCAGGAACGTCCGAAGCAGGTCGAGAGACGGGCTCATATCAGAAATTCTATGGCACACCGCGCAGATTCCTATTGGTCTCCGATACCTCGGCGCTCGCATCATGAAGCCATGACACGCGTACTGATCGCTCTCACCAGTCACTCCCAGCTCGGCGACACCGGCCGGACCACCGGCTTCTACGCCTCCGAGGCGGCCGAGCCGTGGTCCGTCTTCACCGCGGCGGGCTTCGACGTCGACCTGGTCTCCGTCGCCGGCGGCCGTCCGCCGATCGACGGGCTGGACGAGGACGACCCGATCCAGCAGAAGTTCCTTGCGTCCGTGGACCTGGAGCAGACCCCGGCCGCGGCCGGCCTCGACGCCTCGGCGTACGACGCGATCTTCTTCGCGGGCGGGCACGGCACCGTCTGGGACTTCCCGAACGACGAGGCGCTGGCATCGCTTGCCGCAGGCATCTATGAGAACGGCGGCGTGGTTGCGGCCGTCTGCCACGGCCCGTCGGCGCTGGTGAACCTGACCCTGTCCGATGGCCGTCACCTGGTCGACGGCAAGAACGTCGCCGCCTTCACCAACGCCGAGGAGGCCGCGGTCGGTCTGACCGAGGTCGTCCCGTTCCTGCTCGCCGACGCGCTGACCGCTCGCGGCGCGATCCATCACCCGGCCGCGAACTTCACCCCGCAGGCCGTCACCGACGGCCGCCTCGTCACCGGCCAGAACCCCCAGTCGGCGACCTCGACCGCCGAAGCAGTCGTCGCAGTCCTCACCACCTGAATCGCCCTCCTCAGGCGGTCGGGTCCGGGCCCCTGAGGTGCTGCCTAGACTGGCGGTCACGGTTGCAGGGGAGAGAGTGCTGGATGAGTGACGTGCTGGAGGCTGTCCGGGCGCGGCTGGTTGTCTCGTGTCAGGCGTATCCGGGGGAGCCGATGAACTCGCCGGCCACCATGCGGGCGGTGGCGGAGGCCGTTGCAGCCGGTGGGGCCGCCGGTCTGCGGGTGCAGGGCATCGCGGACATCGCCGAGATCCGTACGGCGGTCGAGCTGCCGCTGATCGGACTGTGGAAGGACGGCCACGACGACGTTTTCATCACCCCGACCCTGGACCATGCGCTGGCGGTCGCGGAGGCCGGCGCCGATGTCGTCGCACTCGACGGGACGCAGCGGCCGCGTCCGGACGGACGCAGTCTCGCCGAGATCATCGAGGCGATCCACGACCGCACCGGCAAGCTCGTGATGGCCGACTGCTCGACCTTCGAGGAGGGTGTCGCGGCCGCGGAGGCGGGCGCCGATCTCGTCGGTACGACGCTCTCGGGGTACACGCCCTACACCACGAAGACCGACGGGCCCGACCTCGACCTCGTGGCCCGGCTGGCCGCGGCGATCAGCACTCCGGTCGTCGCCGAAGGCCGCATCCACACCCCGGACCAGGCCGCCCAGGCCGTCGCGGCCGGTGCCTGGACCGTCGTCGTCGGCACGGCGATCACTCACCCCACCACGATCACCAGCTGGTTCGTGAACGCTGTGAAATGAGTTCAGCGCTGGGCGACGCCGGTCGAGATGGTGCTGAACACCAAGCTGCGTGGGCTGTCCGGCTACCGCGTGTGTTCTACCTGCGGTCGTTGCTCTGGGCAAGCATCGTGGAAGGTGTCGCAACCACCGGCCTGGAGGGCTGAGCGCGGCGGCGGGTCAGCGGGTGATGCGGTCCACGCGGTGGCCGGTCTGGTCGAAGATGTGGATCCGGGAGGTGTCGAGCGCGAGGTGGACGCGGGTGCCGCGGGCCAGTTCGGTGTCGACCGGGAGTTCGACGACCACGTCGGCGCGGCGGTGCGTGGCGCCGTGCGGTTCGGGTGCGGGAGGTGTGGGTGCGCCCAGCCCGGCGCGCGAGCGGAGTCTGCTCAGGAAGGACGGCGTACGGTCGGTCGCGGGAGAGGCGTGAGCCGGAGTCGCGCGGCCGACGCGGTCGGGGTCGACGACCTCGATCCCGCAGTGCACGAAGGCGATCGACTGCTGGCCGTGGAACTCGAAGGCGCGGATGGTGCCGGTCAGCTGGTTCGGGGCGTCGTCGGTCAGGCTGAACGCGTTCGAGCGGGCGCCGACGATCACGTCGGCGCCGTCGTGGTGCCGCAGGATCAGCGACCGGCGGTCGGTGGGGTCGAGGGAGATCGACTGGTTGCCGAGGTCGAGGGCGACCCGGTGGTGCGCGGTGACGCGGACGGTGGCGGCCAGCAGGTTGATCCGCGGCGTGCCGAGGAAGCCGGCCACGAACGCGGTCGCGGGATCGTTGTACACCTGCGTCGGCGTACCGACGTCCTCGATCCGGCCGTCGCGCATCACCGCGATCCGGTCGGCCAGGGTCAGCGCCTCGACCTGGTCGTGGGTCACGTACAGCGTGGTCACGTTCAGGTCGCGGGTCATCGCGCCGATCTCCTGCCGGAGCTCGGTGCGCATCGTGGCGTCGAGGTTCGACAGCGGTTCGTCGAGCAGGAACACCTGCGGGCGGCGGACCAGCGCGCGGCCGATCGCGACCCGCTGCCGCTGACCGCCCGACAACGTGCGCGGCATCCGGTCGAGCACCGACTCGATGCTGAGGATCTGTGCGAGGCCCGCCGCGGTGGATCCGGCCTGGACGTCGTCCTGACCGGCGACCTGCAGCGGGAACATGATGTTCTCCTGGACCGTCCGGTTCGGGTACAACGCGCCGGTCTGGAAGACCATCGCGACGCCCCGTTCGCGCGGCGCGAGCCGGGTGCCGTTGGTGCGCCCGAACCACACCTCGCCGGCCGTCACCCGCTCGAGACCGGCGATCATCCGCAGTAACGTGGTCTTCCCGCAGCCGGAAGGCCCGAGCAGCACCATGAACTCGCCGTCGGCGATGTCCAGCGACAGCTCGTCGACGGCCAGGTGTTCGCCCTCGAACACCTTGGACACCGCGTCGAGCCGGATCGCCGTCATGTAAGGCTTATACGGGAAAGGGCGGTTCACCGGCAAGCATTGGGCCCCCGCCAAGTGATTGCGGGCGGCAAGATCCAATACTTAACTGTTGCTGCAAGCAACCACGCGGCCGTTGACAACGACGGCCGCGACGTCGCCGACGGCGCCGTTCGGGGTGCTGGTCAGCTGGACGAGGTCAGCGCGGGCACCGACCTCCAGACGGCCGCGATCGTGCAGGCCGAGCAGGTCGGCCGGTGTCCGGGTGGCCATCGTGACGGCGATGTCGAGGGGGAGTCCGCCTGGACCGGTCGCCCACCGCAGGCAGTCGAGCAATGAGGCGCCGCTACCGGCCAGGTACGGCGTGCCCTGGAGGCGGAGGCTTCCGTCGGGCCCCACGGTGACCGCGCCGCCGACCGCGGTCCGGTAGTCGCCCGGTGCGCATCCGGCCAGGGCGGCCGCGTCGCTGGTGAGAACGCATCGCTGCGGACCTTTGGCGCGCACGAGAGCGCCGAAGGTGTCCGCGGGCAGGTGATGGCCGTCGGCGATCAGTCCGGCGGTCAGGGTGTCCTCGGTGAGTTGGGCCCAGATCGGGTTGTGGTGGCGCTCGATCTGGGCCGGAAGCCCGTTGCCGAGGTGGGTGGACATCCGCCCGCCGGCGGCCGCGAAGGCGTGGATGTCGGTCGCGGTCGCGAGCGAATGCCCGACCGAGACGAGGACCGGGCTCGTCGCTGACGTGTGCGTGCCCGGCCTGGTGGTGAGGTGCCGGGTGAAGTCGATGGCTCCTTTGCGTTCGGGAGCCAGCGTCATGATCGCGATCGCGCCGTCGGCCGCGGCCTGCCAGCGGTCGAACTCGTCGGCGTCGGGGTCCCGGATGACCGCCGGGTCATGCGCGCCGCGGGCACCTTCCGCGGACGAGATGTACGGGCCCTCCAGGTGCAGGCCCGGTACGCCGTACGCTACGTCGGGGTCGGCCGCGCGGGAGGCGGCAGCGCGCTTGACGAGGGTGATCGTGGTCGCGTCGTCCGCGGAGATGATCGTCGGGTAGACCGTCGTCACGCCTTGTCCCCACAGGGCACGGACGAGGTCGGGCAGTTCGCTCGCCGGGCGCGACGGGTCGTTGACGTCCAGACCGCCGTACCCGTTCAGCTGGATGTCGACCAGCCCCGGGATCAGCAGCAGGTCCGGCGCCGACGGGTGGTCGGTGATCTCCTCGATGCCGTCGGCCGAGAACCGCACCCGTACACCGCGGCCGGCGGCGGTGCGGCCTTCCAGGACCTCGCTCGTCACGGGTTCTCCTCACCCTTGGTTTGCGGACAACCCAACTGCATCCGGCGACCCGCGGCAAGGATGCTGATCGCGACGCCGAGACCCAGCGAGCTCGGCCGCACCCCTGAAACACCCTGGTCAGGCGCGGGCGAAGGCGGTCCGGAGCTGGCGGCGGGAGGTGATGCCGAGCTTGGAGAACGTCTTGCGGAGGTGCCACTCGACGGTGCGCGGGCTGATGAAGAGCTGGGCGGCGATCTCCGGATTGGTCAGTCCGTCCCTGGCCAGGCCGGCGATCTGGGACTCCTGCGCGGTCAGGTCGTTCGTGGTTTCGGGCGTGCGCTTGCGGACGGTCTCGCCGGTGGCGAGCAGCTCGTGGCGGGCGCGTTCGGCGAACGCCTCGGCGCCGATCCCGGCCAGCTGCTCGTGGGCGGTCCGCAGGTGCTCGCGGGCGTCCTGCCGGCGGCCTTCGCGGCGCAGCCATTCGCCGTACAGCAGCTCGGCGCGGGCCGCTTCGATGCGCAGACCGGTCCGGCTCAGGTAGTCGATCGACGCGCGGTACGCGTCCTCGTCGTCGGCCAGCAACGCTCGCGTGCGGGTCTGCATCCCGCGGCCCCAGTCCGTCGGCGCGGCGGCGACGCGCTCGTCGAGCCAGGCCAGCGCGGTCTCGACGAGCTTGGTGTCACCGGTCCGCGAGGCGGCCTCGGCCAGTTCGCCGATCACCAGCGCGCTGTACGCGACCACGTCCTGCTCGAAGACCTGCAGCGCCGCGTCGCGGGCGGTCTCGTACCGTCCGAGGCCGTTGTTCAGCAGCGCGCTCGTGTACGTCGCGATCGCGGTCATCCGGCCCTGGCCCTGGGCGCGTGCCTCGCGGATCATCGCGTCGATCAGTCCGGTCGCCTCGGCCTCGTGCCCGCGCAGCGCGGCGAGCTGCATCCGCCCGATCCCGAGCACCCGGTTCCCGGTCGCGGCGCCGATCCGCCGCTCCTCCTCGACGTACGCCGTCGCGGCCGCGAGGTCACCGGTCATCGACACCACGTTGGCGCGGAAGTTCAGCGCCCACTGGAGCTGGACGAGAGCGCCGCTGTCGCGGGCGATCCGTTCGTGGCGGGCGGCCAGTTCGAGCGCCGCGTCGAGGTCCCAGACATCGATCGCGACGATCCCGCTGGACCGGCTGCCCGCGAGCCACAGCCAGCCGCGGACGTCCTCGGCCTCGCCGGCGCTCTGCCGGGCGTGGTCGACGGCTCTGACCAGCTGGGCCGCGGCGTCGGTGTACCCGTGGGTGAAGCGGAGCGCGAGCGCCTGCAGGAGCAGGTCGCCCGGCGGGTCCGACGGTGCCGGCGCCGGTGCGGCGGCCGCTGCCTCACCGAGGATCCCGGGCGCGTCCGGGCCGCTCGCCCAGAT
The DNA here is from genome assembly GCF_040680955.1 of Kribbella sp. NPDC051936. Classification (NCBI taxonomy): domain Bacteria; kingdom Bacillati; phylum Actinomycetota; class Actinomycetes; order Propionibacteriales; family Kribbellaceae; genus Kribbella; species Kribbella sp. NPDC051936. The sequence goes on along the minus strand of NZ_JBFAXS010000002.1, from coordinate 655,332 downwards.
CGCGGCCGACATCGCCTCCAGGTACGCGACCCGGGCCTGGTCGTGGTCGAGCGGCTCGAGCTGCCGCGCCGCGTCGACCAGCGTCCGCGCGGCCTCGGTCGCGTGTCCGCGGTCGAACGCGATCTCGCCGCGCAACCGCGTGATCTGCGCGTCCCGTACGGCATCCGCGGGCCCGGCGGATGCCGCGCCGAGCAGGTCCAGCGCGGCGTCGAGCCCGCCGGCACTCCGCTGGGCGGTCGCGGCGGCCAGCACACGGTCGGCCCGGCGGCCCGGGTCGATGGTCAGCGCGGCCGCCCGCTCCAGGAACGTGCCGGCCGCGAAGAACCCGCCGCGGGCCCGGGCGCGCTGCGCGGACCGTTCGAGCTCGGCGGCGACGTCCTCGTCGGGCGCCATGGTCGCCTGCGCCCGGTGCCACGCCCGGCGATCGGGGTCGGTCCCGGGATCGGTGACGTCGGCGAGGGCGCGATGAACGGCCAGCCGCTGCTGCGGTGTCGCCATCCGGTACGCCGCGGAGCGCACGAGCGGATGCCGGAACCGGATCTGCCGGCCGAAGGTGATCAGCCCGGACTCGATTGCGCCGGCCGCCGGGTCGGCGCCGAGCCCGAGCCGCTCGGCCGCCTGCCACAGCAGGGTCGGGTCGCCCAGCGGTTCCGCGGCCGCGGTGAGCAGGAGCAGCCGGGTGCCGGGCTCGAGGACTTCGAGGCGCCGGACGAAACTGTCCTCGATCCGGCCGGCCAGGCTGCCCCTGGTCAGACCGCCGGCCAGCTCCGCGGCAGTCCAGGCGCGCGGGAGTTCGAGCAGGGCGAGCGGGTTGCCGTGAGTCTCGGCGACGATCCGGTCGCGGACCCGCGGGTCGATCGGTCCGGGCAGCACGGATTCGAGCAGTGCTCGCGCCTCGGTCTCGTCGAGGCCGCGGATCGCCAGCTCGGTCAGGCCGGTGAACGCGTGGTCGATGCCGTCGCGGACGGCGAAGACCATCACCACGGATTCGGCCGCGAGCCTGCGGGCGACGAAAGCGAGGATGCGCGCGGACATCAGGTCCAGCCACTGCGCGTCGTCGACCACGCACAGCACGGGCCGGTCGCCGGCGGCGTCGGAGAGCAGGTTCAGGACCGCGAGACCGATCAGGAACTTGTCCGGCGTTGGGCCGCTCACCAGGCCGAACGCCGTGCCGAGCGCCTCCCGCTGCGGTGCCGGCAGTCGCTCGAGATGTTCCAGGAACGGCTGGAGGAGCTGGTGCAGGCCCGCGTACGCGAGCTCCATCTCGGATTCGACCCCGGCGGTTCGGGTGATCCGGCAGCCGTCGGCACCGGCGACCAGGGTGTCCAGCAAGGCCGACTTGCCGACTCCGGCCTCGCCTGTCAGCAGCAGCACCTGGCTGCGGCCGGCCCTCGCCTCGCTGACGAGCCCTCTCAGTACTTCGGTCTCCCGCTGCCGGCCCCTCAGCTCTCGATGCTCGCGATCTGCCATCCCCACGCCGGTCAGCCTAGCCGGGCCGGCCCGGGTCCACTGGTCAGACCAGTATTACTGGACCGCGCGCGAGCCGGGCGACCGTCGCGTTGCCGGTCTGCTGGAGCCAGGTCCGGTCGGCCGTCAGGACGGTCAGGGCCGCGGCGGCGGACTCGGCCAGCACGGCGCTCGCGACGGTGCCGGTGACCGCGCTCCGCCGTACGTCGACCTCCGGGTACGCCGTCTGCCACGCGGTGACGTCGGCCGGACCGGTCTGCAGGATGGTCAGACCAGTGCCCCGCCGCCGCGCCGCGCCGAACGCGAACCCCAGCGCATCGGACCGGTCGTGGCCGTCGACGGCCACGACCACACGCCCCGTGGACGGTCCGGCCGCGTGGTCCGAGGTCAGACCGACGACTGCCAGGGAGCCGTTCGTACGGCGGGCCAAGCGCCTGGCCAGGCTCCGCTCGAAGCTGCGACCGTGCCCGATCACCACGAGTGCGCCGGTGCTCTCGCGCGCCTCGTTCAGCAGCGCGGTGGCCGGGCGGCCGGGGAAGACCGTGGTGGAGACCCGCAGGCTCGGGAAGATCCGCCGGGCGTGGCCGGCTGCCTCGTCGACGTCCTCCTCGGCTGCCTCCAAGTCCCGCTCGTCGACCGTCAGTTCACCGAGCGGGTCGAGCAGGTGGGGCCAGCGGAATGCGTGCACGATGCGCAGCTCGGCGCTTCGGGCCGCGGCTTCGGCCGCAGCCCACTCCAGCGTGTCCTGGCTGTCGAGTAGGACGACCACTGGGCCGTAGTACTGCTTCATCGGGGTGCCTCCCTGGACGCTCTTCGGTGTGAAACCACCGTCTCGTCGCAGGCAGGTGCATCACACCAGGGAGAACCACGGGCCTGTACCCCTGGGGATCATGGCGGCTCTCGTCTCAGGCGTCGAGCAGTTGGAGCGCCTCCGTGATCGAAGCGGCCACCGGGGCACCCGTCGAGTGCAGGGCTTGCGGGGTCATCGCGCCGGTGGTGACGAGCACGCAGCGGGCGCCGGCCGCTTGGGCCGCCTCGGCGTCGTCGACGACGTCCCCGATCAGGACGACGTCGGCCGGATCGAGCTGCTGCGCCTCCAGGTGCCGGACCAGGCTGTCGGCCTTCGATCCGCCGCCGACCGCGCCGGGCAGCCCGTCGATCCGGGTGAAGTAGGTCGTCAGCCCGTAGTGCTCGACCGTCGGCGTGAGCCGCGAGTGGAACCACATCGACAGCAACGACTGCGTCCGCCCGCTCGCCGTGCAGGACCGGAGCACCTCGTGCGTCCTGGCGGCCAGCTCACAGGTGTGCAGCAGCGCGTCGTACCGGTCGTGGTAGAGCTTGTCGACCTGCTCCCACTCGGCCTCGTCCAGGGTGCGCCGCAGGATCTGCTCGTACGACAGCCGCATCGGCCGCGCATAGGCCGCCTGCCACTCGCCCCAGCTCAGCTCCGCCCGCCCGAACCCGGCACAAACTTCGTTGACGGCAGCCAGGACGGCGTGATTGTCATTGAGCAGCGTCCCGTTCCAGTCCCACACCACATGTCTCACCGGGCAACTGTAAACGGGCAGACCGAACCGAAAGGCGGCCCAGTGGGTTCCAAGGCTGAGTTCAGGCCGGCGGCTGAGGTCGCGGAAAGGTTTCACGCCGAGGTGGTCGCGCCGCTGGTGGGGGACATCGGCTACGCGGCCGGGCTGCTCGGGTGGGGGTCGGACGTGCTCGGATACGACACCGCGCGGTCGATGGACCACGGCTGGGGGCCGCGGCTCGTCGTACTGGTGGACGCGGCCGACGTCGAGCGGGTGCGGAAGGCGGTCGACGACGGGCTGCCCGACGAGTACGACGGGTATCCGGTGCGCTTCGGTTGGGACAGCTACGCGCCGCGGCACCACGTGACCGTCGCGACGCTGGGGGACTGGTTGCGGGGGCAGCTCGGGTTCGACGCGTCACAGGGCATCGGGATCGACGACTGGCTGGTGACTCCGCAGCAGCAGCTCCTCGGTGTGGTGGCCGGCCGGGTGTACGCGGACGACGGACGGCTGGCCCGGGTCCGTGAGGCACTGGCCTGGTACCCGGACCAGATCTGGCGGTGGACCCTGGCCTGCCAGTGGTCCCGTGTCGCCCAGGAGGAGGCGTTCGTCCAGCGCACGCACGAGGTAGGTGACGAGCTCGGGTCGCGGGTCGTGGCTGCCCGGCTGGTGCGGGACCTCATGCGCCTGGCCCTGTTGCAGGCCAGGGCCTACGCGCCGTACAGCAAGTGGCTCGGTACGGCGTTCGCACGGCTCGATCACCCGGACGGGCTCGACGTCGCGCTGGCCGGCGCGGTCGCGGCCACGTCGTACGCCGAGCGCGAGCGGGCGCTCGTCACGGCGTACGAGCTGGTCGCCCGGCGGCAGAACGCGCTCGGGATCACCGACGAGCTCGACCCGGCCCCGCGGCCGTACTTCGACCGGCCCGCGATGGTGCTCGGCGCGGACCGGTTCGTGCAGGCGTGCCTGGCGACCGTGACCGACGAAGCGGTGGCACGGCACGGGCTGATCGGGTCGATCGACCAGTTCGCGGACAACACCGACGTGCTCAGCAATCCGGCGGCGTTCCGACGGCTGGTCTCTGTCTATCGTTGACCGATGACCCTCGCCAGGCACGTCATCAGCTCGGTCACGACCACCGAGATCCGCTACGACTACCTCCGCACGATCGGCCGCAACTCGTTCCTCGGGAGCCACGGGAGCGGCGGCAGCACCACGGCGTACGTCGTGGAGACCGACCGCGGCGCGACGGGCTGGGGGCTGCCGCTGCACGACGCGGACCCCGGCTCGCTCGTCGGACGGAACCTCGCAGAACTGATCGACCCGGACCGCGGGGTGATCGACTCGGCGGCCGAGTTCCTCGACTACCCGCTGCACGATCTCGCGGCGCGGATCCTCGACGTGCCGGTGTACGCGATGCTCGGCGGCGCCGGATCGCCCCGGGTGCGCTGCTACAGCGGCGGGATCTACCTCGACGACCTCGACGGCGGGCTGGACGCGATCCGGGCGAACCTCGCCCAGGACCACGAGTTCGGGTTCCGCGACTTCAAGCTGAAGATCGGCCGCGGGCATCGCTGGATGGACTCCCACGGCGGTCTGCAGCGGGACATCGAGGTGACCCGGCTGACCCGCGAGCTGTACCCCGACGCCGGGATCCTTGTCGACGGCAACGACGGCTTCAGCGTGAACACCCTGTTCGAGTACCTGGACGGTGTCGCGGACTGCGACCTGTACTGGATCGAGGAGCCGTTCGCAGAGCGCCGCCCCGACCTGGAGGCGCTCCACGTGTACCTGCAGAAGCTGCCCGCCCGCCCCAAGGTCGCCGACGGCGAGTACGACCCGAACGTGGAGCACGTCCTCCAGTTGGCACGCGACGGTCTCGTGGACGTGGCCCTGATGGACGTCACCGGCCACGGCCTCACCGCCTGGCGCCGCACCATGCCCGACCTGTCCGCCGAGGCCTCACCGCACGCCTGGGGCCAGCCGCTCAAGACCCTGTACGCCGCCCACCTGGCCGCCGGCCTCGGCAACATCCCGATCGTCGAGGGCGTCCCCGGCCCCGGCTTCTACACGCTGGAGGACGGCCACATCACCCTCACCGACCAGCCCGGCTTCGGCTTGAAGCTGCCGTAGCGCGGCGTCCGCTACATATCCAAGATGAGGTCGGTCACCGGGCGGGAGCAGCAGAGGAGCGCCTGCCCGCTCGGCGGCGGTTCCAGTGGAGTGGGGGAGTACGTGAGGTCGCCGGACAGCACCGGGGTGATGCAGTTGTGGCAGACGCCGGTGCGGCAGCTCCACCGCGCCGGCACGTCACAGGCTTCGGCCAGCTCGAGCAGGGTGCCGTCGCGCATGGCTGTCGAGATGCCGCTGCGGGCGAACGTCACCAGCGGCCCATTGCCGGCGGCACCGTCCGGCTGATGCGGCGGCCTGAGCGTCTGGCCGACAACACCGGGATTCAGCGATGCGAGCGCGCCGAACAGCTCCGTACGAACCCGAGTTACCCCTACTGCGGTCAGTGCTGCCTGCATGTCCGCCATGAAGCTCTCAGGACCGCAGACGTACGCCGTGGCATCTGGCGGCAGGCCCAGCTCGAGCAGCTTGTCCTTGGTCAGCCGCCCATCGACGGAGCTGTAGTAGATGTGCTCGTGAGCGTTCGGGAGCTGCGCGAGCAAGTCGTGTGCCTCCGCGGCGAACGCGTGCTCCGTCGGTCCGCGTGCCGCATGGATCCACCACACCTCGCGACTACTACCTGCCAGGCTGTGAAGCATCGCGAGGACAGGCGTCACTCCGATCCCCGCAGAGATCAACAGCACCGGTCCGGTGCCGTCTTCGAGCAAGAACTCACCGCGTGCTGCCGCGACTTCCAGCAGGCTGCCGGACGACAGTCGGGCCATGTAGGCGCTGCCGATCCCGTGCGGCTCCTGCTTGACGCTCACGCGGTAGCCGGGCGAGGTGGAGAGCGAGTAGCTGCGCACAGCCTCCGGCAGCCGGAACGTCAGGTACTGACCCGCCTGAGCCGCCGGCAGCTCACCGCCGTCGGGCGCAGCGAGCTTGATGGAGAACACGTCCGTGGCCTCGGCGACGACATCTGTGACGCGCAGCTGCCGGAAGCCGTCCCACGCAGGCCCTGGTGCGTTCTCCTTGTCCAGAAGCTCGTGGAACGATCCTTGCCACCCCGGGCTCATCGCCGGGATGCGTACGGCGATCCGCAGCTTGTCGATGTCGCGGTCGGGTAGGTACAGCAGAGCATCCGTGTCGGAGACGCTCAGGGCGCCCGGTCCGGTAGCCGTCTTGACGATCGGATCACCGGCAGCGACCTCGCCTTCGGTGATCACCCGGCAGTAGAACCCCGGTCGGTGGTGGCTGACGAGCAACGCCGGCAACTCCGGCTCACCCATCCGCAGTCCGACCCGATAGCAGGTCACCCGCGGCTGGGTGACCTCCAGTTCGGCGCCGCCGATCCGGTAGCGGTCGCCGATGCAGACCTCGTCGTCCGGCAGCCCGTCGACTGTCAGGTTCTCGCCGAACTGTCCGTAGCCGAAGTCGTCCCGCCCGAAGTGCTGCGCCCAGTAGCGGTAGGAATCCAGCTGGTACACCAGCACCGCACGCTGCTCGCCACCGTGGCCGGCCAAATCGCCCTGGCCGTCGCCGTCCAGGTTCAGCCGACGGACCATCACCGGCCCGTCGACCGGCCACTTCCACACGCCGGTGTAGACGGTCTTCCCGTTCCACTCGACGTCCTTCGGCAGACCGACGTTCACCGACACCACAGTCGCTTCGCTCATCCGGACAGCTCCTCCACCGAGAGGTCACCGCCGACATCATCTCGCGCCTCCGCGGCCCGGGCACGCCCCGGGCCGACTCTCATTCGCCGAAGAGACGGTCGATCGGGAGGAACCAGCGGAAGTCGACCGGGTCGCCGAAGGTGGCCGGGACCTTGCCGCGCGGCAGGATGATCGTGGCCGGTCCATTGGCGTGCCCAACGGCGTACAGGTAGCCCGTGCCGGCCGCCTTGTCGATTCCGAGCAGCAATGTGCCGTAGATGCCGCAGTTGGTCGCGACCAGTGACTCGAAGCCCTGCCAGGTCGCGCGCCGGACGAGCTTCACGACTGGTTTCATCGGTGTGCCGGTCGGGATGTGGATCGTGTACAGCGCACCGCCGTGAGTGGTGGCCAGGAAGGTGTCGTAGGTCCGCGTCTTGCTGATCAGCGCCATCGCCTTCACCGCCGCGAACCCCGGGTACGACGTCTTGCCGCGCCAGCCGCCGTTCGGGTCGACAGTCCACCGGAACAGGACGCCGTCGGAACGCAGCCCGTAGGTGTTCATCCGCCAGGGAGCGTCCTCGGAGGACACGGACTGCTCGACGGCGACGAAGTCCCGCCAGCCGCCGCCGATCCGGGTCAGCTGCGCGTGGTGGACCTCGGCGGTCAAGCCGGCCTGGTACCGGGTGAGGTACAGCCCTGAGCCGATCACGACGTAGCCGGACACCTGGGAACCGCCTGGGTCCGGTTCGGCACGCAGGGAGGTGCTGAGCCCGACCAGGCCGGGTGCGAACACCTCCAGCGCGACCTTGGAGTCTCTCGTCAGCATGGGCGGCACAGTGCTTGTGACGACCTGGGCGCGGTGGTCACCGTTGCTCGTGACCGAGCCGGCCGTGACCGAACAGGTCACCGTCGCGCGGTTCGGCGCCGCATCGGCCGGCCAGGCGAGCAGGCTCCCGGCCAGTCCGATCGCCGCCATCAGCGCAGTGGTGCGGATTCTCATCTCGGCCCCCTATTCACCGAAGGGCGGTGGTTCGGGCGGCGAGATCCACCGGAAGTACACGCCGGAGCCGAACGATCCGGGGACCTTGCCACGCGGCTCGATGACGGTCGACGTTCCGCCGGCATGCCCGACGGCGTACAGGTATCCGGCGTGGGTGTCGGTGTCGATCCCGATCACGAGCGTTCCGTAGATGCCGCACTTCTGCGCGAGCATCGCCTCGAAACCTTGCCAGCCCGACCGGCGGACCAGCTTGACGACCGGCTTCATGGGCGACGTCACCGGAATGTGGATCGTGTACAGCGCACCGCCCCGGGTATTGGCCAGGAAGGTGTCGTACGTCGCGGTCGCACTGATCAGTGCCATCGACTTGACCGCCGAGAATCCCGGGTACGACGTCTTCTGGCCCCAGTTGGCGGCGTTCCACCGGAACAGCACGCCGTCGCGACGCAGCCCGTAGACGGCGCCCCGTCGCACCTGCGGCGATGAGTAGGTGGAACGGTTGAGCGAGGTGAAGCTGCTCCAGCCGCCACCGATCCGCGGCAGCGCCTGAGCCAGAATCTCGCCGTCCGCGGTGACGATCGAATAGCTGTTGTACAGCGTGTCGCCCAGAACGACGAGCCCGCCGACGTCGTAGTTGCCCTCACCGTTCTTCGAGGACATGATCGGGCCGCTGAGCCGGGCAGGCCCCGGATACGGGTTGTTGATCCACAGTCCCAGCGACCTCGTCGGCGGTACGGTCGAGAACACGGACCAGCCGTACTCGCCGTCGCCCGTCACCGCACCGACTCCCACCGAGCAGACTGCCGATGCCGTGGCCGACGCCGGCTGGGTTGTCACGGCTCCGAAGGCCAGACTCGCCGCGGCGAGCGCCCCGAGAAATTGCACTGTTCTCGACATGTTCCCCCACCACCCCCTGGTTGCCCCTGGGTCAACCGTCCTGGACCAGAACGGGGGGTGTAGAGGGCCGAAGGTCCCGACTCAGTGGGACCTGTTGGCCTCCGGGTCCTCTTCCACGCGTCGCCTGTGCTCGGCTGCATGCTCCAGTGACCTCTCGTCCGCCCACGACCACTTCGGTGCCGGGGTCGACGGGCCGTCGTACGGCAGGTCGGCATAGTGCCTTTGGAGTTCTGCCAGTTCGGCGGTCAGCGCGGCGCGGGTCTCGGTGTACGCCGGGTCCTCGGCGACGTTGACCAGCTCCTCCGGGTCCTTCTGCAGGTCGTACAGCTCCCACTCGGATTCGAACAGGCGCTCCGACGAGCCCGGTACACCGAGGCCGGCGCCGTAGTAGTGGATGAGCTTGAAGTCCTTCGTGCGGATCCCGTAGTGCGCGGGAGCGTGGTGGTACGGGTCGTCGTGCTCCCAGTACCGGTAGTAGATCGCCGTCGGCCAATCCGGGACCTGCTCACCACGCAGTAGCGGCAGGAAGCTGCGGCCTTGGGACGTGGGCAGCTCCAGCCCCGCCATGTCGAGGAAGGTCGCCGCGAAGTCCACGTTGGTGACCATCGCGTCGCAGGTGCCGCCGGCCGGGATCACCGACGGCCAGCGGATCATCATCGGCATCTGCAGCGACTCGTCGAACATCAGCCGCTTGTCGAACCAGCCGTGGTCGCCGAGGAAGAATCCCTGGTCGGACGTGTAGACGACGACCGTGTTGTCGCTGACGCCCTCCTCGTCGAGGACGTCGAGCAGCCGCCCGACGTTGTCGTCGATGGACTGGACGCACTGCAAGTAGTCGCGCAGGTAGCGCTGGTACTTCCAGCGCATCCGCGCCTCCCGGTTCTCCGGGCCGCGCAGGTCGTCCGGCAGCTCTTCGCCGAGCTCGTCCGCGCCCAGGTCGTCCGCGACGGACATGCGCACGCCGCGAACCGCCTGGCTGCGCGTGCTGTGGTCGTCGAACAGCGTGCTCGGCTCCGGGATCGAACCGACCGGGTAGAGGTGCTTGTGCTTCTCGTCCGGCACCCACGGCCGGTGCGGGGCCTTGTGGTGCACGAGCAGCAGGAACGGGCGGTCCGGGTCCCGCCGGCGGATCCAGTCGATGCTCTGGTCCGTAACGATGTCCGTCGCGTACCCGGGCACGGTCGCCGCGCCGTCCGGCCCGATCATCAGCGGGTCGACGTAGTCGCCCTGGCCGGGGAACACCCGCCAGTCGTCGAAGTGCCGCGGCGCGGACTCCGGCCGCTCACCGAGATGCCATTTGCCGAACAGAGCGGACTGGTAGCCGGCGTCCTGCAGCACCTCGGCGAACGTCGGCACCCGGTAGTCGATCTCGGTGAAGATCGAGGCGACGCCGTTCACGTGGCTGTACGTCCCGGTCAGGATCGAGGCCCGCGAGGGGGAGCAGATCGAGTTCGTGCAGTACGTCGCGTCCATCCGTACTCCGTCGCGGGCCAGCCGGTCCAGGTGCGGCGTGCTGTTGACCTTGCTACGTGTGTTGTTGCTGTACGCCGAGATCGCGTGCGCGGCGTGGTCGTCGGACATCACGAAGACGATGTTCGGAGTCGGCATCACCTCACCCTAGGTCACCCGCGGCCGGATTTGGACATCGCTTACCGCCGGACCTCCGGTGGGCGTAGGTTTGCCGGTTATGGCCATGTTCGACCTTTCCCTCGACAAGCTCCGCGAGTACCGGCCCGAGGTGGCCGCGCCCGCCGACCTGGTCGACTTCTGGCGCCGCTCGATCGAGAAGGCGCGCACCGACGACCTGTCCGCCACGTTCACCCTGATCGACAACAAGCTCGCGGTGATCGACACCTACGACGTTACCTACGCCGGTTTCGACGGCTCCCCGGTCAAGGGCTGGCTGCACGTTCCGGCCGGCGCGACCGGTCCGTTGCCGACCGTCGTGCAGTACCACGGCTACTCCGGAGGCCGGGGCTTCCCGCACGCCACGACGCTGTGGGCGCAGGCCGGTTACGCCCACTTCGTGATGGACACCCGCGGCCAGGGGTACAGCGCCGGCGGCGTCGACGGGACGCCGGACGCCACGCCGTACGCCGGTCTCAACCACACGCCCGGGTTCATGACGCTGGGAATCACCGACCCGGAGACGTACTACTACCGCCGGGTCTTCATCGACGCGGTGCGGGCGCTCGACGCGGCCCGGACGTCGCCGCTGGTGGACCCGGACCGGATGGTCGTCACCGGCGGCAGCCAGGGCGGCGGCATCGCGATCGCGGCGGCCGGCCTGGCGCCGATCGCCGGGATCGAGCTGCTCGGCTGCGCCCCCGACGTACCGTTCCTGTGCCACTTCCAGCGGGCGCTGCAGATCACCGACAAGGACCCGTACGGCGAGATCACGCGGTACCTGAAGGGGTTCCGCCAGGACGTCGACGCGGCGCTCACCACGCTCGGCTACTTCGACGGCGTCAACCTCGGCCGGCTCGCCACGGCGCCGGCGCTGTTCTCGGTCGCGCTGATGGACCCGATCTGCCCGCCCTCGACGGTGTTCGCCGCCTTCAACCACTACGGCGCCACCGGCAGCGAGCAGAAGGACATCGAGGTGTACCACTACAACGAGCACGAGGGCGGCCAGACGTACCAGCAGCTCGCGCAGCTGGACTGGTTCTCGAAGGTCTTCGAGGCGTCCGGAAAATAGTCATCGATCGACCGATGAGTTTTCGGCCCGGGCGTCGTTACACGGTCATCTAACGTCGGTCAGACTGGGACCGACCTGACCGCGGAGGCCCCGAGATGACGCAGATGGACTGGAAACTGGAGCTCGTGATCGTGCCGGTGACGGACGTGGACCGGGCGAAGAAGTTCTACACCGAGCAGTTGGGGTTCGCCGAGGACGTCGACCATCGGGCGGGCGACTCGTTCCGGGTCGTGCAGCTGACACCGCCCGGGTCGGCGTGCTCGATCACGATCGGGACCGGCCTGACCGCCGCACCGCCGGGCAGCTACCAGGGCACCCACCTGGTGGTGAACGACATCGAGGCCGCGCACGCCGAGCTGGCCGGCCGCGGGGTCGAGGTGAGCGAGCCGTTCCACTTCACCCCCGAGGGGAAGCGTCCCGGTCTCGCGCCGGCGCGCGGTGACTACGAGACCTTCCTGTCTTTCGAGGACCCGGACGGCAACGGCTGGACGGTCCAGGAGGTGGGAAGGACCGCCTCGTGACGACTCTCGAGGAGGCGGCGTTCGCGGGTGACGAGACCGCGTTCGCCGACCTCGCGGGCCGGCATCGCCGCGAGCTCCACGTGCACTGCTACCGGATGCTGGCCTCGTTCGACGACGCCGAGGACGCCGTCCAGGAGACGTTGCTGCGGGCCTGGCGCGGCCGCGATCAGTACGACGGGCGCACCTTCTTCCGCGCCTGGCTGTACCGGATCGCCACCAACGTCTGTCTCGACCTCACCCGTCAGCGCAGCCGGCGCCCGGTGTCCGCTGCCACGGACTCGCCCGGGGACCTGGTCTGGTTGCAGCCGTATCCTGATCGGCTGCTCGACGAGATCGCGCCGCCGGCCGACCAGCCGGACGCCGTCGTGGTGGACCGGGAGACGATCGAGCTCACCTTCCTGATCGCGCTGCAGGCGCTGCCGGCCCGGCAACGCGCCGCACTGATCGCCCGCGACGTGCTCGGCTGGTCGGCGGCCGACACGGCCAAGCTGCTGGAGACGAGCGTCGCGGCGGCCAACAGCGCGTTGCAGCGGGCGCGGGCGACGATGCAGCAGCGGCTGCCGGAGCACCGCGCCGACTGGTCCGCGCAGCGGCCGACCGCGGAGGAGCGCGAGGTGCTGGCGCGCTTCATCGACGCCCACGAGCGCTGTGACGCCGAGGCGGCGATCGCGATCGCCGGCGAGGACCTGCGGGTCTCGATGCCGCCCGACCGGCTGTCGTTCACCGGGCTGCGCGCCTGCCTGCCGCTGTTCCAGCGGGCCTTCGGGCCGGACCGCGACGGCGACTGGCGTCTCGTGCCGACGTCGGCGAACCGGCTGCCCGCCGCGGCGACGTACCTGAAGCGACCGGGCGATTCGATCTGGCGGGCCTTCAAGCTCGACGTGCTGTGGGTCGACCACGGCAAGATCGTGGAGATCACCACGTTCGGTGCGTCCCGGTTCCCGGGCTTCGGCCTGCCCGACCAGTGGTCCCCGGACCGCTAATGTGGTGTTCATGCTGGGACTACCTACGGGGATCCGGGCCTGCCTGTTCGACCTGGATGGTGTGCTCACCGACACCGCCGCCGTTCATGCTGCCGCGTGGAAAGAGATGTTCGACGAGTTCCTCCGCGACTATGCGGCGCAGCACGGGATCGCCTTCGTGCCGTTCGACGCCCGCGCGGAGTACGACGCGTATGTCGACGGCAAGCCGCGGCCCGACGGCGTCCGGGACTTCCTGACCTCGCGCGGCATCACCTTGCCGGAGGGCACGGCCGGGGATCCGCCGTCCGCGATGACGGTCAACGGTCTCGGCAACCGGAAGAACGAGGCGGTGCAGCGGCGGATCCGCACCGACGGCGTGCACGTGTTCGAAGGCTCCCGGAAGTATCTGGAGGCCGCCGAGCAGGCCGGGCTCCGCCGGGCCGTCGTGTCGTCGAGTGCGAACACCCGTCAGGTGCTGGAGGTCACCGGTCTGGCGCGGTTCGTCGAGCAGATCGTCGACGGTGTGACGATCCGGACCGAGGGCCTGAAGGGCAAGCCGGCGCCGGACACGTTCCTCGCCGCGGCCAAGGGCTTCGGCGTCGACCCGTCCGCGGCGGCGGTCTTCGAGGACGCGCTGGCGGGTGTGTCCGCCGGCCGTTCGGGCCACTTCGGGCGGGTGATCGGAGTGGACCGCGTCGGCCAGGCGGCCGAGCTGAAGTCGCACGGCGCCGACGTCGTGGTCCGCGACCTGGCCGACCTGCTGCGGCCGGAGGTGGAGGGCGAATGATCGACCGGGGCCACCATCCGATCGAGCCGTGGCGGCTGCGCGAGACGCGGCTCGCGCTCGACAAGCTGGCGCAGGCGGAGTCCCTGTTCGCCCTGTCGAACGGTCACATCGGCCTGCGCGGCAACCTCGACGAGGGCGAGCCGTATGCGATCCCCGGCACGTACCTGAACTCGTTCTACGAGCAGCGCCCGCTGCCGTACGCCGAGGCCGGCTACGGGTACCCGGAGTCCGGGCAGACCCTCGTGGACGTCACCAACGGGAAGCTGATCCGGCTGCTCGTCGACGACTCGCCGTTCGACATCCGCTACGGCTACCTGTCCAAGCACGAGCGCTCGCTGGATTTCCGCACCGGCATCCTCGAGCGGGACGTGGACTGGACGTCACCGGGCGGCAAGCGGATCAAGGTCCGCAGCCGCCGGCTCGTGTCGCTCACCCAGCGCGCGGTGGCCGCGATCGAGTACGTCGTCGAGCCCGTCGACCAGCCGGCCCGATTCGTGATCCAGTCCGAGCTCGTGGCGAACGAGGCGCAGCCGAAGCTGTCCGACGATCCGCGGGTGGCCGCGGTCCTGGACAACCCGCTGAAGCCGGTCAGCCACGACGGCGGCGAGCACGGGACCGTCCTGATCCACCGCACGACCCGCAGCCAGCAGCTGATGGCCGCGGCGATGGCGCACGAGGTGGACACCTCGGTCCGCTACGCGATGGACCAGGACGTCCGCGAGGACTGGGCGCGGACCACGGTGATCTGCCAGCTGCAGCCGGGCGAGAGCCTGCGCGTCGTGAAGTACCTGGCGTACGGCTGGTCCAGCCTGCGGTCCGAGACCGCCATCCGGGACCAGGTCGCGGCCGCGCTCGCGAGCGCCCGGTTCTCCGGCTGGGACGGCCTGACCGGGCAGCAGGCCGAGTTCCTGGACGACTTCTGGGACGGCGCCGACGTCGAGGTGCAAGGGCATCCGGAGTTGCAGCAGGCGGTCCGGTTCGCGCTGTTCCACATCCTGCAGGCCGGTGCGCGCGCCGAGCGGCGGGCGATCCCGTCGAAGGGACTGACCGGCGCCGGGTACGACGGGCACACGTTCTGGGACACCGAGGGCTTCGTGCTGCCGGTGCTGACCTACACGATGCCGGACGCCGCCGCGGACGCGCTGCGCTGGCGCCATTCGACGCTGGAGATGGCGAAGCAACGTGCCGCGGAGCTCGGCTTCCGCGGGGCCGCGTTCCCGTGGCGGACGATCCGCGGCCAGGAATGCTCCGGCTACTGGCCGGCGGGGACGGCGGCTTTCCACATCAACGCCGACATCGCCGAGGCCGTCATGCGGTACTACCGGGCCACCGGCGACGACGGCTTCCTCGACGAGGTCGGGCTCGAGCTGCTCGTCGAGACCGCCCGGTTGTGGATGTCGCTCGGCCACCACGACCGCGAAGGACGCTGGCACCTGCCCGGAGTGACCGGCCCGGACGAGTACAGCGCTGTTGCCGACGACAACGTCTTCACGAACCTGATGGCAGCCCGCAACCTGCGCTCCGCGGCCGAGATCGCCGCGAAGGTGCCGGCCAAGGCGCGTGAGCTCGGGGTCGACAGCGAGGAGGAGGCGATCTGGCGGGACGCCGCGGCCGCCGTCTACATCCCGTACGACGAGGACCTCGGCGTACATCCCCAGTCCGAAGGCTTCACCGGATACGCCGTCTGGGATTTCGAGGCCTACAAGGACAGGTATCCGCTCCTGCTGCACGCGCCGTACTTCCAGCTGTATCGCACCCAGGTCGTCAAACAGGCCGATCTGATGCTGGCGACGTACTGGTGCGGCGACGCGTTCACCGCCGAGGAGAAGGCGCGGAACTTCGACTACTACGAGCGGCTCACCGTGCGGGACTCGTCGTTGTCGGCGTGCGTGCAGGCCGTGATGGCGGCCGAGGTGGGGCACCTGGACCTGGCCTACGACTATGCGTACGAAGCGGCCCTGATCGACATGCGCAACCTGCACCACAACACCGGCGACGGTCTGCACATGGCCTCGCTCGGCGGTGCCTGGAGTGCGCTGGTGGCCGGGTTCGGTGGATTGCGCGAGTGGGACGGCTGCCTGTGCTTCGATCCGGCGTTGCCGGTCGGCCTGGCCGGACTGAGTTTCGCCGTCCGCTGGCGCGGGGTGCGGCTGCGGGTGGAGATCGAGCCGCTCTCGGTGAAGTACTCGGTGCACGACGGGCCGGACGCGTCGATGACGTTGCGGCACGCCGGTGAGCTGATCACGGTCACCGCGAAGCAGCCGGTGATCCGGTCTTTGGAGAAGCGCCGGCCGTTGCTGCCCCGGCCGCCACAGCCGCCGGGCCGCGCGCCGCGGCCGGCGATGGCGATCAACGAGGAGAGCTGAGGCCGGCGCTCCGGGTCGGTCAGTGCTTGATGGCGCGGTTCTGGTGGCGGGCCGACAGCGACTCGGCGGTGCCGACGAGCAGTACCGAGGAGATCACCGCGACGATGAAGCCGAGCGCGTTCAGCTCGAAGATGCCGCCGGTGCCGAGAATGCTCGCGATGGTCCCGCCGATCACCGAACCGGCCAGCCCGAGCAGCAGCGTGGCGAGCAGGCCGAGCTTCTGCTTGCCGGGCGTGAAGAGCCGGGCCAGCGCTCCGATGATGAGTCCGGCGATGATGAAGCCGATCATGGCTGATGTCCTCCGAGAGTCGAACGGTAGGACTCCAGTCTGCCGCCGCGGGTCGCTCCGCGGCAGGGGAGTTGTCCCTGACCGGACCCGGACCCGACCCTGGCCGGGCTCGGCGGTTCAGGGACGTGTCGTGACGCTGTACAGCCTGCTGTTCGCGAGCAGCCGGGGAGCGCCGCCGAGCCGTCCGATGACCGTGGCCTCGAGTTGCTCGGTCGCGTTCGCGTCACCGCGCAGCAGCGCCTTGTAGCCGGTCCGGCAGGCCGAGCGGGGGCTCAGGATCTCGACGTACAGCTCGATATCGGACATTTCCGGATGGGTCTTGAGCACGCCCAGGGTGCTCTTCGCGCACCGCACCAGGGTCGGCTGGGTCCGGGCCGAACTGTTGGCGGTGAGCAGCTGGTCGGCGAGTGCTTTCGTGACGAAGTACTCGGCGCTGGATTGCCTGTCCTGGAGGTAGCGGACGGACGCGGACTCCTTGACGTTGTCGGTGAGCGCGCAGAGCGCCCACTTGGGTGGCAGTGTGACGACCTGGGTCTGCGGCACGTACGGCGGGATGTCTGGCACCTTCGCGCCACTGTTGTTGACCGCGATCAGGGCGGCCCGCGAGGCCGGGTCTTTCGGGTTCGCGTGCGGCGCCGCGACCAGGCGGGTGGTGAAGTTCGGGTCGGGGATGACGACGACCGACAGGCTGCCGGTGTTCTTCATCAGCAACGAGGTGCGGCTCGGATCGGTGCGGACCGTCAGCTGCACGCCGTCGGTCTCGGACTCGGTCGGAAGCCTCTCGGTGGACCGGGTGCAGTCGGTCGCCGGCTTGAGCGCCGCCTGCGTGCGCGGCACGGCGACCGACGGGCTCGGCGACACCTCGGGCGGCACACTCGTCCCTCCGTCGGACGAACAGCCGGCGACGAGCAGAACCGACATGATCGACACAAACGACACCGCACAGGGCAGGAATGCCCGCTCACGTAACGCCACCATGACCCCCTGAAAACTCCGAGCACCAGGTCCCCACCCGCTCGGCTACTCCCTCAGAATCTCCCTCCACCATACTGTCCGTGCGGTGCCTTAGCCTCGGTTCGTGGCTGTTCACCGGTTGTCGAAGCGCGATGCACGGCGGCTGGCCGTGCGTGCCCAGCTGCTCACCAAGGAGCGGCCGGCCGACCTGTTCGAGGTCGTGCGCGGGCTGACCGTGGTGCAGCTCGACCAGACCGCGTATGTCGCGCCGAACGCCGACCTCGTGGCCTGGAGCCGCCTTGGTTCGTCGTACGATCCGACCGAGCTCGTCGATGCGCTGGCGTCGCTGGAGCTCGTGCAGTTCCGCGGGTTCGCGCGGCTGCCGGAGACGATGGCGTTGTTCCGGGCCGAGATGGCGGCCTGGCCGAGCGACGGGGAGCCGCTCGACTGGCAGCAGTACCGACAGGACTGGGTCCGGGCGAACGAAGGCTGCCGGGTCGACATCCTGGAGCGGCTCCGGCAGGACGGTCCCCTCACCATGCGCGAGCTGCCGGACACTTGTGTGCGGCCGTGGCGATCGAGTGGGTGGACCAACAATCGCAACGTGTCGCAGATGCTGGAGTTCATGGTGCAGCGCGGCGAGGTGGCGATCGCGGGCCGGGACGGCCGGGACCGGCTGTGGGACCTCGCCTCCCGCATCTACCCGGACGATCCGGTCGTGCCGCTCGCCGACGCGGTCACGATCCGGCACGAGCAGCGGCTGCGGTCGATGGGGCTGCTGCGCTCGAAAGGACCTGCCTGCCCGGGCGAGCCGCTCGACGCCGGCCACGTGGGGGAGCCGGCGGTGGTGGACGGCGTCCGCGGCGAGTGGCGGGTCGATCCGGAGTTGCTCGACCGGCCGTTCAGCGGGCGGACGGCGCTCCTGTCACCGCTGGACCGCCTGGTGTACGACCGGAAGCGGCTGCTGGAGATCTTCGACTTCGACTACCAGCTGGAGATGTACAAGCCGGTCGCGAAGCGCCGGTGGGGGTACTTCGCGCTGCCGATCCTGCACAACGACCGGCTGGTCGGGAAGCTCGACGCGGCGTCCGACCGGAAGGCCGGGGTGTTCCGCGTGGACGCGATCCACGAGGACGAGCCGTTCTCGAAGACGCTGACCGCCGCGGTGCACCGGGAGATCCGTGACCTGGCCGCCTGGTTGCGCCTCGAACTCGTGACGAGCTCTTGACGACCCGCTCTGTTTACGTAAACATCGCGGCGTGAGATCAACCGTCCGCAGTCTCCTCGCCGTCCTGCTGTGCTGTTTCGCGCTCGCCGCCGCGGTTCCCGGAACCGTCGCCGCGAGCCCGCCGGGAACGAACGATTTCCGCGGCGTCAACTGGGCCGATCCGCGCGACAACTACGCCGACGACGAGGTCGTCCCGTCCGGCCTGAGCACGACCGACGACTACCCGGCGACGTACCGCAAGGCGCTCGGGATCGTCGGGGAGTTCCGCAAGGAACTGAAGGCGAACACGATCCGGCTGCCGATCAACCCCTTGAGTGTGGGCACCGACTGGTGGCGTGCCTACCGCGGGGCGATCGACGCGTCGGTGGCCAGTGGGTTCAAGGTGATCCTGAGCTACTGGGAGGCCGACAACGCCAAGGACGGACGGGTCGACGACCCGGCGGCCTTCGCGGCGATGTGGGACACGGTGGTGAAGGCGTACGGGAAGAACCCGCGGGTGTACTTCGAGCCGATGAACGAGCCGTTCGGGTACTCGCTGCCCGAGTGGGTGTCGCTGACGTCGGCGTGGATCGCCCGGCACAGCGACGTTCCGCGCGGGCGGATCGTCATCTCCGGGACCGGCTACAACGACAACGTGACCGGCGTCGGCGCGGCGCCGGAGCTGAACGGGACGCTGCTGTCGCTGCACTTCTACGGCTTCTGGGCCTCCGACACGACCGAGGCCGCCTGGCTGGCGAACCTCCGGCCGCGGATCGGCTCGTACGGCTGGCGGACGATCATCGACGAGGCCGGCTCGCCGATGACGATCGGCCTGAACTACGGCAACCACGAGGGGAACGTGTACACGTCGTACCTCGCTGCGCTGACGCAGGTCGCGCGTGAGAACGACATGGGCATCGTGTACTGGCCCGGTCTGCGCACCGGCGACTCGTACTCGATGACGACGCAGGTCGGGCCGGCCGATCTCCAGGTCAACAGCATCAGCGGACGCGACCAGCTGTGGTGGGGCTGGGGCCTGCTCAAGAGCGAGCCGACGAACAGCGAGCCGCCGGCCCCGCCTGGTGAGCCCCTGCGTGGTGTCGCCAGCAACCGCTGCGTCGACGTGCCGGGCTTCTCGACCAGTCCCGGTACGGCGCTCGACCTGTGGGACTGCAACAACGGCGGCAACCAGTCGTGGAACCTCACCGCCTCGAACCAGCTGACGGTGTATGCGGACAAGTGCATGACCGCGGGCACCTCCTCCGTGACCATCGAGAACTGCACCGGCGGCGACAACCAGGTCTGGCATCTGAACGCCGACCAGACCGTCACGTCGACGGCCGGCTGCCTGACCGCCAACGGCACCGGCAACGGAGCAGCCGTTGTCGTTGCCCCCTGCAACGGCTCGGCCGACCAGAAATGGACGCGCAGCTGATCAACCCTGGGTGACCGGCACCGGCTGGGGCCGCGACTCGCGGTGGGTGCGTTCGATGGATTGGCCCCAGGTGGTGCCGGCGAGCATCAGGGCGGCGCCGAGAACGGCCGGGGTGGCGAGGTGTTCGTCGCCCAGGCCGATGCCGATGGCAACTGCCCAGATGGGTTCGGTGCCGAGCAGGAGACTGGCGCGGCTGGCCGACGTGCGCTGGATCGCCCAGGTCTGGGCCAGGAAGGCGAACACGCTGCAGAACAGGGCGAGATAGATCATCTGCAGCCAGGTGCCGGCACCGGCGTGCGTGGGCAGGTGCGGTACGGCGGGGATGGCGAACAACGCCGTACCGACGAGGGTTTGGACCGTCGTCAGCTGCAACGGCCGCAGCCCGGTGGACAGGCGGCCGACGAGCGCGACGTGGCCTGCGCGGACGACGGCGGCGGCGAGCATGAGCAGATCGCCGACGCCGGGTGCATGCAGGCCGTGGGCGGACATCAGCAGGCCGACGGCGACGACGCAGAGACCGGCCGCGAGGTAGAAGCGCGGCGGCAGACCGCGACGATCGAACAGCGGCGTGAGCACCAGCGTGAGGCTGATGATCAGCCCCGCGTTCGCCGCGGTGGTGTGCGTGACGCCGTACGTCTCCAGCACGAGGACCGCTGCCTGCGTGAGGCCGAGGACGAGCCCGGCCTTCATTTCCCGCCGGTTGATGCCGCGGGCCAGTGGTACGAGCGCGAGAGCAGAGATGCCGTACCGCAGGAAGAGCACGGTCAGCACCGGCGCGCTGCCGGTCGCGGTCTTGGCTGCGAGGTAGCTCGATCCCCAGACCACGGCGACGAGTAGCAGGACGAGATCGGTACGGCGGGTTCCGGGCACGGGATCAACCGTGCGGGCTCAGAACGTTGAAGCCAAGTACCAATGTGTTCAGCAACGATGTAGTGCAGCTACATTATGGGAATGGATGAACGGCAGCTCCGGGTGCTTCGGGAAGTCGGCGAGCTGGGGAGCGTGACCGCGGCGGCAGAGGCGTTGCTGGTGACACCGTCGGCGATCTCCCAGCAGCTGCGCCTGTTGCAGCGGTCGATGCCGGTGCCGTTGACCGAGCGCGACGGCCGCCGGGTCGTGCTGACCCCGGCCGGTCGTGCGTTGGCGGGAGCTGCGGCCGATGTGGAGTCGGCGCTCGCACGGGCCCGGCACGTCGTGGACGACTTCGTGGAGCAGCCTGACGGCGAGGTCTCGGTGGCGGCGTTCCACAGTGCCGCCGCGGCGTTCTTCCCGCGGTTGCTGTGCATCGCCCCGAAGGTCAGCCTGCACGACGAGGACGTGCCGCAGGACGAGTTCCCGGCGCTCACCCGGGAGTACGACGTGGTCCTGGCGCACCGTCTCGACCACGCGTCCCCGTGGCCGCGGACGGTCGCGGTCACGCCGCTGCTGCACGAGCCGCTCGACGTCGCCGTACCGGTCGATCACCGGCTCGCGGCGAAGCGGTCGCTGACCCCGCGCGACGTCGCGCACGAACCGTGGATCACCGTCCACGACGGCTTCCCGCTGATGGCGACGATCGAGGCGATCGGAGCGGCCGCGAACCACCGCCTCGAGCTGGTCCATCGCGTCAACGAGTTCACCGTCGTCGCCGAGCTGGTGGCGGCCGGCGCCGGCCTCGCCCTGATGCCGCGCTGGACCGCGCAGCGTCATCCGGCGGTGGCGCTCCGCCCGCTCCGCGACGTCCACACCCGTCGCCACATCGACGCCCTGTATCGTCCCGAACGTGCCGCGAGGCAAGCGGTCCGCACAGTCCTCGACGAACTCCGGCACGCCACCGCGGCCGTCCGGAACTGACCCGGATCAGCTACCTCTCGACGTGCACGATGTGCGCGTCCGGACCCGGGAAGAACAGTGACTCGGAGTCGGTGTCGCTCCAGTGCACGAGGTACGGCGGTGCGCCGTCCGGATCGTGCACCTCGACGATCTGACCTTCCCGCCGATGTGCCATCAGGTGGCTGCTCTCCACCACGACCTGATCGCCTGCTGCAGCTTTCACCACACCCACCTCCTTCACCTTCCAGCTTGGTCCACCCCTCAGCGGATGTCGATGGCGAGCCGGGCGGCAAGCCCCGCGAAGATCGCCGCCGTCACCCGCTCGAGCCTCCGGCGGATCCTGCTGCCGGTGCGGAAGAAACGCTCGGTGAGCGTGCCGGCCAGCAGGGCCGCGCCGGCGTCGACCGGGAAGCCGACCAGGATGAACACCGCGCCGAGCACCAGGAACTGCACGGTCGCCGGCCAGCTGCCGCGGCCGGTCGTGATGAACTGCGGGACGAAGGCCAGGTAGAACAGGATCACCTTCGGATTCGCCAGGTTGGTCAGGGTCGCCATCAGGTAGGTCCGGCGCAGCGTCCGCCGAGGGAGCTGCGGCGCGTCCTCAGGAGTCCCGAACTCCTGCCGGCTCGCGCGCCACGTCAGATACGCGAGGTAGAGCAGGAACGCCGCCCCCGCTACCCGTACGCCGTTCAGAACCTGCGGCGCTGCCTGGATCAACGCACCGAGGCCGAGCGCGGCCGCCACGCTGTGCACCGCCAGGCCGGTCGACATCCCTGCCGCGGCCACGACGCCGGTACGGCGCCCGCCGGCCGCCGCGTTCGCCACGATGAACAGCATGTCCGGTCCTGGTACGACGCTGACCAGGAAGACCGCTACCAGGAACCCGAGCACCACCGACACGTCCATGCGTTCCATCCTGGCCCACGGGTGCCGTCCGGTCCCGGCGATTTTCGGTCCGTGGTCAGTTCGGGAGCGTGACGGTCGCCGTCGTACCGCCGGTGCTCGAGGACGTCAGCGTGATGGAGCCGTGGTGCGCATGGGTGATCTCGCGGGCGATCGACAGCCCGAGCCCGGAGCCCCCGCTGGAGCGGGACCGGCTCGTGTCCAGGCGGACGAACCGTTCGAAGACCCGCTGCCGGTCCTGCTCGGGAATCCCGTCCCCGTCGTCCGACACCGTGATGACCGCCGACCCGTTCACGTCCGCCGTGGTCAGGTGGACCGTGCTGTGCGCCGCGCGGGCAGCGTTGTCGACGAGGTTCCGCAGTACCTGACTCAGCCGCGCCGGATCGCCGACGACCCGGACGGGATGCACGTCACCGGTGACGGTCAGTTCGGGCGCCGAGCTCCGCAGCCGCTGGATCTCCGCCGTCACGAGGTCGTCGAGGTCGACGTCGACCTGGCGCATCCGCAGCCCGGTGTCGTCGGCCTTCGCCAGCAGCAACAGGTCCTCGACCAGTTGCCGCATCCGGTCGGTCTCGGTCTCCATCACCTGCCGCAGGTCGTGCCAGGCCTGACCCGTCGTGTCCGCCCCGATGACCTCCAGCGCCGCGGTCAGCGTGGCCAGTGGCGACCGGAGCTCGTGGCTCGCGTCCGCCACGAACGCCCGCTGGGTCGCGTGCCCGGTCTCCAGCCGGTCGAGCATCTCGTTCATCGTCACCGCGAGCCGCGCGATCTCGTCCCGGGTCTGCGGCACCGGGACCCGCTCGGTCAGGTCCCGCGTCCCGATCCGCTGCACCCGCGCCCGGATCCTTTCCACCGGCCGCAGCGCCTGGCCGACCATCAGCCAGCCGGCCACACCGACCACGATCAGCAGCGCCGGGAACCCGATCGCGAGGTACTTCGCCACGGTCGTGACCGTCTGCCGCTGGGTCTCCACCGAGGACGCGACGACGACCGTGTACGTCGTCCCGCCGTACGCCGCTCCCTGCGCGACGATCAGGAACGAGTGGTCGTCGTCGATGAGCGGCATCTCGCCGACCTCGGCCCGCAGCAGCGCGCCCGCCGGCGGCCGGAGGTCGGTGAGCGGGGTGGTCCCGACGCGGGTCGACGACGCAGCGACAACCCGGCCGGCCGGGTCGAGCACCTGGATCAGCTGACCGCTGCGGGTGGACTCGGCGAGGGCAGGCGTGAGCCCCGCCGTGCCGTTCGCGCTCACCTGTTGGGCCACCTCCGCGACCCGGACCTCGGCCGCGTCGGAGACCTCGGTGATCAGCGCCCGCTGCAGGAGCAGCAGCAGGGCGGCCGCGCCGAGCATCATCGCGACCGCCACCACGATCACCGCCGCCGCCGTCGAGCGGCTCCGGACACTCGCCTGCCGCAGGCCGCCGGCGGTCCGGTACCACCCGTCGACGCGCCGTCGCACCACCGTGCTCACGCCCCCAGTCTGGCCCAGGTGCTTTCTAGCCGCCTTCGGGGTTCAGCCGGTAGCCCATCCCGCGGATGGTCTCGATCGCGTGCCGGGCGAACGGGGTGTCGATCTTTTTGCGCAGGTAGCGGACGTAGACCTCGACGACGTTCGGGTCGCCGTCGAAGGCGGGGTCCCAGACTCCGGCCAGGATCTCGCTCTTGCTGACCGTGTCGCCGCGGTGCCGCATCAGGAACTCGAGCAGCCCGTACTCGCGGGGCGTCAGGGTGATCTCCCGCCCGTTGCGCTCGACCCGCCGCCGGGTGACGTCGAGCGTCAGGTCGCCGGCCGTCAGCACGACCGGGCGCTCCGGTCCGCCGCGCCGGATCAGCGCCCGCAGCCGGGCGACCAGGACCAGGAAGCTGAACGGCTTGGTCAGGTAGTCGTCCGCACCGAGGTCGAAGGCGTCGGTCTGGTCGTACTCGCCGTCCTTGGCGGTCAGCATCAGCACCGGCGTCCAGACGCCGCGGGCCCGGAGCAGCTCGAGCACGCGGTACCCGTTCAGCTTCGGCAGCATGATGTCCAGCACGATCACGTCGTAGTTGTGCTCGGTCGCGGCCCACACCGCGTTCTCGCCGTCGTGCACCAGCTCCACGACGAACCCGGCGTCGGTCAGCCCCCGGTGCACGGTGTCGGCCAGCCGCAGTTCGTCCTCGACCATCAGCACTCGCATCCCCCCAGTCTCACGGCTCGGCGCTGAGAATCCGCTGAGAGGTCCGCAACTTGACGTCGTGAAGTTGCGATCTCTACGGTTGTCGAAACGCTGTCGAAGCGCTTCGACAATCCGATCCGGAAGGCTGGCCGGCATGAAGTTCACCGACGGGTACTGGCAGCTGCGGGCGGGGCTGACGCGGTTGCGGCCGGCCGAGGTCGAGAGCGTGCAGGCGGGGGAGCGGGAGCTGACCGTGTTCGCGCCCGCCAAGCGGATCGAGCGGCGCGGCGACACGCTCAACCAGCCGATGTTCACCGTGACGTTCTCGTCGCCGGCCCGCGGGGTGATCGGCGTCCGGATCGCGCACCACCTCGGCGGACTGCCCGCGCACCCGTCGTACCGGCTGACCACCGACGACGGGCATCCGGTGAAGGTGGAGGTCGGTGCCGCCGAGGCGCGGCTGACGTCGGGCGAGCTGAGTGTGGTGATCGCGCTCGACGGCCCGTGGGACGTGCGCTTCGAGCAGGACGGGAAGCAGCTGACCAACTCGGGCGCGCGCAGCGTCGGCCTGGTCACCGATGCCGACGGCAGGCACTTCCTGCACGAGCAGCTGGCGCTCGGCGTCGGCGAGACCGTGTACGGACTCGGCGAGCGGTTCGGCGCGTTCGTGAAGAACGGCCAGGTCGTCGACAGCTGGAACGCCGACGGCGGCACGTCGAGCGAGCAGGCGTACAAGAACGTCCCGTTCTACCTGAGCAGCAAGGGGTACGGCGTCCTCGTCGACAGCCCGGCCCACGTGTCGTTCGAGGTCGGCTCGGAGGTGACGTCCCGCAACCAGTTCAGCGTCGAAGGCCAGGAGCTGGCGTACTACGTGTTCGCCGGCCCGGCGCCGAAAGACGTGCTGCGCCGCTACACCGCTCTCACCGGACGGCCCGCGCGCGTGCCCGCGTGGTCGATGGGGCTGTGGTTGTCGACCTCGTTCACCACGGACTACACCGAGGAGACGACGAGCGCGTTCATCGACGGGATGGCGGCGCGCGACCTGCCGCTGAGCGTCCTGCACTTCGACTGTTTCTGGATGCGGCAGTTCCACTGGTGCGACTTCGTCTGGGATCCGGTCGCGTTCCCGGACCCGGCCGGGATGGTGCGCCGGTTGAAGGACCGCGGGCTGCGGGTCAGCCTGTGGATCAACCCGTACATCGCGCAGCGCTCGGTGTTGTTCGAGGAGGGCCGCCGGCTCGGGTACCTGCTGAAGCGCGCGGACGGCTCGGTCTGGCAGTGGGACTTGTGGCAGGCCGGGATGGCGATCGTCGACTTCACCAACCCGGACGCGACGGCCTGGTTCCGCTCGAAGCTGCAGGCGCTGGTCGACCTGGGCGTGGACTGCTTCAAGACCGACTTCGGCGAGCGCATCCCGACCGACGTCGTCTGGTTCGACGGCTCCGACCCGGAGCGGATGCACAACTACTATCCGCAGCTCTACAACGCGGCGGTGTTCGGGCTGCTGGAGGAGAATCGCGGGGCGGGCGAGGCCGTGCTGTTCGCCCGGTCGGCGACGGCCGGTGGCCAGCAGTTCCCGGTGCACTGGGGCGGTGACTGCGAGTCGACCTTCGAGGCGATGGCCGAATCGCTGCGCGGCGGGTTGTCACTGGCGGCGTCGGGCTTCGGCTACTGGAGTCACGACATCGGCGGGTTCGAGGGCACGCCCGACCCCGCGATCTTCAAGCGGTGGGTGGCGTTCGGGCTGCTCTCGTCGCATTCGCGGCTGCACGGCTCGTCGTCGTACCGGGTGCCGTGGGCGTTCGACGAGGAGGCGGTCGACGTCCTGCGGAAGTTCACCAAACTGAAGCTGTCGCTGATGCCGTACCTCGTCGCGGCGGCCGAGGAGGCGCATCGGGACGGGGTGCCGGTGATGCGGCCGATGGCGCTCGAGTTCCCCGGCGATCCCGCGGTCGCGTACCTGGATCGGCAGTACATGCTCGGCCCGGATCTGCTGGTCGCGCCGGTGATGAGCTTCGACGGCGCGGTCTCCTTCTACCTGCCCCGCGGGCGCTGGACGTCGCTGCTGACCGGCGAGGTTGTCACCGGCTCGGCGTGGGTGGAACAGACGCACGGCTTCGACACGGCGCCGTTGTTCGTGCGCGAGGGCGCGGTCATCCCGATCGGCGCGGTGGACGACCGGCCGGAGTACGACTGGTCGGACGGCGTCGAGCTGCGCTGGTTCGAGCCGTCCGACGGCCAGGTCAGCATGATCACACTGCCGTCCCCGAACGGCGACGCCGTGATCGAGCTGACGTTCAAGGCCGGCCAGGTCGAGTCCCGCGTGCTCTCAGGCGCCTGCGAGCACTACACGGTCAAGCTCTCCAGCACGGCCCCGGCGGCCGAGAACACCGCATAGAGCGTATGGACACCGCTCACGGGGGGGAGCTCACCGACGACTGTGATGAGCTCCTCCGTCGGTGACACCTGCACGGTGCTCAACAACTCGCCGTGCAGCGGATCGTCCAGGCGCAGCTCGACGGTGGCGGGCTCGCTGCCGCGGTTGGCGACGCGGGCCACATAGCTCGTCGGATCGAGCTGCAGGTCGTCGAACGCCAACCAGGCTTGGGCTTCCAGCGCGATCACGGCGTCGCCGCGGTCGCGGGCCGCGGTCGTCAGGGTGGTGGCGCTGTAGTCGTCGAAGCCGGCGGCGGCGAGGCGGGTGAGGGTGCGAGGCGGGATCCGCTCGCCGTGAACGTCGAGCGTCGCGGTGAGGCGCAGGTCGGTGCTGGATCGGCCGACCATGATGCTGTGCCGCGCGGTCTCGACGCAGCGCCGGTCTCGGGTCACATCCCAGAAGCCCAGGTCGGCCGCGGCGACGGTCAGCTCGATCTCGGCGGTCTCACCCGGCTCCAGCGACACCCGCCGGAAGCCGCGCAGCTGTCGCAGCGGCTGCTTGACCCGCGAGCGTTGCTGGCGTGTGTACAGCTGGGCGATCTCGGTTCCGGCCCGATCGCCGGTGTTGGTGACGGTGAACGTGACCTGCACGTGGCCGTCCGCCGGCGTCGACGGTGCGCTCAGCCGCAGGTCGCCGTACGCGAAGGTCGTGTAGCTCAGGCCGTGGCCGAACGGGTAGAGCGGTGCGCCGCGGAAGTACAGGTACGTCGCGTCCGTCGCGATGATGTCGTAGTCGAGCAGATCGGGCAGATCCGCCGCGGAGTGGTACCACGTCTGCGTCAGCCGGCCGGCCGGGTCGTGGTCACCGAACAGGACGTCGGCCAGCGCGCGGCCGTACTCCTGGCCGCCGTGGGCGGACCACAGGATCGCCGGGAGATGCTGCTGCGCCCAGCCGATGGCGTACGGGTAGCTGCTGCTCAGGACCAGGACCGTCCGCGGGTTCGCGGCGTGCACCCGCCGGATCAGGCGGTCCTGCGCCGGTGGCAGCTCCAGGGTTGTCCGGTCCTCGGTCTCGCGGCCGTTCACCAACGGGTGGTTGCCAGCGACAACGAGCGTGACGTCGGCCCGGGCCGCCAGCTCGGCGGCCGCCGCCGCGCCGTCGATCACCACGTCGAGCTCGAACGCCGTACCGGCGTCTGCCAGGCCGACTGCACCGTCTGCGTCGACCTGGACGTAGCGGCCGCTGTGCAGGTGCTGGATCAGGACCGCGTTCGACGACGGCACCAGGCGGAAGGTCTGCTTGACCTCCCAGCCGTTCGGGCCGGGCTGGTCCGCGAGCAGTTCGCCCTCGTCGGTGGCGGTCAGGTGCCGGCCGTTCCGCACCGAGCGCAGCGCCCAGGCGTCCCCACCCCAGTCGAACAGATCGAACTCGCCCGGATCCGTGCCGGCCCGCAGCACCGCGTCCCCGCCGACCGCGAGGTACGACGACGAGCCGGCGATCCGCAGCGTGATCCGGTCGACGCCCTCGCAGTACTCGACGCGATCGGAGCCCGATCGCTCGATCAGGCCGTCCAGCGCGGTGACCTGGTAGGGCAGCGTTCCGGCGTACCAGTCCTCGGAGAGCGTGCCGGCCAGCGGCCCGACGACGGCGACCCGCGTCGTCGGCGCGAGCGGGAGGACCTGGCACTCGTGCTTGAGCAGCACGATCGCCTGACGGGCCGCGTCCTGGGCGAGCCGGCGGTGGGTCGGGCAGTTGACCAGTTCGGGTTCGAGTGCGCGGTAAGGGTCGAGCTCCGGCGGGTCGAACTCGCCCAGCCGGAAGCGGATCGCGAGCACCCGCCGTACCGCGGTGTCGAGGTCGGCGGTCGTGATGAGCCCGCGGTCGAGGGCCGTCGTCAGCCGGTCGATCGTCGGGGCGGTGTCTGCGCCGTCCTGGGTGAAGCTGTCCACGCCGGCCGTCAGCGCAGCGGCGTACGCGGTCGTGGCGTCGGGCAGGTACTGCTGCAGGCCGGACAGGTTCCCCGGCGCATAGGCGTCGCTCACGACGAGCAGGTGGTCGGTCGTCCACGTCCGGAGGACGTCGTTGATCAGCGGGCTGAGGTGGGCGGGCCGTCCGTTCACCAGGTTGTACGACGGCATCACCGCGACGGCCGCGCCCGCTTCGATCGGCGCCCGGAAGGCCGGCAGTTCGTAGTCGTGCAGGACCCGTGGCGGCAGGTTGCTCGAGGTGGTGCAGCGGTCCGTCTCGTTGTTGTAGGCAAGGAAATGCTTCAGCGTCGGAGCGGTCTTCAGGTACGTCGGGTCGTCGCCGGCCAGCCCGTGTCCGTATGCGGTCGCGATCACGCCGGTCAGCCAGGGATCCTCGGCGTACCCTTCCTCGTTGCGGCCCCAGCGCGGGTCGCGCAGCGGATTGACCACCGGCGCCCACACGTTGAGGCCGACATCGGCCGGGTCCTTGCGGTGGAACACGCGGACCTCGTCGCCGACAGCCGCGCCGACCTCGCGCACGAGCTCGGGGCTCCAGCTGCTGGCCAGGCCGATCGCTTGGGGGAACACGGTCGCCGGACCGTGCCAGGCGACACCGTGCAGGGCCTCGGTACCGGTTCGGAACGCCTGCAGCCCGAGCCGGGCGACAGGCGGCTGGTACTGGTGCAGGAAGGCGATCTTCTCGGCCAGGGTGAGCCGGGCGAGCAGGTCGTCGATCCGCTCACCGGCCGGCCGGGCGGGGTCGCGGAACGGGGGAGGAGTACTCATCGGCGATCGACTCCACGGTCTGGTGTCGAAGCGCTTCGATCAACGGGCGGCGGAAGCTGATCGAAGCGCTTCGACAGATCGGGCGTGAACAGAGGGTTGCATCCCGCACGCCCAGGGTCAAGACCTCGGCGAGCGGAACGGGTAGGCGCTTTCCTGGGTGGTCAGCGGCTCGGGAGGCGGCCGCGGGTCAATGGGGTCAGGGCGTGGGCGGTGGCGCCCAAGGGAGTGGCGGTGTGCGGGAACGTGGAGGCGGCGACGGTGCAGTCTCCGGCATCGGGGGCGATGGTGGCCTCGCGGAGCGCCTTGTCGACGGCCGGCGCGAGGTGGTCGGCGAGCAGCGCGTACGCACCGCCGAGTAGCACGACCTCGGGGTTGAGGATGTTGACCAGTGCCGCGATGCCGTCGCCGAGATGGGTCCCGGCCTCGGCGAGCACCTTCGTCACCGCGACCTCCTGGGCGTCGGCGCGGCGGATCAGCGACTCGAGCTGCTGCTGGGGATCGTCGTCGACCGCGCCGTCGACCCGTTCGAGGATCGCCGGCAGGCTCGCCAGCGCTTCGAGGCAACCGCGGCGGCCGCAGCCGCACACCGGTCCGTCCGGGACGAGGCGCAGGTGCCCGATCTCCCCGACGTACCCGAGATGCCCCGCGAGCGGACGGCCGTCGGTGATGATGCCCGCCCCGACGCCGGTGTCCCCGGTGACCTGGATGAGGTTCGGCGTGCCGGCGTACGGGCCGTAGAGGTGCTCGGCGAGCACGCCCAGCGACGCGTCGTTGTCGACGGTCACCGGGATGTCGGGTCTTCCGAGTGTCCCGGTGAGCTCGGCGCGCAGCGGGACGCCGGTCCACCCGAGGCCGGCGGCGAGGACGACGGCGCCGTCGCGGTTCACCAGCCCGGGGACGCCGACCGTGATGCCGAGCACCTGGCGCCCGGACGCCTGGACGGTCGTGATCGCCCGGCGGGCCAGGGCCGCGAGCGCGGTGACGGTCTTCGCCGGTCCCGCGTCGACGCCCGGGCCGGCCCGGTGCCACCGCAGGACCTGTTCGCCGGCGGTGTCGCAGGCCAGGGCGGTCTGGCCGCGCGCGCTCACCTCGAGCCCGATCGTCGCGTACGCCGAGCCGTCGAGCACGAGCAGCGTCGCCGGGCGGCCGACGTGGTTCTGCGTCTGCTGCGTCTCGCGGACCAGCCGGCGCTCCAGCAGCTCGCCGACGATGCTCGTCACGGTGGCCTTGTTCAGCCCGGTGCCGGCCGCGATCGCGGCCCGCGAGCAGGGAGCCTCGCGGCGCAGGTGGCCGAGCACCGCCGCCAGGTTGGTGGCGCGGATGTCGGTGTGGTCCGCGGTCTGTGTGGTCAAGGTCCGTCCCGTCCAAAAGAAGTTCTGGGTCAGTTCTACACCTTGTCGCGCTGAGGGCTCTGCGTTAATTTGTTTGGCTACCAGCCCAACTAAGTCTAGGGGATGCGACGTGACCGGACCAGAGATCGGCGGAACCAGCCGCCGCACCTTCATCTCCCTGCTCGGCGCCGGCGCGGCGGCGGCCGCGAGCGGGGCCACGCTGACCGGGTGTTCGGACGGCGGATCGGGGTCCAGTACGACGGGCCGCGCCGAGACCGAGGACAAGCTGTCCGGCCTGCTGCCGAAGTACATCGCGTACGAATCGGTGAAGCCGGACCTGCCGGGGGAGAACGGCGCCTCGCCCGGCTTCTCGCACTATCCGAGCGAGCTGCAGCGGGCGGTGCCGGACAAGATGGTGCCGAGCGGCAAGGAAGTCTCGGCGATGACACCGCTGTGGAGCCCGATCCCGCCGCTGGCCGGCAATTCGTACTTCGCGGCGAACGACGAGCGGATCGGCGCCCCGCTCAAGTTCAACATCCTGAACGGCAACGACTACGGCGACAAGCTCGGACCGATCCTCGCGGCCGGCAACATTCCCGAGCTGCTCTGCATCCCGGGCTGGAACATCTCGGGCCTGGCCCGGTTCGGCCAGGCCGCGGACAAGCTGTTCGAGGACCTCACGCCGTACCTGGCCGGCGACAAGGCGGCCGCGTACCCGATGCTGGCCAACCTGCCGACCAGAGCCTGGGCATACGGCGTCTGGAACTCGCAGCTGAAAGCGGTGCCGTTCCCCGGTGAGGGGTTCCCGTGGATGATGATGTACCGCAAGGACCTGTTCGACCAGGCCGGCGCGGAGCCGCCGAAGAACGCCGACGACTTGCTTGCGCTGGGCAAGCAACTGACCGACGCGAAGGCCGGCCGCTGGGCGTTCGGCAGTGTCGCCGACGAGGTGATCCGGTCGTTCGGGGCGCCGGGAGGCTGGCGCAAGGACTCCAGCGGCAAGCTGGTGAACAAGATCGAGACGCCGGAGTACGCCGAAGCCGTGGCGTTCGTGCGCAGGCTGTTCCAGTCGGGCTACGTGCATCCGGAGGTCGTCGCCAACGCCGGCGCGGACGAGAACGCGCTGTTCGAGGGCGGCAAGTTGCTGATCCGGCAGAACGGCCTCGGCGGCTGGCAGGAGTCGTTGCAGCGGCAGTTGCCGATCAACCCGAAGTACGACCCGCAGCCGGTGCTGCCGTTCGCGCACGACGGCGGTACGCCGATCGTGTGGAGCGGTGATCCGGCCGGGATCTTCACCTTCGTCAAGAAGGGCGTCGGCGAGGAGCGGGTGAAGGAACTGCTGGGCGTGCTGAACTACACCTCCGCGCCGTTCGGGACCGAGGAGTACCAGCTGTACACCTACGGGGTCGAGGGCAAGCACTACACCAAGCAACCGTCCGGCGCGCCGAAGCTGACCCCGCTCGGACAGAAGGAGGTCTCGCAGACGTACGTCTTCCTCGGCGGGCGGCCGACGGCCATCACCCAGAGCGAGTATCCGGGCTACGTCCAGTCGATGAGCGCCTGGCAGAACGCGGCGGCCAAGGTCCGGGAGAAGAACCTGTTCGACGGGATCCGGGTCGAGCAGCCGGCCAAGATGGCGGCCCTCGCGCAGCCGTTCGACGACGCGTTGCAGGACATCTTCCGCGGCCGCCGGCCGGTCAGCGAGCTGAAGACCGCCGTCAAGCAGTGGCAGGACAACGGCGGCAACGAAGGCCGCGACTTCTACGCCAAGGTCCTCAGTGACAACGGTCGGTAGGGTCCGCGTCCGGGGCGCCAGGGTGCGGGCGGTTCCGGCGCGGGGGATGGGGTTCCGGCATCGGTTGCGACGGGACTGGCCGTTGCTGGTGATGGTGCTGCCGGTTGTCGTGCTGCTGGGAGTGTTCCACTACTTCCCGACGCTCGGGAACGTGATCGCCTTCCAGGACTACTCGCCGTACGCCGGGATCCGCGGCAGCGACTTCGTCGGGTTCGCGAACTTCGGGCGGATGTTCTCCGAGCCCGCGTTCTGGAAGGCGGTCGCGAACACGCTGTCGATCACCGCGGTCCAGCTCGCGTTCTTCTTCCCGATCCCGATCGCCCTGGCCTTGCTGCTCAACAGCGTCCTGTCGGCGAAGCTCCGCAACGTCATCCAGGGCATCGTCTACCTGCCGCACTTCTTCTCCTGGGTGCTCGTCGTCTCGCTGTTCCAGCAGATGATCGGCGGCGCCGGCCTGCTCGCCCAGACGCTGCGCGACAACGGCCACCAGGCGATCGACCTGATGACGAAACCGGACACGTTCATCCTCCTCGTCACCGCGCAGGCGGTCTGGAAGGACGCCGGCTGGGGCATGATCGTGTTCCTCGCCGCACTGTCGACCATCAACCCCGCGCTCTACGAGGCCGCCGCCGCCGACGGCGCGAACCGCTGGCGCCGGCTCTGGCACATCACGCTGCCGGGGCTGCGTCCGGTGATCGTCCTGCTGCTGATCCTGCGCCTCGGCGACGCGCTGACGGTCGGGTTCGAGCAGTTCATCCTGCAGCGCAGCGCCGTCGGCGGGGGCGCCGCCGAGGTGCTCGACACCTACGTCTACTACCAGGGCCTGCTCGTCGGCGACTTCGGCTACGGCGCCGCCGCCGGCCTGTTCAAGGGTGTGGTCGGCCTGGTCCTCGTCCTGGTGGCCAACCGCTTCGCGCACATGGTGGGCGAACAGGGGGTGTACTCCCGATCATGAGTGAAAGAGCTGTCTGGGAAGAAGAACCGACACTCCTCGACCGGTTGGGCAAGCCGCTCGTGCTGGTCCTGATCGCGCTGGCGGTCGCGTTCCCGCTGTACGTCGTGGTGGTGACCAGTCTGTCCTCGACCGAGGCCGTGACGCGGGCCGGTGGACTGGTCGTCGTACCACGGGAGCTGACCGTGGCGGCGTACGTGCAGCTGCTGTCGGGTGGCGTCGTCACGCGTGCGCTGCTGATCAGTGTGGTGATCACCGCGATCGGTACGGCGTTCAGCCTCGGGATCACCGTGCTCGCGGCGTACGGGCTGTCGCGTCCGGGGTCGTTGTTCCATCGGCCGCTGCTGTTCGTCGTGCTGCTGACGTTCCTGTTCGGCCCCGGGATCATCCCGAGCTACCTCGTGGTGAACGCGCTCGGGCTCATCGACCACTACGCGTCGCTGATCCTCCCGGCCGCGATCTCCGCTTTCAACCTGATCGTGATGCGGTCGTTCTTCATGGGGATCCCGAGCGAGCTGATCGACAGCGCCCGGATCGACGGCGCGGGCGAGTTCGCGATCCTCCGCCGGATCGTGCTGCCGCTGTCGAAGGCCGTGGTCGCGGTCGTCGGCCTGTTCTACGCCGTGGGCTACTGGAACGCGTTCTTCAATGCCCTGCTCTACATCAACGACAACACGAAGTGGCCGCTGCAGATGGTGCTGCGGACGTACATCGTCCAGCAGCAGCCGCTCCCGACCGGTGCCGGCGGAGTGGCGACCGGGGTCGGCCTGGGACTGCAGCCCGCGCCGGGGCTTGCGATCAAGATGGCGATCGTGGTGATCGCGATCGTGCCGGTCCTGCTGGTCTACCCGTTCATCCAGCGGCACTTCCAGAAGGGCGTCATCATCGGCGCGGTGAAAGGCTAGGCCCATGAGTCTTTGGTACGGCGGCGACTACAACCCAGAGCAGTGGGACCCCGCGGTCTGGAAAGAGGACGTCGACCTGATGCGTCAGGCCGGTGTGAACCTGGTGACCGTGGGTGTCTTCTCGTGGTCGAGCCTGGAGCCCGCGCCCGGCGAGTACGACTTCGCGTGGCTCGATCAGGTGCTGGACCTTCTCCACGACGGCGGGGTGAAGGTCGACCTGGCCACGCCGACCGCCTCACCCCCGCCGTGGTTCAGCCGGCTGCACCCCGAGGCGTTGCCGGTGACGGCTGACGGCGTACGGCTGACGCACGGCAGCCGCGACACGTACTGCGTCTGCGCACCCGCGTACCGTGACGCGGCCCGCGGGATCGCTCGGGCGCTGGCCGAGAGGTACGACGATCATCCGGCGCTCGCGATGTGGCATGTGCACAACGAGTACGGGACCACCTGCTACTGCACGTTCGCGGCGGAGCGGTTCCGCGGGTGGCTGCGGGAGCGGTACGGATCGCTCGATCGGCTGAACGAGGCGTGGACGACCGCGTTCTGGAGCCAGCGGTACGCCGAGTGGGCGGACATCGAGCCGCCGCGCGCGACGCAGTACCTCGTGAATCCGACGCAGTACCTGGACTACCGCCGGTTCTGGTCCGACGAGTTGCTGGCCGCGTACCTGGACCAGAAGGCGGTGCTTCGCGAACACTCGGCGGCACCGATCACGACCAACTTCGTCTTCGGCGGCTGGGTTCCGGTGAACCATGCGCGGTGGGCGGCCGAGGTCGATGTCGTTGCCATCGACCACTATCCGGACCACGCCGGCATCGGCGCGGAGGAGCAGACCGCGTTCGGCGCGGACCTGGCCAGGGCCTGGGCCGGCGGGAAACCGTGGCTGTTGATGGAGCAGGCGGCAGGCGGCCTGAACACCGGTGAGCGGTGGCATACGAAGGAGCCCGGCCGGATGGCGCGGCACAGTCTGTCGCATGTCGCCCGCGGGTCGCGCGGTGCGCTGTTCTTCCAGTGGCGGGCGTCCCGGGGCGGTGCGGAGATGTACCACTCGGCGATGGTTCCGCATGCGGGTGCGGACAGCGCGAGGTTCCGGGAGGTCGCGCAGCTCGGATCCGTGCTGCCGCGGCTGGCCGAGGTGGCCGGGAGCACCGTGGTCGCGGAGGTCGCGATCCTGTGGGACGCCGAGTGCTGGTGGGCGATGCAGGGCACGCATCTGCCGTCGTCGTCGCTGGACTACCTCGCCGCCGTACGATCCGCGCATCGGCATTTCTGGCATGCGGACGTGACGGTGGACTTCGCGGCTCCGGACGCCGACCTGTCGTCGTACCGCGTCGTGGTGGTGCCGTCGTTGTATCTCGTCTCCGACGAGACGGCCGAGAACCTCGCCGCGTATGTCGAGAGCGGCGGGCAACTGGTGGTCGGGTACTTCAGCGGGATCGTGGATCCGGATGTCCGGGTGCGGTTGGGTGGGTATCCCGGCGCGTTCGCGGAGCTGCTCGGGGTGCGGGTCGAGGAGTTCCATCCCCTGTCGGGCGAGGTTGCGTTGGCCTCTGGTGGTCGCGGGCGGGTGTGGAGCGAGGACGTCGAGGCGGTCTCGGCCGAGGTCGTCGACCGGTACGCCGGGGGAGTGCTGGACGGGAAGCCCG
Source organism: Kribbella sp. NPDC051936 (assembly GCF_040680955.1). Lineage (NCBI taxonomy): Bacteria > Bacillati > Actinomycetota > Actinomycetes > Propionibacteriales > Kribbellaceae > Kribbella > Kribbella sp. NPDC051936. The sequence continues at coordinate 618,832 of NZ_JBFAXS010000002.1, read as the reverse complement.
CCGTCACCCGCCGCCAGGTCGGCACCGGGACAGCGTGGTACGTCTCGACAGAACTCGACGACGACACCGCCGCCGATCTCGTTAGCCGCTTGGCGGGCGCGGGGCGGTCTGCGGGCGGGTTGGTGGAGACCGTGCGGCGGCGGGACGGTGGGGTGACCTGGGTGTTCTTCATCAACCACGGCGACGCCGACGCCGTCGTACCGGCCGTGGGCACCGAGTTGGTCGCCGGGGCGGCTGTGAACGGTGAGTTGGTGGTGCCCGCCGGCGGCTACGCGGTGGTGCGCGAGGCGTGAGGTCCGCTGCTGCCGCGCGCCGTGAGGGTGGGCGGCAGCAGCGTCAGCTCCGGAACGCTGCCGCCTTCGAGTTTGGCGATCAGGGCTTCGACGGCCTGTTCGCCGATCTGTTCGGCCGGGATGGTGACCGAGGACAGCTGCGGGACCTGCCGTTCGGCGACGTCGTCCGCGCAGATCGCGACGAGCGACATGTCCTCGGGCACCCGGCGGCCGAGCCGGCGCAGGACGTCGAGGAGCGGGCCGATGATCGGCTCGTTCTGCACGACCAGTCCGGTGATGTCCGGGTGCTCGGCCAGCAGTTGCTCGACCGTGTGCAGGATCGCGTCGAACGTGTGCTCACACGGCGTTTCGACACCGAGCACCCCACGGCGCCCGGCAGCCTCGGCGAACCCGGTCAGCGTGTGTTGCGCGAACCCGGTCTGCCGCTCGTACACGGCCGACGGCGTACCGAGCAGGGCGAGCGAGCGGTGGCCGAGGTCAGCCAGGTGATCCACACATCGAGCGCCCGCCGCAACGAAGTCGAGGTCGATACAGGTCAGTCCGGCGGCGTCCTCCGGGTACCCGATCAGGACCGACGGCATCGGCAACTCACGCAGCATCGGGACCCGCTCGTCGTGCAGCTCCACGTCCATCACCACCAGCGCGTCGACCAGCGAGCTCTGTGCGACCCGCTCGAGTCCCTCCGGACCCTCGTCCGCGGTCAGCAACAGGACGTCGTGGTCGAACCGGCGGGCCGTGGTCACGACCGCGGTCGCGAATTGCATCATCACCGGGACGTGCATGCCGGTGCGCAGCGGGATCACCAGCGCCAGCACGTTGGACCGCTGGCTGGCCAGCGCCCGCGCGCTCGCGTTCGGCCGGTAGCCGAGAGCGCGGACGCTGCGCTGCACCCGCTCGCGGGTGTCAAGCGAGATCGTCCGCTTGCCGCTGAGCACATAGGACACCGTGCTGGTCGCCACCCCGGCATGCCGGGCGACGTCCGCGATCGTGACCATGGTGCTTCCCCTCTTCCGTCGGCACCCCAGTTCTACCCCAGTCGAAGCGCTTCGACACGCCAATTGATCGTACTTGGCTCAGCGTGATGCCGGCGAACACCAGCGCCAGGCCGAGGAGCTGCCGCGCGGTCAGGACATCGCCGGACCACAGCACGCCGAGGAGTACGCCGGTGACCGGGTTCAGCAGCCCGATGAGGCCGACGGTCGCGGCGGGCAGCCGGCGCAGCCCAGCGAACCAGGCCGTGAACGCGAGCGCGGTCGCGACGAGTCCGACGTACACGAAGCCGGCGACCGCGGGTCCGTCGAGGTGTGGCGGACTGCCTTCGACGACGACCGCGAACGGCACCAGGACGATGCCGCCCGCGACCAGTTGCCATGCGGTCGTGGCGAGCGGCCCCTCGTCGGCGCGGCCCCACTTCTTGGCCAGGACGTAGCCGCACGACGACATCGTCAGCGCGGCGGCCGACGCCGCGACGCCACGGAGATCGACGGCGGCCGATCCCGCGCCGAGGAGCAGGACGACGCCCGCGAGCCCGGCGGTCGCGCCGGTGAGGACCTGGACGGTCGGCCGTTCCGCGAGCAGGCCCCAGGCGAAGAGCGCCATTGTGAACGGCGCCGCGGACATGATCGTCGAGGCCAGGCTGACGGGGAGCAGCTGGGACGCGAGGTAGATCAGCGCGAAGAAGGCGCCCATGTTGCAGATCCCCAGCACCACCGATCGCCACCACCAGGCGCCACGGGGGAGGCGGCGGGCCAGGGCGAGCAGGAGGAGCCCCGCGGGCAGTGCGCGCAGAACCGCGCCGTACAAGGGATGCCCGGCCGGCAGGTACTCGTGGGTGACGAAGTAGTTCGTGCCCCACGCGATCGGCGCGACCGCGGTCACCAGGGTCCAGCGGAAAGTGTCTTCCATGGAAAATATTATATCTTCCCGGGAAGATATAGTGGAAGCCGTGGACCACGTGGCAAGGATCCAGGCGGAGTGGCGGACCGAGCGGCCGGACGTCGACACCGCTCCGCAAGGGGTGATCGGTCGGCTGCACCGGATCGCGAACCAGCTGACCGGTGAGTTGACGTTGCTCTACGCGCAGTACGGGCTGACCGAGGGGGAGTTCGACGTCCTCGCGGCCCTGCGGCGCGCAGGAGCGCCGTACGAGCGCGCGCCGGGGGAGATCGCGCTGCACACGATGGTCACCACGGGCGCGGTCACCAAGCGGGTCGACCGCCTGGAGGAGGCCGGGCTGGTCGATCGCCGCCGCAGCGACGAGGACGGGCGCGGCCGGGTGGTCCGCCTGACGCCGGCCGGGCAGCGGCTGATCGACAAGGCCTTCACCGCCCACATGGCGAATGAGAAACGTCTCCTCGAGGCCCTCACGCCGGTCGAGGCCAAGCAGCTCGAGAAGCTTCTCACCACGTGGCTCGCGCGCCTCGAGCACCCGACCGGATAGCGGCGCGCGGGAACCACCTGCGCCCCGCGTAAGGCACAGGTGGGTAACCTCTCCTGGTCGCCGGGTGGCCGATAGGAGATGATGCCGACCGTGACCGGACCACAGCGCGAGCTAGCGCAGACGCCGTCGGAGGCTGATCCGGCGCTCGCCGGCCTGACTGTCGGGCTCGGTGGGCCGTCGGGGCGGTTCGCCCGGCTCAGCTCGTCGTGGTGGACGCCGCTGCGGATCGCGCTCGCGGTCTGCACGATCACCTTCGGGCTCGGCGTGCTGCAGAAGGCGCCCTGTATGGAGGCCGGCTGGGACCGGCAGAGCTGGCGGCCGTTCAAGGCGCTCTGCTACTCCGACATCGGGTTCCTGTACCAGGAGCGCGGTTTCGCGGAGGGCAACCGGCCGTTCCTCGACACCGGCAACTACCCGGTGCTGGAGTACCCGGTGTTGACCGGCGGTTTCATGGAGGTCGCGGCGCAGATCACCTGGCTGATCACCGGCGACCCGAAGAAGGACCTGACCGTCGAGCAGAAGCGCGACACCGCCGGTGTGTTCTTCCTGGTGAACACCGTGCTGCTGTTCCTCTGCGCACTGCTGATCGTCGGCCTGACGGTAGCGACCGCTCGGGGCGTCGAGTCCAGACCCGGCGCGGCCCGCGGGCAGCCGCTGGACGCCCTGTACGTCGCCGCGGCGCCGGTGCTCGCGCTGACGTCCACGATCAACTGGGACCTGTTCGCGGTGGCGCTGACGGCCGGGGCGATGTTCGCGTGGTCACGCGGGAAACCCATCTGGTTCGGCGTCCTGCTGGGGCTGGGAACGGCGGCGAAGTTCTACCCGTTCCTGCTGCTCGGCCCGCTGCTGATCGTCTGTATCCGCGGGCGGAAGCTGTGGCCGTGGGTCCAGGCGACGCTGGCGGCCGCGATCGCGTGGGGACTCGTGAACGCGCCGATCTACCTGCTCGCGAAGAACGAGTGGTTGTCGTTCTGGCAGTTCAACGACGAGCGAGAGAGCGACTACGGCTCGATCTGGTACGTCCTGAAGCTCGCCAAGCACGAGGTCGCGGACGTCAACCAGCTGAACATCGTGATCTTCGCCGGGCTGTGCCTGTCGATCGCGATCCTCGGGCTGATGGCGCCACGACCGCCGCGGTTCGCACAGCTCGCGTTCTTGGTGGTGGCCGCGTTCCTGCTGATCAACAAGGTCTACTCACCGCAGTACGTGCTGTGGCTGCTGCCGCTGGTGGCGCTGGCCCGTCCGCGGCTGCGCGACTGGCTGATCTGGCAGGCCTGCGAATGCTTCTACTGGATGCTGGTCTGGATGCATCTGGCGCAGTTCCTGGCGCCTGGTGATCCGCAGATCCCGGACCGGATCTACTGGTTGTCGGTGATCCTGCGGATGGCGGGCACGCTGTGGCTGATGCTGGTGGTCGCGCGCGACATCCTGCTCCCGGAGAACGATCCCGTCCGCCGGGGCGACGCGGTGGACGACCCGTCCGACGGCGTCCGCTCCCGCGCGCAGGGACGGCTCGCGACCGCCTAGAGCGCCAGCTTCGACACGTCGAGGTTGCCGCCGCTCACCACAGCGGCGGTGACGCCGGTGAGTTGCACGCTGCCTTCGAGCAGCGCGGCGAACGGAGCGGCCGCCGCGGGCTCGAGGGCGAGCTTCGTGCGCGACATGACCAGACGCGTCGCCTCCAGCAGGGCTTCCTCGCCGACCCGGACGACCTCGTCGACGTACAGCTGGATCAGCGGGAGGTTGCGGGTGCCGCAGACGGGCGCGGCGAGACCGTCCGCGATCGAGCGTGCGGTGAGGAGCCGCTGCGGCTCGCCCGCTGCCAGGCTGCGACTGACCACATCGGCGTGCTCCGGCTCGATCCCGATCACGCGGATGTCCGGCTTCAGGAGCTTGACCGCGGCGGCGACCCCCGAGATCAGCCCGCCGCCGCCCACCGGAACCAGCACCGCGGCGAGATCGGGGCGATCCGCCAGCAGTTCGAGGCCGAGGCTGCCGTGGCCGGTGATCACGTCCTCGTCGTCGAACGGGTGCACCCCGGTCAGTCCGCGCTCGTCCCGAATCCGCTCGTAGGCGGCCATCAGGTCGCCCTCGACGAGCTCGACGGTGGCGCCGTATCCGCGGGCCGCGGCGACCTTCGCCGGGACGGCGGTCGTCGTCATCACCACGGTCGCCGGGACGCCGGCGTCCCGCGCGGCCCAGGCGAGCGCTCCGGCGGCGTTCCCGGCCGAGACGGTGACCACCCCGCGCTCCCGCTCGGCGGCACTCAGCCGGAGCAGCTTGGTCAGCAGGCCGCGGACCTTGAAGCTGCCGGTCTTCTGGAACAGCTCCGCCTTGAGCACCAAATCGGCGGCGAAGTGGTCGTTCAGTGCGGACGAGGTCAGCATCGGTGTGCGGTGGATGCGTCCGTCGAGGTCGCGGGCGGCCTGGCGGATGGCGTCGAGCGTCGGCATACCCCAGACTGTAAAAGTCTAGTAAGTAGGTCATATTGCGAGACAAAGAGTCGGCGACGTCGCCGGGGACTTACCGTCGGAGTCATGAGGCCGACGCTGACCGTGATCGTGGATCCCGCCGACCGCTGGATGAGCCGGGCCGCGTGTATCGGTCAGGCGCCGGCGTACGACGAGAGCGCGTCGCGCTGGGAGCAGCGCAAGGCGCGGGAGCTGTGCCTGACGTCGTGCCCGGTGCTGGCCGAGTGCCGGGAGTGGGCGCGGCGGACGAAGTACACCGGGACGGCCGCCGGCGAGACCCTGCTGTACGGGCGTCGCCGGGGCCACCCGGAGTCGGCTGCGAGTTAGATCCGGCCCGCGACGGCAGCGGCGAGTTTGCCGGCTGCGTCCGGGGACTGCGGGAGGAAGAGGTACGGCTCGATGAGCTCGATCTCCATCAGCAGGAAGCGGTCGTTGACCACGACGCCGTCGACCCGAGCGTACGTCGGCGTCGGGCCGGAGGCGGCCAGCGCGGCGCGGGCGGCATCGAGGACCGCCGCGGGCGGATCGGCCGGCGTCGTCCGGCCGCCGTGCGATTCCTGGACCCGGTAGTCGCCGGTCGCGGGCTGCTTGATCACCGCGTGGCTGAACTCGCCGTCGAAGAACAGTAGCGACCACTCGCCGTCGGACTGGATCTCCGGCACGAACGGCTGCACGAGGTACACCACGTCGGGCAGCTCGTCGAGCGCCTGCTCGAGCTCGGGAGTCCCCGCGACGCCGCGGACGGTGTGCAGGGCATTGCCGCTCACGGTCGGCTTGATCACGATCTGCTCACCGGCCAGCCCGGCGACGACCTCGCGCAGGCACGGGCCCGCCGCGACCTGGGACGGGACGATCGCCACGCCGCGTTCGCGCAGTTCGAGCAGGTACTGCTTGTCGCTGTTCCAGCGGACCTGGTCCGTGGAGTTCAGCACCGGTACGCCGGCCTTGTCGAGCTGGGCGAGCCACTCGGTGAACACGTCGTACAGCCGGAAGTAATCCCAGACCGTGCGCAGCAGGACCGCGTCGTACGCGGACCAGTCGACCGACGGGTCGGTCCAGACCTCGACCACCGGGTCGAGGTCCGCGGCGCGGAGCGCGTCGAGGAGCGGGCGTTCGTGCGGGTGCAACTCAGCGTAGTCGGCCGAGGTCGCGAGGGCGATGCGTTTCGTCACGCCCGCCAGTGTTGGCGGCGAGAGGCGCTGCGGTCAAACCTGATTCCGCAGCGACCCGGCCACGGAGCGTGAATGCGATGACAACGATGACGGCGGCGGCCAGCTGGATCAGGCCCTGCCGGGTGTCGTGCCCGAAGCTGCCGTAGGCGAGGTACGACGCGACCGGTACGGCGATCCACTCGGGGCGGCCGGCCAGCGCGGCGAGGGCGATCAGCGGGAGGCCGTACCACGGGTACGTCGGCGTGGCGACCAGCAGCGCCGCGCCGTACAGCCAGCAGCAGGTCAGCGCGAGCGGGTCGCGGCGTGCACGGTGGAAGGCGAGGATCGCGAGGCCGAGCGCGAGGGCGGCGGCGACGACCTGACGGGCCTCAGGAGGCAGCAGGAGCGCGAGAATCGCCGACCGCGAGCTGCCGTCCTCGAAGCCTTCCTGGTTGAGGTAGCCGGGCAGGAATCCCAGCACCAGGATGCCGACGGCAAGGACATGCGGGACGTAGGTCGCGACGAAGGTGCCCAGGGCAACGTGTGGCTTGCGGCGGCGGAACGCGGGGAGCAGCAGCAGCGGCAGGAGCTTCACGCTGCCGGCCGCGCCGAGGAGGATCGCGGCCAGTCGTGGCCGGCGGGCGGCTGTGACCACGGCGGCCGTGACGAGGAGCGCGGCGAGGACGTCGACGTGGGCGGCGTTGCTTGCTTCGAGGGCGACGATCGGTGACCAACCCCACAAGGCCGCCCACCGTGGATTCTGTACGGCGAGTAGCCAGGTGAGTGCGATCGCGAGCAAAGCGGCTGCCAGTTGCAGGCCGAGCGTGCCGACGGACCACGGCGTGACGAGCGCGACCACGGTGAAGTACGCCTCGGCCACGGGCGGGTAGATGGTCGGCACGCCCGGTCGGTTGATCCGCGTCCGGGCGTCGTCCACCGGCAGACTCGCCGGGTCCTCCGGGATGCTCGTCACGCCCGACCGCTGGTCCGGCAACAACCCCGGGAACAGCACCGGGTCCCGCAGCTGCGCCAACCGATCGTCCAGCGGTACGTAGCCGTACGGCGAATGTCCCGACAACTGCACACGCCCGTCCCACACGTACCGGTAGGCGTCCGTGCTCGTGATCGGTGCGTGCAGCACCCCCGGCACCTGGCACAGCCCCGCCACGACCACCACCGCGCCGACACTCAACCCACGCCCGAACCGCCACACCAGAAGCCCGACCAACCCGCACCCCACCGCCAGCACCACATTCGGCCACCACTGCCGCTCCGCCGCCCACCCGCCCGCCACCCCAACCCCAACCGCCCCCACACCCGCCAACCATCCCCACCCCGCCCACCCCGCCGCCCCCGCCGACCCCGCCCCCGCCGACCTCGGCCCCGCCGACTCCGCCCCCGCCGACCTCGGCCCCGCCGACCCCGGCCCCGCCGACCCCGGCCCCGCCGACCCCGGCCCCGCCGACCCCGGCTCCGCCGACCTCGCTGGCCCCGGCTCAGCCGGCCCCGGCGACTCCGCCGACCTCACCGGCTCCGGCGACTCCGCTGACCTCACCGACTCCGCTGACCTCACCGACTCCGCCGACCTCACCGGCTCCGGCGACTCCGCCGACCTCACCGGCTCCGGCGACTCCGCCGACCTGACCGGCTCCGGCGAATCCGCCGACTCCGCCAGCTCGGCTAGCCCCGCCGAATCCGTCGACTCCGCCAGCTCGGCTAGCCCCGCCGAATCCGTCGACTCCGCCAGCTCGGCTAGCCCCGCCGAATCCGCCGACCCCGCGCGGACGGCCCACCCGCGCGCCCGCCGGGATGCCGCCGGTCCGCCTGCCCGGTCGGATGCCGTTTCAGTGGTTGACCCCGGAGATTGCCGCTTCGCACGTCGCATGAAGGAGGGTGAACCGGCCATCTCAGGGGCTGACCCCTCAGATGGCCCGAGCCCGAGCCCGAGCCCACGCCCGCGCCCGAGCCCACGCCCGCGCCCGAGCCCACGCCCGCGCCCGAGCCCACGCCCGCGCCCGAGCCCACGCCCGCGCCCGAGCCCACGCCCGAGCCCGAGCCCACGCCCGAGCCCGAGCCCACGCCCGAGCCCGAGCCCGCGCCCGAGCCCGCGCCCCAGCGCGAGCCCACGCACGAGCCTGCGCCCGAGGCCGAGCCTGCGCCCGAGCCCGAGCCCGAGCCCATGCACGAGGCCGAGCCCATGCCTGAGCCCGGGCCGGTGGCGGGGGCGGATGGGGTGGTCGGGTGGGGTGGGCATCAGGCGGTCCGGCGGAGGGTGAGGAAGGCTCGGTGGGGGGTGCGCCAGTCCTCGGTGGGGTGCAGGCAGGTGGCGCGGGCGTGCCGGATCAGGGCGCGCGTGCCGATCCTTGCCCAGGGCAACGGGGTGGAACGGCGTCCGGTGGAGCTGCGCAGCACGATCGGCGTGGTGTCGTCGAGCTCGTCGTCCGGGTCGACCTCGACGAGCACGAGACCGTCGGGCCGGACGAGCTCGGCGCAGCGCCGCAGCAGGTCCGCCGGATCACCGCCGATCCCGATGTTGCCGTCCATCAGCACCACGCTGCCCCAGCGTCCTTCGCCGGGCAGCCGGTCCTGCACCGGTCGATGCAGCGCCGCCGCACCGCGCGACGTGGTGAGCGACACCGCACGCGGCGACACGTCGACGCCGAGCGCTGGGATGCCGCGTTCTGCCAGCGCGGTGACGATCCGCCCCGGCCCGCACCCGATGTCCAGCACCGGCCCTTCGCAGCGGCTCAACGCCAGTCGATCCACCTCGTCCGCGGGTGCCGTCCAGCGGTCCAGCTCGGACAGCGACGGCACGGTCCGCCCGTCGGGGCCCGTGGCAACGACCTGCGTCGTACCGCCGAGCGCCTGGTCGAACAGGAGCCCTGGATGCGCTGCGTGCTGCAGCCGCCGATACAGGCGCGATACCCGCAACGACGGATACTCGGCCGCGAGATAGGCCGCGTCCCGTGGCGTGTCCATGTCCCGCAACGTCGGCAGCATTCGCACCCGCAATCCCAGCGAGAGCAGCCGCCGGAGCTGGTCCCGTCCGGTGTGGTCGGTCGACATCGGTACGCCGACCAGCGCGCGCCGATCCGGCTGCCGGAGCCCGAGGCACCAGTACCCGCCGTCCTCGGTCAGCCCGAGCACCGCGTCGTACCTGGACCAGTGGAATCCGAGGACCTCGGGTCGTAGCTGCGGCGTGTCCATCCCGACGAGCAGCATCGGCGTACAGTCGTACGCGTCCTCGAACGCCGCCGCGAGCCGCTCGTCGAGTCCGCCGCCGCGCTGCTCCACGACCTCGAACCCGGGCGGCAGCCACGGCCCCGGATCGCCCTCGAGCACGACCACCCGCCGCGTCGCGGGCGCGGCCTGGACCGCATTCAGTGTGTCGACGAGCGACGCCCGCGCGAGCGCCGCGGCCTCCCGCGGGGTGAACTCGGTCTGCAGCCGCGTCTTCACCCGCCCGGGTACGGGTGCCTTCGCGATCACGATCAGGGTGTTCACCGGGCGAGCACCTTGGACATGTCGCGGACCGCGCGGGCGGCGCCCAGCGGCGTACCGGTGACTTTCGAGCGGCCCGAGCGCGGGAGGTAGTCGACGTCGACCTCCGCGATCCGCCACCCGGCGTCGGCGGCGCGGACGACCGTCTCGAGCGGGTATCCGGAGCGCCGATCCGTCAGCCCGAGACCCAGCAGTGCGGTACGCCGGGCCGCGCGCATCGGGCCGAGGTCGTGCAAGGCCACGCCCGTACGTCGCCGGATCCGCCGGGAGAGCTCCGCGTTGGCCAGCCGGAGGTGCCACGGCCAGACCCGCCGCGACACCGGGCGCCGGCGGCCGACGATCAGGTCCGCGCGGCCGGCGACGACCGGCGCGACGACCCGGACCAGCTGCCGCGGATCGAGTGAGGCGTCCGCGTCCATCACCGCGACGACGTCCGCGTCGGCCGCCTCCAGACCGGCGTGACACGCGGCGCCGTACCCCTTCGGTTCGCACCGTACGACGGTCGCGCCGAACCCGGCGGCGACCGCGGCCGAGTCGTCCGTGGAGCCGTTGTCGACGACGATGGCGCGGACACCGGGTGGGATCCGTTCGAGGACCCAGGGCAGCGCGGCCGCCTCGTTCAGGCACGGCAGGACGAGATCGACCGACATGCTTCGACGGTAAGGACGGATCCGCGCCCGCGGCGGCCGAACACGACTACGGGTCGCTTACGGCGCACTGCGTAGCGGTGCTGGTGCGGCGGCTGGACGAGCGGAGGATCTACGCTCGGAGCGTGGCTACTCGTGTGCTTGTGGTGGACGACGACCCGACCGTGTCGAACGTCGTCTCGGCCTATCTGACGAAGGCCGGGTACGACGCCCGCGTGGTCGCGGACGGCGCGTCCGCGGTCGAGGTCTGGCAGCAGTGGAAGCCGTCCGTCGTCGTCCTGGACGTGATGCTTCCCGGGCTGTCCGGGCTCGAGGTGCTGCGCCGGATGCGCGCGGCCGACGACGGCGCCGCGGTGATCATGCTGTCCGCGCGCGGCGAGGAGGAGGACCGGCTGGTCGGGCTCGAGGTCGGTGCCGACGACTACGTGGTCAAGCCGTTCAGCCCGCGGGAGCTCACGTTGCGGGTGCAGGCGATGGTACGGCGCGAGGAGCGGCTGGCCGGGCTCGATCTGACACCGACGAAGCTGAGCGCGGGGCCGGTGATGGTCGACACCGCGGCCCGGCGGGCGTATCTCGACGGGACCGAGCTGTCGCTGACGCACCGCGAGTTCGACCTGCTGGCCTATCTGGTGTCGCACGCCGGCAAGGCGTACACGAAGGCCGAGTTGCTGCGCCGTGTCTGGGGCTGGGACTTCGGCGACTCGTCCACCGTCACCGTGCACGTCCGGCGGCTCCGGGAGAAGATCGAGACGGACCCGTCCGACCCGAAGCTTGTGCTGACCGTGCCGCGCACCGGCTACCTGTTCGCGGGTGACGCCGAGTGAACAGGGACATGGCGACCATCCTGGCGCTGACCACCTTGTGGACGCTGGTGGTGGCAGCGGTCGGGGCGGTCGTGTTGTGGCGTTTCCGGCGGCGGTCGTTGCGGATCACGATGATCGTGGCGGCCCTGGCCCCGATGGCCGGCGCACTGGCCGCGGTGCTGCAGAGCGTCCGGGCGATGTTCATCTCCGAGCACGACTCGTGGGTGGTGTTGTGGACGCTCGCCTTCGCGGCGCTGCTCGGGCTGGCGATGTCGGTGCTGCTCGGGCACTGGATCAGCGTCGGGTCGCGGGACGTCGGGCGGCGGTTGCGGCATCTCGGCACGTCGTACGAACCGACCGAGGCCGCCGGCGGGGCGGTGCCGGCCGAGCTGGCCGCGTTGACCGACGAGCTGGAGATGACCCGGAAGAAGCTGGCGGCGTCGCATCAGCGGGAGCGGGCGCTGGAGACCAGCCGGCGGGAACTGGTCGCGTTCATGTCCCACGATCTGCGGACGCCGCTGGCCGGGTTGCGGGCGGTGTCCGAAGGTCTCGAGGACGGCGTCATCGACGACGTACCGGGGGCGTTGCGGCAGATGCGGGCGACGGTCGACCGGATGACCGGGCTCGTGGACGACCTGTTCGAGCTGTCCCGGTTGTCGGCCGCTCCGCCGCCGCGCCGGCGCTCCGCGGTCAGCCTGCGGGAGCTGGCCGAGGACGTCGCGGGCGAGAACAACGAGCACGCCCGGGCCGAAGGCGTCCAGCTGGCGGTGTCCACGCCGGACGACGACGATCGGCTCGCCGTACAAGGCGATCCGGACGAGCTGACGCGCGCGGTCACCAACCTGGTCGGCAACGCGATCCGGCACACCGCGCGCGGCGGGATCGTGACACTGGCGGTGGACCGGGAGACCGACGGACGGGTGCGGCTCGCGGTGACCGACGGCTGCGGCGGGATCCCGGACGACGACCTGGACCGGGTCTTCGACGTCGGCTGGCGCGGCGACGAGCAGCGCACGCCCGAGTCCGTCGAGGGCCGGTCGGGCGGCGGCGGTCTGGGACTGGCGATCGCGCGCGGCGTGGTCGAGTCTCACGACGGAAAGATTGCCGTCAGCAACGTCGACGGCGGCTGCGCGTTCCGGATCGACCTGCCGCCGGTGCCGGTGCTAACCGGCCGAGCGGAGTAGGTCCTCCAGACCGGTCTGCAGGTCGTACGCCGGCTTCCAGCCCAGCTCGTCCTTCAGGCGGTCGGACGAGGCGGTGATGTGCCGGACGTCGCCGAGGCGGTACTCGCCGGTGACGATCGGCGCCGGCCCGCCGTACGCGCGGGCCAGTTCGGTGGCGACCTCACCGATGGTGGTGACGGTGCCGCTGCCGACGTTGTACGCCCGGAACGCGGGCTGCTGGGGGAGGGCAGCAGCCGACAGCGTCACCGCGGCCGCGACGTCGCGGACGTGGACGAAGTCGCGGCGCTGACCGCCGTCCTCGAAGACGCGCGGCTTCTCGCCGCGTTCGAGCATCGACCGGAAGATCGCGGCGACCCCGGCGTACGGCGTGTTCCGCGGCATGCCGGGTCCGTACACGTTGTGGAAGCGCAGCGCGGTGACCCGGCCGCAGGTCTCGCGGGCCCAGGCGGCGGCGAGATGCTCGCCGTTGAGCTTGCTGGCCGCATAGGCGTTGCGCGGATCCGGTACCGCGTCCTCGGTGACGAGCCCCGGGCGAAGCGGCGCTCCGCACAGCGGGCAGGGCGGTTCGAAGCGGCCGGCGTCCAGGTCCTCGGTACGCCGCGGGCCCGGGGCGACCTGTCCGTGCTCGTCGCAGTCGTAGCGGCCCTCGCCGTACACGACCATCGAGCTCGCGTAGACGAGGTTGCGGACGGTGCCGAGGGACTTCAGCAGCACCGCCGTACCGAGGCTGTTGGAGGAGACGTAGTCATCGATGTCGTTGAGGTGTACGCCGAGCCCGACCTTGGCGGCCAGGTGGATGACGGTGTCGATGCCCTCGAAGGTGCGCGGGTCGCGGACGTCGCCGACGATCAGGCCGGGCCGTGGCTCCGGACGGTAGGCGTGGACATCCGGACGGAACGAGTCGAGGACGGTGACCTCGTGGCCCTCGGCACGAAGCTGGTCGTGGACGTGGCGGCCGATGAAGCCGGCTCCGCCGGTCAGCAGGACTCTCATCAGGCGTCCAGCGAGTGGCGGCAGCTGCAGTCCGCGTCCGGTTTCGGGAGCTGGCCGATGACGTCCTTCAGCAGCTGTTGCAGCCGCTCGATGCTGCGCTTGAAGGCCTCGAAGACCTCTGCCTGGGTGACGCCCGTGCCGGTCTCCACGCCGGCGTCGTGGTCGGTGACGACGGCGATCGACGTGTAGCAGAGCGCGAGCTCGCGGGCGATCGCTGCCTCCGGCGCACCCGTCATGCCGACGACGGACCAGCCCTGTGCGGCGTGCCACCGCGACTCGGCGCGGGTCGAGAACCGCGGTCCGTTGACGACGACCATCGTGCCGTCCGGTACGACGTTGCCTGCGGCAATCACCGTGGCGCGGCCGACGGGGCAGTACGGGTCGGCGGCCGACGTGTGGACGACCGGCGCCTCGTCGTACACGGTGTGCTCCCGGCCCCACGTCCGGTCGACATACTGGTCGGGCACCACGAACGTGCCGGGCGTCAGCTCGGGTCTGAGCGAGCCGACCGCACACGGGCCGAGGACCTGGCGGACACCGAGCTCGCGCAGCGCCCACAGGTTCGCGCGGTAGTTGACGCGGTGCGGGGGGAACCGGTGATCGGCGCCGTGCCGCGGGATGAACGCGACCTCCCGCCCGTCGAGGTCACCGACCACCGGCGGCTCGCTCGGAGCGCCGTACGGGGTGTCGATCTCGATGGTCTCCGCAGCGGTCAGGAACGAGTAGAACCCGGACCCGCCGATCACGCCGATATCAGCCATGCTGCCGACGCTAGTGCCGCGAAGCGTCGTGACTACCGAGTCCGGACGGACCGTCAGCACTCCGTAATCGGCGGGGTCGTGTGGGGACGGGCGGAGCGGTGAGGTTGGCTTGGGGCGTGGAGATCTCGTGGGTGCTGCTCGCGGTGGGGGTGGTGCTGCTGGTGATCGGCGCCTACGCGAGCTGGACCGCGGGGCGGCTCGACAGGCTGCACCGGCGGGTGGAGCTGGCCCGTGCCGCGCTGGAGACCGAGTTGGCGCGACGGTCCGCCCTGGTCGCGGAGCTGGCCGGCAGCGACATCCTCGACCCGGCCTCCGCGCTGCTCCTCCTCGACGCCGCGCACCGCGCCCGCGCTGCCTCGCTGCAGTCACTCGAGGTCCGCGAACAGGCCGAGTCCGCCCTCACCCGCGCGATCCACGCCACCGGCACCGAGGTCGAACCGTGGGCGGGCGAGCTGGCCCTGGCCGTGCGCCGCGTCCAGCTGGCCCGCCGCTTCCACAACGACGTCGTCGTCTCGACCCGCGAACTGAGGCGGCGGCGCCTGGTCACGTGGTTTCGTCTCGCCGGTCGTGCACCGATGCCGACCACGATCGAGCTGGAGGACGGACGATGAGCAGCTTCGAGGAGGACCTGGAGCGGTACCGGCACGAGTTGCGGGTGCACTGTTACCGGATGCTCGGGTCGTACGACGAAGCCGAGGATCTGGTGCAGGAGACGTTCTTGCGGGCATGGCGGGCGCGCGGGGAGTTCGAGGGGCGGTCGTCGGTGCGGGCGTGGCTGTACCGGATCGCGACGAACGCGTGTATCGACGTACGGCGGCCGCGGCGGGTGTTGCCGTACCAGTTGGAGCCGGCCTCGTTCCCCGCGACGGCGTTGCCGGCGCGGGACGACGTGGCCTGGCTGCAGCCGTTTCCCGACGTACTGCTCGATCGGGCCGAGGAACCGGACGCGGTCGCGATCCGCCGGGAGACGATCGAGCTGGCGTTCCTGATCGCGATCCAGCACCTGCCCGCGCGGCAACGCGCCGTACTGATCTTCCGCGACGTCCTCGGCTGGTCCGCGCGGGAGACCGCGGCCGCCGTGTCGTTGTCCGTGGCTGCGGTCAACTCGGCGCTCCAGCGCGCCCGCCCGGTGCTTCGCGAACACCTGCCGTCGCATCGCTCGGAGTGGTCGGCACGCGACTCGTCCGAGGACGAACGCAAATTGCTGCAGCGCTACCTGACCGCCTGGGACAACGCCGACCCCGCCGCACTCGCCGCGCTCATGCACGAGGACATCCGCATCACGATGCCGCCGTACCCGTTCTGGTTCTCAGGCATCGACGACGCGATCCGCTCCCTGACCCCCAACCTCACCCCGGCCCGCTGGCGCTTCCTCCCCACCACCGTCAACCACCAGCCGACCCTCGCCGCCTACCTCGAACACCGCCTCTTCGCCCTCGACATCTTCCGCGTCGAAGAAGGCCGCATCGCCGAAATCACCGCCTTCGAAACCACCGACCACCGACGCTTCGGCCTTCCGGAGGAACTGCGATGAGATTCATCGTCCACGACGACCCGGTGCTCCGTGCCGACAGCAACTACATCGCGCAGATCGCTCTCGCGCCGTTCGGCTTCGACGACCAGGTCGAGCAGGTCTGGCTCCGCCGAACAGCCGACGGCTCGGCGACGCTGTGCTGCATTCCGTTCCGCGCGTACGGCGTCGCGCTCGGCGACTCAGTGCGCCTCTCGGACGACTCCATCGTCACCAAGGTGCTCGCCCGCTCCGGGCGCCGCGTGCTGCGCGCGCTGCTCGTCGATGAGCCGGACCCGACGAGGGCCGTCACCGAGCTTCAGCAACGCATCACCGACACGGGCCTGCGATCCGAATGGAGCGGCGACCGGCACGTGGCGATCGATGTCCCACCGGGTCTCGAGCCCTCGGCTCTGCTCGACCACCTTGATGTCGGCGAAGCGGACGGCACCCTGCACTGGGAGTGGGCCGACGTGGAGCCGTTTGCCGTGTGACTACTTCGCGTCGGCGTAGTTCTTCACGGTGGCTGCGGTGAAGGCGAAGTTGGTGGGGGTGGGGCCGAAGGTGAGGGTGCCGGCGAGGTTGCCGGCGGTCTGGATGGCGGTCGTGACCTGGTCGGCTTCTTCGGCGGGGCAGTGCACGATGACCTCGTCGTGCTGGAAGAAGACGAGCTCGGCCTTCAGCGGCGCCAAGGACTGACGGAGGGCGGCGAGGAGCAGCAGGGCCCAGTCCGCCGCGCTGCCTTGGACGACGAAGTTCCTGGTGAAGCGACCGCGGGCGCGCGCATGGCGGGGGTCGGTGGCGGGGATGTCGGCGGGCGGTCCTTCCAGCATGGCCTCGTCCAGTGGATGACCGCTCGGCGGGCAGGTGCGCCCCAGGTACGTCCGCACGAGCCGCCCCTCCTCACCCGCGCGCGCCGCGTCGTCGACGTACGCCACCGCCTGCGGGAACCGTTTGCGCAGCATGGCGAGATTCTTGAGCCCGTCGCCCGACGTCTGCCCGTAGATCGCGCCCAGCACGGCGATCTTCGCCTGCGCACGGTCGCCGGAGAACGCCTGGTCCGACACGGCCTTGTAGAGGTCCCCGGGGTCCGCGGCGACCTCCATCAGGGCCCGGTCGCGGGAGATGGCGGCGAGCACCCGCGGCTCGAGCTGGGACGCGTCGGCGACCACGAGCCGCCAGCCGGGGTCGGCGACCACCGCGCGGCGGATCACCTTCGGGATCTGCAGCCCGCCGCCGCCGTTGGTCACCCAGCGACCCGAAACCGTGCCGCCGGGCAGGAACCCGGGCCGGAACCGCCCGTCGTGCACCCAGTCGCTCAGCCAGGTCCACCCGTTCGCCGTGTAGATCCGGTAGAGCTTCTTGTACTCCAGCAGCGGCGCGACCGCGGGATGGTCCAGATGCTCGAGCTCCCACTTCCGCGTCGACTTCACCTGGTATCCAGCCTGCTTGAACGCTTTCAGTACGTCGGCCGGCAGCTCGGGCCGCACGCGGTGCCCGAACGCCGCGGAGATCTCGTCGGCGAGCTCGGTCAGCCGTCGCGGCTCGCCCGAACCGGCGAACCGCTCGCCGAGCAGCTCGCCCAGCACCTCCCGGTGCGCGTCCGCGCTCCACGGCAACCCGGCCAGATCCATCTCGGCGGCGACCAGCATCGCCGACGACTCCGATGCCGTGAGCAACCGCATCCGGTCGGGGTGCTCGGCCAGGGCGTGCCGCCGGAGCTGGTCGGCGTACACCCGCAGGAGCGCCTCGAACGGCACTGGCTCGACGGCGATCTCGAACAGCGACGACTGCTCACCCGGTACGACGGCGCGCAGCGGTGGATCCGGCGGGACCGGGCGACCGCTGAGCCGGGCCCAGGCCGCGGCCGCGGACCGTGGCTCGCCGAGCCGGCCCTCGTGGCCGAGCAGGAGACCCTCCGAGTTCTCGATGTCGTAGCACCGCTCGACCCGCACACCGGCGGCGAGCAGCCGCGGGTAGACCTCCGCCGACGAACGCCACACCCACCGCGTGACCTGCGGCCGCGAGGCGACCGACGCGACCAGATCCGGCTCACGCAGGATCTCCCCAGCCGGCTGCCCGTCCGGATGCAGCGCAACGAGCATCGCCCCGCCGCCCTCCTCCGGAGCGATCAACCACCGTTCATCCACACCCCGAATCCTCACACCCGCGACCGACACTTCCGCACCAGCACCTTGAGCCTCTACCGATCACTTCGGGCGTGCGAGATTGGTTGGCGGGTGCTCAAAGTCGGACCATGAGGCCAGTTGTGGGAGACTGGACTTATGTGGCGGGCGGGGGATCTGGACGCGGCCGACGGGACCAAGACCGAGCAGGTCGAGGGACTGGTGCTGCGGCGGATCGAGCGCGGCGACCTGTCGATCGGGTCGCGGCTGCCGTCGGAGCGGGTCCTGGCGGAGCGGCTCGAGGTGAGCCGGGTGACCGTCGTCCGCGCGCTGGAGAACCTGCGCCGCGACGGCGTACTGGAGACCAAGCGCGGCTCCGGGACAGTGGTGCGGCCGCTGGATCGGCTGCTGGACCCCGTGGCGCCGGCGTCGACGGTGACAGCGGGGGACAGGCCGGTGCTGGACCTACGGTTCGCCACCACGGCCGCGCCGCATGACGTGGCCGAGGCGGCGGCACAGATCGTGCAGGACGGACTGCCGCAGGCCATGGGAGGCGACGGGCCACCGCCGGGCGGCTCACAGGAGCTCCGCACCGCATTGGCCGAGCGACTCACAGCTGAGGGTGTCCCGACCGAGCCGGAACAGCTGACGCTCACAGTCGGCGCAGCAGCCGGTTTGAACGCCGCCCTGGCCGGACTGGACCTCGGACCGGGTGTAGCGATCACGGAGACCCCGACGTACCCGGCTGCCTTCGACCTGCTGCGAAAACACCGCCTGGACGTGGCGGGCTGGCCTGCCGGGGTCTGGGACACCGATCAGCTCGCGCACCTGTGCCGACGGCATCGGCCGAAGGTCATCTACCTACAGGCCGACAACCACAACCCCACAGGTCTCAGCCTGCCTGCGGACCGGCGGCAGGCGGTTGTGGAGATCGCACGCCGGTACGGCGCTGCGCTGATCAGTGACGAGACCATGCGCCCGTTGTGGCTGGCGGCCGGGGACCAGGCCGACCCTCTGAGCCGATATCCCAGGACCGTGAGTGTGGGGTCGCTGTCCAAGACGGTCTGGGGTGGGCTGCGGGTCGGGTGGGTGCGGACGGGCAAGCAGTTGCGCCGGCGGATCAACACGGCGGCTCAGCTCAGCGTGGCTTCGCCCAGCGCGCTGGACGATCTGCTGGCCCGGGCCATCGTGCCGAAGCTCGACAAGGTGATCGGCCGGCGGCGGACCAGGCTGCGGGCCAACCTGAACGCGCTGGAGACCGGACTCCGGACACTCGACGGTGTGGCGTGGCCCACTCCGACAGGCGGTATGACGCTGTGGCTGGAGCTGACCGAGACGCGGGCGCGCCGCGTCCTGGAGGCGGCCCGGGAGCAGGGGCTGCTGCTCGGCGCGGGCGATCTGTTCACGCCGGACGCCACCGACCGGCGGCACATCCGGATCCCATTCACCGCCCCGCCGGCCACGCTCCGGCTCGTGGTGGCCCGGCTGGCGGAGGCGCTTCAGTCCACTTGATCCACGGTGGACTGAAGTTCGGTGCCCGGTACCTCCTAACCTGGACAGCGAGCCCCACGATCAGGAGGAAGAAGTGACCGAGAACCAGACCGGTACCGCCAAGGTGAAGCGCGGCATGGCCGAGATGCTCAAGGGCGGCGTGATCATGGACGTCGTGACCGCCGAGCAGGCCAAGATCGCCGAGGACGCCGGTGCGGTCGCGGTAATGGCGCTGGAGCGGGTCCCGGCCGACATCCGCGCCCAGGGCGGCGTCTCCCGGATGAGCGACCCGGACATGATCGACGGCATCATCAACGCCGTCTCGATCCCGGTGATGGCCAAGGCCCGGATCGGCCACTTCGTCGAGGCGCAGGTGCTGCAGAGCCTCGGTGTCGACTACATCGACGAGTCCGAGGTGCTCACCCCGGCCGACTACGCCAACCACATCGACAAGTGGCAGTTCACGGTGCCGTTCGTCTGCGGCGCGACCAACCTGGGCGAGGCGCTGCGCCGGATCACCGAGGGCGCGGCGATGATCCGCTCCAAGGGCGAGGCCGGCACCGGCGACGTCTCCAACGCGACCACCCACATGCGCCAGATCCGCCAGGAGATCCGCAAGCTGCAGAGCCTTCCGGAGGACGAGCTGTACGTCGCGGCGAAGGAGCTGCAGGCGCCGTACGAGCTGGTCAAGGAGGTCGCCGCGCTGGGCAAGCTGCCGGTCGTGCTGTTCACCGCCGGTGGGATCGCCACCCCGGCCGACGCCGCGATGATGATGCAGCTCGGCGCCGAGGGCGTGTTCGTCGGCTCCGGCATCTTCAAGTCCGGCAACCCGGCGCAGCGTGCCGAGGCGATCGTCAAGGCCACCACCTTCCACGACGACCCCGACGTGATCGCCAAGGTCTCGCGCGGTCTGGGCGAGGCGATGGTCGGCATCAACGTCGATGAGATCCCGCAGCCGCACCGTCTCGCCGAGCGCGGCTGGTGACGTCGGCCAAGAGCCCGGGTGGCCTGCCGTCGGTGGACGAGCGGACCGCCCGGGAGCTGCGCGGCCTGGCCCGCGTCCTTGTCCGGTCCGGGTACGCCGACCACGCCGCGATCACGGCTGCGCTGACCGAGGCGGTGTCGGAGGACGCGCCGTCGATGGACGCGGCCGCGCTGGTGCCGCTGCTGATCGGTGAGGCGGTGATGGACCT
Source organism: Kribbella sp. NPDC051936 (assembly GCF_040680955.1). Classification (NCBI taxonomy): domain Bacteria; kingdom Bacillati; phylum Actinomycetota; class Actinomycetes; order Propionibacteriales; family Kribbellaceae; genus Kribbella; species Kribbella sp. NPDC051936. Next base: position 598,268 of record NZ_JBFAXS010000002.1, on the reverse strand, counting down.
CAACGAGGACGCCTCCGCCTGGCCGGCGACGACGGACACGGACCGGCTGGACGCCGTGCTGGCCGAGCTGGAGTCGCTCGGCCTGGTCGTGGTCCGGTACACGTCGGATCACCACGCGGCCCGGCAGGCGCTGGAGTCCGCCGAGCAACCGCAGGGCCTGGTGTTCTTCACCGACACCGACGTCTGGCACGCGGTCGACTTCGGGATGCTGGAGCTGAAGCTCTGGCACCCGGACACGGCCAACGTCGCCCCCGGCGAGCCGCTGCTCGAGGACGTGCTCGCGCTGCTCCGGCACAACGACCTGCCGGCGACGTTCGACGAAGGCCGCATCGAGGTCACCCTCAACTGGCAACGGAGAGTGAATCTATGACCGTGATCGGTGTGTTCGCCCTGCAGGGAAACGTGCGGGAGCACGTCGCGATGCTGCGTGAGGTCGGCGTCGAGGCGGTTCCGGTCCGGCGGCCCGCGGAGCTGGCCGCTGTCGACGCGATGGTGCTGCCGGGCGGCGAGTCGACCACGATGGACAAGCTGGCCCGGGCGTTCGAGCTGTTCGAGCCGCTGCAGAAGCGGATCGCGGACGGGATGCCGGTGTTCGGCACCTGCGCCGGGATGATCATGCTCGCGAACGAGATCACCGGTGGGATCGAGGGCCAGGAGACGCTCGGCGGGCTCGACGTCACGGTCCGGCGGAACGCCTTCGGGCGGCAGGTGGACTCGTTCGAGGCCGACCTGGAGTTCGCCGCCTTCGACACGCCGTACCACGCGGTATTCATCCGGGCACCGTGGGTGGAGCGCGTCGGCCGGGACGTGGAGGTACTCTCGACAGTGAGGACGGGCCCCGCCGCGGGTAGGATCGTCGCGGTTCGCCACGACCGGCTGCTGGCCACGTCGTTCCATCCGGAGATGACCGGGGACGCCAGGCTGCACGGCTACTTCGCCGAGTTGGTCCGCGGCCTCTGAGTCATCTGCAGTCGGTAGCAGCGGTAGAAGGGTTGGGTTTGCCATGTCAGGCCACTCCAAGTGGGCCACCACGAAGCACAAGAAGGCCGTCATCGACGCGAAGCGCGGCAAGCTCTTCGCGAAGCTGATCAAGAACATCGAGGTGGCCGCCCGGATGGGCGGTGGCGACCCTGGCGGGAACCCGACCCTGTACGACGCCATCCAGAAGGCGAAGAAGTCGTCGGTCCCGAACGACAACATCGACCGCGCGGTCAAGCGCGGCTCCGGTGCCGAGGCGGGCGGCGCGGAGTACCAGACCATCATGTACGAGGGCTACGGCCCGAACGGCGTGGCGATGCTGGTCGAGTGCCTGACCGACAACCGGAACCGGGCCGCCGCGGACGTCCGGACGGCGATGTCGCGCAACGGCGGCTCGCTCGCCGACCCGAACTCGGTCGCGTATCTGTTCAACCGCAAGGGCGTGATCGTCGTCGCCAAGGACCAGGACGGCAAGTCGCTGTCCGAGGACGACGTGATGGAGGCCGTGCTCGAGGCCGGCGCCGACGAGGTCAACGACCTGGGCGAGTCCTGGGAGGTCGTCACCGAGGCCACCGACCTGGTCGCGGCCCGGACGGCGCTGCAGGAGGCGGGTATCGACTACGACTCCGCCGACGTCCAGTTCGTCCCGTCGATGACGGTCGAGCTGGACGCCGACGGCGCCGGTAAGATCTTCCGCCTGATCGACGCCCTCGAGGACAGCGACGACGTCCAGAACGTCTACGCGAACTTCGACGTGTCGGACGAGATCATGGAAAACGTCGGCTGATCCCTGAGGGTCACATCCCGAGGGCCTTGCCGTCGATCACCTGAGCGGCCGGCGGGGCCTTCGGCGTGGTGACCTGGTCGTACTCGCTGAACGTCAGCGCGTCCTTGCTCGACGACTCCAGCCGGACCGGGCGTGCGGTCGCGGTGTCGACCCAGAGGGTGCCGTCGGTGTCGCGCAGTCCGATCGCGGTGACATCGCCGATCGTCCGGGGTGCGGTCTTGCGCAGCGTGCCGGTCGGCTCGAACAGCGTGTCGAAGAACTTCGGCTTGCTCGCGAACGCGGCGAGCTCGCCGAGGTCCTTGTCGGTCAGTGACGTCTTGATCCAGCGTCCGCCGACCAGGGCGATCACGGCGTCCGCGTCGGCCTTCGACTCGGTCTGCGCGCGCCAGAACTTGTCGCTGATCTTCAGGTAGGCGGTCTTGCCGAGCACGATCAGCGAGAACGAAGCCCCGTTGATGCTCATGGTGCCCTGACCGCCGGTCTTCGCGAGCCGGATGTCCAGCACGATCCGGTCCCCGCCGTCGGACAGCGCACCCTTCATCCGCACGCTGGTCGCCGCCTTCGCGGCGGCCTGCGTCTTGTCCAGGATCTTGCTCGCGGACAGTCCGGCGATGTCGCTCGTCGGCGTACCGGCCGGTGTCGCCGGCGGCGCCGGCGGCGCCGTCGAGGACGGCGCGGCCGACGTCGCTGTCGAGGACGGCGCGGCCGACGTCGCTGTCGATGTGGGCGTCGGCGTGGCTCCCACCGCGTCGCTGGTTGCGGGGTCGGATCCCTTGCAACCAGCGAGAAGTACGACCAGCACGCCCACCATCGCGCCGGCCGCCGTACGACGTGTCAGCATCTTGCTCCCCCTCCCGCACTCCCCGTGCAGATATTCAGGGAGATGCCGGGAGGGGGCGAAAAGTTGCGATCAGTTCCAGAAGCGGTCCTCCACCAGCTCCAGCCGGGCGAGCTCGTCCGCGACCAGGCCGGCGTAGACAGTGGCGCCGTACTCCGACGTGTGGGTGTCGTCGCGCTTCTCCCGGGTCAGGTACAGCGCCTTGGCGTCCTCAGGGCCGAGTGCCTCGACGACGGCCTGGGTCCGGGCGGTGAGGTCGATGAGGCCGACCTGCTCGGCCACCGCGATCGAGCGCATCTCGGCAGGCAGGTCGACGCCCAGGCCGTTGACGATCAGGCCGGTCGAGTTGAGCTTCGTCCCGGTGAACCACCGGCGCACGATCGGCGTCACCAGGACCGGTGTCGCGCCGGCCGAGCGGATGCCGGCGACGATCTCGGTCAGGTTGGCCCGGTACTGCTCGGTGGTCGTCTGCTTGTCGTTGTGGCCGAACTGCACGAGTACGACGTCCCGCGGCCGGAGCTGCGGTCGCAGTGCCCCCCACATCGCCGGCTCGGCGAGGAACGACACTGTGCTCTCACCCGATCCCGAGTGGTTCACCACCGACAGCCCCTGCCCGAAGCGGCTGGGCAGTCGTTGACCCCAGCCCGTGTACGGCGCTGTCTCCTGGTCGGTGACCGTGGAGTCGCCGGCCAGGAACACCCGCCTGGTGCTGACCGGCGCCCGGGTCACGACCACATTCACCGGAATTGCCCCGGAGACCCGCAGGGTGAGGCCAGGCGTGCCCGGCCCGCCGAAACTGTTCTGCTGCCCCTCCGGATCCCGCACGTTGACCGTGAACCGCAGCACCGGCTCCGAGCTCGCCGACACCACCAGCCGCCGGGCCTCGGCGACTACGTCGACCGGTTCGTGCTCGCGACCGAACACCACCTTCACGTCGTAGTCGCCGGGCGGTACGTCGTACGTACAGACCACCGGAGCTGAGTCGGTGCACTCCGGCGGGACCGCTGCCGCGGCCGTCATCGGTTGTGCCCCGAGCGCCAGTACGACGCCCGCCGCGAGCAAACGCACCAGGGCACCCACCTCACGGGTTCACGATCTGGTCGCCGACAAGTGCGAGCGTCTGGATGGCGGCGAGGCCGTAGAGCGCTGTGGTGTTCGTCGAGACCCACTTCGCGGCCTTGGTCGGGTTGAGGGTGGTGGACACGTCCTCCGCGGTCCACGGCAGGTTCGGTGCGTAGCCGTCGCCGGTGTAGAAGTCCTTCCACGCCCGGGCGGCCAAGTCGTCCCGGTCCAGCCGCACGGCGGCGTACGCCGTCAAGCGGGCATGGCCCTGCCGCAAGATCAGGTTGCCGAAGTACGCACCGCACTCCGCCGTCTGCTCGGCGCGAGTCGCGTTGAACAGCCGGCAGTACTGCAGCCACGCGGACTCGAACGCGGGCATGTCGACCAGGTCGATCAGCTCGGCGCAGATCTCCACCTGGCCGAACATCGCGCTCAGGTGCGACACACTGACGATCTTCTCGGTCACCGGCGCGAACCGGCCGGTGTCCAGGTCGTAGAGCCCGCTGCCGGTGACGAACCCGTTCGGCATCGCACCGATCGTCTCCATCGTCCCGAGCAGCTTGGCCTTCGCCACGGCCGCCTTCGGCCCTTGACGTTCCCACTCGGTCAGCCAGGCTGCCGCCAGACCGCTCCAGTCCGTGCCGAGCCCGATGGACAACGCATGCGGGTCAGGCGTGTACGGCTCGGTCCGGATCTTCCGCACCGGATCCAGCACCAGGAACGTCTTGTCCGAGTCGACCAGCTCCGACAGCAGGTCGCCCGTACGCTCGTCAGCCGTCAGGTAGTAGTAGAACCGCCGGTACACCGCCGTACTGATCCGCTGCTGCTTAGCGCTGTCCGCCCAGTGCTGTACGCCGTGCCGCGTGCCCAGACCGGCCCACTGACCCAGGTGGTAGACGTCGACCTCACCAGTGTGCCGAGTCATCGCCTCCGCGAACCGGAAGATGTCGGCGCGCCCGGAGCGCAGGAACGCGTACCAGAGCCAGAGGTCCGGTGACAGCTCCGAGTTGTCCCACGCGTACCCGCCCACGTCGTACCGCCACACCAGCCGGTCCTCGTCGAACGTGTGCATGATGTCGCCGTAGTCCCAGAACCCGTACCAGTGCCGGGACTCGACCTGTCCGCGGTAGTAGTCGAACAGGAAGTCCAGGTGGTCCTCGATGGCCTTCTTCGCCGGTACGGACCGGTCCACCGGGGTGAACAGCCCGCCGAACACCCGAGTGCTCACCAGTTGATCCACCGGGTTGATCAGCTGCGGGGGAGTCCGGACCTGGTCGGCCAGGTCACCCAGCCGGGCGGCCGACGGCGTTGCCTCCAGCGCCCAGAACGTCAGCTCCGACGTCCGGGCGATCCCGTACGGCGTACCGAACGCGGGCTCGTAGTCCTCGTAGGTGATGTTGAGTCCCTCGAGCTGCTCCGGGTACGTGTCCTGGCCCATGCCGTCGTGGTAGAACCGCGTGTCCATCGCACCGGCCGCCGGCGACCACAGCCACACGGTCACCTCGGCTTCCTCGGTCGCGGCGTTCCGGATGTCGAGCTGGGTGGGATGCCGTTGCCAGAAATCCCTGAGTCCAAAGGCGAATCCGCCGCTGACCCCACCGACGTACCCGAGTCCGGAGGCGCGCTTGCCCTGGTCGACGGAGATCCAGCCGTAGCCCTTCTTCGTGCGTTTGCGGACCGTGAACCCGTCCGCGGTCAACTGGCTCAGCGAGTAGTCGCCCCACTCGGGGATGTACTGCAGCCGCGTCGTCACCCGCTGGTCCCAGGTGGCCGGATCGGGCAGCTTGGTCCCGGCGATCTGCGCGGCGCGGACGGCGGCGCCCGGGTCGCGTCGTAGCCCGGTGATGCCCTTCACGGCCTCGGACACCGCCCCGTGTCCCTCACCGACGAACCGGACGTGCCGGTCGTACGCCGCGTCGCGCATCGGTACCGAGAACCGCACGCCGAGCCCGGCGATGTAGTCCTTCTGCCCATCGCGGTCGTAGACGAACGTGTGCACCATCCGCACGTTCTCCGCACCCGCCACGAAGTACAGCCGGACCGAGAACGGCAACCAGGTCTGGCCTCTGCGCGACTTGTGCCGGCCCTCGACCTTTACCACCGCGCGCACCGGACCGGCCTGCTCGACGGTGACCTTCTGGATGTCGCTCTCGTACTGCTCCCGGACGGCGCCGCCGACCTCGTCCTCGGCGATCTTGTCCTGCTTCAGGTTGACGAGCACACCCTTGTGGGCGATCAGCACGTCACCACGCCAGATCTGGCTGACCACCTCAGAGCCGCCCTTGCGGATGCGGGTGCGGATCACTCCGGTGTCGACGTCGACGTACAGCTTCTCGTTCTTGACGGTGACGGGCCGCGCGGGCGCGGTCGCCGTACCGGGGCCGAGTGTGTACGACTCGGCGGGTGCGTCCACCGCGATGGCGTGTGCGCTCCACTTGAGCGAGCCGTCCGGCCAGTAGGCGGTCGGCCAGCTCTGCAGTGGTACGTCGGCGCCGTCCGCGGACTTGAGCGCGAAGGACTGGTTCGCCGGGACGACGCCCTTCGGCCACGGCGTACCCCAGGTGGTGACAGCCGCTGTGGTGGGCTTGCCTTCGAGCCAACTGAGTTCGACCTCAGAGGCTTCGGCAGCCGCGGCCGGCTGGATGTTGTCGAGCAGGGACACCGCAGGTACTGCGGCCATACCCGCTAGGACCGTACGTCGGGAGACCTCCATGCTGCTCCACCTCTGTCAGGTCTGTGTTCAGGGATGAGGGACAGGTTCTGGATCGCTGCCAGCGCGTACTGCGACGCGCCGTTGGTGCTGATGAACGCGGCCTCGTCGACCGGCATGAGGGCGCCGTCGACCGGGGTGGTCCGCCACTCGGCCTCGCGTTGCAGGGCGTTGCGGTTGAGCTGATCGCCCTCGTCGACGAAGAACTTGCGCCAGGCCAGCTGGGCCAGCTCTGTGTCACCGGTGCGCGCGGCGGCGTACGCGGCGAGCCGGCTGTGGGCCTGGACGAGTGAGATGCCTTGTAGCGGTTGGCCGACGGCCGCCGCCTGCTCCTCGGGCGAGAGCAGGTACAGCCGGCAGTAGTCGAGCCATGCCTTCTCGAACCCGGGTACGTCGAGGTCCAGGTCGATCAGCTCGGAACAGATCTCCGGCAACCCGAAGAGCGAGGACAGGTGCGAAACGGCAATGCCTCGGCGGCTGGTGTCGAACCGGCCGGTGGTGAGGTCCAGCCGTGCGTTGCCGGTCAGGAAACCGAAGTGCAGTGCGGCGATGTCGCTCATCGTTCCGACCAGGCGGGCACGGGCGCGCTCGTCCCCGTGCCGCTCCCAGCGCGTCAGCCATGCGGCGGCCAGCGCACCCCAGTCGACGCCTAGCTCGATGGACAGTGCACGCGGGTCGGGGGAGTAGACGTCCGGCCGTACCTTGCGCTGCGGGTCGACAGCCAGGAACGCGTCCTCGATGGACACCAGTTCGTCCATCAGGTCGCCGGTCCGCTCGTCTGCGGTCAGGTAGTAGTAGAAGCGCCGGTAGATCGCACTGGAGATCCGCACCTGCTTGCAGCTACAGCCCCAGTGCTGCACGTTGTGCCGCGACCCCAGGCCCTTCCAGCGACCCAGGTGATGCACGTCGACCTCGCCGGTGTGCCGCGTCATCGCCTCGGCGAAGCGGAACACGTCAGCGCGGCCGGTCCGGAGGTACTGGTACCAGAGCCACAGGTCGGGGGAGAGCTCGGAGTTGTCCCAGGCGTATCCACCCACGTCGTACCGCCACGTGTGCCGGTCGCGGTCGTAGGTGTGCATGACGTCGCCGTAGTCCCAGAACCCGTACCAGCGGCGCTGCTCGCGCTGACCGACGTAGTACTGGAAGAGGAAGTTCAGGCGGGCCTCGATGTCCTGATGGTCCGCTGTGGGCAGACTCCAGGTGCCGAACACACCTGCCTGCAACAGACGCGCCGGGGCGACGGTGAGCAGTCCTGGGGAATTGAGCAGCTCTACGTGCTCTGACAGCTCCTCGGCCGACGGTGTGGTGTTGTGGACGCGCAGGGTCAGCTCATGCGTGCGCGCGATGCCGTGCGCGTTGCCGAAGCCTGGCTCGTAGTCCTCGTAGGTGATCTCGAGCCCTTCGAGCTGCTCCGGGTACGTGTCCTGGTCCATGCCGTCGTGCCAGTAGCGCACGTCCATGGCCGGCGCGCTGGGCGACCACATCCACACGGTGGCCGTCGCCGTCGCCGTGGCCGCGTTGCGGATGTCGAGACGAGTCGGGTGCAGTTTCCAGAAGTCACGCAGTCCGAAGCCCAGCCCGCCGCTGACGCCACCGACGTACCCGTAGCCGGGAGCTCTGGTGCCGGACGGGATGGTGACCCAGGCGTGTCCTTCGCCGGTGCGCTTCCTGAGGGTGAAGCCGTCCGCGCTGGTCTGGTCGAGTGTGTAGTCGTTCCACTGCGGGACGAGGTGCAGGCGGTCGGCCACCTCCGGATTCGAGATCGCTTCGACGGCGCGGCCGGCGACCTGCGTACGGCGTACCTCCTCGCCCGGATCGCGGCGCAGACCGGTCAGGCCGCGCACCGCCTCGGTGAGGAAACCCGACGGACCGGCGAGCCGGATGTGGCGGTTGTGGGGCTCGTCGCGCATCACCACGTCCGCGCTGAGTCCCAGGCCGGCGAGGAAGTCGCGATCCGGATCGCCGTCCCAGACGAAGCTGTGCACGACCCGTACGTCGCTCGCGCCGGCGTAGAAGTACAGGCGGACCGAGAACGGCAGCCAGTCGCCGTGCTTGCCCTCGAGCCGGACGACGGCGCGCACCGGGCCGTCCTGCTCGACAATGAGATTGTCGACAATCGCTGTCGTCTGCTGCCTGGTCCGGCTCGCGTCGTCGTCCGGCGCGTCCTGCCGCAGGCTGACCAGCCGGACGTCGCGGACGATCTCCCGATCATTGTCGACAATCGACGCGATCAGGCCGGGTTTGCGCAACGTCCAGGTGATCGCACCGGTCGTCACCCGCACCTCGTCACCGACCCGCTCGACGTGCACGGGCGCCGGGGGCTCGGCCGGGTCGCCGACGACGAGCTCGTACGACGACTCCGGGCGCTCGGACGGCCCGATCGCGTGCGCGGACCATTTGACCGAGCCGTCCGGCCACGTCGCAGTCGTCCAGCTCTGCACCGGCGTACCGTCGGCCAGCGCGAACCGGGTGCCGTCGGCAACCGTTCCGCGCGGCCAGGGAACGCCCCACGTGACGCCTTGTCTACAGGGAGTTTCGAGCCATTGCAGTGTCGTCATTCCTTCACCGATCCGATCAGCACACCCTTCGCGAAGTGCTTCTGCAGGAACGGGTAGAAGAAGAGGATCGGCAGTGTCGCGACCACGACCACGGCGAACTTCAGGCCCTGCTCCGGGAACGTGACCGTCTCCAGCTGCTGCAACACGTTCGCGGAGTCCGCGTTCGCCGCGGTCAGCTGCCGGACGATCATCTGCAGCGTCCACTTCTTGCTGTCGTCGATGTAGAGAAGCGGCGACATGTAGTCGTTCCAGATCCCGACCGCGTAGAACAGCGAGAACGTCGCGATGATCGGCTTCGACAACGGCAGCACGATCCGCAGGAACACGTTCAGCTCGTTGCAGCCGTCGATCCGGGCCGCCTCCTCGAGCGCCTCCGGCAGTTCCTGGAAGAAGCTCTTCACCACGATCAGGTAGAACGGGTTGATCGCCAGCGGCAGGATCAGCGCCCAGTAGCTGTCCAGCAGCCCGAGATCCCGCACCACGAGGTACGTCGGGATCATGCCGCCGCTGAAGACCAGCGTGAAGATCACCAGGTTCAGCACCAGCGCGCGCCCCGGCAGGAACCGCTTCGCGAGCGGGTAGGCCATGGTCAGCGTCAGCAGCAGCTGGATCACCGTGCCGACCGCGGTCACGGCGACCGTGGTCAGCAACGCCCGGACGAACGTGTCGGTCGAGAAGATGTAGTGGTAGGTGTCGGTGACGAACTTGTGCGGCCACAGGAAGAACGGCCGCGAGCTGATCTCGGACTCGGTCGCGAACGACCCGGCCAGCACGTACAGCAGCGGCAGCACCGTCACCAGGCCCAGTGCGGTCAGCACCACGACGTTCAGGACGTCGAACACGCGACTGCCGACCGAGTCGTAGTACCGGACTCGCTGCTTCATGACGGATTTCATCGTGGTCCTCCTCTCAGAACAGACCGCGCTGGCCCATGCGCTTGGCCAGCAGGTTGGAGCCGAAGATCAGCACGACGCCGACCACGCCCTTGAACAGGCCGACGGCCGTCGCGTAGCTGAACGAGCCCTGGGTGATGCCGATGTAGTAGACGAACGTGTCGAACACGTCCGCGACGTCGCGGTTCAGCGACGTGGTCATCAGCCAGATCTGCTCGAACCCGGAGTCCATCAGGTGCCCGGACGTCAGGATCGCCATCACCACGATCGTCGGCCGGATCGCCGGCAGCGTGATGTGCCAGAACTGCCGCCACCGGCCGGCGCCGTCCACCCGGGCGGCCTCGTACAGCTGTGAGTCCACGCCGGCCAGCGCGGCCAGGTAGATGATCGTTCCCCAGCCGGTCTGTTTCCACAGCAGCTGCAGCACGATCAGCGGCCGGAACCAGTCTGCCTGCGCGACGTAGTCGGTCTTCTGCCCGCCGACGATCCCGTGGATCCAGTTCGCGATCACGCCGAAGTCCACCGAGAACAACAGGTAGGTGAGTGAGGCGACGATTGTCCACGACAGGAAGTGCGGAATGTAGACAAGCGACTGCACGGACCGCTTCAGGACGTTGACCCGCAGCTCGTTCAGCAGCAGGGCGACCACGATCGGCGCCGGGAAGACGAAGACGATTGTCAACAATGCGAGCAGCAGAGTGTTGAACAGCAGCCGGCCGAAGTCCGGTCCGGTGAACAGTTCCTGGAAGTGCTTGAGCCCGACCCACTCGCTGCCTGAGTAGCCGAGGAACGGCACGTAGTCCTTGAACGCGATGGTCAGCCCGTACATCGGCAGGTACTTGAACACCACGAAGTACACGAGACCGGGCAGCAGCAACAGGTACAGCCAGCGGTAGCGGAACAGGTCCCGGGGAAGGTTCCGGGCGCGGCGGGTGCGCTTGGCGGCGGGCGCCGGCCGCGAAGAATCCGCGGCCGGCTGCACCACCTCGGGGACGAGGTCGGTCGCCATCCGTCAGCCGCCGGCCTTGGCGGACAGGTCGTTGACCTCCTTGACGATGTCCGTGCCGCCGCTGTCGTACCAGCGCTTGATCTGCGCCTTCAGCTGCTCCTCGGTGATCGCTCCGGACAGGTACTTGATTCGCGCGTCCGGGATGATCGTGTCCAGCGTCTGGCCCTTCGCCACCGCGGTCGGCGCGATGATGCTGAGCGCCGGGTTGAACACCGCGGTCTTCAGGTCCTCGTTCATCAGCACGTCGAACTTCTCCCGCATCTTCCGGCTGGCCTCGTCGTTCGGCCGCAGTGCGTACGCGCCGAGCCCGACCGACGCCCGGGTCCCGAGCTGGATGAAGGCCTTGTCGACGTCGTTCTGGATCGCCTTCACCTTCGGGTCGTCCTGGTTGAGCGGTACGGCGTACTGCCCGTCGACCTTGAAGTTGCGGCCCTCGATCCCGTTCGTCAGCAGGATCGAGCCGTCCTTCGACTCCAGCTTGTCGAGCGTCTGCAGGACCTGGTCGAGCTGCTCCTCCGTGCGCACGTGCTGCTTGGAGATCGCCATCACCATGTTGTAACCGGTGAACGGATACGAGTGCTTCTCGCCGTCCGGGCCCTTCAGGTTGCCGACCAGGGTGACCTTGTCGAAGTCTTTCGGGTTCTTCTCCTTGAACAGGTCGAGCAGCTGGGTGGCCCGCACGTTCACGTCGATGATCATGCCGCCCTTGCCCTGCACGAACGGGTCGTTCCAGTTCGCGCTGTCGAGCGTCGCGAAGTCCGGGTTCACCAGGCCTTCCTGCACCCAGCCGCGCAGCCACTCGTTGGCCTTCAGGAACTCGGGGGTGTCGAAGCCCGGGACCAGCTTGCCGTCCCGCTCACCCCACCCGTTCGGCGCGCCGAACCAGGTCTCCACCACGTCGTACGGGCTGGCGCTCGCGTAGTTGCCGGGCCACTTCGGGATGATCAGGCCGTAGGTGTCCTTCTTGCCGTTGCCGTCCGGGTCCTTCTCGGCGAACGCCTTCGCGATGGTGTAGAGGTCGGTCGTGGTCTGCGGCTCCTTCAGGCCGAGCTTGGCCAGCCAGTCCTTGCGGATCACGATGCCGGAGCGCAGCAGCGGTCGGACCCGGTAGATGCCGTACGTCTTGCCGTTGGTCTGCGAGTTCTTCGCGGTCTGCTCGTTCGACGGCTTCAGGTTCGGGTACTTGTCGAGCTTGCCGGTCAGGTCCCAGAACGCGCCGGCCTCGGCCGCCTTGACGAACGACGGGCTCTTCTCGTTCACCACCATCACGTCCGGGATCTTGTCCGACGCGAGCGTGACGTTCGACTTGTCGCCGTACTCCGCGTTCGGCACCCAGGTGACCTTGAGCTTCTTGCCGATCAGTTTCTCGACCGCCTGCTGCAGTTCGCCGTTCGGATCCGGTGCGGTGCCGAACAGCGGCGCCATCACGGTCAGCTCGTTACTGGCGGCCTCGCCGCCCTTGTCGTCGCCGCCGCCGGAGCAGGCGGAGGCGGCGAGCAGTGCCGTCGTGACGGCGGCGACGGCGATCCGCCGTCGGGAGAAGATGGTCATCGGTTCCCTTTCAGTTACCACTCGGGTGCAGGCGCGCGTCGTTCTCGGCGAAGAAGCGCAGGCAGAGCCAGATGTCGAGCTGGATCCAGGCGCCGCCGGCCAGCACGAACCCGAACACCGGGAACTTCACCGACACGAAGGCGACGGACGCCGCGACGAACAGCAGGACCAGGGACGACGCCGGCCGCGCGAGCGCGACGAGCGATGCCTTGGGCAACAACATGCGGATCCCGAGGTCGTAGTGCACGGCCATCGGGAGCGCGTAGGCGGCGATCAGCCCGAGCGCGACGAGTGCCGCGAGGCTGGCCAGGCGGGGGAGTGCGGCCCCGAGCGCGGCGAAGTACAGGTAGTTGCCGACCAGGACGACGGCGACCGCGATCAGGGGCAGTACCACGAGCGTGCCGCGCCGGAACTCCCGGCGGAACGCGGTACGAAAGGCGGGAAAGGCGTGAAACGATTCATCGGATGACCTGCGTCTGGCGAGCGAATATGCCGCAAGCGTGGCCGGTCCGATACCCAGAGCAACGCCGCCGGCCAGCGTGAAAAGGATCCACAGGGCGTTCAGCTTGATCACCCAAAGGACCTCGTCCGCAGCGCCGTACAGCCTCACGGCCCAGCCTGTGTCCATGCCGGTTCCTGCCTTGTTTCGGGGCGAAAAGTGATGTGACCGTATGGTTGAATCGTCTCAATGTCAACACCTCGGAAAGCGTTTGTCAGAGACTGGTCATGCGGCCCTGGGCCTTGGCCGGGAGCGGGCTAGAGCTGGGAAACGCGGAGGTTGGCGTACTCGCCGATCAGCGGCGCCATCTGCCGGAAGCCGAGCTTGCCGCCGGGCAGCGGGTGCTCGTCGTGCCAGCCGAAGCTGACCAGGTCGTTGATCGCGAACGTGATCTCGCCCTGTCGCACGGTGAGACGCAGCCGGTACGGGCCGTCGGCGTCGGCGACGTCCGGGATCGGGTCGGCGCCCTGCGCGACGAGATGGAAGCCGTAGCTCTTGCGCAGATTGCAGGTGTGGAAGGCGCGCTCGGCCGGCCAGCGCCGGCGGAAGTACGAGACGTGGTACGTGTCGAGGTCGCCGTGGTGGTACTGCTCGTACGGCCCGGTCCGCGGCCGCAGCTCGAACAGGTCCTCGCCGTGGCGACCCTTCGCGTGGAAGAACAGGATGCACAGACCGGGCTCGCGGATCGGCCGGAAGTCCCACTCGACGGCGATGTCCGGCGGGAACTCCTCCGGGCACCACAGCACGACGTTCGCGTCCTGGCCGTCGTCCGCGGGCCGTACGCTCTCCAGCCGCAGCCGCCCGAGCGGGTACGACGTCGCGCCGTCGCCCTCGAGCCGGAAACCTTCGAGATCGACCGGCGAGGCGAGCGGGTTCTCGTACAGGACCGTCATCAGCGGCGGCGCTTGAAGTCGCTGGATTCGCGCACGATGAGGTCCGGCTGGAAGATCACTTGGCGATGCCGGTGCTGCTCGGCCGACTCGACCTCCTCCTGCAGCAGCTCCATCGCGGACCGCCCGAGCAGCTCGGCGGGCTGCCGCACCGACGACAGCGGTACGGCGGCGGCGCGGGCGAAGTCGATGTCGTCGTACCCGACGATCGCCATGTCGCGCGGGACCCGCAGACCGGCCACCGCCATACCCTGCAGGAACCCCAGCGCCAGCAGGTCGTTGGCGAGGAACGCCGCGGTCGGACGGGACCGCGCCGGGAGCGCGGCGATCTGCTCACCGATCGCTCGACCTTCGACGACACCCATCACGTCGACCTCGTGGTACTGCAGCTCGACGTCGTCGGCTTCCGCCACGACGGCCGTGATGCCGTCCTTGCGATCGGCAACTTGTTGCATCGTGAACGGCCCGCCGATGAAGGCGATCCGGCGATGGCCGGCCTCGATCAGGTGGTTCCCCGCGAGGCGTCCGCCGAGCTGGTCGTCGACCGAGACCGAGCACAGGCCGCGGTCCGCCGTACGGTCGACGAGCACCACCGGCGTACCGCGGTCGACCAGCGCGGTGAGCCGCGGATCGGTGCTGTCGAACGGCGTGATCAGGATGCCCATCACGCGTTGCTGCTCGAGCTGGTCGAGGTGATGACCTTCGCGCACCGGGTCGGTCTTGCTGTTGCACAACATCACCACGGTGTCGTGCTCGTACGCCAGCGCCTCGGCGCCCTCGGCGAGATCAGTGAAGAACGGGTTGGTCACGTCGAGCACCACCAGCCCGACCGTCCGGCTCTTCCCCGCCCGCAGATGCCGCGCCGCCTCGTTCCGCACGAAGCCGAGCGCGTCGATACTCTCCTGCACACGTTTGCGCGTAGCCGGTGCGACAATTGCGGGCCGGTTCAAGAAGTTGCTCACGGTCCCCACCGAAACCCCGGCCCGCCGCGCAACCTCTTTGATGCTGGGCGTACCCATCATCCCCCGTCCAGCAGCCGTCACCATCCGCCGCAGTCTACCCCGAATTGAATCGTCAAAATCCAACCACCCCTGGGCTTTACGTGTCGGCGGTCGTCGCGACGTCCAGGACTGCTCGGGCGAAGGATCCAGGATCTTCCTGGGGTGGATTGTGGCCGATGCCGGGGAGCTCGCGCCGGTCGAAGCCGCCGGTGAACAGCGGCGCCTCGAGGGTCGAGTCGTCGGGCCCCAGACCGTCGGCGAGGGCGTCGAGCACGACGGCCGGCACGGTGATCTCGGGTGTGGTCGCCAGCAGTTCCTCGAGTTGGTCGTAGCGCGGGTCACCGGGTGCCATGCCGCGACGGTGCCGATAGGAATGAATGACGGTCGCGACGAAGTCCGGATTGTGCAGGCTGGGTGAGCTGGCCGTGAAGGCAGTGGCTGCGCCCGCCCAGGTCGGCGACCACTGCCGCCACAGCAGCCCGCAGAGCTCGTCCGTGTAGCGCTCCAGCCCGGCACGCCCGCGATCGGTGAGGAAGTAGTGGGTGTACCAGGCGGCACTCTCGGCTTCGGGAGGTGCGGGCTCGGCAGATCGGGCAATGTCCTGGATGTTGTACCCGCCGACAGTCACCAGGCCGACGACCCGCTCGGGCGCGACGGCGGCGGCGATGCAGGCGGCCCGGCCACCCCAGTCGAAGCCGCCCACGACGGCGCGTTCGATCTCGAGCGCGTCGAGGAGATCCAGCAGGTCTTGGCCGAGGGCGCCTTGCTGCCCGGAGCGCATGACGTCATCGCTGCGGTACCGGGTCGGCCCGTACCCGCGCAGATACGGCACCACAACCCGCATCCCCGCCTCGACGAGCACGGGCACCACGTTGTCGTAGCAACGAGCGTCGTACGGGAAGCCATGCAGCAGTACGGCGGTTGGCCCGCCACCCGAACCAGCCGCCTCATAGGCGATGTTCAGCACCGCTGTCGACGCAGTCCTCGACTGATTCATCAAGCTCTCCTCGCTTGCATGCCCGGCCCGCCGAACGATGGGGTGCGCAGTGTCGTTGTGGTCGATGACGATGCTCGCGGACCCGGTCGACCAGGTGCGTCAGCAACTCTTGTCGGGTCACCCTGGTGACCCTAGGCACTCCAAGCGGCAAAACAACAGAGAGAGCAGGGCCGGCTCAGGCTGTTGGTGGAGTGCCGTCGGCTGCGTAGAGGCCCCTCGAGAGGTCGACGAGTACCAAGGCGTTGCCGAACGGGTCCTGTACGACGGCGACGCGGCCGACCGGGATGTCTGCCGGGGGACTCGTGACGGTACCGCCGGCTGCCGTGAAGGTGGCGACCGCCGCCGGAACATCTTCGACCAGCCAATTGGGTTCGTACGAGAGCCGCTCGGTCAGTACCAGCTCACTGTTCCCGTCGGGCAACTCGAGCCCCGCCTGCCCAACCGGGTCGTTGCGCCACTTCACCCGATGCCCCAGCCCGTCGACAGAGAACCGAATTCCCTCGTCAAGGCTCGGCACAGGCACCTGCACGGCGTCCACGCGCTGCAGAAGTCCGTTCGTCATCCTTCAGCCTCCCAGTCCACTCTCGCGGCTGCTGTCTGTTGGCGGTGGGCGTATCGCAGCTCGAAACTGACCGGCGCATCGATCAGGGCGAAGTCTCCCTGATCTTCACAGGTTATGTGACTCGTGAGTAACATGCGGTTATGAGTCAGGTGTTGGGGTTGTGGGAGCGGTTGCGTGGGGTGCCTGGTGGGGAGCGGGTGTTTTCTTGGGGGTTTGCGTGGAAGGCGCCGTACTTTCGGTCGGTGCGGCCTCGGTTCGTGCAGGTGAGTCCCAACTACGCGGCGTTGACGTTGCCCAAGCGGCGGGCGGTGCTGAACCACATCGGGACTGTGCATGCGATTGCCGTGTGCAACGGTCTGGAGGCGGCGATGGGGGCGTTGGCCGAGGCGACCGTGCCGGCGGGGAAGCGGTGGCTGCCGAAGGGGATGGAGGTCGCGTATCTCGCCAAGTCGACGTCGGATCTGACCTGCTCGGCGGAGACGGATCCGGAGACCTGGGCCGCGGGGCCGGACGTACCGGTGCGGGTCAAGGCGACTCGTGACGACGGGACGGTGGTCGTCGAGGGGACGATTTATCTCTGGGTGACGGACAAGAAATCGACGTAGGGTCGCCCCGTGACTGAGCTGCGGGTGGTGGAGGTTGCCGAGGAGTACCTGGACTCGGTGTTCGAGGTGCGGACGCGGTCGTTCGGGCCGGGCGGTGACAAGGACGAGTGGAAGAAGTCGGCGCGGCAGTTCATCGCGGACGGGCGTTATCTCGGAGTCGTCGACGGTGACGAGTTGGTCGCGGCGGCGCGGATCTGGCCGCTGGAGCAGTGGTGGGGCGGGCGGCGGGTGGCCAACGGCGGTGTGGCCGGTGTGGTCGTCGCGCCGGAGTACCGCGGGCGCGGCGTCGGCAGTCTGTTGATGCGCGCCGTGCTCGATCGCTGCGCCGAGAAGGGCTATCCGCTGACCTCGCTGTATCCGGCGACCACGGTGCTGTACCGGCGCCTGGGGTACGAGTTCGCGGGCAGCCGGCACCTGTACACCTTCCAGGCGGCCGATCTGCGGACCCTGGGCGGCAACGGTACGGCGGTGCGCAAGGCGGGTCGTGACGACGCCGACCTGTTCCTCGAGCTGGCCGGGAAGGTGCACGAGGCGCGGCGTTCGAACGGTCCGCTGGTCTGGCCGCGCGCGCAGGTCGAGTCCTGGCTGGAGGACGACAACAGCTTCGCGTACGTCGCCGAGGACGGCTTCGTGGTCTACAAGTGGTCCGACCGCGAGCTCGCCGTCGAGGAGCTCATCGCCGGATCGGAGGAGACCGCTCGCGCGCTCTGGGCGACCGTCGGCTCGGGTGCGTCGATCGCGAAGACCGTGGAGGCCTGCTGCCCGCCCTTCGACGCGATCCATCTGATGGCCGAGCACGAGGCCACCGGCAAGTCCTGGCAGAACCGCTGGATGCTCCGGCTCGTCGACGCTCCGGCGGCCCTCGCGGGACGAGGATTCCCGGACGGCGTCGTACTCGAGGCGGACCTGCGGATCGACGACCCCGAACTGCCCGCCAACACCGGCGACTGGCACCTCTCGGTCGGCAACGGATCGGCCCGGCTCACCGCCGCCGAGCCGTCTAGCGACGCGCTGCGACTCGGCCCGCGGGGGCTGGCCGCGCTGTACGCCGGTATGCCGCTGGCGACGCTCCGCGGAGCCGGCCTGGCTGCCGGGGGAGCGGCGCCCGCCGACGCGGCGTTCGACGCGGCTTTCGGCGGACCCGCGCCGTACATGCTCGACGACTTCTGAGCCTCGGCGCGCCGATTTCCAAAGGCCCGTCGCCTCCGTCTAGGGTTGTCGAACAAACGTTCGGAGGTGGTCCATGCGGGTGCTCGGCGTCGACCCGGGACTGACCCGGTGCGGCCTCGGCGTCGTCGAAGGGACGCCGGGGAAGCCGCCGGCGCTGGTCGCCGTCGGGGTGATCCGGACGCCGGCCGACCTGGACGTGGCCAAGCGGCTCGTGCGGATCGAGGAGGAGCTCGACGAGTGGATCGCCCGGCACCAGCCGGACGCGGTCGCAGTCGAGCGCGTGTTCGCCCAGCACAACGTCCGGACGGTGATGGGGACGGCGCAGGCGTCGGGGATCGCGATGGTGGTCGCGGCGCGCCGCGGTCTGCCGGTCGCGCTGCACACGCCGAGCGAGGTGAAGGCCGCGGTCACCGGATCCGGCCGCGCGGACAAGGAGCAGGTGACCACGATGGTCACCCGGATCCTCAAGCTCAGCGAGCGTCCGACGCCCGCGGACGCCGCCGACGCGCTCGCGCTGGCGATCTGCCAGGTGTGGCGCGGCGGCGTGGCGAGCAAGTTGCAGCAGGCGGCCGCGAGCCGGGTCAACCTCGAGGCCGCGGCGCAGGCGCAGTCGCGGCTGCAGGTGGCGCGGCTGCGGGCCGCGGTGGCCGCCCAGCAGGGCAAGCGGTGATCAAGCAGTGAGCGCGACGTGAGCAGGCTTGGAGGCTGGCGATGATCGCCTTTGTACGGGGCCCGGTGGCGGCCATCGGAGTGGACAGTGCCGTCGTCGAGGTCGGGGGAGTGGGCCTGCTCGTGTACTGCGACCCGGGCACGCTGGCCGGGTTGCGACCGGGGCAGGAAGCGCGGATCTCCACGTCGATGGTGGTCCGTGAGGACTCGCTGACGCTGTTCGGGTTCGCGGACGACGATGCGAAGACCACCTTCGAGCTGCTGCAGACCGCGTCCGGAGTCGGGCCGAAGCTCGCCCAGGCCGCGCTCGCGGTGCTGAGCCCCGACCAGCTGCGCCAAGCGGTCGCGACCGAGGACCTCGCCGTCCTGGTGAAGGTTCCGGGCATCGGCAAGAAAGGCGCCCAGCGGATCGTGCTGGAGCTGAAGGACAAGATCGGCGCGCCGTCCAAGACGGTCACCGGCCGGCCGCTGCAGGCGCAGGAGGCGTGGCGCGACCAGGTGCACGCCGGCCTGGTCGGTCTCGGCTGGTCCGCCCGCGACGCCGAGGACGCTGTCACCGCCGTGTCGCCGCTCGCCGCCGACAACCCGAACCCGTCCGTTCCCGACCTGCTGCGTGCCGCGTTGCGCGTGCTCTCCAAGGCTTAAGAGATGGAAGACAACGTCCGGCCTCTGGTCTCCGCGGACGCGGTGGATCTCGAGGAGCGCAAGATCGAGTCCGCGCTCCGTCCGCGCACGCTCGCCGAGTTCGGCGGGCAACGGAGGGTCAGCGAGCAGCTAGAGCTGGTGCTGCACGCGGCCCGCGGCCGCAACCGCGCGCCGGACCACGTGCTGCTGTCCGGTCCGCCCGGGCTGGGCAAGACCACGCTGGCGATGATCATCGCCAGCGAGATGTCCGCGCCACTGCGGGTGACGAGCGGTCCGGCGATCCAGCACGCGGGCGACCTGGCCGCGATCCTGTCCGGGCTGAGCGAGGGCGAAGTCCTGTTCCTGGACGAGATCCACCGGATGTCCCGGCCCGCCGAAGAGCTGCTCTACATGGCGATGGAGGACTTCCGGGTCGACGTGATCGTCGGCAAGGGCCCGGGCGCCACCGCGATCCCGCTCGAGATCCCGCCGTTCACCCTCGTCGGCGCGACCACCCGGGCCGGTCTGCTGCCGGGACCGCTGCGTGACCGGTTCGGGTTCACCGGTCACCTGGAGTTCTACGAGGCGGCCGAGCTGGAGAAGATCGTGAACCGGTCGGCCGCGCTGCTGGAGGTCGACATCACGCCCGAGGGCGCGACCGAGATCGCGTCCCGGTCCCGGGGGACGCCCCGGATCGCGAACCGGCTGCTCCGCCGGGTCCGCGACTTCGCCGAGGTCCGGGCGGACGGCATCATCACGCTCGCGCTGTCCAAGGCGGCCCTGGATCTGTACGAGGTGGACAAGATGGGCCTGGACCGGCTGGACCGCTCGGTTCTGGACGCGTTGTGCCGCCGGTTCGGCGGCGGGCCGGTGGGTCTTTCCACGCTCGCGGTTGCGGTCGGCGAGGAACGTGAGACCGTGGAGGAAGTAGCGGAACCTTTTCTGGTCCGGTCGGGCTATCTGGCCCGTACGCCGCGCGGTCGCGTCGCCACGCCCGCGGCCTGGCGGCACATCGGGCTGAAGGTACCGAAGGGCGCGACGTTCGCGGACACGCTCTTCGACACCGACGAGGACTGAGGAGTTCGGCTCCAACTGAACAAGAGCGGAGTCCGGGGAACACCGACCGGCGCCGGAACGTAGACACTGCGTGACGTGGACGTGGTGAGTAACTCAAACGTGACCCGGTGTCATGAGGTAGTTGTTGACGCTCAGGGTTAGACTCCCCGGTGGCCTGACCTCCAGGCCGTCCGCTCCGACCTGCGCGTTCGTGCAGGGCACTCCGACAACCGACCCGACGAAGGATTCTGAGACCCGATGCAACTCCTCGCCGTACCGATGGCCTCCTCCGGGGGCGGTGGCATCACGCTGCTGCTGCCGCTGATCCTGATCGTCGGAATGATCTGGTTCATGAGCCGGTCGCAGAAGAAACAGCGTCAGCGCCAGGCCGACACGGTCGCCGCGCTCTCGCCCGGCACCAAGGTGATCACCACCAGCGGCCTGGTCGGCATCGTCGAGGAGACGGACGACGACTACGTGACGCTGGAGATCTCCGAAGGCGTGCTGGTCCAGGTGGTCAAGGCCGCGATCGGCCGGGTGATCCCGGACGAGGACGCCGCCGCCGACGAGGTCGAGGCGCCTGTCGCCGCCGACGAGGCCCCGGCCGTGACGACGGTCGTCACCGACGAGGCCGACGACGCTGCGAAGGTCGACGTACCGGACGCGGGCAAGGCCGGTGAGAAGGCCGACGGCAAGGTGCAGGACGCGCCGAAGTTGCCGCCGACGCACACCGAGAACTGATCTCCTTCCCCACAACGGCCTGCGGCGCGGCGTTCGGCGTCCACCAGACGGTGCGGCGCGCCCAGAAGTACAAAGGTTGAAACTGACGTGGCAACGACTTCGACATCCCGCCCCGGGCGGAGCCTGATCGGCTTGCTGGTGGTCGTGGTTCTGCTGTTCGGGATCATGGCGCTGACCAAGACCTGGAAGCCCAAGCTCGGGCTGGACCTCCGGGGCGGCACCACCATCACGCTGACCGCCAGCACGATCGACGGCAGCGGCAAGGTGACCGCCGAGCAGCTGAACGAGGCGAAGAACATCATCGGCCAGCGGGTCAACGGTGCGGGTGTCGCCGAAGCCGACATCACCACCTCCGGGGCGAACCACATCAACGTGGCCGTCCCGGGCGCCACGAAGGAATCCCTGGTGTCGCAGGTCGGCCAGACCGCCCTGCTGTACTTCCGGATGGTGTACGACGCGCAGGCCGCGGCGCCGCAGCCGACGCCGTCGACCACCCCGTCGACGACGCCGAAGCCGACCACCACGCCGAAGGCGACCACGACGCCGAAGCCCAGCGCCACGATCAAGCCGAGCACCACGCCCAGCTCGCCGAAGGGCCGGGCCTGGAGCAGCGCACTCGGTGAGGCCACGCCGACGCCGACCCCCAAGGCCGGCGCGACCCCGACCGCCAAGCCGAGCGCGACGCCGTCGACGCCGGCCGCCGGCGGCGACCCGCTGAACTACACGCCGGACGCGGCCACGCAGGCGGCGTTCGCGACGTTCAAGTGCGGCGACAAGCAGGTCGACGACCCGAACAAGCCGATCTTCTCCTGTGACCGCCAGGGCACCTACAAGTACCTGCTCGGCCCGGCGATCATGAAGGGCACCGACCTGTCGGACGCCTCCGCCGGGATCCCGCAGAACGGCCTGCAGTGGCAGGTGAACCTGAAGTTCACCGGCGAGGGCGGCGACAAGTTCCTGAAGGCGACCACCGCGATCTCGAAGCGCGGCCAGGGCCAGAACCTGTTCGCGATCGTGCTCGACGGCGAGACCATCTCGACGCCGAGCGTGGAGAACCCGATCCCGGGCGGCCAGGCGCAGATCACCGGTACCTTCACCGAGGCCGAGGCCCGCGACCTGGCGAACGTGCTGAAGTACGGCGCGCTGCCGGTGAAGTTCGACATCTCCTCGGTCGAGACGGTGTCGCCGCAGCTCGGCGGCGACCAGCTCTCCGCGGGTATCTGGGCCGGTCTCGCCGGTCTCGCGCTCGTCGTCGTGTTCTGCTTCCTGTACTACCGCGGCCTCGGCATCGTCGTGGTCCTGTCGCTCGCCGCCGCCGCCGTCCTCACCGGAACGCTGGTGATCCTGCTCGGCAAGGCGATCGGGTTCACGCTGACGCTGGCCGGTATCGCCGGTCTGATCGTGGCCGTCGGTATCACCGCGGACTCGTTCATCATCTACTTCGAACGACTCCGCGACGAGGTCCGTGAGGGCCGCAGCCTGCGGTCGTCGGTGGAGACCGGCTGGGCCCGCGCCAAGCACACGATCATCGCGGCCGACTCGATCTCGCTGCTCGCCGCGCTGGTGCTCTACGTGCTGGCGATCGGCAGCGTCCGCGGCTTCGCGTTCACACTCGGCCTGACCACGTTGATCGACCTGGTCGTGGTCTTCCTGTTCACCAAGCCGGTGGTCACGCTGCTCGCCCGGACCGACTTCTTCGGCCACGGGCACAAGCTGTCCGGACTCGATCCGGAACATCTGGGCGTCGAACGACTGCCCGGACAGACGAAACCGACGGCCCGGCCGCGGAAGACGCCGTCGACGCGCAAGCCGGTCGGAGGGGAGGTCTGATGTCGAAGCTCGGACAGATCGGTGCCAAGCTGCACCGCGGCGAGGTCTCCTACGACTTCGTCGGTCACCGCAAGTTCTGGTTCAGCCTCTCGGCGGTGCTGGTCATCATCTCGCTGGCCGGCCTGTTCGCCCGCGGCCTGGCGCTCGGGATCGAGTTCAAGGGCGGCGTCGAGTACGAGGCGAAGGTCAAGGTCACCGACAGCACGGTGCAGGACTTCAGCGACGCCGTGAAGGCGACCAACGCCAAGGACCTCGGTGACCCGGTCGTCACCACGATCAACAACGAGAAGGTCCGGGTCCAGACCAAGCCGCTGGCCCAGAACGACATCGGCGTCGTCCGCGCGGCGATCGCCAAGGAGGCCGGCATCCCGGCCGACCAGGTCACCTCGCAGCAGATCGGCGCCTCCTGGGGCAAGCAGATCGCCGACAAGGCGATCCTGGCGCTGGCGGTGTTCCTCGGCCTGGTCTTCTTCGTGATCTGGGTGTACTTCCGCGAACCCAAGGCGTCGCTGGCCGCGATCATCGCGCTGGTGCACGACGTCACGATCACCGTCGGGCTGTACGCGCTGATCGGTTTCGACGTCACGCCGGCGACCGTGATCGGCGTTCTGACCATCCTCGGTTACTCGCTGTACGACACGGTCGTGGTGTTCGACAAGGTCCGCGAGAACACCCGCGGTATCACCGGGTCGAACCGCTACACCTACTCGGACGCGACCAACCTCGCCGTCAACCAGACCGTGGTCCGCTCGATCAACACCACGGTCACCGCGCTGTTGCCGGTGGGCGCGATCCTGGTCGTCGGTACGTGGGTGCTCGGCACCGGCCCGCTCAAGGACCTGTCGCTGGCGCTGTTCGTCGGTATCGCCGTCGGTGCGTACTCGTCGATCTTCATCGCGCCGTCGCTGCTCGCGGTCTTCAAGGAGCGTGAGCCGGGGATGCAGGCGCTGCGGAAGCGCGTCACCGCGAAGAAGGCGCAGACCGCTGCCGCCGCGGCCGCTCCGGTGGCCGTACCGGCAGGTGCCGGGGCTACTCGTTCCGCCGTCCGGGACACGCCGCGGAAAGCAGACCGGGCGACCGGCGCGGCGCCGACGCCGTCGTCGCGGCCGATGAAGGCGGCTGCGGCGGGCCGGCCGCAGCCGACGCGCAAGCCGCGGTCGAAGCGCGGTAAGTGATGCGGTCGCTCGAGCAGGTTCTCACCGACGGCATTCGCGACATCCCGGACTACCCGCAGGCGGGGGTGGTGTTCAAGGACATCACCCCGCTGCTGGCCGACCACACCGGCTTCACCCAGGTGGTGGAGGCGCTGGCGGCGGCCGGCAAGGACGACGACGGCGCGCCGGTGGTCGACAAGGTGGTCGGGATCGAGGCCCGCGGCTTCATCCTGGCCGCTCCGGTCGCGCTCGCGCTCGGCGCCGGGTTCGTGCCGGTGCGGAAGAAGGGCAAGTTGCCGGCGGCGACGTACGAGGAGTCGTACGCGCTGGAGTACGGCGAGGCGACGATCGAGGTGCACCAGGACGCGTTCGCTCCTGGTGACCGCGTGCTCGTCATCGACGACGTCCTGGCCACCGGCGGCACCGTCGAGGCCTGTCTGCGGCTGATCCGGCGCTGCGGCGCCGAGGTCCTCGGGACGACGGTCCTGCTCGAACTCTCCTTCCTCCCGGGCCGCGAACGCCTCGAGGGGGAGACCGTCAGCTCCCTCGTCACGGTCTGAATTCGGGCAAACTCTCCGTCGCCGCCAGCTGACTCGGCGTGTTGTCCACAGGCGGTTCGGCCTGGTTGGACGCGGGCCTCTAGACTGGTGCTCTGTCGGCGGAGGGACACAACGTGGGCGAAGACCCGGCGATGACATCTGCGGTACCGAACGCAGGACCGCAGGAGCCTCCGCGCGCGCCGTCACCGGTGCGCCCGGCGCCGGTGCCCCAGCCGCCCGCGACCCAGCCGCCGCGGATCGCGCCGGCCCGGGTCCGTGCCCGGCTCGCCCGCCTCGGCGGCACCCGGCACCCGAACCGGGCGCCGATGCTCGAGCCGCTGTTCCGGGTGGTCCGCGCGACCCACCCGAAGGCCGATCTCGGCATGATCGAGCGCGCGTACCGGACCGCGGAGAAGTACCACACCGGTCAGATGCGCAAGAGCGGCGACGCCTACATCACGCATCCGCTCGCCGTCGCCACCATCCTCGCCGAGCTCGGCATGACCGCGACCACGCTGTGCGCCGCGCTGCTGCACGACACCGTCGAGGACACGCCGTACACGGTGGAGGACCTGACCCGCGACTTCGGCGAAGAGATCGCCATGCTCGTCGACGGCGTCACCAAGCTGGACAAGGTGCGCTACGGCGAGTCGGCGCAGGCCGAGACCATCCGCAAGATGGTCGTCGCGATGTCCAAGGACATCCGGGTGCTGGTGATCAAGCTGTCCGACCGGCTGCACAACATGCGCACGCTCGGCTCGCTGCGGCAGGAGAAGCAGGAGCGGATCGCCCGCGAGACGCTGGAGATCTACGCCCCGCTGGCCCACCGGCTCGGTATGAACACGATCAAGTGGGAGCTCGAGGACCTGGCGTTCTCGACCCTGCACCCGAAGGTGTACGACGAGATCGTCCGCCTGGTCGCCGAGCGCGCACCGTCCCGCGACGAGTACCTGGCGACCGTGATCGACCAGGTGCACGAGGACCTGCGCTCGGCGAAGGTGAAGGCCACCGTCACGGGCCGCCCGAAGCACTACTACTCGATCTACCAGAAGATGATCGTCCGCGGCCGCGAGTTCGGCGACATCTACGACCTGGTCGGCATCCGGGTCCTGGTCGAGTCGGTCCGCGACTGCTACGCGGCGCTCGGCATCATGCACGCGCGGTGGAACCCGGTCCCCGGCCGGTTCAAGGACTACATCGCGATGCCGAAGTTCAACATGTACCAGTCGCTGCACACCACCGTGATCGGCCCGCAGGGCAAGCCGGTGGAGCTGCAGATCCGTTCGTTCGCGATGCACCGCCGCGCGGAGTACGGCATCGCCGCGCACTGGAAGTACAAGGAGGACCCGACCTCCGTCGCGCCGGCCGCGCCGAGCACCGACATCGGCGGGCCGAACGACATGCCCTGGGTGCGGCAGTTGGTCGACTGGCAGCGGGAGACCTCCGACCCGTCGGAGTTCCTGGACTCGCTGCGGTTCGAGATCAACAACGCCGAGGTCTACGTCTTCACCCCGCGCGGTGACGTGATGTCGCTGCCGACCGGGTCCTCCCCGGTCGACTTCGCCTATGCCGTGCACACCGAAGTGGGGCACCGCTGCATCGGCGCCCGCGTCAACGGGCGGCTGGTGCCGCTGGAGAGCACCCTGGAGAACGGCGACGTCGTCGAGGTGTTCACCTCGAAGGCGCAGGGCGCGGGGCCGTCGCGCGACTGGCTGACGTTCGTCAAGAGCCCGCGCGCGCGGAACAAGATCAAGCATTGGTTCTCCAAGGAGCGCCGCGACGAGGCGATCGAGCACGGCAAGGACGCGATCGCGAAGCAGCTCCGCAAGGAGGGTCTGCCGCTGCAGCGCCTGCTGTCGCACGAGACCCTGACCGCGGTCGCGAACTCGCTGCGCTACCCGGACGTGACAGGGCTGTACGCCGCCGTCGGCGAGCAGCACGTGAGCGCTCAGGCCGTCGTACGGCGCCTCATCGAGACGTACGGCGGTGAGGAGGGCGCGGCCGAGGACCTGGCCGAGGGCCTGCGGCTGCCGCAGTCCCGCGAGCGCCGGAAGCGGACCGCGCGCGGCGACGCCGGTGTCATCGTCAAGGGCGCGACCGACGTGCTGTCGAAGCTGGCCCGGTGCTGTACGCCGGTGCCCGGCGACGAGATCATCGGCTGGATCACCCGCGGCGCGGGCGTCTCGGTGCACCGCGCCGACTGCGCGAACGTGGAGAACCTGAAGACCCAGCCCGAGCGGATCGTCGAGGTCGAGTGGGCGCCGACCGCCCAGTCGGTCTTCCTGGTCGCGATCCAGGTCGAGGCGCTGGACCGGGCGCGGCTGCTGTCGGACATCACCCGGGTGCTGTCGGACTACCACGTGAACATCCTGTCCGCGGCGCTGACCACCACCCGCGACCGGATCGCCAAGTCCCGCTTCACCTTCGAGATGGGCGACCCGACCCACCTGGGCCACGTCCTGAAGGCCGTCCGCTCCGTCGAGGGCGTCTTCGACGTCTACCGCGTCACGCAGTAGGCCGTGGGGGACTGGTTCGGCGGTTCGGCCGGCGGACCGGGGCTGAGGCTGTCGAACGGCGCGGCCGCGGTCTTCCTGGACGTGCTCGCGCCGGCCGCGTGCGAGCTCGCCAGGACCGGGTTCGAGCGCGGGTTCGCGTTGCTGGTGTGCAATTCGCGGATCGGGTCGGGCAACGACGGCTTCGACCTGGACGAGCTGCCGTGGTCGGCCGAGTGGGCGGACGAGCGGGCGTTCCTGCTCCAAGTGATCGAGTTGGCGCGGGCGCGGTTCGGGTGGGAGCTGCTGTCGTACGAGCCGCCGTTCGTGGACGTGTATCTGGTGGAGTACGAGCGGCTCGTGCGGGACTACCGGCCGCCGGTGGGGCCGGTCGAGCCGGCGCGGATGTGGGATCCGGCTCCGGAGGATGCGGCGTTCGTGCGGTGCCCCCGCCACGGGTTGTTCCTGGGTGATTACACGGATTGCCGGCTCTGTTTGTGAGGGCGGGCAGACTGCGGGTATGAGCGGTTTCGGGCGGCGTGGGTTGTTGCTTGCCGGCGTGGGGGTGTTGGCCGGCTGCAGTGCGTCGTCCGGCGGGCAGGCAAGTGGTACGTCGGTTCCGTCAGGCAGCGGCTCGTCGGCGGGCACGCCCAGCGCCCCAACACCGAGCAACCCGACGCCCAGCGGCCCGTCGTCCAGCGCCCCGTCGAGCGCCCCGTCGAGCGCTCCGGCGTCAGGGACGCCGCGTGAGATCGTGCTGCCGAGGGTGCGGTCCTGGGCGCCTGGTCCCGGGGAGATCGAGCCTGCGGCGAAGCGGGCGGCGGTGGCGGCGGTGGTGGAGTTGGTGCGGCCGCGGGACACCCGCGGTGTGGTGGAGGTGATCGACGCGCAGTACGGCGGGATCCTGAGAGACACCGCCAGCGTCCTCGTACCCTGCCGCGTCTTCACACTCGCGGACAGCCGGGTGGTGACCGGCGGCACGACCGTCGACGTACGGCTCACCAAGACGCGGGGGACCTGGCGAGTAACCGCGATGCATCCCGCACAGCCGGGAAAGGCGACGACGCAACTGTCGCCGGATGCGCGACAGGTTCTGAACAACGCGCGGATCGCGCTACCACCCGCCTCCGCCGCGGACATCCGCTCCGGTCAGGTCCACCAGAGTGTGCTGGCCGCGATGCTCGAGCTCGCCCAGACGTACCGGATCGGCGTCAGCGTCATCCGCTCCGGCCACCCGATCAACGTGTTCGGCACCGACCGCCCGAGCGACCATCCACGCGGCCGCGCCTTCGACACCTGGCAGATCGACGGCCGCGCGGTCGTCGACCCCGCCACGCCCCGCTCACTCGTCACGGCGTACATGCGCGCCACCGAAGCGCTCGGCTCCTACAACGTCGGCGGCCCGTACCAACTCTCCGGTCCGGCGTACTTCTCCGACCGCACCCACCACGACCACATCCACGCCGGCTTCCGCGCCTGAGCCCGCCGACCTGAGACCGGAACCGGCAACCTGAGCCCTGCAGCAGCAGGTCCCAGCGGACCACTTCCGGTCTCAGGTTCTAGTCCCACTCCCATTCGATGCCGACCGTGCCGGGGTCGGCGGACGCTTCCAGGACGTGGACGCGGCCGTCGGGGGTGAGCATCAACTCGCGGTGAACGAGATTCGGGCCGGAGGTGTGGCAGCGGCGGATCTCGTGGACGCGGACCGGCAGCGCGGCGCGATCGAACTGCACCTCCAGCACGTAGTGCATCCCGCCCCACTCGCTGAAGCGCTGGTACTCGGTCGCCGGCAGCCCGGAGCGGTCCTCGACCTCGTAGTGCACGACGGCCGTCTCACCGACCGCGAGAACCCGGTCGAGGAGCAGCTCGCCCAGCAGCGCGCCGGCCTCGGGGGAGCGCGCGATCCGGCCGGTCCGGCAACCACTCAGCGCCCGGAGCGTCAGTTGCTCGGCATCGCAGCCCGGCTCACCCTGGTGCGCGATGATGAGCCGGTCCACCGGCTGCACGGCGACCACGCTCTGGGTCACGCGCCGCCGGTGCGCGCTTCGATCCGGGCCGAGCCGGACCTCCTCGAGAACGGTGACGTTGCGCAGCCGCCCGTGGGCGTCGCGGCGGAGCCGGTCCAGCAGCCTGGTGAGGGCCTCGGCGTAGTCGACCACGGCGTACGGCTGCAGCGTCGCCGACGGATCGGGCCGGGACGGCGGGATCCGGACGGTGAGCCAGCCGCGCGGCACCTCCAGCAGGTCCTCGAGCGCGGTCACGATCGCCAGCGAGTCCTCGCGCGGCACCCGCCGGCCGCTCTGCCAGGTGCTCAGAGTGGCGACGCCGACGTTCAGCCCGCGGTCGGCGAGATGGGTCCGGATCCGGTTCAGGGCCAGGCCGCGCCGGGCGATCGCGTGCCGCAGCGCGTCCGCGAACGGCGCTTCCGGCGTCACCACCGGGACGGTGGAATCGATCATGTCCACGCTCCTTTGGGGAAGTGTAAACATTCACAGCACGGTCCGGCACTGGCTCGTCACCCGCTGTTCACGCGGAGCTGCCGTTCACACCGCCGTCCGGCCCGCGTCCCGAGTCCTTGCCGCGCGGTGGTGACGTCTCGACGATGGACTCCGCCCACCCCGCAGTACCTCTCGAAGGAGGACTCATGCGCAGGCTCCGCCCCAGCCGCACCTGGTCGTTGCTCCTGGCCACGATCCTCGGCCTGGCGACGCTGGCACCGCTCGCCCCGCCGGCCTCGGCCGCCCCCGGCAGCTACTACCTGAACGTCACCGGCCAGGCCCAGCAGAAGTCGAACTGGTGCTGGGCCGCGAGCGGCAACAGCATCGCCGCGTTCTACGGACGCTCCTACTCGCAGAACCAGTTCTGCAACATGGCCTTCGGGTACGCCGTGAACGCGACCTGCCCGAACAACCAGGCGACGCTCGCGAACGACCAGCGCGCGTTCCGCACGATCGGGATCAGCGCCGGCAGCTACGTCTCGTCCACGCTCAGCTTCAGCACGCTCGTCACCGAGATCGCCGCCGGCCGCCCGGTGATGACGCGGATCGGCTGGACGTCGGGCGGCGGCCACATGATGGACATCATCGGGTACGACGCCTCCGACTCGACGATCGAGTACTACAACCCGTGGCCGGACGACCCGCGGTACAACTACTCGACCTACAACTGGTACCGGTCCAACTCGCAGTTCACCTGGACGCACTCCCTGTACCGGATCGGAGCCTGACATGCGCCGCCCGAAGAACCTCCTGCTCCGCTGCGCCGCCGTCCTCGCGGCCGGTCTCGCGTTCTCGTTCGCGGCCTCCGGCCCGGCCGGCGCGGCGGGTCCGCAGCCGGTGTCGCCGAGCGAGTTGTCCAAGGCAACTGATGCCGCCAGGTCGTCGGACGCGCTGAGCCTGCTCGGCAAGGCCGGTGGTACGGCGAAGGCCGCGACGAGTGTCGCGCGGGACACGCACCCGATCTACGCGCTCAACCCGGCCTTCGTCCGCGACGCGTCGGCGCCCGTGGCAACCTTCTGGTACGCGGCAACCAGCGCCGCACAAGGCGGCCGGACGCTGACCGTCTTCACCGCCCCGGACGACCAGGGCGACTGGCACGCCGTCAACGTGGCCTCCGGCAACACCGAGGCCCGCATGGTGTCGGCCGCAGCCGGTGCCCTCGTGTTCACCGAGCCCCAGATCGGCGCCTGGTACGCCGTTTCCGGAACCCAGGTACGTCCGCTGAACCAGTCGGCCGTCAAGTCGATCGGCGCCAAGCCGATCACGATCACGGCCTACCAAGAACTGGTTGCCCACCGCTACGCCGACAAGCTTCCCGGCACCCAGTACAACGAGTCCGGCATGGCCGGCGGCTACGACGCCACCGCCTCGACCTCCACCTCAACCACTGCCCGGTCCACGAATCACCACGTCGCCGCGATCGCCGCGGCCACCGGCGTCCTCGCCCTGGTTCTCCTCCTGTTGGCCCGCCGCCGGTACAACGACTGACCGTCGGTACCTGGGCCGATCCCGCCGCCCCGGACTGGTCGCCACCCGGTCACCATGTCCCCGCCGGGGCGCGCGGGTTCCACACCACCCGGTTCACCAACCATCGGTGAACCGGGTGGCTGGGAGCACGCGCCGATCAGGAGATGAGGTTCTGCTCCGTCACGAACGAATGCTCGCCGGCCTCGTCCTTCCAGTAGACGAGGGTCGGCGAGGTGGTGCCGTTCGTCGGGCCCGACGTCTCGAGGGCCTTCCGGGTCGTTCGGGCGGACTCGATGAGCGAATGGAACTCGCTCATGATCTGCCGCTCGCTCTCCATCGTCGCCGTGAAAGCGTCCTTGAGCTTCGCGAGCTCTTTCTCGAGCGTGGCGCCCTCGCCGCCCGGGAGGTTACGTGTCGCCCAGTTCATGTCCTGGAGCTTCGCCTCGCGCTGACCGATCTCGTCCTTGAGCCCTCGTGAGCGGTCCTGCAACTGCTGCCAGAACACGATGCCGTCGTCGATGACCGCCTTCAGGTGTTCCATCGACGAGGTGACCGATTTCGGGTTCTCCTGCATGTCGACACAGACCCGGAGGTAGGAGACCCGGAGCTCCACGAACGAGGCGAGCATCGCGCTGTGGGCGTCGTAGTTCGCCTGCTGAACCTCTTTGAGGTCGTCGACGTTCGTCGCACTGCGCGCTTCGACAAGGCGTCGGAACCTGGCGGACAGTGCTCGCACGTCGCGTTCCGCGAGCGCGAGGCGCACGAGCATGTCGTTCGAGAAGGAGCCTTCGAGGCTGTACTGCCGGTAGACGTCGTCGACGGTCCTGGAGGCGGCGAGCAGTTCGCCCGCGTGCGTCGCCTCGCTCCGGGCGATCGCCTTGTCCAACGCGCTCTTGATGGTGTCGAGCTTCCGGTCGACCTGCTTGAACTGCTGCATCATCACTGCCGTGTTGAGCGCCAGGACCGCGAGGATCGGCGCCACGACCGGAAGTGAGCTCGCCACGGCGATGAACGGCGCCTGTGCCACGATCCCACCGGCTCCCATCACGGCGCTGCCGACGCCGTTGCCGACGGTCATCAGCGTGGCGGGGTTCGCGGTCGCCATGAAGAGCGTCGACGAGAACGCTGCCGACAGCGCGGTCGCACCCGTCGCCGCGCCCGCGACGGCCAGCGACAGCGCACCTTGCGGAGAGACGGCCCTCGCGTCCGGGACATAGTTCCCGGTGGCCAGATAGCCCTCGCGGAGGCTGGAGATCATCAACTCTCGCAGCTTGCCCTGGAACTCGAAGACGGCGAGCTCCGCCCCCTCCTTGCCCAAGCGTCGAACCTTGACCTCTTGAGGCACATCTTCAGTCATCTCCACAACCCCCTCCAGGCCTCGCCCGTACGGCGACACCCTCCACCCCACCCTCGGACCGCTGCGACTTTATCCCAGTCCGCTCGTACCCGCCGATGTCGTCGCATCTCACCACCGCCGCGGTAGGCGTGGTTCCTGGCAGAGGAAGCCGCCCACCGCCAGTTCGAGGGCGGGGTACGAACCCCAGAGGTCGGGGCGGCGGGCCGAGATGATGTGCCAGCCCAGTGCGTCCAGTTCAGTACGTCGGGTCTCGTCGCGTAGTCGCTGTTTCGCTGACGAATGCCAGGCGTCGCTGTCGTACTCGAGGCCCAGCCGACGGCCGTCGACCGGGCGGTCCGGATAGCCGAGATCCAGGCGGTAGCTGCGGTGCGGGCCGGTGAGCCGGACTTGGAGGTCGGGCTTGCCGAAGCCGGCGTCGATCAGCCGAAGTCGTAGCCAGGACTCGCCAGGGGAGGCGGCGCGGCGGTCCGCCCAGCGCAGGACCTCCTGGCCCTGCCGGTAGCCCGCGTGTCGTTCGCACTCGGCGGAGGCCGCGCGGAGCGCCCAGAGGTCGGCCTTGCCGGTGCGGAGGAACGCGTCGACGGCCGAGAGCGCGAAAGGTCTCGGGAGTCGCATCGCGAGTTCCACGGCGCTCGCGATCGGGCTCAGGACTCGCAGGCCGTGCACCTCGACGGTGTCGTCGGCCGTGCGCGTCCACTGGGCTTCCACGAGCTCGGCAGGCCCGAGCGCGGTCGTGTCGATGCCGTGCAGCCAGGCCGCGGCCGCGCCGCACACGACCGCCTCCGGAGGCGTCAGCAGCCGCAGCGCGTCCGCCCGCAGCTGCTGCGAGTCAGGCACGCGGCTGTCGACGTACACGCCCTTCAGCACCGGGCGGATGTCACCAAGACCCAGCAACCACTTGAGCTTTCGCCCTACCTGGTAAGGCCGGAAGGGCAGACCGCAGAAGTAGTACGGGAAGTCGGCAGAGAGCATCCGGACAGGATCGCCGAATCCCCGCGATCCTGCCGGACGTTGTCCACAGCCTTGCCCTAAGGTCGCCTGATGCGCCCGCTGCTCGCCGCCCTGGCAGTTCTGTTTCTGACCGCTTGCACGCTCCCGGTGGAAGGCCCCGAATCTACACCGGCCCCGCCCGCCACCGGTACGGCGAAGTTGATCACCGCCGAGCTGGCGAAGGTGCGAGTCGTCCCGAACCGCCCGAAGGTCCCTGGCTACCAACGCGACCGGTTCGGCCAGACCTGGTCGGACAACCACGCCGGAGTCGGGGGGCACAACGGCTGCGACACCCGCAACGACATGCTGGCCGCACGCCTGACGGCCGTTCAGTATCGCGGCCACACCAAGTGCGTGGTCACCGCCGGGATCCTGACGTCCGACCCTTACACCGGCCGCTGCATCGAATTCCGCAAGGCCGACGCGGCCAAGCTCCAGATCGACCACATCTACCCACTGGCCCGCGCCTGGGACATGGGCGCGTCCACCTGGCCCACCCAACGCCGCGTCGACTTCGCCAACGACGAGTCCGCCAACCTCCTGGTGGTGGACGGCTCCTCCAACGCCTCTAAGAGCGACGAAGGCCCAGGGGAGTGGCTCCCCCTCAACCGCACCTACCGATGCACCTACGTCCTCGAGTACCTCCGGGTGGCCGCCAAGTACACCCTCCCGATCACCACCACCGAGGCCACCACCGCCAGATCCATCACCCACACCTGCCCGTGACGGCTGTGTGGGTTCGGTTGCTCAGCTGAAGTCGGTGAGGGCGTTCTGGGCCTGGGTCAGCCATTCGCGGCGGGCGGCGATGGCCTCGCGGGCTTCGGTGGCCTTGCGGGTGTTGCCCTGGGACTCGAACTTGGCCGCCTGCTTCTCCAGATCCGCGATCAGCGACTGGAGCTGCTTGACGGTCGCCTCGGCGCGGGCGCGTGCCTCCGGGTTGGAGCGGTTCCAGACCTCGTCCTCGGCCGCCTTCACGGCCTGCTCGACGGCCCGCAGGCGCCCGTCGACGGCGCGCATCGAGTCGCGCGGCACCTTGCCGATCTGGTCCCAGCGGTCCAGGTAGTCGCGGAGCTGCTCGCGGGCGACCCGCGCGTCCTCGACCGGCAGGATGGTCTCGATCTCGGTCAGCAGCGCTTCCTTGGCCCGCAGGTTCTCCACCTGCTCGGCGTTCTCCTCGGCCTGGACGGCGTCCCGTGCGCCGAAGAACTGGTCCTGCGCGGCCCGGAACCGGGCCCACAGCTTGTCGTCCACCTCGCGCGGCGCCGGCCCGGCGGCCTTCCACTGCCGCATCAGGTCCCGGAACCGCCCGGACGTCGGGCCCCACTCGGTCGACGTGGCCAGTGTCTCGGCCTCGGCGGCGAGCCGGTCCTTCACCACGGCGGCCTCCTCGCGCTTGGAGGACAGCTCGGCGAAGTGCTGCTTGCGGTGCCGGGTGTACGTCGTGCGCGCGGAGGAGAAGCGGTGCCACAGCTCGTCGTCCGACGACTTGTCGAGCCGGGGGAGCGCCTTCCACTCGTCGAGCAGCTCGCGCAGCCGCGTCACGCCGTGCCGCCAGTCGGTGCCGGCCGCGATGGTCTCGGCCTCGGTGGCGATCTTGGTCTTCGCGGAGCGTGCTTCCTCGACCTTCGCGGCCCGCTCGGCCTTGCGCCGTTCGCGCTGCTGCGCGACCAGCGGGGTGAGCGCCTCGAGCCGCGTCTGCAGGCCGTCCAGGTCGCCGACCGCCTGGGCGTCCTCGATCGCGCCGGTCACCTTCTTGACCGCGGCGCGGGCGTCGTCGGGGGACACCGTGCCCGCCTGGACGCGCTGCTCCAGCAGCTCCACCTCGAACGCCAGCGCGTCGTACCGGCGGGTGTAGAAGGCGAGCGCCTCCTCGGGGTTCGCGTCCGGCCACTGGCCGACCGCCCGTTCACCGTCCTTCGTCCGTACGAAGACCGTTCCGTCCTCGGCTACCCGGCCCCAGTTCTCTCCGGCCACAACTCGCCCCTTCCGGCGGTATGCACTGCGCTCGTGCCCATTCTGGTCAGTCCCCGGTCCAACCGTGCGAACAGGGCCCGCCTGGGCGCGTCGAGCTGCCTTCTCGACGCTTATCCCTGAACAATCACAAACTCCCAGCTCAGGCGCAACGGTGTTGCGTCACAATCCGGTTCGATCTCGGCGATTGCCGACCGGTAGCCTTGGTGGGTCCCGATCTCAGGTCCAGGAAGGTCAGTCGTGCTCATCGCCGGGTTCCCCGCGGGGTCGTGGGGTACGAACTGCTACGTCGTCGCCACCGGCCAGGGCGCGGAGTGCCTCGTGATCGACCCGGGCATGGACGCCGCCCCGGGCGTCGAGCAGGTGGTCCGGGAGAACAAGCTCAAGCCGGTCGCGGTGCTGCTCACGCACGGTCACATCGACCACATGTTCTCGGTCCTCCCGGTCTGCGGGACGTACGACGCGACCGCCTGGATCCACCCCGACGACCGGCACCTGCTGGCCGACCCGATGGCCGGGATCAGCCCGGAGACCGCGCGGATGCTGCTCGGCGGCAACCACGCGTTCGCCGAGCCGGACGACGTCGCCGAGCTGAAGGACGGGCAGTCCCTGGAGCTCGCGGGCCTGGACCTCACCGTCGACCACACCCCGGGCCACACCCGCGGGTCGGTCACGTTCACCACGCCGTACGACGGGCCGGAGGACGTGCCCGCGGTGCTGTTCTCCGGTGACGTGTTGTTCGCCGGGTCGATCGGCCGGACGGATCTGCCTGGGGGCGACCATCCGGCGATGCTGCATACCTTGGCCACCAAGATCCTGCCGATGCGCGACGAGATCGTCGTCCTGCCGGGTCATGGTGGCCAGACCACGATCGGCCGGGAGAAGGCGACCAACCCCTACTTGCAGGACCTGGAGATTCCCTAACCATGAGCAAGGTGACCCCTCTGAGCGGGTTCCCCGAATTCCTTCCGCAGGACCGGATCGTCGAGCAGGAGTTCCTCGACGTGATCCGGGAGACGTTCGAGCTGCACGGATTCGCGTCGATCGAGACCCGCGCGGTCGAGCCGGTCGAGCGGCTGTCCGACCAGGGCGAGGACGCGGACAAGGAGATCTACGGCGTCCGGCGGCTCGCGGCCGGCGCCGACGAGGACGCGGCCCTCGGGCTGCACTTCGACCTGACCGTGCCGTTCGCCCGCTACGTCCTGGAGCACAGCGGCAAGCTGGTGTTCCCGTTCCGGCGCTACCAGATCCAGAAAGTGTGGCGCGGCGAGCGCCCGCAGGAGGGCCGGTACCGCGAGTTCACCCAGGCGGACATCGACATCATCGACAGCGGCGAGCTGCCGTTCCACTACGAGGTCGAGCTGCCGCTGGTGATCGCGGACGCGTTCCGGAAGCTGCCGATCCCGCCGTTCCGGATCCAGGTGAACACCCGGCAGATCCCGGAGGGCTTTTACCGCGGCCTCGGCATCGAGGACATCACCGGCACACTCCGGATCGTCGACAAGCTGGACAAGATCGGCCCGGACAAGGTCACCGACCTGCTGACCACGGCCGGCCTGTCGGCGGAGACCGCGAAGCAGGTACTGCGGCTGGCCGAGATCTCGTCGACGGACGCGTCGTTCGCGGACCAGGTGCGGGCGCTCGGGGTGCAGCACGAGATCCTCGACGAGGGACTCGAGCGGCTGTCGCAGATCATGAACGCCGCCAACGAGCACGCGCCGGGGCTGCTGGTCGCGGACCTGAAAATCGCGCGCGGCCTGGACTACTACACCGGCACCGTCTACGAGACCCAGCTGATCGGCGACGAGGGATACGGGTCGATCTGCTCCGGCGGGCGGTACGACTCGCTCGCCTCGGACGGCAAGACGACGTACCCCGGGGTCGGGATCTCGATCGGGGTGTCGCGGCTCGTGCACCGGCTGATCAGCAAGGGCCTGCTGACGGCCAGCCGCCGGACGCCGACCGCTGTGCTGATCGCGCTGAACTCCGAGGAGGACCGGGCCGAGGCCATGCGGACCGCCATCGCCCTGCGGGCCCGGGGGATCGCGGTCGAGGTGGCGCCGGCCGCGGCGAAGTTCGGCAAGCAGATCAAGTTCGCGGATCGGCGGGGGATCCCGTTCGTCTGGTTCAGCACCGAGAACGGTCCTGAGGTGAAGGACATCCGCAGCGGTGAGCAGGTGCCGGCCGACGCCGCGACCTGGACTCCGCCGGCACAGGACCTACGACCAAGCATCAACACGCACAAGGAGAACTCGTGATCCGTACCCATTCCGCAGGCTCGTTGCGTGCCGAGCACGCCGGACAGACGGTGATTCTGGCGGGCTGGGTGGCGCGGCGACGCGATCACGGCGGCGTGGCGTTCATCGACCTGCGCGACTCGTCCGGCACGGTCCAGGTCGTGATCCGCGACGAGGAGGCCGCGCACGGCCTGCGGTCGGAGTACTGCCTGAAGATCGTCGGCGAGGTGTCGCCGCGCCCCGAGGGGAACGCGAACCCGAACCTGCCGACCGGCGAGATCGAGATCATCGCCAGCGAGGTCGAGGTGCTGAACGAGGCGGCCCCGCTGCCGTTCCCGGTCGAGGAGCACCACGCGACGCCGGTGAACGAGGAGATCCGGCTCAAGTACCGCTACCTCGACCTGCGCCGGCAGGGTCCGGGCACCGCACTGCGTCTGCGCAGCCAGGTGAACAAGGCCGCCCGCGACGTGCTGGCCGCGCACGACTTCGTCGAGATCGAGACGCCGACGCTGACCCGGTCGACGCCGGAGGGCGCCCGGGACTTCGTGGTGCCGGCCCGCCTGCAGCCGGGCAGTTGGTATGCGCTGCCGCAGTCGCCGCAGCTGTTCAAGCAGTTGCTGATGGTGGCTGGTATGGAGCGGTACTACCAGATCGCCCGCTGCTACCGCGACGAGGACTTCCGCGCCGACCGGCAGCCCGAGTTCACCCAGTTGGACATCGAGATGAGCTTCGTCGACCAGGACGACGTCATCGCGCTGTCCGAACAGATCCTGACCGCGCTGTGGAAGCTCGTCGGGTACGACGTGCAGACGCCGATCCCGCGGATGACGTACGGCGAGGCGATGGCGCGGTTCGGCTCCGACAAGCCGGACCTGCGGATGGGCCTCGAGCTCGTCGAGTGCACCGAGTACTTCAAGAACACGCCGTTCCGGGTCTTCCAGGCGCCGTACGTCGGCGCGGTCGTGATGCCGGGCGGCGCCGACCAGCCGCGCAAGCAGCTCGACGCGTGGCAGGAGTGGGCCAAGCAGCGCGGCGCCCGCGGCCTGGCGTACGTGCTTGTCGGCCAGGACGGCGAGCTCGGCGGGCCGGTCGCGAAGAACCTGTCCGAGGAGGAGCGCGCCGGGATCGCCGACCACGTGGGTGCGAAGCCGGGCGACTGCATCTTCTTCGCCGCGGGCCCGATCAAGACGTCGCGGGCGCTGCTCGGCGCGGCCAGGCTGGAGATCGGCCGTCGCGGCGGCCTGATCGACGAGTCGGCATGGTCGTTCGTCTGGGTCGTGGACGCGCCGCTGTTCGAGCCGGCCGACGACGCGACGGCGGCCGGTGACGTCGCGGTCGGCTCCGGTGCGTGGACCGCCGTGCACCACGCGTTCACGTCGCCGAAGCCGGACTCGCTGGCGACGTTCGACACCGACCCGGGGTCGGCGCTGGCCTACGCGTACGACATCGTCTGCAACGGCAACGAGATCGGCGGCGGCTCGATCCGTATCCACCGCGAGGACGTGCAGAAGCGCGTCTTCAAGGTGATGGGCCTCAGCGACGAGGAGGCGACCGAGAAGTTCGGGTTCCTGCTCGACGCGTTCAAGTTCGGCGCGCCGCCGCACGGCGGGATCGCGTTCGGCTGGGACCGGATCACCGCGCTGCTGGCCGGTACCGAGTCGATCCGCGACGTGATCGCGTTCCCGAAGTCCGGCGGCGGGTTCGACCCGCTGACCGCGGCGCCGGCGCCGATCACGCCGGAGCAGCGCAAGGAAGCCGGCGTCGACGCGAAGCCCGAGGAGAAGAAGGCGGAATAGGCAGCAGCTGTGCCGGCCGGGCTCTGTGGCCCGGCCGGTCCGGTCATCCGGGTGGGGTGATTCCCCGTCGACCCGTCTCAGGTGTCATCGAAGAGCGGCGAGGGAGGACACCAGGGGAGGGTGACTCAGGTGACACCAAGAAGGCGCGTTTCGCACCCGAACATCGAAGAACGCCGGGCCCGGGGCAAGGCGGCGCGAGAGCTGGTGCCACGCTCCAGCCACAGCGCCTGGAAGCCGGCCGCTGACCGGCCCGACCCGGTCGGTCTGCTGGAGGAGCAGAACACGACCCGCGAGCCCGATCTGGTCCCTGTCCGGCACGGGCGGATGCTGGCGTCGCCGTTCACCTTCTACCGGGGCGCGGCCAAGATCATGGCCGCCGACCTGGACAGCACCCCGACGGCCGGTCTGGACGTCCAGCTCTGCGGTGACGCCCACCTGTCGAATTTCGGGGCGTTCGCCTCACCCGAACGTCATCTCCTGTTCGATCTGAACGACTTCGACGAAACCCTGCCCGGGCCGTTCGAGTACGACGTCAAGCGGATGGCGGCCAGCTTCACCATCGCGGCGCGCAACAACGGCTTCGGCAAGCAGGACACCCACGCAGCGACGCTCGTGTCGGTGGCGTCGTACCGGAAGGCGATGGCCGACTTCGCGCAGATGGGCACGCTGGACATCTGGTATGCGCGCATGGACGAGCAGGACCTGATGGCCGCGATGCGCAAGGCCGCGGCCAAGGCCGGCAAGCACCCGAAGCAGGCGAAGGTGGTCGAGCGGGCCGAGGCCACCGGCGTGAAAGCGCTCGAGAAGGCCCACTCGCGGGACAGTCTGCAGGCGTTGTCGAAGCTCGGCGAGCTGGTCGACGGACGGTACCGGATCGTCAGCCGGCCGCCGATCGTGGTCCCGATGCGGGAGCTGCAGAGCACCTACGGCCTGTCCGGCGACGAGGTCGAGCAGGCACTCCACGAGCAGTTCCGTGCCTACCGTGGCACGCTGCGCGACGATCAGCGCCAACTGCTGGAGCGGTTCGAGCTGGTCGACGTCGCCCGCAAGGTGGTCGGGGTCGGGAGTGTCGGGACCCGGGCGTTCATCGCTCTGCTGCAGGGCCGCGACCAGGGTGATCCGCTCTTCCTGCAGGTCAAGGAGGCCACGAGGTCCGTCCTGGAGGACCATCTGCCGCGGAGCCGGTACAAGCAGCACGGCGAGCGGGTGGTCTACGGCCAGCGGATGATGCAGGCCGCCAGCGACATCTTCCTCGGGTGGACGAAGGGTCTCGACGTCGAACGGCACTTCTACTGGCGGCAACTGCGCGACATGAAGGGCTCGGCCGATGTCGAGGCGATGGTCCCGACCGGTCTCACCCTGTACGCCCGGGTCTGCGGGTGGACCCTGGCCAGGGCGCACGCCCGCTCCGGCGATCCGGTCGCGCTGCACGCGTATCTGGGGAAGCGCGACGAGTTCGAGCAGTCGATCGCCGAGTTCTCCCAGAGCTACGCCGACCAGAACGAGCAGGACTACCAGGCCTTCGCCGGGGCGGTTCGATCCGGGCGGATCCAGGCAGTCGAAGGCGTCTGAGTACCGTCTGAGTGCTGAGTGTGATGGCGGACAGCCCCGACCACCAGGTGCGGCGACCACGACGTCGCACCAGACCGCTCCGCGACGTCTTCGGCTCGCCTGACAGTTACGGCCTGGTGCTGGTGCTCATTCTGGTCACCTACACCGTCTCGGCGACGCTCACGGCGTCATGGGCGTTGTCGCTGGTGCTGTTCGTGCAGATCGCGACCATCTGGACGACGCTGCAGGCCTCGCAGGCCCGGCGCCGTCTCCGCGTTGTCGCCAGCGCGGTCCTGCTCGCCTCGACCGGTGTCGCGCTCCTGCATCTGTTCGTCCCTGACGGGCCGTCCGGCAGCGGTCTCATCGCGGTGACCTGCGGCCTGCTGTACCTGATCGCGCCCGGCGTCATCGTCCGGCACCTGGTGCTGCGCCCGACCGTGGACTTCGAGACCTTGCTGGGCGCGATCGCCGCCTACCTGATGCTCGGGATGGCGTTCGCGTTCTCCTACCGGGCCTTGGGGGTCGTGCAGGACGGTCCGTTCTTCGGTCTCCAAGGGGAGGGCAACATCTCCCAGGACCTGTTCTTCTCGTTCACGACGCTGACCACCACGGGCTACGGCAACCTGGTGCCGGCGAAGAACCCGGGCCAGAGCCTCGCCGTCGGCGAGATGGTGCTCGGCCAGTTGTTCCTGGTGACGGCCGTGGCCAAGGTCGTGAACGCCGTCCAGCCCGGCCGGGGCCGGCGACGCCCGCCCGGCGACGACGGTCAGTGACCGCGTGACCCGGGATCCTGCGCTTCGGCGCGCGGCTGCGTCCCGGTCCGCCACTCCACACCGAGCGTGCCCTGCGCGGCCGACATCCCGCTCCGGCCACCGCCACGGCCCCGGAGTACATAGGCCAGACCGACGGCGACGACGGCGCCCGCGGTGGGGCCGACCAGATACGCCCACCACGCGGTCCAGTCGTTGAGCACCAGGGCCGGTCCGAGAGAGCGCGCCGGGTTCATCGACGCGCCGCTGACAGCCGATCCCCACAAGCCGGCCAACGCGATGTAGCTGCCCACTCCGAGCGCAGCGAACGGTCCGATCTGCTGGGCGCCGGAGGCGGTTCCCAGGATCACGCTCACGAGTCCGGTGGTCAGCACGATCTCCCACAGCATCGCCGTGGTCCCCGAGATCCCCGAACCGGGCAGGGTCAGCCCCGCGCTGCCCTGTTTGCCGATCAGGGCGACCAGGAGGAGCGTGGCGAGTCCGGCGCCCACGAACTGGGCGACGATGTACGCCGGCACCCGCTTCCACGGGAAGTCGCCGCGGAGCGCGAACGCCACACTGACCGCGGGGTTCAGGTGCGCCCCGGACACCGCGCCCATGAACAGGATGATCGCCGCCACCATCAGCGCCGGCGACACGACGCGCGCGCCGTACGGGACCGCGTCGCCGCCGAAGCGCGCGTTGACCATGCCGCCGCCGACCGCGACGAGGACGAGAAAGAACGTGCCGAGCAGCTCGGAGAACAACCGCCGGCCCTCGTAACTCCCGTCCCAGAAGTCGAACTCGTGGGCCACCGAGTTCGGCACCCCGAAGGATCGCAGCGCGACCTCGACATGCGTTCTCCCGCCGTCGCGACTCGGCGTCGCGGGCGCGGCCTCCCCATCCGGACTGTTGGCCATCTGGCACCTCTTTCCGGCTGCCCCGAACCTGGCATTCGCCAGGCGCGGGGCTGTCTCGCACGCACCCAACCCCCGGCGAGCGCCAGCATTCCCGGCGCCACGGCCCAACGGCATCACCCCGTGGGGGTGAGCGTGCGCCGTGCCGAGAGCGTCAGCGTGCTGATGTAGGCCACGACCACCGACACGATGACGAGCGGCGCGACCCCACCTCCGGCGCGGGTGATCAGTAGAGCGAGCACGATCGCGGACAGCGGCAACCTCAGGACGGCGACGACGGCGGC
The DNA here is from genome assembly GCF_040680955.1 of Kribbella sp. NPDC051936. Lineage (NCBI taxonomy): Bacteria > Bacillati > Actinomycetota > Actinomycetes > Propionibacteriales > Kribbellaceae > Kribbella > Kribbella sp. NPDC051936. The sequence continues at coordinate 555,236 of NZ_JBFAXS010000002.1, read as the reverse complement.
CCCGATCAGGACGCCGATGGCCGGCGTCTCCGCGAACCCGGGGAGATCCGCTGCCAGCAGGCCGCCGACCAGCCCGAGGAAGATGGCGGGGAACGTCGGACCGCCACGCGCGGCGCCGAGCGACACGCCCCATGCCAGGGCCTTGGCCACCAGGAGCAGCGCGATCGTGCCCTGCGAGACGGTCGCAGCGTCCTTGAGGGTTGCGGACATCTCGTCCTGGCCCGAGAACAGCACCGCATTCGCGGATAGCCCGCTGATCTGGGCGAAGGCGATGGCCAGCAGACCGACCACCAGGGCGGCGGCCGGAATCAGCAGGAACGGGCGCCGGGTGACCAGCGCGCGCGCGTACCGTGCCAGCGTCATGACCGCGAAGACTCCGGCGGCTGCCACCAAGGCCAGCGGGACCGTCCAGAGGAAGTCGACGAACCGCGGGATCGGGTAGGCCGGGAGCGTCAGTGGCGGCAGCGCGAACGCGTTGGTGCTCAGGCCGGTCAGATGGCCGATCCCGACGAAGACCAGGGAGCCGATGCCGGACGCGAGCAGACCCGGCAGCAGGATCAGCGGCAGCGTCGGCCCACCGAGGCCCGCCGCCTCGATGATGATCACCGCACCGATCACCGGCGAGCCGAAGATCGTCGCGAGCGCGGCGAACCCGCCCGCCGCGGCGAGGATGAGCTTGGCCTGGTCAGGAACGGGTCGCCGCGCCCGGTCCGCCAGGAACAACGCCACTCCGCCGCCCAAGGCGATCAAGGGCGCCTCCGGTCCGAGGACCATTCCCAGACCGACCGTGGCGGCGGCGGCCAGAATCACGCCGGGCAGTTCGGCAGGAATGGTCGGGGCGCCGGTCTTCAGCCCTTCGGACGGTTCGTGGCCGCCGTGACCGGGCAGTCGCACGATGGCGAACGCGATCACCAGTCCGGCCACCGCGAGCACCGGCAGCGGCCACCACCACGGAGCCGAGTCGAAGCCGAGGGTCTTCGGCAGGTCGGTGTACAGCGTCTCCTGCAACCAGTGGGTGACTTCGAGAAAGCCCCACGACGCGAGCGACACGACGATGCCGACCAGCGCCGACACGGCCAGCAGACCGCGGTACTGCCGGCTCCGCATCAGCACCTGCGGATCGGCGGCTCGGCCTGCGGTCGCCGGCTCCCCTCCCGCTTGCCCACCCGTCTGTCCGCTCGACTGCCCACTCGACTGACTCATCGGCTGCGCACCCCCTGCGACGATCGCCGCCCCTCGAACCACCATGCGCGCCGTGGCCAAGACCCGACAACCCCCGGGAGACCTCTGCGGCCTGCCGTCGCCGAATCAGGCGAAGCGCAGCAGAGCCGTTCCGAGGGCGCGGACGATCTCCTCCTCGTGCGGATTCCGCGCCCGCGGAGCGTGCTCGGTGATCGCGGCGCCGACCACGTCGTCGAGGCCGGCGATCAGGTCCAGCACGCGGGCGACCGACGGGCCGGCAGGATAGGAGTAGCCGACAGAGGCGAACTCGGCCGGATCCAGGACGTCCAGGTCCACATGCACGTACAGCGGCCCCTGCAAGCCGTCGACGGCCGCCTCCAGATCATCCACGCCGTACGGACGAAGGCGCTTGCTCTGCAGATACTCCTGCTCGCAGTCGTCGATCGCCCGGACGCCGGTGAAGACGACCTGGTGCGGCGTGAGCGGCCGCTTCGGCGACAACGCGGGCGGGCCGTCGCCGAGCAGCGTACGAACCACCATGCCGTGGAACGCGCCGGAGAACGGATCGCCCGGCCCGTAGACGTCGGTGTTGGCGTCGATCCACAGCACCGTCAGATCCTCGCCGTACCGCTCGGCCGCCGCGGAGATCGGCACGAGGTCCACCGCACAGTCCCCGCCGGCGGTCAGGACGAAGTCGTCGACCGTCCCGAGCGCCGCCTTGGTCGCCCGCTGTACGGCGACCAGCGCGTCCGCGGCACGCACACCGTCGGCCGTCGGCGAGTCGGACTCCGGAACTTCTACCGTCACCACTCGATCCGCCGGGACGAGCGCGGCCGTCCGGCGAGCGCCGTCGGCCAGAAACGGTGCGGACCCGGCTGCGGATCCTTGCCATTGAGGTACGCAAAGCACAGTTGACACCGAACGAACCCTTCGCGCTGGATGAGCCGAACGAGTCGATGTCCCGTCCGGAAACGATCGACCGCCGATCGATCAAGCCCATCCGGCCCGGCGCTGCCGCAGCAAGCGCCTGAGCTCGGCCGCGCGCAGCTCACACCGCTGTGAGGGGAGCACCGTGCGCGACATGCGAGCCAAGCTACACGTCGATCGGGTACTCAGACCGATTGCGCACGCACCCACATCTTGTCGGGAGTGAGATAGCCGGTGCGGCGCAGCCCGGCCTCGGCCAGCTGGGCCTCCAGCGCAACCTCGGACAGGTTCTTGGTCAGGATGCGCTGGGACCAGGAGCGGCCGTCGACGGTGTGGGTCAGGGTGGCGGCCTGGACGCCGTCGGGGAGGTCCTCGACCTCGGAGATCACCATCGTGCTGTGTTCGCGTTCCACGGTCGCGGGGGCGTGCCTGGTGCCCGGAATCTCCTGCTGGACGAAGACCGCACCGCCAGGGCGGACGTGATGGGCGCAGGTCCGGAGCAGGCGGAGGCGTTCGGCGTCGTCGGCGACGTTGATCAGGAACGACATCATCAGCACGACGTCGAACCTCCGCTCCAGCCGCAGATCGCCGATCGTCGCACGGATCGTCTCGGTCCCGGTGACCCGGGCGATCATCTCCGCGGACTCGTCGACGGCGACCACATGGTGGCCGAAGGCGACCAGTGGACGGGTGATCCGCCCGGTGCCGCAGCCGAGCTCGAGGATGCTGCTGCCCGGATCGATCGCGGCGTTGATCAGCTCGTCCTCGCCGTGCGCGTGCGTGAGCTCGTACAGCTCGACGGCGCTGCCGTCCGGCGTGTGCGGTCCTGGCCCGGTACCACCTTGTCCGACTCTCATGCGCGGTACGATCCGCCGGCGGGCGGTGCCCGTGCCAGTCTTTCGGTGCCCGCCGAAAGTATCTAGGCTCGGCGGCGTGAGCGACGTACCGGTGGAGCTGCTCCCGCACCTGCGGCGGGCGCGGGACGTTGCTGACCGCAACTATGCCGAGCCGCTCGACCTGGCGGCGCTGGCGGCGGCAGCCGGTGTCTCGAAGTACCACTTCCTGCGGTGCTTCGCGGCGACGTACGGCGAGACGCCGATGCAGTACGTGACGCGGCGGCGGATCGAGCGCGCGACCGATCTGCTCCGGGCGACCAACCTGACCGTGACCGAGGTCTGCGGGCTGGTCGGGTACAGCAGCCTCGGGTCGTTCTCGCAGCGGTTCACCGAGCTGGTCGGGATGCCGCCGACGCAGTACCAGCGGACCCAGAGCGGCGCGCGGATCCCTGGCTGTTTCGTGTTCATGCTCGGACTCAATTCCGCAATTCCGGAGAAGCCGGCGGGCGAGTCCGGGGCCTAACGTCGTACCGACGCCGGATCTCCAGGAGGAACTTGTGATCACCAACATCAGCCTGATCAGCGTGTTCGTCGACGACATCGACGAGGCGCTGGCGTTCTACACCGGCAAGCTCGGGTTCGTGCTGAACACCGATGTGAAGCTGCCGGACTTCCGCTGGTGCACGGTGCACCACGCCGATCATCCCGAGCTGGAGCTGCAGCTCGCGCTGCCGGGTCCGCCGCTCGACGAGGAGTCCACGGCGGCGATCAAGCGGATGATGGCGAAGGGCACGATGCACGGGTTCGGCATCGCCACCGACGACTGCCGCAAGACGTTCGCCGAGCTGACGGCCAAGGGGGTCGAGTACATCCAGGAGCCGTCGGACCGGCCGTACGGCGTGGAGGCGGTGCTGCGGGACAACTCGGGGAACTGGCTCGTCCTCGTGGAGCAGCGGCCGTACACGGCGGAGGACTTCACCTGAGATGCTGACCGGATGGACATCACAGTCGATCCGGTCGGGCTGACACCGCCGTACGAGCAGGTCCGCTCGCAGATCGAGGCGCTGATCCGGGCCGGCGAACTGGCCCGCGGGACCCGGCTGCCGACCGTACGCCAGCTGTCGCTCGACCTCGGGCTGGCGGTGAACACCGTCGCCCGCGCCTACAAGGAGCTGGAAGCCGACCAGCTGGTCGAGACCCGCGGCCGCAACGGCACCTTCGTCCTCGCCTCGCGCAGCCAGATCAACGACGCCGCCACCCACACTGCCGCCGTCAACCTCGCCCGCACCGCCCGCGAAGCCGGCCTGTCCCTGGCGGAAGCCACCCAGATCCTCAACCAAGCCTGGTAGCCACCACGTCGCCGCCTTGCCGCGAGACGACGTGGAGACCAGGTCGGGTCGTACATGGCGGTCGAGAGGATGTAGCGGCCGTTCGGTTTCAGGCGGTCGCGTACGGCGGCGAGGACGCGGGAGCGGTCCGCGTCCGTGACGCCGCGCGCGGCCAGGAAGCAGGCCGCGGCGCCGGTGCCGCAGCCGTACTCGAGGACGTCGGCCGGGTGTTCGGGGAGTACGCGTTCGAGGAAGGCCCGGTTCGGGAAGACCTCGAAGTCGCCGGTTCGGTCCTCCTCGAAGAGGTCGTTCCACTGGGTCAGGCCTTCGCGTTCGACTCGCCGGTAGGCCGCCAGGTGCTCGGGGTGGTAGTACCGCACCCCGCTTACTATGGCTCGCCGCCGGACGGCGGGCCAGTCGTTTTGGAGGGCGGGCGGATGGGCGAGGAGACCGAGTCGGCGCGGAGCCGTGCAGCCGACGACGCGGCTGAGGACGCCGCTGTGGAGGCTGCCTACCGGCTCCGGGAGGACGCCGAGGAGGCGACGTCCGATCCGGCGGTCCAGGAGGAGTGGATCCGGCAGTCCAACCTGATCTACGGCGGACTCGGCGCCGCCGGCCTGGTCGTCGTCCAGCCGTTCCTGACCACGTCCCCGCTCGACCTGACTGCGACGATCTGCGTGGTCGCCTTCGCCGTCTCGATCCCGTTGCTCGCGGCCCTCCTGGTCCTGAACAGCCAGGAAGCGTTCCGCCGCCAGGTGACCAGCTCCCGGCTGGTCAGCGTCGCCAAGACCCTGGCGGAGGGCTCCGCCTTCGTAGGCCTCACCGCGGCCTTCTGGCACATCTCCCTCCCCGCCGGCATCACCTTCCTGGCCGCCGGCATCTTCGCCGTCGGCGTCCACTCCGCCGGCTACACCAAACTCGAATACGACGGCTCCTTCCGCTCCCGCTTCACCCGCCGCAAGCCGTCTGACGGAAACGATTCCAGAAGTCTGGGCTGAGGTATGTACACGCTCTCCTGGGGTTGCTAGATTCCGGGCTGATTTGACATCGATGTCAACCTCAGGGAGTGGTCGCGATGGTTTCGAGACGTACGTTCCTGGCGGGTGGCGGCGCGGTGGCGGCCGGTGGGTTCGGGGTGGTTCCGATGCTCGCGGGCGAGGCACACGCCGCAGTTTCATCGACGTCCGGCAGCCCCGCTCGGCTGCTGCCGGTGTTCAACCGCCCAAGGCACCTGGATTACGGCGACGTCAGCAAACTCAGCGGGGGAGACCAGACCCTGCTGACAACGTTGCAAGGCATCGTCAACCGTACTGAGCCGGAGTTGTACTTCATCTACGACACCGGAACCGAGAGCGTGCCGGACGCCCGCTGGTTGTCCGACATGCGCCTGCCGAAGAAGGAGTACCAGAACCCGCTCGACCTGGTCGCGAAGTACCGCGGCCGGATCCGCGGCGCGATCGTGCACGACCCCGCCGTACCGGATTCGCTGAACGTGGCGACGACGCTCGCCGGCCTCGAGAACGCGGTCGTCGCCGACGCCGACCAGGCCAAGGCGCACGGGTTGCGGATCGTGAAGGACCTGCGCGGGATGTTCGACGACGACCGCGTGAAGACGTACCGCTGGCAGCTCGACAACCTGTTCGGCAAGGTCACGCACAAGCTGCTCGCCGGCCTCCCGCCGACCCGCGTGGTCGACGTCGAGGGCGTCCAGTGGCTGGAGATCGCCCGCGAGACCCAGCAGATCCGCGACTCGTCGAACCGCGGCACGTACAACCTGGACGTCTCCGCCAAGCTCGGCAAGGAAGCCGTCTACGTCCGGTTCGCCGACTCGTTCACCGACGACGGCTGGGGCGCCTCGGTCCGGCACGTGGTGGTGACGGCCAACGGCGCCGAGATCGCCCGCTTCGAGCCGAACAGCCCGGAGGAGGCGCCGTACCTGTTCGACGGCTCGCACTCGTCGATCGGCGGCGAGGCCAACCGCTTCGCCGACGGCGGCAACTACTGGATCTACCGCTTCGAACCGCCCGCGGGTACGACGTCCCTCGTCGTCACCGTGGAGATGTGGAACCAGTACCTGGTGTCCGCGACCGACACGTCGCCGACCCGCATCGAGCCGTTCCCGTACTTCCGCGACTACGTGGTGGCGACCAAGGCCCTGGTGAGTTGGCTGCCGCCGGGTGGCGCGACGGGCGACCTGCTCATCGAGCACTACGCGAAATACCCGACGCTGGCGCCCTACATGGGCTGGTTCGCGAACGACGTCTCCGGTGAGTGGGACGGCGTCGACCTCGCGAGCAAGGGCGGCTCGCCGGTGGTCGCGGCCGACTTCTACATGAACGGCACCGTGCACGCCGGCACCGCGGACCCGATCTCCGACAAGCCCCGGCCGATCCGGCGCATCGACAAGCCGAAGAACAAGGTCTACGTGACGCTGACCTTCGGCGAGGGCGACAACATCCAGTACTGCCAGCGCCGGCTGCGGGAGATCTGGGACGACCCGAAGCGCGGCCAAGTGCCGACGAACTGGACGATCAGCCCGCTGCTGGCCGAGTCGGGCCCCAACATCTACAGCTACTTCCAGCGCACCGCGACCGCGAACGACCTGCTGGTCTGCGGCCCGTCCGGCGGCGGGTACACGTATCCCGCCTCGTGGAAGCCCGAGGAGCTCACGGAGTACCTGAAGATGACCGGCTCGTTCATGCGCCGCACCGCGCTGGACGTGATCTACGCGTACAGCGGCCGCGAGAACAACACCTGGGTGCCGCTGTCCAAGGAGATCGCCGAGGGGTTCGCCGAGTACACGCCGACCAAGGGAATCATGCAGACCTGGGACGGCGATCCGCTCACCGTCCGGCAGGGCGGCATCCCGATCACCGGCGGCTGGGGCGCGCCCGGCAAGGCGGCGGAGTTCAAGGCGGCGCTGGACCGGCGGATCGCGAACTGGGACGGTGCGAGCCCGCTGTTCGTGTCGGGGCTGATCGGCGCCTGGTCGTGGACGCCGTCCGACATGGCCGAACTCGGGCCGCTGCTCACCGATCCGTACGAGCTGATCCTCGCGAACAGCTTCTACGACCTGCTCAACCGAGTGCTCCCCTAAGCAGGCAGGCGCGGCCGCCCGGGTGGGATCGGGCGGCCGCTGGGAGGGCGGTCACCAGTGGTGGGCGACGTCCACCACGAGCCGGGAGGCCGAGCCCGGCCCCGCGAGGGTGAAGACCCGGAACGGGAGCCGGGCGCGGACGCCCAGTCCGATCGTCGTTTGACCCTCGAAACTGCCGGCGAACGCGACCTGCCGGAACGTGCTGTACCCGGTCACGTTCGCCAGTTCGCGCCGGTTCGCCGGTGCGTACGTCGTCGTGCCCGACGTGCTGTACGACGGTGCGCGCACGACGACCTGGAGACGGGCGCTGCCGCGCAACGGCACCGCGAAGCCGGATCCGTCCTGGCGCACCGTGCCGACGTACCGGACGTCGTACCCGGCCGCGCGGCCCTTCAGATCGATGACGAGCCGGTCGAAGCACGCGTGCCGGCCGGTGCGGACGTTCGTCAGCGGGGACTGCACCATCCGGCTGCTGGCCTCGGGCAACGATCCCCAGCCGGTCGGGCAGGAGACGGACGCGGAGGTGAGCTGGGCGGCGCTTCGGGGGGCGGCGGACGATCCGGCGACGGACGGGGCCGCGAAGGCCGCGGCCGGGACCGCGAGCACCGCGGCCGCGGTGAGGATCGCCTTGGGGGTGATGTGGTGAATTCTCATGGTGTCCCCCCTTCAAGGACTTACTCGTTGGACGCCCGAAGGCCCTGGTTGGTTGACTTCGCAGATGACTCCTGACGAACTTCTCGACGTGTTCCACCGCCGGATCCGGCTGCCGGACGCGGATGCGATCCCCGGCTGGAAACAGGAGCACGAGGGTCTGGTCCATCGGTCGTACGTCGAGGGGCCGGACGGGGCCGGTTTCGTGGAGGCCCCGCGCGGCCTCGGGGACGACCCGGACGCGGTGATCGCGCGGGAGGTGGCGTTCTTCCGGGAACGCGGCCTGCCGTTCGAGTGGAAGACCTACGCGTACGACGAGCCGGCCGACGTCGGTGAGCGGCTGGTTCGTGCGGGATTCGTGCCGGGGGATCCGGAGACGCTGATCCTCGGCGAGGTGGACCGGATCCTGGAGCGGCCGTCGGCGTTGCCGTCGAAGGTCCGGCTGCGGGAAGCCGATGGGCCGGAGGACTACCAGCGGATCGCCGAACTCACGCACAGCCTGTGGGACAGCGGGCCGGCGCGGATCGTGGAGCAGTTGCAGGGCGAGGCACGGATGTTCCCGGACCGGCTGTCCGTCTTCCTGGTCGAGGACGCGCTCAAGGGTGCGCAAGGCCCGGCCGTCTCCGCCGCGTGGGTGCGGTTCCACCCGGGCACCGGGTTCGCCAGTCTGTGGGGCGGCGGCACGCTGCCGCAGTGGCGGCGTCAGGGCCTCTACAGCGCGCTCCTCGTGCACCGCGCGCAGCTCGCGAAGGACCGCGGCTACGAGTTCCTCCGGGTCGACGCGTCCGAGGACTCCCGCCCGATCCTCCAGAAACTCGGCCTGCACGCGGTCACCCGAACCACGCCGTACCAATGGACGCGGTAACACACCGGACCTGACGCGCGGAACGACCGGCCGAGGCTGTACGTTGCCTGCATCATGGCCCTGAAAATCGCTTCCCGCTTCCGCCGGCTGCTGCAGCGCCCCGGCTCGATCGATCTCGGCCCGTACGAACGGCTCACCCAGCTGGTCGGCGAGGCGGAGGAATCGGTCCTCTCCCTGACCGACGAAGAGCTCACCGAGGCGGTCGCGGAGCTGCGGACCACCGGCGGGCTGCACGAGGACGAGCAGATCGAGTTCCTCGCGCTGGCGCGGGACGCGGGCAAGCGGGCGATCGGCGAGCGCGCGTTCGACGGCCAGGTCGTCGGCGCGCTGGCGATGCTGCAGGGCCGGATCGTCGAGATGGCGACCGGTGAGGGCAAGACGCTGGCCGGCGCGATCGCCGCCGCGGGGTACGCCGTCGGCGGCCGCAAGGTCCATGTGCTGGCGGTCAACGACTACCTGGCCAAGCGCGACGCCGAGTGGATGGGCCCGGTGTACGAGCTGCTCGGCGTCACCGTGTCGCACGTCGGCCAGGCGTCCACCCCGCAGGAGCGCCGCGAGGCATACCAGGCGGAGGTCTGCTACGTCCCGGTCAGCGAGATCGGCTTCGACGTGCTGCGGGACCGTCTCGTCACCGACGTGGCGGACCGGGTCACCGTCGAGCCGGACGTGGCGCTCGTCGACGAGGCCGACTCGGTGCTGATCGACGAGGCCCGGGTGCCGATGGTGCTGGCGGGCGCGACCCGCAACGAGGCCCTCGACGACGACGTCGTCCAGCTGGTCCGGACGCTGCGCGCGGGCGTCGACTACGAGATCGACGGCGACGGCCGCACCGTGGCCCTCACCGACCGCGGCACGGACAAGGTCGAGTCGGCTCTCGGCGAACGCGCAGCGGCAGCCGCAGCCGAGCCGGCGACCGAGACAGCGACCGAGACAGCTGAGGCGGACGAGGCCGACGGGGCGGCTGAGGACGCTGACGCTGATGCGGACGGCGAGACCGACGAGGCAGCTGAGGACGCGGACGGCGAGGTTGAGGCTGCGGCCGAGCCCGAGCGTCCGACGTACAACCTGTACGACGACGAGAACCTCGACCGGCTGACCCAGATCAACGTCGCGTTGCACGCCGAGGTGCTGCTGCGCAAGGACGTCGACTACCTGGTCCGCGACGGCAAGGTCAGCCTGATCAACAACAACCGCGGCCGGATCGCGAAGCTGCAGCGCTGGCCCGACGGTCTGCAGGCCGCCGTCGAGGCGAAGGAAGCGGTGCCGGTCAGCGACTCCGGCGAGGTGCTGGACAGCATCACCGTGCAGGCGCTGATCAAGCGCTACAAGTCGCTGTGCGGCATGACCGGTACGGCCGTCGTCGTCGGCGAGTCGCTGCAGGAGTTCTACGACGTCGAGGTCGCCGTCGTCCCGCCGAACAAGCCGAACATCCGCAAGGACGACCCGGACCGGCTGTACCTGACCGTCGACCAGAAGAACGAGGCACTGGTCAAGCACATCGGCGAGGTGCACGAGACCGGCCGGCCGATCCTGATCGGGACGCACAGCGTCGAGGAGTCCGAGCAGCTCAGCGACCAGCTCGCGGCGGCCGGCATCGAGCACGTCGTCCTGAACGCGAAGAACGACGCCGAGGAGGCGGCGATCATCGCGGAGGCCGGCGTGCCGGGCACGGTGACCGTGTCGACCCAGATGGCCGGCCGCGGTACCGACATCCGGCTCGGCGGCAAGGACGAGACGCACGACAAGGACAAGGCCATCGAGCTCGGCGGCCTGTACGTGATCGGTACCGGTCTGCACGCGTCGCGACGACTGGACGACCAGCTGCGCGGTCGCGCCGGGCGGCAGGGCGACCCGGGCGGATCGCTGTTCTTCGCCTCGCTCGCCGACGAGCTGGTGACGCGGTACTCCGTGTCGTCCGGTCTCCGGCCGCACCCGGACGACACCGGGCGACTGACAGACCGCAAGTCGATCGGGATGCTGGAGCACGCGCAGCGGGTCGCGGACGGCGCCAACGCCGAGCTGCACCGGACCACCTGGCAGTACAACCGGCTGACCGGGCAGCAGCGCGCGATCCTGCTCGAGACCCGCGAGAAGGTGCTGACCGAGGACCTGGCCGCGACCGAGCTGGCCGAGCGCGCCAAGGAGCGCTACGACGAGCTGGTCGACGAGGTCGGCGAGGACGTGGTGAAGAGCGCGGCGCGGCGGATCGCGCTGCGGCACCTGGACCGGCGCTGGACCGACCACCTGGCCTACCTCGCGGACCTGCGCGAGGGAATCCACCTGCGCTCGCTGGCCGGCGGCATCGTGCACCTGAAGCCGATCGACGAGTTCAACAAGTCGGCGATCGCGTCGTTCGACACGCTGATCGAGGACGCCTGGAAGGACGCGGCCGAGACGTTCGCGGACGCCGAGATCAGCTCCGACGGCCTGAACGAGGAGGCCAGCGGGATCCCGCGGCCGACCGCGACCTGGACGTACCTGGTCAACGACAACCCGTTCGGCACCGAGGCCGACCGGATCCTCGGCCGCCTCCGGAACGCGATCAAGCCGGAGTCGGGCGCCGAGTCCGAGGAGATCCTCGCCGAGGAGTTCGACGCCGACGAGCTCCCCGAGGAACTCCGCGACCTCGACGACGAGGACCTCCCCGAGGAGCTCCGCGCCGCCGATGACGACGATGACGACGACGAGGCCGCGAAGAAGAAGGACTGAGACTTTGGTCTAGGGGTGAACAGCCGTCGGCTCGATGCCGGCCGGCGGCTGCCTCGGCGAAGCTCGCCGCATGCCCACGCACAAAGGCCCCTGGCTGCTCGTCGTCGACATCGCCGTCCCGCTCGCGCTGTTCTACTGTCTCAAAGCGCTCGGAGCGAGTGACCTGACCGCACTGGTCGTCGGTGTGGTCCCAGGGCTGATCAATTCGGCGGTCTCGCTGGCGCGCACCCGGCGTACCGACCTGCTTGGGATGGCCGTGGTGATCAGCATGGTGGCGAGCACGGTCGTCGCGGTGCTGGGCGGGGACGCACGCCTGCTGCTGGTCCGCAACGCGTGGATCAGCCTGCCGTTCGCGGGCATCACCTTGTGGTCGCTGCGGCACCCGCAACCGATGACGTACGTCGTGACCCGGGCGCTGTTCGCGCGCCGGGCCGCGGTGATGGATCGGCTCTGGGAGACGAACGCGCGGTTCCGCGACGCGTGGAAATGGATCACGGTGTGGTGGGGGATCGCCACGATCATCGACGGGATCGTGCGCGTCGTGGTGGCCTACACGCTGCCGATCTCCGTGGTCCCGGCGACCGACCCGGTGATCACCGTCGCGACCATCGTCGTCCTGCAGGTCCCGACGCTCGTCCTGCTGCGACGCAGCGGCACATGGCACCTCGTGTTCGCCCCTCGGCGTCCTACAGTCGGGTAGGTGACCGACTACGTTACGCAAGACCGCATGCGTGAGCTGCTCGACTCCGGCGAGGCGACGCCGATGCTCGCGGAGATGGAGGTCGGTCCGACCTGGTACGCCGGGCGCTGGTGGTACATCCCGGTCGAGGCGGCAGAGGACGCCGACTACCAGCCGGCCGACCCGGAGAAGTCCGAGCGGTTCGACCGGCTCAAACGCCGGGCGGAGGCGGTCGAGCGAGTCCAGGCCGAGCTGGACGGCCGGCAGTGATCCCGCGGGCCGAACGGCGGGAACCCACCCGGGACGAGCTGGCCGCCGCCCAGCAGGTGGTGGACCTGTTCGCCGCTGAGGCCCTACTGGCCCTCGATCGGTACGAGCGGTCGTTCCCGGCGCAGGCGAGCGACCAGGCGCGCAGAACCGCGGACCGGCTCGCGTACTGGTGGCGCAGGCTGGACTTGGACAACGTACGCCTGGATCCGGAGGGGTCCGACGCCGAACAGATCCTGGCCGCGGCGGCCGATCTGTCGCTCGACCCCGGCAACCAGTGGGGACTCAGTCTCGAGGAGGCGTCCGCCCAGGCGGTCACCAGGGCCTCGATGGACGGCCGGACGATGCCGACCACCACCGTCGCGGACCTCCGCAAGGAGTTCGAGGACGCGTACGGCGGGCGAGCGGATGTGCCTGCCCGCGACGACGAATGGCTCGGGCAGTCCCTGACCCGGCTGGGCCGCGCCTGCGTGCTGCGGGACGTGATCGCCGAGGGAGCGCAGGTCCGGGTCAGTGAGCCGCTGCGGCGGGCTGCCGACGACCTGGTCCAGCAGGGGCAGCAGTTCATGGACGATCGCCGTTACCTCGCCCGGAAGCAGGAGGCGCCGATCGACCGGCGTCCGACGCTCCTTCGGCAGGCCAGGATCAGCGGGGCGTTCTTTGCCTACAGCGCGGGAGTGGGGCTGACCGGTGCGCCGCTCTGGGCCGAGCTCGCGATGCGGGTGCCGGCGATCGCGCTGTACGTCAAAGGAACCGCCGATGCCTGGCGGGACCATGACCAGGCTGTCGCGACCCGACTCGATCCCGCGCAGGCGCAGCTGCGCTCCGTACGCAAGGGCATCGCCGATTCGCTCGACACCCCGCCGCCCGCGACTCGCCGTGACACCCGCAGCCTGCGCAGCTCGCACAACCGTCCCGGCGGACCCAGCCGGTAGCCGCGTCCGCCGGATGGGAGGTCTGTCGGTGGGCCTGGTTAGGCTTCTGGCGTGAGTGATGGGTTGTTCGACCTTCCTGGTGCGCCGGCGCCTGCCCGTGGTGGCGGCAGTCTGGCGGACATGGACCACACGGCGGCGCCGCTGGCGGTGCGGATGCGGCCGCGGAGCCTCGACGAGCTGGTCGGCCAGCAGCACCTGCTGGCGCCGGGCTCGCCGTTGCGGCGGCTCGTGGAGGGCGACCAGCCGATGTCGCTGCTGCTCTGGGGTCCTCCCGGGACCGGGAAGACCACGATCGCGGCGGTGGTGTCGCATCAGACCAACCGCAAGTTCGTCGAGCTGTCGGCGGTCACCGCCGGGGTGAAGGACGTGCGGCAGGTGATCGACGGCGCGCGCCGGGACCTGTCCCGCGCGACCGGCGCGGTCGAGACCGTGCTGTTCATCGACGAGGTCCACCGCTTCACCAAGGCTCAGCAGGACGCATTGCTTCCCGGCGTGGAGAACCGCTGGGTCACCCTGGTCGCCGCCACGACCGAGAACCCGTTCTTCAGCGTGATCTCACCGCTGCTGTCCCGCAGTCTGCTGCTCACGCTCGAGTCGCTCACGGACGACGACATCTCCACCCTGCTCGACCGCGCGCTCGTCGACGAACGCGGGCTGAACGACGAGTTCGAGCTGGCCGCCGACGCCCGCGACCACCTGCTCCGGATGGCCGGCGGCGACGCCCGCCGCGCCCTCACCTACCTGGAGGCCGCGGCCGGCGGAGCCCGCGCCAAGCACGAGCAAGCGCTGAAGTACGCCTCGGCCGAGCAGGACGAGCCGGCCGACCAGGACACCGCCGATCGGGCGTTGATCGATCTCGTCACCTTGGAGACGGCCGTCGACCGGGCCGCCGTGCGGTACGACCGGGCCGGGGACCAGCACTACGACGTGGCGTCGGCGTTGATCAAGTCGATCCGGGGGTCCGACGTGGACGCCGCGATGCACTATCTGGCCCGGATGATCGAGGCGGGGGAGGACGCGCGGTTCATCGCCCGCCGGCTGGTGATCTCGGCCAGCGAGGACATCGGCATGGGCGACCCGGCCGCGCTCGGCGTCGCCGTCGCGGCCGCGGAGGCGGTCCAGCTGATCGGGATGCCGGAAGCCCGCATCAACCTCGCGCAGGCCGTCGTCGCGCTCGCGCTCGCGCCCAAGTCCAACGCGGTGATCACCGCCGTCGACGCGGCGATCGCGGACGTGAAGGCCGGCAAGGTCGGGCCGGTGCCGCCGCATCTGCGGGACGCGCACTACGCCGGCGCGAAGAAGCTCGGTCACGGCTCGTCGTACCAGTACTCGCACGACGACCCGCGCGGCATCGTCCCCCAGCAGTATGCGCCGGACGTGATCGACGGCACCGACTACTACAAGCCCACCCGCCGCGGCGGCGAGGCGTCGTACGCCGACCGGGTGGCGGCGATCCGGAAGATCCTGCGGGACCGTTAGCGAGTCACCACACAACGTGAGCTTCGATTGAAGCGTATGAATTCGGTAGGCTGCCTCTCGGCCTGGGGGTGAAGGGTTTTCTCGTGAGGCAGTTCCGCCTAGGTCGACATGCACGGAAGTTCGGAGCGCGGCACAGCCGTCGGCGCCTACCGCTCCTGAAGCTCGGCGTCGTCGCGGCAGTCGTGGTCGTCGTCGCCGCCGCCTGGTTCTTCGTCCCGACCGGATCGCACAACACCGCCGACTCGCAGCCGCCGTCCTCAGTCGGCTCCTCGACCCCGCCGGACGGCCGCTCGGAAGGCACGTCGCGGTCGAGCGCCCGGCCGTCGCTCCCGGTCGGCAAGCCCCTGCAGGCCGGTACGCCGTGGAGCACGGCCTGGACCCCGGCCACCCCGTGGACAGCAGCCGCCCCGGACAGCTCGACCACCGCTACGACGACGTCCGGCACTCCGGCCGGGACGACCGGCACCCCGAGCGACCCGACGACGCCAACCCCGACCACCGGTACGACGGGGACCCCGGCAGCGCCGACGACGACCGCCGCCACCACGGGCACTCCGTCCACAAGCATCCCGACAACGGCCACCCCGAGCACCACCAGTGCGACGCCGAGCACCACCCCGACGACCCCGGCCGCCCCGAGCACGAGCCCGCCGACCTCCGGTACGACGACCGCCACCCCGTCGGCGACCCCGAGCAGCACCCCGTCCGTCGTGTACCGGAACTGCGCCGAGGTCCGCGCCGCCGGCAAGGCGCCGCTGTATCGCGGCGACCCCGGCTACACCGCGGCCCTGGACCGCAACGGCGACGGAATCGCCTGCGAGAACGGGAACTCCTAGGAACTCGCACGCCCCCGGTGCTGCGGTTTGGTGGGGGACTGTGATGTGAGGGATGGTGTCCTGGAGCGGAGTGTGACAGGGCCGCGCGATAAGGTCAGGCGGTCCACAGTGACGCGGAGAGTCGCGCAGAGTCGCGGAGAGTTCGCGTCAGGTCGCATGAGGTCGCTACGGAAGGTGGATCGTTTCCATGAGCGTCGGTGAAGTCGCGGGGCTGATAGCCGCCTGCGCGCTGCTCATCCTGGTGGGCCTGCTGGCCTATCCGATCCTGAAGCTCGGCAAGGTGTTCGACGAGACCCGGATCATGGTGAAGGGCGTCTCCGACTCCAGCATCCCGCTGCTCGGCGAAGTGACCACCACGGTGGCGACCACCAACGCCCAACTGGCGAAGGTGGACACGATCACCGACAACGCCACCACCGTGACCACCAACGCGGCCGCGCTGATGTCGCTGTTCTCGGCCACCGCCGGCGGCCCGCTGGTGAAGGCGGCCGCGTTCTCGTACGGCGTGCGCCGGGCGCTCGGCGAGCAACAGCGCAAGGACGTCGCCAAGCGCGTCAAGGACGAGATGAAGGCCGAGCGGAAGGCACGGAAGCGGTGAAGCGGATCTTCTGGCTGATCGTCGGGATCGCCGTCGGCGTCTACGCCGTCACCCGGCTGAAGAAGCGCGCCCAGATCCTCGCGCCGGACAGCGTCCAGGAATCCGCGGCCAAGCTGGCCGCCGCGGTCCGGCACTTCGGCGACCAGGTCCGCGAGGGCATGGCCGAGCGGGAGACCGAGCTGCGCGACGCGCTGGGCATCGAGAACACCAACGATCGTGAGGACTACCGGTAACACCCATGGAAACCAGTGAGATCAGGCGGCGGTTCCTGCAGTACTTCGAGGACCGCGGCCACACCGTGGTGCCGAGCGCGCCGCTGCCGTCGCCGGACCCGAACCTGCTGTTCAACGTCGCCGGCATGGCCCAGTTCGTCCCGTACTTCGTCGGCCAGCAGACCCCGCCGTACCCGCGGGCGACCAGCGTGCAGAAGTGCGTGCGGACGCTCGACATCGACGAGGTCGGCAAGACCACCCGGCACGGCACGTTCTTCCAGATGAACGGCAACTTCTCCTTCGGCGACTACTTCAAGGACAAGGCCATCGAGTACGCCTGGGAGCTGGTCACCAAGCCCCAGAACGAGGGCGGCTACGGGTTCGACGAGTCGGTCCTGTACGCCTCGGTGTACTACGAGGACGACGAGGCGATCGACATCTGGAAGCGGGTCGCCGGCCTGCCCGACGACCGGATCGTCCGGCTCGGCATGAAGGACAACTTCTGGTCGATGGGCATCCCCGGCCCGTGCGGCCCGTGCTCGGAGATCCTGATCGACCGCGGCCCGGAGTTCGGCGCCGACCGGGACTGGGAGGCGGGCGACCGCTACCTGGAGTTCTGGAACCTGGTCTTCATGCAGAACATCCGCGGTGAGGGCGGCGGCAAGGAGGGCTACCCGATCCTCGGCGAGCTGCCGAAGAAGAACATCGACACCGGTCTCGGCCTGGAGCGGGTCGCGTACCTGCTGCAGGGCGTCGACAACATGTACGAGATCGACGAGATCTACCCGGTGATCGAGAAGGCGACCGAGCTGACCGGCCGCAAGTACGGCGCCGAGCACGAGGACGACGTCCGGTTCCGGGTCGTCGCGGACCACGTGCGCAGCGCGCTGATGCTGATCGGCGACGGCGTCACGCCGGGCAACGAGCAGGGCGGGTACGTGCTGCGCCGCCTGCTGCGCCGGGCGATCCGCTCGATGCGCCTGCTCGGCTACGAGGACCCGAGCCTGGTCGAGCTGCTCCCGGTGAGCCTGGAGCAGATGAAGAAGTCGTACCCGGAGCTGGTCACCGATTTCGGCCGGATCAGCCAGGTCGCGTACGCCGAGGAGGAGGCGTTCCGCCGCACCCTCACGGCCGGCACGACGATCTTCGACGTCGCCGTCAAGGCGACCAAGGAGAGCGGCGCGCACCAGCTGGAGGGCGCGAAGGCGTTCCAGCTGCACGACACGTACGGCTTCCCGATCGACCTGACGATCGAGATGGCCGCCGAGCAGGGCCTGAACGTCGACACCGAGGGCTTCCGCTCGCTGATGAAGGAACAGCGCGAGCGGGCCAAGGCCGACGCGCGCGCGAAGAAGGCCGGCCACGCGGACACCTCGGGCTACCGGGAGCTGCGGGAGAAGGGCGTCACCGAGTTCACCGGGTACCAGGAGCTCTCGTCGGACTCGCAGGTCCGCGGCCTGCTCCGGGACGGCGCGGTCGCACAGTTCGCCGAGCAGGGCGAGACCGTCGAGGTCGTGCTCGAGAAGACCCCGTTCTACGCCGAGTCCGGCGGCCAGATTGCCGACGAGGGCCTGATCACCGGTGACGGCCTGAAGCTGAAGGTGCTCGACGTGCAGCGGCCGGTCAAGGGCCTGATCGTGCACAAGGTCGAGATCCTCGAGGGCGTCCTGCGTCCGGGCGAGGACGTGCACGCGGCCGTCGACCACGAGTGGCGGGTCTCGGCCTGCCAGGCGCACTCCGGCACGCACGTCGTGCACGCCGCGCTGCGCCAGGTGCTCGGCCCGAACGCGCTGCAGAGCGGTTCGTACAACAAGCCCGGCTACCTGCGGCTCGACTTCGCGTGGTCGTCGGCGCTGGACGCGGCGACCCGGTCGGAGATCGAGGAGGTCGCGAACCTCGCGGTCCGGCAGGACCTGCCGGTGTCGGCGCAGTACATGTCGCTGCCGGAGGCCCGGGACTGGGGTGCGCTGGCGCTGTTCGGTGAGACGTACGACGAGCAGGTCCGCGTGGTCGAGATCGGCGGGCCGTGGTCGCGTGAGCTCTGCGGTGGCACGCATGTGAAGCACTCGTCGCAGGTCGGCGCGCTGACCGTCACCGGCGAGTCCTCGGTGGGCGCCGGGGTCCGGCGGATCGAGGCGTTCGTCGGCATGGAGGCGCTGCACTACCTCGGCCGCGAGCGGGCGCTGGTCCGGCTGCTGAGCGAGAACCTGAAGACCCGCCCGGAGGAGCTGCCCGCCAAGGTCGCCGACCTGGCCGAGCGGCTGCGGGTGGCCGAGAAGGAGCTCGAGCGGGTCCGCGCCGCGCGGGTGCTGGAGGCCGCGGCCGAGCTCGCGAAGGACCCGAAGGACGTCTTCGGCGTCCAGTACGTCGGCCACCGCGCACCCGACGGCGTCAACGGCGGCGACCTGCGCAAGCTGGCGCTGGACGTCCGCGGCCGGATGGGCAACGACAAGCCGGCCGTCGTCGCCGTGCTGAGCGTGAACGACGGCAAGCCCGGCGTGGTGATCGCGCTCAACGACACCGCTCGCGAGTGGCGGCTGAAGGCCGGCGACCTGGTCAGGGTCGCGGCCGAGAAGCTGGGTGGCCGGGGCGGCGGCAAGGACGATGTCGCGCAGGGTGGCGGCACGGACGCGGCCGGTGCCGACGACGCGCTGAGCGCCGTCGAGCACGCCATCGGTCACCAGGTGACCGGCTGAGAGACGTGGTCAGATGAGACGTGGCGTGCGGATCGCGCTGGACATCGGGGACGCCCGGATCGGCGTCGCCAGCAGCGATCCGCATGGGATCCTGGCTACGCCTGTGGAGACCGTCCGGCGTGGCCCCGGCGATCTGGATAGGATCGCGGCACTCGCCGCCGAACTGGAGGCGTTCGAGATCGTGGTCGGGCTGCCGCGTTCCCTGTCCGGGGGCGAGGGGCCGGCCGCGGTGAAGATCCGGGAGACGGCGGAGCAGGTGCGGGACAAGGTGCACGAGAAGGACACCGGAACGACGGTGCGGCTGGTGGACGAGCGGTTCACCACCGTCACCGCCGAGCGGATGTTGCGGGAACGGGGAAAGAAGGGCTCGAAGCGACGGGCCGTGGTCGACCAGGCCGCGGCGGTCGTGATTCTCCAGCACGCGCTCGACCTCGAGCGCGAGACCGGCAACCCACCCGGGAGGCCCCTGTGAACGGACCGTCGGTAGACGAAGAGACCAGTGAGGGCGAGGACCTCGGCAGCGGGCTCGGGCTGCGCGCAGAGTCCCGCGTGGAGCGGCGCGCCAACCGGCGCCGCGCTCGCGGCCGGCGCGCGTTCGGCTGCTTCGCCGGCCTGGTCTCGCTGCTCGTCGTCGGTGCCCTGGTGGCCGGCGCGGTGGTCGGCTTCGGCAAGGGCAAGGACGCGCTCGAGGGCCTGTTCTCAGCGCCCGACTACGAGGGCGCCGGCACCGGCACGGTGGTCGTCGAGATCACCAAGGGCCAGGCGACCGCGTCGATCGCGGACACCTTGGAGAAGAAGGAGGTCGTGAAGAGCGCCCGTGCCTTCGAGCGGGTGGCCCGTGACGACCCCCGCTCACTGCAGATCCAGGCGGCGACGTACACGCTGCGCAAGCACATGTCGGCCAAGGCGGCCCTCGCGCTGATGCTGAACACCGCCGAGTCGGTCAGGGTGGCCCGGATCAGCGTCCCGGCCGGCAAGACCAAGGCCGAGGTCGCGCTGATCCTGCAGGGCTCGAAGCTGAAGCTGCCGGCCGGCGCCGCCGCGACCGCGCTCGGCAAGCCCGCCCTGCTCGGCCTCCCGCCGTATGCGCACAACAACGCCGAGGGCTTCCTGTCTCCGGGGACGTACGACGTGCCGAAGAACGCGAACGCCTACACGATGCTCAAGCTGATGACGGCCGAGTACAACAAGAACGCGGCCTCGCTGGATCTGGTGAACACGGCGAGCCGGAAGAAGCTCGACCCGTACCAGGCGGTCATCGTGGCCAGCATCATCGGCGCGGAGACCAACCGGTCGCAGGACTACGCGAAGGTCGCGCGGGTGATCTACAACCGGCTCGCGGCCGGGATGCGGCTGCAGATGGACTCGACGATCCACTACGTGGTCGGCCGGGACGGCGGTGTCTTCACCACGCCCGAGCAGCGGAAGGACCCGTCGCCGTACAACACCTATCTGCACAAGGGCCTGCCGCCGACGCCGATCAACTCGCCGACCCGTGACGAACTGCGGGCCGCGATCAACCCGGCGCAAGGTTCCTGGCTGTACTTCACGCTGGTCAACCTGGACACCGGCGAGACCGCGTTCGCCAGCACCAACCAGGAGCACGAGGCGAACGTGGCCAAGCTCCAGGCCTGGTGCCAGGCGCACAAGGGCCGGTGCTGATGACGCGGTGCGCGGTGCTCGGTTCGCCGATCGCGCACTCGCTGTCACCGGCGATGCACCGGGCCGCGTACGCCGCCCTCGGCCTGGACTGGCAGTACGACGCGTACGAGGTGGAGGAAGCCGAGCTCGCCGGGTTCGTGGCGGGCCTCGGTCAGGACGTCCGTGGGTTGTCGCTGACGATGCCTTTGAAACGCGTCGCGCTCGACCTCGTGGACACGGTGGACCCGGTCGCGGAGCTGATCGGCGCGGCGAACACGATGCTGCTCGAGCCGGACGGATCTCGGTCGGCGCACAACACCGACGTACCGGGGCTGGTGAACGCGTTCGCCGAGCGCGGCATCACCGCTGCCGAGTCCGCGGTCGTGCTGGGCGGTGGAGCGACGGCAGCCTCGACCCTCGCCGCGCTGCGCGGTCTGCAGGTCAGTGAGGTGACCCTGGTCGTCCGTGACGTCGCCAAGGCGGAGCGCCTGCGCGATCTGGCCGCGGAGCTCGGGCTCCGGACGGCGGTCGCGGACTTCTCGCAGGTCGAGCAGATCGGCGGCTTCGACCTGTGCGTGTCGACACTGCCCGGCGGCGCGGCCGACCCGTGGGCCGAGCACTTCGCCGGCGTCGCGCCGGTGGTGTTCGACGTGGCCTACCACCCGTGGCCGACGCGGCTCGCCATCGCGGCGCACCGGGTCGGTACGGAGTTGTTGAACGGACTTGATCTGCTCGTGCATCAGGCGACCCTCCAGGTGGAGATGATGACGGGTAGGTCGCCGGCTCCTCTGGCGGCCATGAGGGCTGCCGCGCGTGAGGAGCTCGGGGATCGTGAGCCTGCTTGACCGTCGTACCGTTCTGAGAGCCGGCGGCGCCGTTTGGGTTGGCGGAGCCGTGGTCACCGTGGCCGGCTGCGGCGACTCGACGAACGACACCGGCGGTACGGCGAGCCCGTCGCAGACCCCGAGCGCCACCAGTTCGACGACAGCTCCGCCGAGCACCACCTCTTCCGCGACACCGAGCACAACCCCGAGCACAACCCCGAGCACAACCCCGAGCACGACACCGGGCGGCAGCCCCGGCACGTCGGCGCCGACGCACACGGGGGCCGGGCCGAACTGGAACACCTTCGCCAGGTCACTGAAGGGCCGCCTGTACCTGCCCTCCACCTCGGGGTACGCCGCCGCGCACCAGCTCTTCAACCCGCGCTGGGACAGCGTCCGCCCGACCGCCGTGGTGAAGGCGGCGAACCCGGCCGACGTGCAGAAGGCGATCGACTTCGCCCGCACCAACAAGCTCGTCCTCGTCGCGAAGAGCGGCGGTCACTCGTACGTCGGCGCGTCGACGATCGCCAACGGTCTGCAGCTCGACGTCGGCGGCCTGAAGACCATGAGCTACGCGAACGGCGTCCTCACGGTCGGCGCCGGAGCCCGCCTGTACGACGTCCACGCGTTCCTCGACCGCTACGGCCGGTCGCTGCCGACGGGCACCTGCCCGACCGTCGGCGTGGCCGGGCTGACCCTCGGCGGCGGGATGGGGATCCACACGAGGACGTACGGCCTCACCTGTGACCGGGTCGTGTCGATGGGCGTGGTCACCGCGGACGGCAAGGCGCACACCGTCAGCGCCGGCTCCGAGCCCGAGCTGTTCGCCGCGCTGCGCGGCAGCGGCGGCGGCAATCTGGGGGTGGTGACGTCGTTCCAGTTCGCCACGATCCCGGCGACGAAGCTCGGGTTCTTCCGGCTGACCTGGCCGGAGTCGCAGGCCGCGGCCGTCGTCCGTGGCTGGCAGAAGTTCGCCCAGAGCGCACCCACCACGGTCTGGGGCAACCTGCACATCGATGCCAAGAGCAACGGAACGCTGTCGGTCCGGGTGCTCGGCGTGTCCACGACCGGCGACGCGACCGCGGCGGCCGCGCAGTTGGAGTCGTTCGTCGGCGCGAAGGCGTCCGCGCGGACACTGTCGGTCAAGTCGCACCTGGAAGCGGTCAAGTACCTCGGCGGCGGTACGACGAGTCCGCGCCAGGGATTCCTCGCCGGTTCCGACGTGCTCAAGGGCCCGATGGACGCCGCGACGATCACCGGGCTGCTCGGCGCGGTGAAGTCCGCCGCGCGGGCCGGGACTCCGGCGTCGGCGATCCTCGACCCGCTCGGCGGACAAGCCGCGAAGCCGCCGGCCGGCGGATCGTCGTGGCCGTGGCGGAGCGCCCTGGCCGTCATCCAGTGGTACTCCTCGGCGCAGAACACGGGCGCGCAGACCTTCATCGCGAACGGTCACCGGGCTGTGCGCGCGTTCTCCGCCGGCGCCTACGTGAACTACGTCGAGACCGGCCGGACGGTCAGTTCGTACTACGGCGCGAGCGCGGCGAAACTGGACGCCGCGAAGAAGAAATACGACCCGTCGAACTTCTTCCACACGGCGTACACCTTCGGCTAGCTAGTGTTCGGCCCGTGAAGCTTTGGCAGGTGGTCGCGGGTGTGCTGGCTGTCGGGTTCGTCGCGGCCGGGGTGACTCCGGCCTGGGCGTGCGCCTGCGGCGGGTACCTGCCGGACGCGCAGTCGGCGGCCCGGGCGTACGGCGAGAACGCGCTCGTGCAGCACTCGGACGGCACCGAGGAGATCACGCTCTCGATGGCGGTGCGCGGCGCGTCGAAGAAGGCGGCCTGGATCATGCCGGTACCGGCGGCCGCGACGGTGGAACTCGGCGAGGACGACGACCTGTTCTACCGGCTCGACCAGGCGACCAGGCCGAAGCGCGTGGTGAAGAAGACGTATTGGCCGTTCCGTGATCTCGGGATCATGGGCAGCGGTCGCGGAGACTCGGCCGGCGCCCCCGCGGCCGGAGCCGGGGTGAACGTCAAGGAGCAGATGTTGCTCGGGCCGTTCGCGGTCACCCGGCTTACCGGGTCGAGCGGGACGGCCGTCACGGACTGGCTACGCACGAACGGGTACGTCGTCCCGGCGACGCTGGCCGCCAACCTCACGCCGTACCTGACCGAGAAGTGGGAGATCGTCGCGGTGAAGCTCGCGCCGAAGCAGGACGGCGAGAGCCTGTCCGGGCGGACGCCGCCGCTGCGGCTGAGGTTCGCGTCGGACCGGATCGTGTACCCGATGCGGCTGAGCAAGGGCGCGACCACGACGCAGACGGTGACGGTGTACGTCGCGGCGGAGCACCGCGTGGACGCGACGAAGGTGCCGGACGCCGCGGTCACTCCTGAGCTGCTGTTCGCCGGCCGGGTCGAGATGGAGGCGCTGCCGAAGCCGGCCGACTTCCTGACCGCCTACACCGCGACGTACCGCGAGCCGGGCCGGATCACCGACGACTTCACGTTCACCCGGGCCGCGAACGACGACGAGTACCAGCGGATCACCTACGTCACCCGGAACGAGGGATTCTGGAGCACCGTCGCGGTGCTCTTCGGCTTCGTGCTGCTGCTCGGCATCGGTGCGGTGGTGCTCGCGCGGGTGCTGGCCCGGCGGGCGGCCGCGCGCGCCGGCCGGTAGATCGTCTAGGGTCGTCGATCGTGCCGGCTGACAACGCGTTGCTCGCTGCCGGGATCGGCGTGGTCGTCTGTGGTCCCGTGGCGGCCGTGCTCGGTCCCTGGCTGCTGCGCCGCATTCCCGAGCCGGAGCTGGACGAGGGCGAGACGAAGGTCCCGTACGCGGTGCTGGCCGGCCGGCGCGCGGCGTACTGGTGCGGCGGACTGGCTGCGGTCGCCGGCGGCCTGCTCGGCCTGTTCCTCGGCCTGGATGCGGTGCTGCCGACGTGGCTCGTGCTGGCGGTGGCGGGCGCGATCCTCGGCTACATCGACGCGCGGACGCGGTTCCTGCCGTCGGTGATCATCTGGCCGACGTACGCGGTCGTGGGCGCCGGACTCGTGGCCGCGGCGGCGGCGACGGGGGAGTGGGGATCGTTGCGCCGGGCAGCGATCGCGGGAGCGATCGGGTTCGCGGTGTTCTACGTGCTGTGGTTCGCGTTCCCGCGCGGCGTCGGGTTCGGTGACGTGCGCTTGTCGGGGCTGCTCGGGCTCGCGCTCGGCTGGCTCGGCTGGGGCGAGTTCGCGTCCGGTCTGTACGGCGGGTTCTTCCTCGGCTCGGTCGTCGGGATCGTGCTGATCGCGACCCGCGTGATGACCCGCAAACAGATGGTCCCGTTCGGGCCGTTCATGCTCGCCGGGGCGCTGGCCGGTGTCCTGCTGGGTGCGCCGTTGGAGCGGCTGTACGCCGGATAGGGGAGTACCGGACTCCACCAGATGGTTGATGTGCGGACACTGCCTGCCTTCCTAGGGTCGAAGCATTCGAACTCTCGGGAGGGAAACTCAATGCCAGTCAGTCGTCGTGGTCTCCTCGCCGGAACCGCTGTCGCGGGTGCCGCGCTCGCCATCCCTGGTACGGCGTCGGCGGCCGTCGGCACCGCGGCCGGCGACACGATCCGTCCGGACGACGCGCGGTACCAGGACCTGGTGCTGCGCGGCCAGAACCGTCGGTTCGTCGCGAGACCCGACTACGCGCGGGTGATCAGGTCGACCGAGGACGCGGTCGCGGCCGTGCAGGAGGCGGTCCGGAGCGGGAAGCGGATCGCGGTGCGCGGCGGCGGGCACTGCTTCGAGGACTTCGTCGACAGCACCGACGTCGAGGTGCTGCTCGACATGTCGACGTACGACGCCGTGACGTGGGACCCGCACTACCGCGCCTTCTCGATCGGCGCGGGCGCGATGCTCGAGACCGTCTACAAGGACCTGTTCTACGGCTGGGGTGTCACGGTGCCGGGCGGCGGGTGCCTGAGCGTCGGCGTCGGCGGCCATTTCGCCGGGGGCGGATACGGGCCGCTGTCCAGGAAGTACGGCTCGGTCGTCGACCATCTCTACGGGGTGGAGATCGTCGTCGTCGACGCTCGTGGACGGGCCCGGTCCGTCGTTGCCACGCGGGACAACGCGCACCGCGACCTGTGGTGGGCGCACACCGGTGGCGGCGGCGGGAACTTCGGCGTCGTCACCCGGTACCTGATGCGGACTGCCGGCGCGCCCGGCCGGTCACCCGCCGACTCGTTGCCCAAGGCACCGGCCGCGTTGCGGTCCAGCCTGCTGCTCTACGACTGGAAGACGATGACCCAGGCCGGGTTCCTGCGCACGGTGCGGAACTGGTTCACGTTCTTCGAGCAGCACAACACCGCCGACTCGCCGTACGCGACGCTCTACGCGCCGTTCATCCTCACGCACTCGTCGGCGGGCCAGTTCCTGCTGTCCACGCAGATCGACGCGGCCGCGCCGGACGCGGCCGGACTGATGAACGCGTTCAACGCCGCGATGGTCGCCGGCGTGGACCCGAAGCCGCAGGTGATCGACGTCGGCGAGGGAGCGTTCCTGCACACCACGATGGAGCGGTCGATCGCTGAGACGCCGTCGCCCGGCCGCGGGAAGTACAAGGCCGGCTACCTGAAGAAGGGGTACACCGACGAGCAGATCCTCGCCATGTACCGCGGGCTCACGGACACGACGTACAGCGGGCCGGAGTCCTCGGTGCTGCTGATCCCGTACGGCGGCAAGGTGAACACGGTGCCGTCCGGCGCGACCGCCGCCGCGCAGCGGGACGTGGTCGCCAAGATGGTGCTGAGCGCGTCGTGGTCCGCGGCGGCGGACGACGACAAGCACATCGGGTGGGCGCGGAAGGTTTACGCCGACATCTACCGCGGCACGGGCGGCGTCCCGGTGCCGGACGCGATCAACGCCGGGTCGTACATCAACTATCCGGATGTGGACCTGGCGGATCCGGCGTACAACACGTCCGGGGTGCCGTGGCACGACCTGTACTACCTGGGAAACTACCCGCGGCTGCAGCAGATCAAGGCGAAGTGGGATCCGCGCAACGTGTTCCAGCACAAACTCTCGATTCAGCCGCCCGGGTAGCGGTTGGTCCACGCGGTGTACGGCCCGTAGTCGCCGTGCAGCCGCTTGCCTCGGGTGAACTCCAGCGCGAAGTCGTCGGCGAGCTGGAGGATGACCGGACGTCCCTCGACGGTGAAGACGAGCTCGGCGGGCAGCGCCGTCTCGCCGTGAAGGGCGCCGAGGATGTTCCCGCAGATCGCGCCGGTCGAGTCGCTGTCGCCCGAATGCGTGACGGCCAGCGCGAGCGCGTCGAGGAACTGCTCGGGCTCCGGACAGGCCAGAGCGGCGTACACGGCGATGGCGAGCGCCTCTTCCGCGACCCAGCCGCCGCCGAGGCGCTCGACCGTGACCGGTCCGGGTTCCGCCGTCGCGGCCAGCTGCCGGGCGAGCGCGAGCGCCGTACTGGTCTCCTCGTGGCCCTCGTGCTGGACGAGCACGCTGGTGGCGCGGGTGATCGCCTCGTCGAGGCTCGCTCCGGCGCACAGCTCGCGGATGATCGCCGCCAGTGCGCCGGACGCGAGCTTGCCGGTCGGGTGGCCGTGCGTGTATCCGGCGGCGGTCGCGGCCGAGTCGAAGACCCAGTCGGCCGGGAAGTAGTCGGGCAGCAGCCCGAACGGCGCGACCCGCATGACGCCGCCGCACCCCTTCGAGTCGTTGACGGCCTGGTCGCCGTACTGCCGGATCCGGGGCTCGCCCTTGCGCGCCTGCGTCAGCGCGGTCAGGCAGGTGTTGCCCGGCGCCCGCCGCGCGTACAGCCACTGCTCGCCCAGCAGCCAGCCGTCAGGTGCACCGGTCGGGCCCGGCAGGTTCTGCGTGTCCAGCCACCGGTCGTACGCGTGCTGGACGACCGCCACGGTGAAGCCCAGCCCGCGGTCGGTCCGCACACTCGCGCGGATCAGTCCCTCGACGGTGAACAGGGTCATCTGGGTGTCGTCGGTGACCGTCCCCGCGGGCCATCCGCCGGCGATGAACCCCCGTACGCCGTCCGGGTGCTTCCCGAGGATCGTCCCTGCGTCCTCGAACTCGACCGGTCCGCCGAGCGCGTCTCCGATCGCACCGCCCAGCAGGCACCCACGCACCCGCGCCCGCCACGTCTCCTCAGCCCTTCGAGTCATACCCTGCGTCATGCCCTGCGTCATGCCAGGACCCTATAGAGGGGTGGTGCCAGCGCTACCTCAGGACGGGTTCCAGGGCCAGTTCGTGCGGCGCTTCTGGCTTCTACGGTCGTTGTATCAGCAGATCGTTCGAAGGAGCGCATGATGACCACCGCATTCCGTCGTACCGCCGGGCGCCTGGCCGTGGCGGCCCTCGCCACAGCGGCCCTCACGGGCGCCGCGATCGCCGGCGGTCAGGCAGCCACGGCCAGCACCAGCTGTCAGGACTCCCCGATCGCCAAGACCTTCAACGCGGTCCTCGCGGTCCGCACCGGCCCGACCCAGGAGAACCAGGCCTGCGGCTGAGTCTGAGACCCGTGTCTGCGGGTCGGGACAGCCGTGAAAGAATCGGGCCCATGCTGCGCTGGCTCACCGCCGGCGAGTCGCACGGACAAGCGCTCGTCGCCGTACTCGAAGGTCTTCCCGCAGGCGTTGAGGTCACCACGGACGACGTGGCCGACGCCCTGGCTCGTCGTCGGCTGGGCTACGGCCGCGGCGCCCGGATGAAGTTCGAGCGGGACGAGGTGACGTTCGTCGGCGGGTTCCGGCACGGGCTGACCCTCGGCAGCCCGGTCGCGATCCAGGTCGGGAACACCGAGTGGCCCAAGTGGCAGCAGGTGATGAGTGCCGACCCGGTGGACGCCGAGACGCTCGAGGGCCTGGCCCGGAACGCGCCGCTGACCCGGCCGCGGCCCGGTCACGCCGACCTGGCCGGCATGCAGAAGTACGGGTTCGACGAGGCCCGCCCGGTGCTCGAGCGGGCCAGTGCCCGCGAGACCGCGGCCCGGGTCGCGCTCGGCGAGGTCGCGGCCCGCTTCCTCCGCCAGGCGTACGGCGTGACGATCGTCAGCCACGTCGTCGAGCTCGGCACCGTGAAGGCGCCGTACGGCGTGATCCCGGCGTACTCCGACGTCGCGAAGCTGGACGCGGACCCGGTGCGCTGCCTGGACCCGGACGCGAGCAAGCAGATGGTCGCCGAGATCGACGCCGCGCAGAAGGCCGGTGACACGCTCGGCGGCGTCGTCGAGGTCGTCGTCGACGGGCTGCCGCCTGGCCTCGGCAGCTACGTGCACTGGGACCGCCGCCTCGACTCCAAGCTGGCCGGTGCGCTGATGGGCATCCAGGCGATCAAGGGCGTCGAGCTGGGCGACGGCTTCGAGCTGGCCCGGACCCCGGGTTCTCAGGCGCACGACGAGATCGTCGCCGAGGACGGCGCGGTCCGGCGGACCAGCGGCCGCTCGGGCGGCACCGAGGGCGGCATGAGCACCGGTGAGACGCTCCGGGTGCGCGCCGCGATGAAGCCGATCGCGACCGTTCCGCGGGCGCTGCGCACGATCGACACCGCGACCGGCGAGGCCGCCGCGGCGCACCACCAGCGCTCGGACGTCTGCGCGGTCCCGGCGGCCGGCATCGTCGCCGAGGCGATGATCGCGCTGGTGCTGGCCGAGGTGTCGCTGGAGAAGTTCGGCGGCGACTCGGTCGCGGAGACCGCGCGCAACCACCAGTCGTACCTGGCGAACCTGCCGGCCACGATCACCCCGCGGGAGTGGGAGTGAGCCCCGTCGTCGTCCTGGTCGGCCCGCCCGGATCGGGCAAGTCCACGATCGCGGCCCTGCTGGCCGAGCGGCTGGAAGCCAGGCATCGCGACACCGACTCCGACGTCGAAGCCGGCGCGGGCAAGCCGATCTCCGAGATCTTCGTCGACGAGGGCGAACCGCATTTCCGCGCGCTGGAGCGGGCCGCGATCGTCGCCGCGCTGCAGGACGACGGCGAGGTGCTGTCGCTCGGCGGCGGCGCGATCCTGGACCCCGCGACCCGGGCGGACCTGACCGGCCACACCGTGGTGTTCCTCGACGTCAGCCTCGGCGAGGCGTCCAAGCGCGTGGGGCTGAGCGTCGCCCGGCCGCTCCTGCTCGGCAACGTTCGCACCCAGCTGCGCAACCTGATGGAAGCCCGGCGGCCGTTGTACGCCGAGGTCGCCAAGCTGACCGTGATGACGGACGGCAAGACCCCGGATCAGATCGCCGACGAGATCCTGGGGCAGCTCCCGTGAGCGCGCGGATCCGCGTCCAGGCCGCCGCGCCGTACGACGTTGTGATCGGCGACAACCTGCTCGGCGAACTGCCCGGCCTGCTGGGCGAGGGCGTGCAGCGGGTGGCGGTGATCCACCCGCGCGCACTGCGCGAGACCGGCGACGCGATCCGCGACGACCTGACCGGGTCGGGCTTCACCGCACACGCGATCGAGATCCCGGACGCCGAGGAGGCCAAGACCGCCGAGGTGCTGGCGTACTGCTGGTCGGTCCTCGGCCAGGCCGGCTTCACCCGCTCGGACGCGATCGTCAGCGTCGGCGGCGGGACGACGACCGATCTCGCCGGGTTCGTCGCGGCCACCTGGCTGCGCGGCGTCAAGGTCGTGCACATCCCGACGACCCTGCTCGGCATGGTCGACGCGGCGGTCGGCGGGAAGACCGGGATCAACACCTCTGAGGGCAAGAACCTGGTCGGCGCGTTCTGGGAGCCGGCCGGTGTGCTGTGCGACCTGGCCGCGCTCGAGACGCTGCCGGTCAACGACTACGTCAGCGGCCTCGCCGAGGTCGTGAAGTGCGGCTTCATCGCCGACCCGGTGATCCTCGACCTGGTCGAGAAGGACCCGTCCGGCGCGACGAGTCCGTCGTACGCCGCGACCGAGGAGTTGATCGCCCGGTCGATCCAGGTCAAGGCCGACACCGTGGGCGCGGATCTCCGCGAGCGGACGACGACGGCCGGCGGCCGGATCGGGCGCGAGGCGCTGAACTACGGGCACACGCTCGGCCACGCGATCGAGCGCGTCGAGCGGTACAAGTGGCGCCACGGTGCCGCGATCAGCATCGGCATGGTGTTCGTCGCCGAGCTGGCCCGCGCGGCCGGCCGCCTCGACGACGCGACCGCCGACCGGCACCGCGCCGTCCTGGACTCGCTCGGCCTCCCGGTCAGCTACCGCGCCGACGCCTGGCCGCACCTGCAGGACGCGATGAAGCTCGACAAGAAAACCCGCGCCGACCGGCTCCGTTTCGTCGTCCTCGACGCGCTGGCGAAGCCGACCATCCTCGAGGCTCCCGACCCGAGCCTTCTGGTCGCGGCGTACGGCGAGATCAGTTGATCCACCAACCGAGCGCGCTTGCCGTCGAGCGCATCTTCTGACACATCCGCGAGTAGTCACCGGACCTGGGCCACTCACCAACCCTGGTTGCCGGGTGGTCCGGGCGCGGAGTTGAGCGTGCAGCGGCTCGTGGTGCTTCGGTTGGTGAGTGACCCAGGTCCGCAGTACCCACGGAGCGGTCGGGAGAGCCGGGGCGACCGGGTGACCGGATGCGGTCAGATGGTGGGCTGCGGGTTGTGGAACGGCGCCGGGGTGGCGGACGATGCTGTCTACGCCTCGGAAAGGGCTTTCCATGACTGACCGCAAGCATCGGATCGCGATCGTCGGGACCGGTGGGATCGCTGGCTCGCACGCCCGGGCCGTCGCCGCACTGCCGGATCGGGCCGAACTGGTCGCCGCCGTGGACGTCGACCTGGACCGGGCGAAAGAGTTCGCCGAGCAGTGGAACATCCCGGCGACGTACCTGAGCCTGACCGACCTGCTGGCGGCCGAGCAGGTCGATCTGGTCCACCTGTGCACGCCGCCGAACTCGCATGTCCCGCTGGCCGCCGAGTGCCTCGCCGCGGACGTCGACGTGTACCTGGAGAAGCCGCCGACGCTGTCGCTGGACGAGTTCGACGCGCTGGTGGCGGCGGAGGAGAAGTCCGCGGCGCAGGTCGCGTGCGTGTTCCAGCACCGCTTCGGATCCGGCGCGGTCCGGCTCCGCGAACTGCTCGCCGACGGCGTCCTCGGCCGCCCGTTGGTTGCCCTGTGCAACACCGTCTGGTACCGCGACGACGCGTACTTCGCGGTGCCGTGGCGCGGCACGTTCGACGTCGAGGGCGGCGGCCCGACGATGGGGCACGGGATCCACCAGTACGACCTGCTGCTGTCGGTGCTCGGCCCGTGGGAGAAGGTGACCGCGCTCGCCGCCAGGCAGGCCCGGCCGACGCAGACCGAGGACGTGTCGATGGCGCTTGTGACGTTCGAGAACGGCGCGGTCGCGTCGATCGTGAACTCGCTGGTGTCCGCCCGGCAGACGTCGCAGCTGCGGTTCGACTGCGAGAACGCGACCGTCGAGCTGGAGCACCTGTACGGGTACAAGAACCCGGACTGGACGATCACGCCGGCGCCGGGTCACGAGGCCGTCGCGGACGCCTGGTCGGCCGATCTGCCCGACGTCGCGAGCGGTCACACCGCGCAGCTCGCCGCGATCCTCGACGCCAAGGCCGCGGGGGAGCCGACGCCGGTGACGCTGGCGGAGGCGCGCAACACGCTCGAACTCGCAGCGGCCATCTACGCATCCGCGTTCACCGACAAGCCGATCCGTCGCGGTGAGCTCGGCCACGGTACGCCGTACGCGCAGCGCATGGGCGGCCCCGGCGCACCCTGGAGCTAGACACGCTCTAGAGCTCAGGAGGCAGATCCCGGCTGTGCAGGATGTCCAGCCGGGACACCGCCCGGGTGAGGACGACGTACAGCCGGTTGAGGCCGCGCGTCTCCGCCGCGACGATGTCGGCCGGCTCAACGGCGATCACATGGTCGTACTCGAGCCCCTTGGCGAGGCTTGCCGGGACGACGGTCACGCGGCCGTTCACGTCGGCCGCGGAGGTCTCGATCCCGGCCGCCTTCAACGCATCGGTCAACGCCGGCAGTTGGTCATCGGCCGCGATGACGCCGATCGATCCCTCGGCGTCGAGCGCGCGCCGGACGCTGTCGACGCAGGCGGCCGCCAGGTCATCGACCCTGGCGACGGTGAGCTCGCCGTCGGAGCGGTACGACGTGGTCGGCGGTACGTCGGCGTCGAGCGCGGTCAGGAGACGATTCGCCAACTCGACCACGGTCGCCGGAACCCGGTAGCCGGTGCTCAGCGCAACGATTTCGGCGGACGGCTTCCCGAGATGGGCGAGCTGCGTCTGCCAGTCGGCTGCGGCCCACGCCGCCGTACCCTGCGCGAGGTCGCCGAGCACCGTGATCGAGCTGTGCTCGCTGCGCCGCGCGATCGCCCTACATTGCATGGGGGAGAGGTCCTGCGCCTCGTCCACGATCACATGCCCGTATGTCGGCGGGCGCTCCAGCAACGCGCTCACCTCGTCGAGCAGCACCGCGTCCGCGGCCGTCCAGCGGGCGCTCTTCGCCTTCCGCGGCCGCGGCCACGCGATCGCCCGCTGCTCGTCGGACGTCAGGATGCCTACCTGACCGGGATCGCTCAGGTACTCGGCCAGCACGTCCTCGGCCTTCAGATGCGGCCACACCGCGTCGACGTACGGCGTCACGCCACGAGCCATCCGTCGCAGCCAGGCGCCGTTGCAGTTCTGTCCGCGCGCCTCGGCCTGCCGTTGCAGCGCCGCGACCAGGCGGGCGACGACCCGCTCCCGGCCGGTCAGGTACGTCGTCGCCTCGGCCTCGGCCACCATCTCCGCGAACTCGTGCTGGGCGACCCGCCACCTGTACGACTCGTCGTTCACCACGACCGCTTGCTCCGGTGGTCGGATCCGGTCGTACACCGCCTTGCGCAGCACGTCGGCCATCCGCGCGTCGTGCTTGACCGCGGCCGCCGCCGGATCATCGGTCGCGCGCACCTCGCGATCCAGCAGTCGCTCGATCGTGGTCTGCTCGACGTTCACCTCGCCGAGCGTCGGGAGCACCGCGGAGATGTAATGCAGGAACGCCCGGTTCGGCCCGAGGACGAGGACACCGGTGCGTTCGAGCCGCGACCGGTGGGCGTACAGGAGGTAGGCGGCGCGGTGCAGGCCGACCGCGGTCTTGCCGGTGCCCGGCGCGCCCTGGACGCAGACCGAGACGTCGAGGCCGGTCCGGACCAGCGTGTCCTGGTCGGGCTGGATCGTGGCGACGATGTCCCGCATCGGACCGACCCGGGCGCGCTCGATCTCGCGCCGTACGAGTTCGCCAGGTGTCGACGGCCCGCCGGACCGGAGGGGTTCGTCCTCGAAGCCGGTGAGGACGCCGGCCGACCAGCCGAAGCGGCGGCGGGTGTCGATACCGCGCGGCTCGACGGCGGACGCCTGGTAGAACGCGGCGGACACCGGCGCGCGCCAGTCGATCACCATCGGCGGCCGGCCGATCGCGTCCGCGATGTGCCGGCGCCCGAGGTAGTAGGTCTGCCGGCTGTGCTCGCCCGCGTCGGCGCCGTGCGCGATGACGCCGAAGAAGGGCGGGTTCTCGCCTTCTTCGGCGATGTCCTTGGCCAGCGTCTTGAGGTAGTAGCCCAGCCGCTCGGCCGTGTAGCGGTCGCCCCAGGTGTGCTCGCCGACGGCCACGTTCTCCCGTGCGCCGGCGACCATCCGGTGCAGCGCCTCCCGGCACCGCTCGGCGTACGCACGCTCCTCGCTGATGTCCCGCATCGCCCCTCCACAAAAGATTAACTCGGTCAATCTTTTGCCTAGGTTAACATGGCCTCGTGACCGGACTTCGCGAGCGGAAGAAGCAGCAGACGTACGACGCCCTGTCCGAGGCGGCGATCGCGCTGTTCCTGGAGCGCGGGTTCGACGAGGTGTCGGTGACCGACATCGCCGCGGCCGCCGACGTCTCCAAGCCGACGCTGTTCAAGTACTTCCCGACCAAGCAGGACCTCGTGCTGCACCGGATCGCCGACCACCGGCACGAGTCCGCCCGCGTCGTCACGGCAGCCGCGGCTCCGCCCGTCCGGGCGTTGCGCGAGCACTTCCTCGCCGGGCTCGTCGCGCGCGACCCCATCACCGGCCTGAACGACCACCCGCAGGTCCTCGCGTACTACCGGCTCGTCTTCACCACGCCTGCGCTGACGACCCGGCTCCACCAGTTCATGGACGACGACGAGAGCGCGCTCGCGGACGCCCTCGGAGGCGATCTCGCGGGCGAACTCCTGGCCGCGCAGGTGGTGTCGGTCCAGCGGGTTCTGTCTCGCCGCAACTGGGCCGCCATGGACGCCGGTCAGCGCGCCGACGACCGGTACCTGGATGCCGTGACCGAAGCCGAAACCGCCTTCGACGGGCTGCCGCTAGGGTGAGTGCTGTGACGGATGTGAGCAGGCGGGTGCTGGTGCTGAACGGGCCGAACCTCGGGCGGCTGGGGTCGCGGGAGCCGGAGAAGTACGGTACGACGACCTTCGCCGAGCTGGTCGGGGTGTGCGAGAAGACCGGCGCCGAACTCGGGCTCGAGGTCGAGGTGCGGCAGACCGACGACGAGGCCGAACTGGTCGGCTGGCTGCACGAGGCGGCCGACGGCCGGACGCCGGTCGTCCTCAATCCGGCCGCGTTCACCCACTACTCGTACTCGCTGCGGGACGCGATCGCACAGCGGACCGCTCCGCTGATCGAGATCCACCTGACCAACCCCGCCACCCGCGAGGACTTCCGGCACACCAGCGTCGTCGCCGGGGTCGCCACCGGCACCATCGCCGGCTTCGGCCTCGACTCCTACCGTCTCGCCCTCCGCGCCCTCACCACGCTCGATTCGTAACCGATCTGCCCTTTCGGGCATCAGGTAGGTGTGGGCAGCACGATCGGGAGGACAACGACGACTTGGGGGTTCGTATGACGCAACACCACGGGCAACATCTCGGGCAGCACCGTGGGGAGAACCGGATTCCGGTCTGGGTGAAGGCGCTCGACCCGCTCTCGCAGTTCGGGCTGGTGTACGCGCTGCGGCAGCGGCCGGAGATCAACCTGATCGGCGACGCCGATCTGCCGGCGCTCGTGCCGGCGCCGTCGGCCGGACAGCGCACCGCTCCGCCAGTGGTCGCGCTGATCGCCGTCGACGCGCTGGACGCCGGCGCTGTGCACGTACTGCGGTCGGCGACGCAGCGGGGCTGCCGCCGGACCGTGCTGATCGGCAGCTCGATCGACGACGAGGCGCTGATGACCGCGGTCGAGCTGGGCGTCTCCGGCGTACTGCGACGTACCGAGGCGACCGCCGACCGCATCGTGCACCTGGTGCAGGCCGCCGCCGCGGGTGACGGCAGCCTGCCACCGGACCTGCTGGGACGGTTGCTCGGTCAGGCATCGCGCAGGCAGCGGCATGTGCTGGCGCCGCGCGGGCTGACCCACACCGGTCTGTCCGACCGGGAGACGCAGGTACTGCGACTCGTTGCGGACGGCAAGGACACGCAGGAGATCGCGCGCGAGCTGTCGTACTCGGAGCGCACGGTCAAGAACGTCCTGCACGACGTCACCAGCCGACTGCAACTCAGAAACCGCTCACACGCCGTCGCGTACGCCCTGCGCGAGGGCTTGATCTAGTAACCAACGGTGAAGCGCTGTCTGATGTGCTGAGCCTGCTCCGCCTCGTCGACCAGTGCGACGGCGAAGTCCTCGACCGAGATGGAGGACTCGCCGGCCGCACTGGTCACGAGGTGGTCGTAGCCCTTGCGGTACCGCCCGGTGCGCGTACCAGGCTCCAACAGGGCCGGCGGACTCACATATGTCCAGTCCAACGCATCAGCTGACCGCACCAGCGCGTACTGCGCGGCGCATGCCCGGGCGATCGGCAACAGCGCTGCCGGGAACTCCGGGGACTCCATGAGCGTCAGCTCGCTCCCCGGCACGAGCAGGCTCGCTGCACCGCCTACCAGAACCAGCCGCGCGCCACTGCCGCGCAGCCCGACCAGCAGGGCCTTGGCCGTGTCCACGAGCTCGCCTTCACTCCCGTCCCGCGGCCGGGTCGCGCTGATGACGACGTCGTGCCCAGCACTCAAGCGCGCCACGTCCTCGGGGTCGGCGGCATCACCGCGCAGGTGATCCGGGCCGGACCGGCTGACGCTGGTGACGCTGTGACCGCGGGCGGTTGCCTCGGCGACAACCCGGCTTCCGACAGAGCCCGTCGCTCCCCACACGAGGATCCGCATTCTCAGCACCCCTCCCCGGCCGGGACGAGTACCCGTGTCTCGACGACCGGCTTCTTCGGCGTACGGCGGACCTGTGCGGTGACAAGCGCTGCCAGTACGACGAAGCCGCCGACGGCCTGCAGTGTTGTGAGGTGCTGGGCCAGGAGCAGCCAGCCGAGGGTGGTGGCTACTACCGGACTCAGCAGGCCGAGGAACGTGACCTCGGTCGGGACGAGCTCGCGGAGTCCGCGGAACCACAAGGCATAGGCGATCGCGGAGCCGAACAGCGCCAGGTACGAGTAGCCGGCGAGGTTCCGCAGTGTGAAGGCGGGGAACGCACCCTCGACCAAGAACGTCACCGGCAGGAGCACGAGCCCACCGGCGACCAGTTGCCATCCGGTCGTGGCCAGCAGGGGAGCGGGGGACGTCCAGCGCTTACTGAGCACGACCCCGAACGCCATGACGACCGCACCGCCGGCCGCTGCGAGCACGCCCCAGGTGTCGAGTCGTGCAGTAGCACGCAGAACCAGCAGGCCGACCCCGAACACTCCGGCGATGGAAGTGAGGACGGTGCGGAGAGACAGGCGCTGCCGCAGCAGACCCGCGGACAACAGCGCGACCAGCAGTGGCTGGATCGCACCGACCGTCGCGGCCACGCCGCCCGGCAGCCGGTAGGCGCCGACGAACAGCAGGGCGTTGAAGGCGCCGATGTTGAGCGTGCCCAGGACGAGCGAGCGCCACCACCAGCTGCCGCGCGGCAGGACCCGCGTGATCGCGACGAGCAAGAGGCCGGCCGGCAACGCGCGCAGCAGCGCGGCCAGCAGCGGGCGATGCGGCGGCAGGAACTCGGTGGTGACCACATAGGTGGTGCCCCACAGCATCGGTGCGATCGCCGTGGTCAGGAGCAGGAAGAGTCGTCGATTGCTTAGCACTAAGATAAAGTATCTCAGTGCTAAGTAACTTTCAAGTCGCTCATCGCTAAGCAATCTGGCGCTACGCTGGACCCATGGCAGATCACGTCGACCTGGTCCTCGAGCAATGGCGCACTCGCCGGCCCGACCTGGACCCGTCGCCGATGGGCATCATCGGGCGGATGGGCCGGCTCGGCGCGCTGTTCGACGCCGAGCTGCGGCGGAACTTCGCCAAACACGACCTGGACCGCGCGTCGTTCGACGTCCTGGCGACCCTGCGGCGCAGCAACGCCGAGCACAGCCTGACGCCGGCCGGTCTGATGCACTCGTCGATGGTCACGTCCGGGGCGATCAGTCAGCGGCTGGACCGGCTGGAGTCCCGCGGCCTGGTCACCCGGGCGCCGAGCGAGACCGACCGCCGCGGCGTCCTGGTCACCCTGACGCCCGAAGGGCTCGCGCTGATCGACAAGGTGCTGCCGACCCACATCGACACCGAGTCCCAGTTGCTCGCCGGGCTGTCGCCGGCCGAACGCGATCAGCTGGCAGACCTGCTCCGTGTGCTGCTGGAATCGCTCGGGGACAAGCGGGGCTGACGGGTTAAGACTGGCGCGGCGGGTTGCTGACGGTCTGCCAGAGCTCGTCGATGTCGGAGCGGTCGTCGGGGTCGGGCTTGTCGACCCAGCCGCTGGCCCAGACGTTCTCGTCGCGGTCGTCGAGGTTGAAGATCGACTCCGCGAAGGCGGCCGAACCGACGTACCGGCCCTCGCCTTCGTCGGGCTCGTCGAGCACATCCGCGTTCGGCCGCGGAGCCGTCGGCGGGGCGACGAGGTCGCGCGCGTACTTCTGCGCCTCCAGGATCCCCAGCTCGCGCTCGTCGCTCAGCAACCGGATCGCGCCGACCTCGTTGCCTGCGGTCATCAACTCGCGCACCCTGGCGTCGAGGTCCTGCCTCGGCGTCGGCAGGTTGTTCTGCTGCGGCCGGTGCGCCGGCGGCTGGTAAGGCCCCGGCTGGTACGGCGCAGGGTTGTACTGCAATGGGTACTGCGGCTGGGCGGGCGTGGCCCATTCACCAGGGCGAGGCGCCTGCCGGCCGCCTTGCATGAGCTGCTGCAGAGCGGCCGCAGCCTGCTGGCTGCCCTGCGGGTTTCCGGCCTGCACCGCGAACGTCGGGCTCGGCGCCGGAGGCGGTCCGCCCGGGCCGGCGGCCTGGGTGAACTGGCCGTGGATCTGCACCGGCTGGCTGCCGGCCTGCTGTGCCTGGATCCGCTCGATCAGAGCCTGCATCCGCGCGTTCGGCTGACCGTTGCCGCGGGTGGCCTGCTGCCGCGCCTTGGAGATCAGACTGACCACGATCATCACCACGACGAAGATCACGAACCCCGTCATCGCCGGCCTCCTGCGCCTCTGTGGACAGTCTGGGCGACCAGCCTAAGGCCACCGGGGTCCGCAGAATCGGAGGAAACCGCAAGCGACCGCTACAATCACGTGTTACCGCTGATCGATTTCGAAGGGCATACCCGCGTGGCAACGACGAACGACCTCAAGAACGGCATGGTGCTCGACCTGGACGGGCAGCTGTGGTCCGTCGTGTGGTTCCAGCATCACAAGCCGGGCAAGGGCGGCGCCGTCGTCCGGACCAAGCTGAAGAACGTGCTGTCCGGCAAGGTGGTGGACAAGACCTTCAACGCCGACGTCAAGGTCGAGGTGGCCACGGTCGACAAGCGTGACATGACGTACCTCTACAACGACGGTTCGTCCTACGTCTTCATGGACAAGTCGACGTACGAGCAGACCAACATCCAGCCCGACGTGGTCGGCGACGCCGCGCACTTCCTGCTGGAGAACCAGGACGCTATCGTCGCGGTGCACGACGACCTCCCGCTGTACGTCGAGCTTCCGGCCTCGGTCGAGCTCCTGGTCGAGTACACCGAGCCCGGCCTGCAGGGCGACCGGTCGACCGGCGGCACCAAGCCGGCCAAGCTGGAGACCGGCTACACGATCCAGGTCCCGCTCTTCCTGACCACCGGCGAGAAGGTCAAGGTCGACACCCGGACCGGGGACTACCTCGGCCGCGTCACCTCCTGATCGCTGACTAACCAAGGGAAGCGACAACAGAAGATGTCTGCCCGGAGCAAGGCCCGCAAGCGCGCGCTCGACGTGCTGTTCGAGTCGGAGGTCAGGGGGTTGCCGGTCGGCGGCACCCTGGCCGACCGGGTGGCCGACAACGACCCGCCGGTGAACGAGTTCACCGTGGCGCTGGTCGAGGGGGTCGCGAAACACATCGAGCAGATCGACGAGCTGCTCGAGACCCATTCGGTGGGCTGGACGCTGGACCGGATGCCGGCCGTCGACCGGAACATCCTGCGGATCGGTGCCTACGAGCTCCTGTACGACGACCAGGTGCCGGACGTGGTCGCGGTGAGCGAGGCGGTCGCGCTGGCGCGGGACCTGTCGACCGACGAGTCCCCGACGTTCGTCAACGGACTGCTGGCCAGACTGCTGCAGTTGAAGCCCACACTGGGCGTCTGAGCAAGAGGAAGCGAGGGGGGCGAGCCCTCTGTAGTTGTCAGGCCCGGTGACCGTCTCGGTACGGTCCCGGGCCGCCGTTTGCGTCCCCGTTCTGCGGCTGGTGAGGTGGTCCCTGCCGCGTGGTTACTGCGGTTGTCGCGGTTGCTGCTCTGTTCGGTCAGCTGAAGGAAGGCGGGCGGCCGCGGGCCAGCTGCTACAAGCCCCGACCGTCTGGTGCCTTCGTTCAGGCGTCAGGCTCCGGCGACCTCGGGCGACTCCTCGACCTCGCCCTTCGCCTCCGGGTTCAGCACACCCCAGGAGATGAAGCGCTCGGTGAGCGTCGTCGGCGACTCGTCGTAGATGACCGCCAGCGTCCGCATGTCGTCCTGACGGATCGACAGCACCTTGCCGTTGTAGTCCCCGCGCTGAGCCTGGATCGTGGCCGCGTACCGCGTCAGCGGACCGGCCTCGCTCGCGTCGAGGTGTTGCAGGGCCTCCAGGTCGAGGATCAACCGGGGAGGAGCGGCAGCCGCGGCGGCCGCGCTGGCGGATCCAGGAAGCAGTTCACGGATCGGCACGCCGTAGAAATCGGCGAGCTCCGCGAGCTTCTGGACCGTGACGGCTCGATCGCCGCGCTCGTACGAGCCGACGACGACCGCCTTCCAGCGACCCTTGGACTTCTCTTCCACGCCATGCAGCGACAGTCCTTGCTGCTGGCGGATGGCGCGCAACTTGCCACCCAGTGTCTTCGCGTATTCGCTAGGCACGCTGGTTCTTCCCTCCGACTAGTTCGTCATGTCCGGCCCGCCGGAACGGGCCGGTAAGGTGAACCCCCCTCGGTTACACAGAGTAACAATATTCCGGGGGCGAGGCCAGCGTCAAGACGGCGTGTCACATCCGATACCATGTCAAGCGGTCCGAACGTCCTTTAAAGACCCGTCCAGAGAGGCGGGAAAGGAGGAACGGTAGCGATGAGCCCTGCCCAGAGTGCAGAGCAGCACCAGGCCGAGCAGCCGCCGAAACGCAGCGGTCGCGAGGTCCTGGACGCTTCCGACATTTCCCGGGCACTGACCCGGATCGCCCATGAAATCCTCGAGCGGAACCGCGGCGCCGACCCGGTCGTCCTGCTCGGCATCCCGCGCCGCGGCGTCCCGCTGGCGCAGCGCGTCTCGGCCAGGATCCAGGCCGTCGAGGGGCAGAGCGTGCCGACAGGGTCACTCGACGTGACGATGTACCGCGACGACATCGGCCTCAAACCGCCGCGCGGCCTGGAGCACACCGACATCCCGGCGGACGGGATCGACGGCAAGGTCGTGGTGCTCGTCGACGACGTGCTGTTCTCCGGCCGCACCATCCGCGCGGCCCTCGACGCGCTCGGCGACCTCGGCCGCCCGCGCGCGGTCCAGCTCGCCGTCCTGGTCGACCGCGGCCACCGCGAGCTGCCGATCCGCGCCGACTACGTGGGCAAGAACCTGCCGACCTCGCTGGTCGAGCGGGTCACCGTTCATCTCGACGAGTTCGACGGCGAGGACGCGGTCCTGATCGCGGACAAGGGGGCACAGGCATGAAGCACTTGCTGAGCGCGGGCGACCTGAGCCGCGACGAGGCGCAGCTGATCCTCGACACGGCCGAGGAGATGCGATCGCTCGCCGACCGGCCGATCAAGAAGCTGCCCGCCCTGCGCGGGCGGACCGTGGTGAACCTGTTCTTCGAGGACTCCACCCGGACCCGGATCTCGTTCGAGGCGGCCGCCAAGCGGCTGTCCGCGGACGTGATCAACTTCTCCGCGAAGGGGTCGAGCCTGAGCAAGGGCGAGAGCCTCAAGGACACTGCGCTGACGCTGCAGGCGATGGGCGCGGACGGGGTCGTCTGCCGGCACGGCTCGTCCGGGGCGCCGCACCTGCTGGCGACGTCGGGCTGGATGACCGGCTCGGTGGTGAACGCCGGCGACGGCACCCACGAGCACCCGACCCAGGCGCTGCTCGACGCGTTCACGATGCGCCGCCACCTCGGCGCGCTGGACGGCCGCCGGATCACGATCGTCG
Organism: Kribbella sp. NPDC051936; assembly: GCF_040680955.1. Taxonomy (NCBI): domain Bacteria; kingdom Bacillati; phylum Actinomycetota; class Actinomycetes; order Propionibacteriales; family Kribbellaceae; genus Kribbella; species Kribbella sp. NPDC051936. The sequence continues at coordinate 512,852 of NZ_JBFAXS010000002.1, read as the reverse complement.
GCGACGTCCTGCACTCCCGGGTCGCCCGGTCGAACGTGCTGCTGCTCTCGACGCTCGGCGCCGACGTCACCGTGGTCGCCCCGCCGACGCTGCTGCCGGTCGACATGAGCACCTGGCCGTGCGTCACGTCGTACGACTTCGACTCGGTGCTGCCGAAGAGCGACGCGGTGATGATGCTGCGGGTGCAGCGGGAGCGGATGAACGACGCGTTCTTCCCGAGCGCCCGGGAGTACACCCGGCGCTACGGCCTGGACAGGAACCGGATGGCGCAGCTGCCCGACGAGGCGATCGTGCTGCACCCCGGCCCGATGAACCGCGGCATGGAGATCAGCGCCGAGGTCGCCGACTCGACCCGCTCGGTGATCGTCGAGCAGGTCACCAACGGCGTCGCGATCCGGATGGCCGTCCTGTACCTGCTGCTGTCCGGAACCAACGAGACCACCGAGGAGCCCACGGCATGACCGCTTACCTGATCACCGGCGCGAGCATCGTTGGCGGTGAGGTGGCGGACCTGCTGATCGACAACGGCGAGATCGTTGCCACCGGCACCGGCCTGGAGGCGCCGGCGGACGTCACCACGATCGACGCCGCGGGCCTGGTCGCGCTGCCCGGGCTGGTCGACCTGCACACGCACCTGCGCGAACCCGGCCGGGAGGACGCCGAGACGGTCTTCACCGGCACCCGGGCGGCCGCGCAGGGCGGCTTCACCGCGGTGTTCGCGATGGCCAACACTGACCCGGTCGCCGACACCGCCGGCGTCGTCGAGCAGGTCTGGCGCCTGGGCCGCGACGCCGGGTACGCCGACGTGTACCCGATCGGCGCGGTCACCGTCGGCCGCAAGGGCACGCAGCTCGCGGAGCTCGGCGCGATGGCGGACTCCGCGGCCCGGGTCCGGGTGTTCTCCGACGACGGCGACTGCGTCTGGGACGCCGCGCTGATGCGCCGCGCGCTGGAGTACGTGAAGGCGTTCGGCGGCGTGATCGCCCAGCACGCGCAGGAGCCGCGGCTCACCCAGGGCGCGCAGATGAACGAGGGCGCGCTGTCCGGCGTCCTCGGCCTGACCGGCTGGCCGAGTGTCGCCGAGGAGGCGATCATCGCCCGCGACATCCTGCTGAACGCGCACGTCGGGTCGAAGCTGCACATCTGCCACCTGTCCACCAAGGGCTCGGTGGAGATCGTCCGGGCCGCCAAGCGCCGCGGCCTCGAGGTGACCGCCGAGGTCACGCCGCACCACCTGCTGCTGACCGAGGACCTGGCCGCCTCCTACAACCCGGTGTACAAGGTGAACCCGCCGCTGCGCACCAAGGAGGACGTCGAGGCCGTTCGCGAGGGCCTGGCCGACGGCACGATCGACATCGTCGCCACCGACCACGCGCCGCACCCGGTCGAGGACAAGGACTGCGAGTGGAGCGCGGCCGCGTTCGGGATGACCGGCCTGGAGACCGCGCTGTCCGTGGTCCAGCACGCGATGATCGACACCAAGCTGCTGACCTGGGCCGACGTCGCCGACCGGATGAGCTACGCGCCGGCCGCGATCGGTCAGGCTGCCGACCACGGCCGTCCGCTGGAGGCCGGCGCACCGGCGAACCTCGTGCTGTACGACCCCCGCGTCGAGCGGACCGTGGTCCCCGAGGAGTCGGTGTCGCTGTCGCGGAACACGCCGTTCGAGGGAATGACGCTGCCCGGCAAGGTGGTAGCGACGTTCCTGCGCGGTACGCCGACCGTCCTGGACGGTGAGCTCACGCAGTGAAGGCCTTCCTAGGCATTCTCGGCACGCTGGTGGTGCTGGCGGCTGCCTACTTCGGTATGTACCGGGGCTGGCGGAACCGCCAGTCCCGGCAGGCTGACCTGGCGCCCTTGCCCACGGCGCCAGAGGACTCGACACGCGGCGTCGAAGGTGTGTACGTCGCGACGACGAGCGCGGGCGATTGGATGGACCGGATCGCCGTGCACGAACTGGGCGTCCGCGCGACCGCGGACCTGGCCGTCAGTGAGGCCGGCCTGATCTTCCACCGGCAGGGCGCGGCGGATGTCTTCATCCCCGCGGACCGGCTGACCGGGGTCCGGACCGACCGTGGCATCGCCGGCAAGGTGACCGCGGAGAAGTCCGGCCTGGTCGTGGTCACCTGGACCCACGACGGACGTGAGCTCGACACCGGGTTCCGTCCGCGCCGTAAGGCCGACACCGCCGCCCTGACCGCATCCATCTCGACCTTGATCGGAGCATCATGAGCCAGCCAGCACTGCTGGTCCTGGAAGACGGCCGGTCGTTCGCCGGCACGTCGTACGGAGCGACCGGATCCACCTTCGGCGAGGCGGTGTTCACCACCGGGATGACCGGGTACCAGGAGACACTGACCGACCCGTCGTACCACCGGCAGATCGTCACCCAGACGGCGCCGCACATCGGCAACACCGGGATCAACGACGAGGACGACGAGTCGCAGAAGATCTGGGTCGCCGGGTACGTCGTGCGCGACCCGGCCCGGGTCCCGTCGAACTGGCGCGCCACGCGCTCGCTCGACGACCAGCTGAAGGGCCAGGGGATCGTCGGGATCTCCGGCATCGACACCCGTGCGCTGACCCGCCACCTGCGGGAGCGCGGTGCGATGCGCGCCGGGATCTCCACCGAGGTCCTGGACCCGGCCGAGCTGCTGGCCAAGGTGCTCGAGCAGCCGCCGATGGTCGGCGCCGACCTGGCCTCGGAGGTGACGACGTTCGAGCCGTACGTCGTGCCGGCCGAGGGGGAGAAGCGCTTCACGGTGGTCGCGCTCGACCTGGGCATCAAGTCGATGACGCCGAAGCGGATGTCCGAGCGCGGCATCGAGGTGCACGTACTGCCGGCCACCGCGACCCTCGAGGAGGTGCTCGCGGTGAACCCGGACGGCATCTTCATGAGCAACGGCCCGGGTGACCCGGAGACCACCGAGCACCCGACCACGCTGCTCAAGCAGCTGCTCGAGCAGGACAAGCCGTACTTCGGGATCTGCTTCGGCAACCAGGTGTTCGGGCGGGCGCTCGGGCTCGGCACCTTCAAGCTGAAGTACGGGCATCGCGGCATCAACCAGCCGGTGCTCGACCGGGCCACCGGCAAGGTCGAGATCACCGCGCAGAACCACGGGTTCGCGGTCGACGCGCCGATCGACTCCGTGGTGCAGACGCCGTACGGGACGGCCGAGGTCAGCCACGTCTCGCTCAACGACAACGTCGTCGAAGGGCTGAAGCTCACCGGCAAGGACGGCCGCGTGCTCGCCTTCTCGGTCCAGTACCACCCCGAGGCGGCGGCCGGCCCGCACGACTCGGCGTACCTGTTCGACCGCTTCGTCGAACTGATGGAAGGGCGGAACTGATGCCGCGCCGTACAGACATCGATTCGGTCCTGGTGATCGGATCCGGGCCGATCGTGATCGGCCAGGCCTGCGAGTTCGACTACTCCGGGACCCAGGCCTGCCGGGTGCTCAAGGAGGAGGGGTTCCGGGTCGTCCTGGTGAACTCCAACCCGGCCACGATCATGACCGACCCGGAGTTCGCCGACGCCACCTACGTCGAGCCGATCACCCCGGAGTACGTCGAGAAGGTGATCGAGAAGGAGCGCCCGAACGCGCTGCTCGCCACCCTCGGCGGCCAGACCGCGCTGAACGCGGCGATCGCCCTGCACGACAACGGCGTCCTGGACAAGTACGGCGTCGAGCTGATCGGCGCGTCCGTCGACGCGATCCAGCGCGGTGAGAACCGGGAGTCGTTCAAGCAGATCGTCGAGAAGCTCGGCGCCGAGGTCGCGCGGTCGCGGATCTGCCACACCCTCGACGACGTGATGGGTGCGGCCGGCGAGCTCGGGTACCCGCTGGTCGTCCGGCCGTCGTTCACGATGGGCGGCGTCGGCTCCGGGATGGCCTACGACGAGGCGGACCTGCGGCGGATCGCCGGCGCCGGGCTGCACGCGTCGCCGACGACCGAGGTCCTGATCGAGGAGTCGATCCTCGGCTGGAAGGAGTACGAGCTGGAGGTGATGCGCGACAAGGCCGACAACGTCGTGATCATCTGCTCGATCGAGAACGTCGACCCGATGGGTGTGCACACCGGCGACTCGGTCACGGTCGCGCCGGCGATGACCCTGACCGACCGCGAGTACCAGGTGATGCGGGACCTGGCCATCGGCATCATCCGCGAGGTCGGGGTCGACACCGGCGGCTGCAACATCCAGTTCGCGGTGAACCCGGCCGACGGCCGGCTGATCGTGATCGAGATGAACCCGCGGGTGTCCCGCTCGTCCGCGCTGGCCTCGAAGGCGACCGGGTTCCCGATCGCGAAGATCGCCGCGAAGGTCGCGATCGGCTACACGCTGGACGAGATCCCGAACGACATCACCCGGCAGACGCCGGCCAGCTTCGAGCCGACGCTGGACTACGTGGTGGTGAAGGTGCCGCGGTTCGCGTTCGAGAAGTTCCCGGCCGCGGACGCGACGCTGACCACGCACATGAAGAGCGTCGGCGAGGCGATGGCGATCGGCCGGAACTACACCGAGGCGCTGCAGAAGGCGCTGCGCTCGCTGGAGAAGCCGGAGGCCCGGTTCTCCTGGGCGGGGCAGCCCGCGTCGGAGCTGGAGCCGTTGCTCGAGGCCATCAAGACGCCGCAGGACGGCCGGCTCCGGATCGTCATGGACGCGATCCGGGCGGGCGCGACGCCGGAGCAGATCTTCGAGTCGACGCGCATCGATCCCTGGTTCGTGGACCAGCTGTACCTGATCCACGAGACCGCCCTGCAGGTCGCGGCCGCGCCGCGGCTGACGCCCGACGTGATCAAGCTGGCCAAGCGGCACGGGTTCTCCGACCTGCAGCTGGCCGAGATCCGCGGGCTGACCGAGGACGTCGTCCGCGGTGTCCGGCAGGCGCTCGGGATCCGGCCGGTCTACAAGACGGTCGACACCTGTGCGGCCGAGTTCAAGGCCGAGACGCCGTACCACTACTCGTCGTACGACGAGGAGACCGAGGTCGCGCCGCGCGACACGCCCGCCGTCCTGATCCTGGGCTCCGGGCCGAACCGGATCGGGCAGGGGATCGAGTTCGACTACTCCTGCGTGCACGCGTCGATGGCGCTGCGCGAGGCCGGGTACTGCACGGTGATGGTGAACTGCAACCCGGAGACGGTCTCGACCGACTACGACACCTCCGACCGGCTGTACTTCGAGCCGCTCACCTGCGAGGACGTGCTCGAGATCGTGTACGCCGAGCTGCAGGCCGGCCCGGTCGCGGGCGTGATCGTCCAGCTCGGCGGCCAGACGCCGCTCGGGCTGGCGCAGCGGCTCGCGGACGCCGGCGTACCGATCGTCGGGACGTCGCCGGAGGCGATCCACCTGGCCGAGGAGCGGGGCGCGTTCGGCAAGGTGCTCGCGGACGCGAAGCTGCCGGCGCCGAAGCACGGCACGGCGCTGTCGGCCGACGAGGCGCACCAGGTCGCCGGGGAGATCGGGTTCCCGGTCCTCGTCCGGCCGTCGTACGTGCTCGGCGGTCGCGGCATGGAGATCGTCTACAGCTCGGCCGAGCTGACCGCCGCTCTGGAGCGGCTCGGCGGCGACGGGGCGTTCGAGCACCCGGTGCTGATCGACCGGTTCCTGGACGACGCGGTGGAGATCGACGTCGACGGGCTGTTCGACGGCGACGAGCTGTTCCTCGGCGGCGTGATGGAGCACATCGAGGAGGCCGGGGTGCACTCGGGCGACTCATCGTGCGCGCTGCCGCCGATCACGCTCGGGAACGCCGACATCGAGAACATCCGGAAGTCCACCGAGGCGATCGCCCGCGGTGTCGGCGTCCGCGGCCTGCTGAACGTCCAGTACGCGCTCGCCGGCGACGTGCTGTACGTGCTGGAGGCGAACCCGCGGGCGTCCCGGACGGTGCCGTTCGTGTCGAAGGCGACCGCGACGCCGATGGCGAAGGCGGCCGCCCGGGTGATGCTCGGCGCCACGATCGCCGAGCTGCGCGCCGAGGGTCTGCTGCCCGCGACCGGTGACGGCGGCACGCTGCCGCCGACCACGCCGATCGCGGTCAAGGAGGCCGTGATGCCGTTCAACCGGTTCCGGACCATCGACGGTTCGTCGGTCGACACGGTGCTCGGGCCGGAGATGAAGTCGACCGGCGAGGTGATGGGCGTCGACGACACCTTCGGTACGGCGTTCGCGAAGTCGCAGGCGGCGGCCTCGCAGCCGCTGCCCGGTGCCGGCAAGGTGTTCGTCTCGGTCGCGAACCGGGACAAGCGGCACATGATCTTCCCGGTCAAGCGGCTGGCGGATCTCGGCTTCCAGATCTACGCGACCGAGGGGACGGCTGACGTTCTGCGCCGCAACGGGGTCGAGGCGGTCACGGTCCGCAAGAGCAGCCAGGGCCCGGGCCCGAACGGTGAGCCGACGATCGTCCAGATGGTCCAGGACGGCGAGCTGAACCTGATCGTCAACACGCCGATCGGCATCACCCAGGGCGGCTCGCCGCGTCTGGACGGCTACGAGATCCGCAGCGCAGCCGTCGCCCGCAACATCCCGTGCATCACGACGGTCCAGGGCCTCGCGGCTGCGGTCCAGGGCATCGAGGCGCAGCGCGCCGGCGACATCGGCGTCCGGTCCCTGCAGGACTGGGTCCCGAGGATCCGCGGTGTCTGACCGGTCGATGTACGAGCGCCTTGTCCGGCCGGTCCTGTACCGGCTGGGCAAGGGCGACGCGGAGGTCGCGCACGAGCAGACGCTCGCCGCCCTCCGCCTGCTCGGCCGCATCCCCGGTGCTCCCCGCGCCGGAGCCCGGCTGTACGGCGCGCCCGCGCCGCGCACGGTCTTCGGCGTCCGCTTCCCCTCACCGGTGGGGCTCGCTGCCGGGATGGACAAGAACGGCATCGCACTGCGCGCGTGGCCGGCCATCGGCTTCGGCTTCGTGGAGGTCGGCACGGTCACGGCGCACCCGCAGCCCGGCAACGAGAAACCGCGGCTGTTCCGCCTCGTGGAGCACGAAGCCGTCATCAACCGGATGGGCTTCAACAACCTCGGCAGCGAGGCACTGGCCGCGCGGCTGGCGGCGTACGGCGACCTGGGCTACCCGCTGGGCATCTCGATCGGGAAATCGAAGGTGACGCCGCTGGAGGAGGCGGTCGAGGACTACGTGACCTCCCTGCGCCGCCTCTACCGGTACGGCGACTACTTCGCGGTCAACGTGTCGTCGCCGAACACCCCCGGCCTGCGCTCGCTGCAGGACGCCGGCCACCTCCGCGAACTGCTGACCGCGCTGCACACCGAAGCCGCGGGCCTGACCGTCGCGGGCCTCGAGCCGAAGCCGATCCTGGTGAAGATCGCGCCGGACCTGACCACCTCGGCGATCGACGAGCTGCTCCAGGTCTGCACCGACACCGGCGTCGCCGGCATCATCGCCACCAACACCACCATCGGCCGCCCCGGCGTCGAGACCCACCCGCTCGCCGGTGAGGCGGGCGGTCTGTCGGGCCGCCCACTCGCGGAGACGTCGGCCAAGGTCGTGGCCCACATCCACAGCCAGACCGGGGGAGAGCTGCCCGTCATCGGTGTGGGCGGGATCGTCGAACCGTCGGACGCGATCCGCCTCTTCGACGCCGGCGCGAGCCTCGTCCAGGTCTACTCCGGACTCATCTACAAAGGCCCCGGCCTGATCCGCCGGATCAACAGGAGCTTGCCATGAGCAACCAACCTTTGGGGAGCGACATGCGTAACAAGCCGTTCGGCGCCCGGCTGCGCGCCGCCATGGACGCCCGCGGCCCGCTGTGCGTCGGCATCGACCCGCACCAGCACCTCCTGGACGCCTGGGGCCTGCCCGACACCGCGCAGGGGCTCGCGTCCTTCACGTACGGCGTCGTCGACGCGCTCGCCGACCGGGTCGCGGTGTTCAAGCCGCAGTCGGCGTTCTTCGAGCGTTTCGGGTCGGCCGGGGTCGCCGTCCTCGAGCAGGCGACGATCCGCCTCCGCGAGGCCGGGGCGCTGGTGATCATCGACGCCAAGCGCGGTGACATCGGTACGACGATGGCGGGCTACGCGGCGGCGTACCTGGCCGAGAAGGGCCCGCTGGCCTGTGACGCGCTGACGGTCAGCCCGTACCTCGGGTTCGGCTCGCTGCAGCCGGCGATCGACGAGGCGCGGGAGGCGGGGGCGGGACTGTTCGTGCTCGCCCTGACCTCGAACCCGGAAGGCCCGCAGTTCCAGACCGCCCGGACCGCGGACGGGTCGACGGTCGCCGGCGCGGTCCTCGACGGGCTGCGCGAGCTGAACGCCGGCGTCGAGGGCCTGGGCTCCTTCGGCGCGGTTGTTGGGGCGACCATCAGCTCGACCGAGGAGAACCTGGACATCAACGGCCCGCTGCTCGCCCCCGGCCTCGGCGCCCAGGGCGGCACGGCCGAGGGCCTGACGAAGGTGTTCGGTCCGGCGGTGCGCAACGTCGTCCCGTCCAGCTCCCGCGAGATCCTCGGCGCCGGCCCCGGCGCCACCGCCCTCCAGGACGCCGCCGCCCGCACCAACGACGCCTACCGAAGCGTTCTCGGCTACTGAGCATCTGCAGCTCGACAGGAGGTATCCGGACCAGCGGTCACCGGCCACGCTCGTCCAGGCACCCGATCGGCCCGAAAGGGCCGACACCTCCTGTCGAGCTGCAGAACGAACGCGAACGACTGCCGTCAGTTGGTGGGGTCGCTCGACTCGCGGTAGAGCGCGGCCAGCAGGTCGACGGCGGCCTGGGTCGCCGGGTGCGGGTCCTCGCGATGCCAGATCAGGTGGACGTCGACCGGGGGCGCGTCCCGCACCGGGCGGTAGACGACGCCGTCGCGGCGGTACTGCGTCGTGGTCGCCTGCGGCGTGAGCCCGGCGCGGCGCCCCGACGAGATCGCGGCGAGCCAGTCGTCCACGTCCTGGGTCAGCTCGATCTTCGGCCGCGCGTCGTCCGGCCACAGGTCGGCCGTGGTGCTTCCGGTGCGGCGGTCGATGACGATGGTGCGGTCCCGGAGCTGGTCGAGCGTCAGCGACCGCTTGCGCGCCAGCGGGTCGTCGGCGGGCAGGGCGCAGTACCGGGGTTCCCGGGTGAGCAGGACGTGGGCGAAGCGGCCGAGCTCGAGGTGGCTGCGGACCACCGCGAGATCGCACAGCCCCTCGGCGAGACCGCCGGTCGCGGTGTTGGTGCGGATCAGCTGCAATTCGACGCCGGGGTGCTCGGCTGCCCAGCGGCGCTGGAATTCGCGGGTCCGGCTGCCGAACGCCGACCACGCGTGACCGACTCGCAGCCGCGTATGGCCGCTCGTCGCCTCACTCACCAGCTCGTCGAGCTCGGCGAGGATGTGCCGCGCCCGGGCCAGCACCCGGACACCGGCCGCGGTCGGGGTCAGCGAACGGCTGGTCCGGTGCAGCAGGCGGACGCCGAGCTCCCGCTCCAGGGCCAGCAGATTGCGCGACACCGCCGCCTGGGAGATTCCCAGCTCGATCGCGGCGTCGGTGAACGTGCCCGAGTCGACGATCTCGACCAGGCACCGCAACTGCCGGATATCCATGACTCCAGCGTATAGATCGGCGGGCGCCTGCATTTTGCGAACGGCGGCTTCCGGCGGACGCTCGGTGATCGTGAGGCGCGAACGGTTGACCGGTGTGGTGATGATGCTCGGCAGCGGCCTGTCGACGCAGGTGGGTGCGTCGGTGGCGGCGCTGGCGTTCCCGGTGATCGGCCCGGCCGGCGTGGTGGCGATCCGGCAGTGGGTCGCGGCGATCGCGCTGCTCGCGGTCGGCCGCCCGCGGCTCCGGTCGATCACCCGCCGCCAATGGCGCCCGGTGGTCGGTCTGGCGATGGTCTTCGCGGTGATGAACCTGTCGCTGTACACCGCCATCGACCGGGTTGGACTGGGCCTCGCAGTCACGCTCGAGTTCCTCGGACCGCTCGCCGTTGCGTTGCTGGGCTCCCGGCGCATGGTGGATCTGGTGTGCGCGCTGGTCGCCGCCCCCGCAGTCGTCCTGCTGACCCGCCCGCAAGCGACGACGGACTACCTCGGCGTCGGCCTGGGCTTGCTCGCGGCAACGTGTTGGGCGTTCTACATCCTGCTCAACCGCAAAGTCGGCCGGGAGTTGCCGGGCGCAACAGGTTCGGCCGCGGCGGCCGCGCTGTCGGGTCTCGCGTACGTCCCGGTCGGCGTGGTCGTCCTGCTGCATCACCCGCCGACGCCGGCCGCGGTGTCGTACGCCTTGGTGGCCGGTCTGCTCTCGTCGGCCGTGCCGTTCCTCGTCGACCTGCTGACGCTCCGACGCGTACCGGCCCAGTTCTTCGGGGTGTTCATGAGCGTGAACCCGGTGCTCGCGGCCCTGGTCGGGCTGGTGGTTCTGGGGCAGCGGCTCGCGATCCTCGACTGGGCGGCGATCCTGGTGATCGTGTCGGCGAACGCGGTCGCGATCACCGTCGCCAGACCTGAAGTCCACTCGAAGGACGGCGACGCGCCACATCACAACCCGGTTCCAGTCGCCGGGTGCGACGTTCTTCACGGCGTGCCGGAGCTCGCGTTGACCCCGGCGTTCGGAAAGGTGTCCGCGGACGGGGAGCCACGGACTTCCCGCGCGACACAGTGAAGGAACACGATGCGGAAGCTGGCAGCCCTCGCGGCCGTTGTGACGATGAGTGTTGGCGCCCTGACGGCCTGCTCGGGTGGCGACTACTGCGCGGACCTGAAGGGGTACGTCGACTCGTCGAAGGACCTGGACATCAAGGACTCCGACGCCGTCGGCAAGATGCTGGACCAGGCGAAGAAGGTGTCGAAGTCGGCGCCGAAGGACCTGCAGGACGACTGGAAGACCGTCATCGACTACGCCGAGAAGGCGCAGGACGCCAAGGGCGACACGAACAAGCTGGTGGAGCTGGCGAAGTCCGACGGCGACAAGATCAAGCCCGCCATGGACGCGATCACCAAGCAGGCGAAGGACACCTGCAAGATCGACCTGCCGGGCGCCGGCAACTGACGCGGTCCTGACCCGACGTGACCTGGTGGGACGGCTCTGCCCGTTCCGTCCCACCAGCCCGGAACGTATTCGTTTCGGATGATTTGGTCACTCCCGGTAGCGTGAGCCCGATGAAGCGTTCTCTCGCCATCCTCGCGACCGTGGCCGCCGGTGCCGGTGTGCTGACCGCCTGCACCGACGAGCAGGCGTACTGCGTCGATCTCGCCAAGTACGCCGCCAAGGCGGTCGACGTCGATCCGCAGAAGCCGGTCGACTACGTGAAGATCCTGGACGACGCGAAGAAGCTCCAGGAGTCCGCGCCGCAGGACGTGAAGGACGACTGGGGTGTCGTCGTCACGTTCGCCGAGAAGGCGCAGAAGGCCGGTACGGACGCGGCCAAGCTGGCTGAGCTCAGCAAGCAGACCGGCGGCGTCATGACGGCGTACAAGAACATCTCCAGCCAGGCGAAGGACAGCTGCAAGGTCGACCTCCCGGCACTGAACTGATCAACTGATCGTTCTAATTCGCGCGTTGTCCGGCGACTCTGTTCCACCACGGCCAGACCGCGGGCTGAACCCGTGTTAGGTTCCCTTGCGAAGCCATACAACGGGACAGGTGAAACGGTGCCACTTCCTTCTTTGACCCCGGAGCAGCGTGCGGCGGCTCTGGACAAGGCCGCGGCGGCGCGGCGTGAACGAGCCGAGATCAAGAACCGGATCCGGCACTCGGGAGCGTCTCCGACGGAGGTGCTCCACGAGGGGCAGACGAACGACGTGATCGGCAAGATGCGGGTCAGCCAGCTGCTGCAGTGCATCCCCGGCGTCGGCAAGGTCCGCGCCCAGCAGATCATGGAGCGCGCCGGGATCTCGGAGACGCGGCGGGTGCGCGGCCTCGGATCGAACCAGATCGCCGCGCTCGAGCGCGAATTCGCTGAGTGATTGCCGAGTGATTTCAGGGTGAGCCAGACCAAAACCTCGACCGGCTCGTTGGACACTGGTGTGACGATGACCACGCACGCGGGACACAGTTCGAACGAGCCGGCGGCGGCTCCCGACCCGGCGCGGCTGACCGTGCTGGCCGGACCGACCGCGGTCGGGAAGGGCACCGTCGCGGCCGACATCCGCGAACGGTTCCCGGACATCTGGATCTCGGTCTCCGCGACCACCCGCAAACCCCGGCCGGGCGAGGTGCACGGCGTGCACTACCTGTTCGTGTCGGACGCCGAGTTCGACCGGATGATCGCCGACGGCGAACTGCTGGAGTGGGCCGTGGTGCACAAGGCCGCCCGCTACGGCACCCCGAAGCAGCCGGTGCTCGACAAGCTCGCGGCCGGCCGCCCGGCCCTGCTGGAGATCGACCTGCAGGGTGCGCGCCAGGTCCGCGAGACGATGCCGGAGGCGCAGTTCGTGTTCCTCGCGCCGCCGACCTGGGACGAACTGGTCCGTCGGCTGCTGTTCCGCGGCACCGAGACGCCGGAGGAGCGGGAGCGCCGGCTGGAGACCGCGACCGTCGAGCTGGCCGCCGAGAAGGAGTTCGACGTGACGATCGTCAACGCCTCGGTTCGGGAGGCCGCCGATCAGTTGGTAAAGTTGATTCGATCACCCTCCATCTCTGGAAAGAGCTGAACTTGTCTGGCAACCAGCCCGTCGCCATCGGCATCACCTCCCCGCCGATCGACGACCTGCTCACCCACACCGACTCCAAGTACAAGCTCGTGCTGTACTCGGCCAAGCGGGCGCGGCAGATCAACGCCTACTACTCGCAGCTCGGCGAGGGCCTGCTGGAGTACGTCGGGCCGCTGGTCGAGACGCACGTCCAGGAGAAGCCGCTGTCGATCGCGATGCGCGAGATCAACGACGGTGTGCTGACCTGCACCGACATCGACCCCGAGGCCGAGGCGGAAGCCGCCGCCGCGGAGAAGTCCGAGTAACTCACCCCGTATGAAGCCCAACGTGGTGCTCGGGGTCGGCGGCGGCATCGCGGCGTACAAGGTCTGCGACCTGCTCCGGAGGCTGACCGAGTCCGGGCACAGCGTGCGCGTGGTGCCGACCGCGGCCGCGCTGGAGTTCGTCGGCGAGGCGACCTGGGCGGCGCTGTCCGGGCAGCCGGTGACCGCCGATCCGTTCGACGACGTGCAGGAGGTTCCGCACGTCCGGATCGGCAAGGCCGCCGAGCTGGTCGTGGTGGCGCCCGCGACCGCGAACCTGATCGCCAAGGCCGCCCACGGGCTGGCCGACGACCTGCTCACGAACACCCTGCTCACGGCGCGCTGCCCGATCCTGTTCGCGGCCGCGATGCACACCGAGATGTGGGAGCACCCGGCCACCCAGGCGAACGTCGCGACCCTGCGTTCGCGGGGGATCACCGTCCTCGACCCGGCGGTCGGGCGGCTGACCGGCGCCGACACCGGCCGCGGCCGGCTGCCGGAGCCGTCGGAGATCTTCGCGATCAGCCAGTTGATGCTCGCCGACGAGGCCGCCCGCGCGGCGGGCCAGTCGGTGGCCGACCTGACCGGCAAGCAGGTGCTGATCAGCGCCGGCGGGACCCGTGAACACCTCGACCCGGTCCGGTATCTCGGCAATTCCTCGTCCGGCAAGCAGGGCTACGCGCTCGCCCGGATCGCCGCCGCCCGCGGCGCCAAGGTCACCCTGGTCGCGGCGAACTCCGAGCTGCCCGACCCGGCCGGCGTCCAGGTCGTCCCGGTCACCAGCACCCGCGACCTGTACGACGAGATCACCGGGCGCGCCGGGGACGCGGACGCGATCGTGATGGCGGCCGCCCCGGCCGACTTCCGCCCGGCCGACGTCGCCGAGCACAAGATCAAGAAGACCGCCGACGGCTCGGTGCCGGCGGTCAGCCTGGTGCAGAACCCGGACATCCTGCAGACGATCTCGCACGACCGGGCCCGCACCGGTCAGGTGATCGTCGGCTTCGCCGCGGAGACCGGCGACGCGGACCACTCGGTCCTCGAGCTCGGCCGCGCCAAGCTCGAACGCAAAGGCTGCGACCTCCTGGTCGTCAACGACGTCTCCGGCGGCAAGGTCTTCGGCAGCGACGTCAACGAGGCCGTCATCCTCGACCGCGCCGGTAACGCCCTCCCGGTCCCCTCCGGGAGCAAGGACGCCCTCGCCGGCGTCATCTGGAACCTAGTCGCCACCCACTGGTCCTAACTCACCACCGCCTCGGCCACCCACCCCGTGGGGCACCCACCCCCTAGGGCCCCCACCCCCTGGGGCACCCACCCCTGGGGCACCCACCCCCTGGGGCACCGCCCCCCCGGCCACCCACCGCCCCCGCACCCGGCCACCCACCCCGTGGGGCACCCACCCCCTAGGGCACCGCCCCCACGGGCACCCACCCCCCGGCCACCCACCGCCCCGGCACCCGGCCACCCACCGCCCCCGGCACCCGGCCACCCACCGCCCCCTGCCGCCCACCACCCCCGGGCTGCCCGTGGGCCGTTTGCGAGGTGAACCTTTCGGCTTGCCCGTTCACCCTTGGCATGCGAGCTGCTAACGGTCCGTTTCAGTGGTGAACCACTGAAACGGTTATCCACAGAACAGCGAATCGGCGGTGTGCGGGGTGCCGGTGGCGCGGATGCTGTAGGGGTGAACTCAAAGCTCAGGTTGGTGGCGGAACGGCAGGGTGGTGTCTTCAGTCGGCGTCAGGCTGTCGCCAGTGGCTACACACCGAAGCAGATCCGCGCGCGGCTGCACGACGGTCGATGGGTCCGGATCCGGCATGGTCAGTACGCCGAGGCGCTCGACACGACCGGGGTCGAGCCTTGGGTCCTGGCCCGTCAGGACCACCTGCGATTGGTCCACGCCGCCGTCAATGCACGGCGGACCGCCGCGGTCGCGATCAGCCATCAGTCTGCGCTGGCTCTGCATGGTTTGCCGTTGTGGGGACTGGACCTCAGCTGCGTTCACATCACCCGGCGGGACGACACGACCAGCGGGACAGTGGCAGGTGTGCATCACCACGCGGGCGGCTTGGCCGACGCCGACCTCACCCGGGTCGGCGGGCTCGTGACGACGACCGCCGCTCGTGCGGTGTTCGAGACCGCGTGTACGACGTCCTTCGAGGCAGCCGTCGTGAGCTTCGACGCAGCGCTGCGCGACTGCTCGATCAGCGCGGCCGACGTACGGCGGTTGCTCGATGCGACGGCGTACTGGCCGGGCAGCGCGACAGCCCGTGCCGCACTGAACTTCGCTGATCTGCGTTCGGAATCCGTGGGGGAGTCCCGGATGCGGGTGCTCTTCGCCGACCACGGGCTGCCGGCTCCTGAACTGCAGGTCGAGTTCCACGATGCCCGCGGGTTCGTCGCCCGGGTCGACTTCTTCATCGCCGAGTTCAACACGGTCGTCGAGTTCGACGGGAGACTGAAGTACGCCGGCTCCTCCAGTGAGGTTCTGGTGCAGGAGAAGATCCGTGAGGACCGGCTGCGAGCGCTGGGGCTCGAGGTGGTCAGAGCGGATTGGACAGACTTCCACCGACCGGAACGCTTGCTGACCGACATCCGGAGCGCGTTCGCCCGCTCCGGCCGGGCGGCCTGACCCCCGCCGGTCCGCCGAGGAGGTCAACCGCTCATTTGGCCCCTTCCTGCCACGGATAACGCAGGGGGAACGGGCACCGTCGGGGGTTCACCTCTCAAACGTGCCGGTGCCCGGTGCCCGGTGCGGGGGTGCGGCGGTGCGGGGGTGCGCGGTGCGGGGGGTGCGGGGATGCGCGGTGCGGGGATGCGCGGTGCGGGGATGCGCGGTGCGGGGATGCGCGGTGCGGGGATGCGCGGTGCGGGGGTGCGGGGTGTGGGGGTGTGGGGATGTGCGGTGCGGGTGTGGGGAGAAGGGGACAGGGGCTGTCCGCTTTGCGTTTTAGGGTCGGGGTGTGGAGATCAGTTGGGAGGCCGTCGTAGCGCGGCGGATGCGGCGGCATGGGTTGATGGCGCCGGTCGGTACGGCGGTGGATGCTGTGCGGGCGATGTGTGGGGCGCATGCGCAGATCGCGGCGGCGGGGGAGGCTTCCGTGGCGCTCCGGGTGGAAGGGGCGACGCGGGACACAGTGCGGCGGGACGAAGGGCTGGTGAAGACGTTCGGGCCGCGGGGGACGGTGCATCTGTTGCCGCTCGAGGATCTGCCGATGTGGACCGGGGCGCTGGGTGCGCTGCCGGCGAACGGTTCGCAGCCGGAGCCGATCCGGATGACGCCGGACGAGATCGATCAGGTGGTCGTCGCCATCGGCGCGGCCCTGGCGCACGACGACCTGACCGTCGACGAGCTGACCGAGGAGGTCGTCCGGCGGACCGGTGAGTGGGCCCGGGAGCCGACGATCCCGGCGTTCCAGGGCGCGTGGGCCCGCTGGCGGCAGGCGGTCCACGTGGCAGCGCACGCCGGCGTCCTCTGCCACGGGCCGATGCGCGGCCGTCTCGTGACGTACGCGAACCCGCACCGCCTCCGGCCGTTCGAGCCGATGCCCGCCGAGCAGGCCCTGACCGAGCTCCTGGAGCGATACCTCTACTCCTACGGCCCCGCGACCCCGCAACAGTTCGCCCGTTGGCTCAGCGTCGCTCCGACGCGAGTCAAGCCGTACTTCGAGGGCCTTCCGCAGGTCGAGCTCGACGGTCAGGCCGCCTGGGTGGCTCCCGGTGACGACGAGTTCCCCGACGACCGCGCCGAGGGCGTCCGGCTGCTGCCGTACTTCGACGCGTACGGCGTCGGCAGTTTCCCGCGCGAGCTGCTCTTCCCGGGCAAGGCGTTCGCCCGCGCGACCGCCCGCGGCCAGGCCGGCAACTACCCGCTGCTGCTCGTCGACGGCATCGTGGCCGGCGTCTGGCACCAGAAGAAGTCCGGCCGGAGGGTGCAGGTCACCGTCGAGGCGCTCGCCCCGCTGAACAGGCGCCGCCGCGCCCTGCTGGACGCGGAGGTAGACCGCGTGGCTGCGATCCTTGGTGCTACGGCGTCGCTCACACTGGGCGACGTGACGGTCGGCGCTCACGCCTGAAACGGCAGCGATCGTCCAGAATATGGTCACAGATCTCGTATCCTGGATGAATTCGGAGCGTCACCGGGACGCGGGTGGAAACTGCTGGCATACTTCCCAAGATGCATCGCCAACCGCCGGTGCATGGGGGGATCGCGCGGTTGTGCCAACGCGCAACCGGGCGGCACAAGAGGAATCCGAGGGAGAACTGTGGCGAGGCGCCTTTTCACGTCCGAGTCCGTGACCGAAGGTCACCCGGACAAGATCGCTGACCAGATCAGCGACTCCATTCTCGACGCGTTGCTGGCCGAGGACCCGAAGAGCCGGGTCGCGGTCGAGACCCTGATCACCACGGGTCTGGTCGTTGTCGCGGGAGAGGTCACCACGACGGCGTACGTCGACATTCCCGGGATCGTGCGATCGCGCATCCTGGAGATCGGCTACGACTCGTCCCTGAAGGGTTTCGACGGCGCGTCCTGTGGGGTGCAGGTCGCCATCGGGAGCCAGTCCCCGGACATCGCGCAGGGTGTCGACACGGCGTACGAGACGCGCTCGGACGCGTCCCAGGACGCCCTGGATCTGCAGGGCGCGGGCGACCAGGGCCTGATGTTCGGCTACGCGTCGAACGAGACGCCGGAGCTGATGCCGCTGCCGATCACCATCGCGCACCGCCTGTCCGAGCGGCTCGCCGAGGTCCGCAAGAACGGCACTCTGGCGTATCTGCGGCCCGACGGCAAGACCCAGGTCACAGTCGAGTACGACGGCGACAAGGCGGTCCGGATCGACACCGTGGTGGTGTCCAGCCAGCACGCGGCGGACATCAACCTGGAGTCGATGCTGACGCCGGACATCAAGAAGCACGTCGTCGACCCGGTGCTCGAGCAGTTCGACATCGACGCGAGCGACTACAAGCTGCTGGTGAACCCGACCGGCCGGTTCGAGATCGGCGGCCCGATGGGCGACGCCGGGCTGACCGGGCGGAAGATCATCATCGACACCTACGGCGGGATGGCGCGGCACGGCGGCGGCGCGTTCTCCGGCAAGGACCCGTCCAAGGTGGACCGCTCGGCGGCGTACGCGATGCGCTGGGTGGCGAAGAACATCGTCGCGGCCGGTCTCGCGGACCGGGTCGAGTGCCAGGTCGCGTACGCGATCGGCAAGGCCGCGCCGGTCGGCTTCTACGTCGACACGTTCGGCACCGAGAAGGTCCCGGTCGAGAAGATCGCCGACGCGGTCCGCGAGGTCTTCGACCTGCGGCCGGCCGCGATCATCCGCGACCTCGAGCTGCTCCGGCCGGTGTACGCCCAGACCGCGCGGAACGGCCACTTCGGCCGCACCGGCGAGGGCTTCACCTGGGAGCGCACGGACCGCGTCGAGGCTCTCAAGGCCGCGGTCGGCAAGTAGTTGGCCTCATCGTTGTCCACAGCGGGTCGGCAGTGCACAACCGCACTGTCGGCCCGCTGCTCTAGCATTCCTCAGTGACATCGAACGTGGCCTCGGACGGGGATTCGCCGGAGCAGCTGACGCTGCTGCGCGACACCGTCCGCAAGTCACGCACCAAGGAACCGGCCGAGATCACCACGTCGTTGCCGGTGGCCCGGATCGCGGTCGACGTCTCGCTCCCGCACCTGGACCGGCCGTTCGACTATTTGGTGCCCGACGACATGGCCGATGCGGCGCAGCCCGGCGCCCGGGTCAAGGTGCGGTTCGCGGGCAAGGACCTTGACGGGTTCGTCCTGCAGCGGCTCGACGAGTCCGACCACGACGGCAAGCTGGTCCGGCTGCGGAAGGTCGTCTCGCCCGAGCGGGTGCTGACACCGGAGATCGCGGACCTGTGCCGCGCGGTCGCCGACCGGTACGCCGGGGTGCTCGCGGACGTCACCCGGCTGGCGGTCCCGCCGCGGCACGCGAAGGTCGAGGGGGAGCCGCTGCGCTGCGATCAGCCGGCGCGCCCGCCGGTGTCGACGTCCCGCTCCGAGTGGTCGCCGTACCCGGCGGGGTTCCTCGATGCGATCGAGCGTTCGGAGTCGCCGCGGGCCGTGTGGACCGCCGTACCGGGGGCCGACTGGGCGCTGGCGTTCGCGCAGGCCGCCGCGGTGTGTGCGGCGTCGGGGCGGGGTGCGTTGCTGCTCGCGCCGGACGCGCGGGATCTCGAGCGGCTCGCCGCCGCGTGCGCCGAGGTGCTGGGGGAGTCCG
The DNA here is from genome assembly GCF_040680955.1 of Kribbella sp. NPDC051936. Lineage (NCBI taxonomy): Bacteria > Bacillati > Actinomycetota > Actinomycetes > Propionibacteriales > Kribbellaceae > Kribbella > Kribbella sp. NPDC051936. Next base: position 493,711 of record NZ_JBFAXS010000002.1, on the reverse strand, counting down.
GCTTCGTCACGCTGTCCGCGGATCTCGGGCCGACGGCTCGCTATCGCGCGTTCCTGTCCGCGCTGCACGGCTGTGCGCGAGTGGTGATCGGGACCCGGGCGGCGGCGTTCGCGCCGGTCGCGGATCTGGGGCTGGTGGCGATGTGGGACGACGGCGACGAGTCGTACGCCGAGCCGCGCGCGCCGTACCCGCATGCCCGGGAGGTGCTGCTGCTGCGGGCGTTCCGGCAGCAGTGTGCGGCGTTGCTCGGCGGGTTCGCGCGCTCCGCCGAGGCGGCGGCGCTGATCGAGTCCGGGTTCGCGCACGAGCTGATCGCGGACCGGAAGACGATCCGGGCCGCCGCGCCGTCGGTGCACGTCGCGGGGGAGTCGGACATCGACCTGGCGCGCGACCCCGCGGCGCGTGCTGCCCGGTTGCCGCACCGCGCGTTCGAGATCGCCCGTGAAGGGCTGCGGGCCGGGCCGGTGCTGGTGCAGGTGCCGCGCGCGGGATATCTGCCGAGCCTGGTGTGCCAGACGTGCCGGGCGCCGTCGCGGTGCTCCACGTGCGGCGGCACCTTGCGTCGTACCGGCGGATCCGGACCGGCCAGCTGCAGTGTGTGCGGCCGTCCGGCCGTCGATCACCGGTGCCCGGAGTGCGGCGACACCCGGATGCGTGCGGCGGTGATCGGCGCCCGTCGTACGGCGGAGGAGCTGGGCCGCGCGTTCCCCGGTGTCGTCGTGCGGACGTCGGGCGGGGACAACATGCTCGACGTCGTACCGGACGCGCCGGCACTGGTCGTCACCACGCCGGGAGCCGAACCCGTTGCCGAGGGCGGGTACAGCGCGGCGCTGCTCCTCGACACCTGGCTGATGCTCGCCCGCCCCGACCTGCGCGCCCCTGAGGAGGCTGTCCGGCGCTGGTTCAACGCGGCCGCCCTGGTGCGCGCGGGCAGCCCCGTCATCCTGGTCGGCGACCCGTCGGCCTTGCCGCTGCAGGCGATCGTCCGCTGGAGCCCCGAGGGGTACGCCGCCCGCGAGATCGAGGAACGCCGTACGGCGCGCCTCGCCCCCGCCGCCAAGCTCGCCGAGCTCACCGGCCCGTCGGAGTCGGTCAACGACCTCGTCACCCGCCTCCGCGACCTGATCCCGCCGTCCTCCGGCCTCGAGGTCCTCGGCCCCGTGGACCTCGACGACGAGACGGTCCGTGCCGTGGTCCGCACCCCGCGAGCCCACGGCACGGCTCTCGTCCGCGCGTTGAAGGAAGCCCAGTCGACCCGAGCCACGAAGAAGAGCCCGGGCGCGGTCAGAGTCCAGGTCGACCCGCCCGGCTTCGGCTGACGCCCTACCTGCGGAACGCGGCTCTGGTCGCGGCCGCGGTGGAGGCGATGTACTCCGGTGGCTCGATGAACCACCACTCGTCGAACGGCACGCCGTTGGTGAGGTCGCGGTGGTAGCCGAAGCACACCAGGTAGAGCGGCCTGATGTACATCACCCCTTCGAGCCGGTCGAGTTCCTCGTCGGTCAGCTCGACATGCTTGCGGTAGGCGCTGACGACCGCTTCGACGTGCCCTTCGTTGGTGCGTCGGGCGGGAGCCCAGTCCCCGGTGCCCCACAGCAGGAACGCGAGGTCGGCGATCCTCGCCCCGCGGCCGGACGCCTTCCAGTTGATGGCCATCGGCCCGTCCGGGCCGATCACGGCGTGGTCGGGAGCATGCAGGAGGTTGCCGTGCAGCAGCCCCTCGGGCAGGCCGTCGCCGTCGTCCGCGGTGCGCACCTGCTCGAGGAGCTGCTCGAAGCGCTCCCGATCGGCCGCCCCGACCTTCGTGTCCACCGCGTCGAGAAAGGCCAAGCCCGCCAGGAGATCCTGCCGCGGCGTGCCCGTCCGGCGCGGGTCCTCACCGCTCGCCCCGCCGGGCCGGCTGACCGATTCGTCGAACGGCAGCGCGTGCAGCCGTCCGAGCAGGTCGCCCATGATCGCGAATCCCTCGCCGGGCGGAAGCGGGGTGTGGTCGATGAACTCCGTGACAAGCACCGAGCTGCCGTCGAAGTCGGACACCGCATCGTCGACGGCGAGACGTTCCGCGGGATAGTCGTGCTGCTCGAGGAAGCGCAGGACCGCGGCATCGCCCTCGACGTGGGCCCGCGGCCGCGCGGGCGGGAACGCCCGCGCGATCCACGGGGCGCCGTCGTTGCGGTCGATGCGGAAGACGTACGTCTTGTGCACGCTGAGCTTGGTCGCCGAGACCGCGTCGATCCCGTACCGCTTCCGCAGGTGGGCGAGCAGCCGGTCCGCGTCCGGCTCGTGGTAGATGCGGTCGTCGAGACCCTCGAGATCGGTCAATGCCTCGGTGTAGCGCTGCCCGGTCTCCTGGGCGTGCCGCCGTACGACCTTCTTGAAATTGCCGTCCTTCGTCACGACAAGCCTCTCCGTCGACACCTTCGTCCCCCAGTGACGTGGTGTTGAGAGATGGCCTGCTGGCATCAACGACCGAGAGGGCTGACTCCCCTTCGCGAATGGAACCCCGACTGGGGCGGATGTCCCACAGCTCGGCGACCGGTCGGCGCCGTCAGCCAATCTCGCGGATCGCCGCGGCGCTTGTCAAGGATCAGGCGGTCGTGGCGAGGGTCGTGGAGGCGGCCAGGAGTTGATGGCCGAGCGCGGTTCGATGGTAGAGCACGGCCCGGCCGTCGCGGCGGGACGTCACGACGCCGGCGTTGCGAAGGATGCTCAGGTGAACGCTGAGCGTGGGGGCGGAGACGCCCAGCTGGTTGGCCAGATGGGTGGTCGACATCGGCAGGTCGAGGTGGCTGACGATCGCGGCCCGGGTGCGGCCGACCAGGTCGGCGAGCGGCGAGTCGGTGGTTTCCTGGCGGTCCTCCCACAGCCTGCCGAGCCCGCGCGGCGGGTACGTGATGGTCGGGACGTGCGGCGCGCCGGTGACCGCCAGCCCGGCCGGCCAGGTGAACACGCACGGCACCAGCAGGACGCCCTGTCCGGCCATCGGCTCGCCGTCGCAGCAGTACGGCCGGTCGATGTCGATCCGGTCCCCGCTGAACTTGATCGACGGGTGCAGGTTGCGGAACAGCCGCTCGATGCCGCCGGCGGCCAGCTCGTCCAGCCGGAACGCGAGGTCCTCCTGCAGCAGCGACCGCATCCGCCGCCAGTCGGGCTCGATCGCGCGCCGCCAGTACGTCTCCAGCGCCGAGGTGATCAGGTCGAGCGCCGCGGCCGGCCGGGCGATCAGATCCGGCAGCATCGGATGCGGAGTGGCCCGGTACAGCCTGGTCAGCTCGGCCGTCGCCAGCGCGTGCGGTGTCGCGGCGATCGCGGCGAGACCGGACTCCAGGCTCGTCGACCGTCGCGGCGGGGCCGGGGTGAGGAAGTCCGGGATGTAGCCGGCCGACGGGATGAGGGCCCTGAGCAACGTCAGGTCGTCGCCCTCGATCGACGGCCGGACCTTCTGCAGCCACGGGCCGTGCACGCTCCGCGCCGTGTTGTTGCTCAGCGCGCGCACGCTCGTGACCGCCTCCCAGACCGGCGACAGTGCGAACCGGATCCGCCCGATGTCGCCGGCGTTCAGCCTGATCGTGATCACCGGCCAAGATTAGCCGTGAGCCTAATCGTCGACAAGGTCCGGGCCGTTCGCGGACAGTTGCCCCATGAGTGCAACCGCCGTCGGCAACCCCACGTCCACCGCGCTGCCGCGGGCCTTCTGGGCGTTGTGGGTGTGCCAGCTGGTCAACCGGCTCGGCAGCTTCGTGCAACCCTTCCTCGTCCTCTACCTGACCCAGGACCGGCACCTCTCCGCGGGCACGGCGGGCGCTGTCGCCGCTGCCGTCGGCCTGGGATCGGTCGCCGCACAGCTCGTCGGCGGCTTCCTCACCGATCGCATCGGTCGGCGGCTGACGATGCTGATCTGCTTCTTCGGGACCGGCGCCGCCCTGGTCCTGCTCGGCTCGGCCCGGTCGATGGCGCTGATCTGGGCGACCGCGTTCCTGGTCGGTCTGCTCGGTGACCTGTTCCGCCCGGCAGTCCAGGCGACCGTCGCGGACCTGCTGCAGCCGACCGAGCGGGTCCGCGCCTACGGTCTGCTGTTCTGGGCCATCAACCTCGGCTTCTCGGTCTCGACGGTCGCCGCGGGCGTCCTGGCCTCCTTCGGGTACGGCCTGCTGTTCTGGGTGAACGCCGCCACGTCGGTGATCGCCGGGCTGGTGATCTGGACGATGGTTCCGGAGAGCCGCCCGGCGCCGGTGGCCGGGGCGGCGAGCCGGGCGCTGTTGCCGGTGGTCGCGCGCGACACCGTGTTCCTGTTGATGATCCTGATCCAGATCGGCTACGCGACGATCTACATGCAGGGCTACTCGACCCTTCCGCTCGCGATGGCGGGTGACGGTCTGTCGTCGCGGGTCTACGGCCTGGTGATCGGGCTGAACGGCGTGGTGATCGTGCTCGTCCAGCCCTTCCTCGGCCGGTGGATGGTCAAGCTCGACCGCCCGAAGCTGCTGGCCACCTCGATGCTCGTCGTCGGGCTCGGGTTCGGTGTGGGCGCGGTCGTGCACAGCTGGTGGGGTTACGCGCTGTCGGTCGTGGTGTGGACGCTGGGGGAGATCGGGTTCGCGGCGGTCATCGGCGCGGTGTTCGCCGACCTCGCCCCGATCGACCTGCGCGGCCGCTACATGGGTCTGTCCGGTATGGCGTTCGGCGTCGGGACGGTGATCGGCCCGCTCGCCGGGACGAACGCGCTCGAGCACCTCGGCCCGACTGTCACCTGGCTCGGCTGCGCGGTCCTCGGCGTCACGATCTTCCTCGGCCAGTACGCACTGGCTCCCGCCCTGCACGCCCGCGCCGCGTCGAACGCCGAGGTGGCCTCGTAGGGTTGCAGTTATGAGCGACCGGACGATCGACGTGGTGGTGTTCGACATCGGTGGGGTGCTGCTGGACTGGAGTCCGACGTACCTGTACGCCGACCTCATCCCGGACGAGGAGCAGCGCACGCACTTCCTGACCAAGGTGGCTACGCCGGCCTGGAACCACCAGCAGGACGAGGGTCGTCCGTGGGCGGAGGCGGTCGCGGAGCTGACCAGCCTGCACCCGGAACACGCCGAGTGGATCGAGGCGTACGACACGGGGTGGCTGAAGATGGTGAAGGGCGTGTTCGAGGACACCGCCGATGTGCTCGCGCAGCTGCAGGCCGCCGGCGTCCCGACGTATGCGCTGACGAACTTCTCCGGTGAGAAGTGGGAGGTCGCGAAGGAGGCCTTCCCGATCCTCACCCACTTCGACGGCGAGGTCGTGTCCGGTGTCGAGCAGACGGTGAAGCCGGACGAGAAGATCTACCGGATCCTGATCGAGCGTTTCGGGCTGGACCCGGCGCGCACGTTCTACACCGACGACATGGCGTACAACGTCGACGGCGCGCGGGCGGTCGGGCTCGACGCCGAGCTCTTCACCGGCGCCGCCGACCTGCGAACCCAGCTGCGTGAGCGGGGTCTGCCACTAGAGTGAGCCGGTGACGTCGATGCCAGAAGACCGCTCGCCCGCGATCGGGGACGTGGACCGCAACGCGGCGGTGGAACGCGTCCAGGCGGCGTACACGGGTGGGTATCTCACCCACGACGAGATGGAGCAGCAGCTCCACCAGGTGCTGTCCGCCAGGACCCGCAAGGATCTCGAGGTGGCCGTCGCCGCGCTGCCGGCCGAGCAGCCGGGCCGCTCGGCGACCATCGGCGCCTCCGCCGGCCGGATCGTCCGGCGCGGTGTGTGGCGGGTGCCGCGGCACCTCAAGGTCGAGTCCCTGCACGGGCGGGTGCGGCTGGACCTGTCGCAGGCGCAGTTCGAGCATGGGGACGTCGACATCGAGCTGAACGTGCTGCACGGCGGCGTCAAGATCACGCTGCCGCGGGACGCGGTGGTCGACTTCGACGCGGTCCGCACCGAGTGGAAGGACACCCGGTACAAGCCGGCGCGCAACTCGACCGGCGACGGCCCGCGGATCCGGATCACCGGCGTGATGGGCTTCGGCCGGCTGAAGATCCGGCACGCGCGCCGCTAGAGCGCTGCCGAGATGCTCTCGGTGTACGTCGGGGAGCTCGCCAGGTACGCGGCCTCGACGTACACGGTGTTGTCCTGGCACGTCATCGGCGTGAGCGCGACGCCGGGCTCAGCGGCGTACAGCCGTTGCGGGGCGGCGAGACCGGGACGCCAGCGGTTGATCTGGTAGGTCTCCTGGCCGGCAGGGCTCACGGTCCTCGTCTCCCACAGGATCCAGTTGTCGCAGGCAAGAATCGTGTCGGTGACGACGGTGCCGAGCGGGCGGGCGGGGGAGTCGCCGGACTCCCGGACGTACGCCTTGCTCTGGTACTGGTCCGGGTCCGAGGCGCCGACCTCGGACCACACGGTCGCGCCACGCAGGGTCGCGCCGCTCCACTGGATGCAGTTGGTTGCCGCGGGCACCGGCTGTGCGGCGCCCGCGGACAGCGGAGCGGCGAGGAGGCGCTTGCACCGGCGGGCAGTCTCCGGCGCGACGATCTCGCTGAACGTCACGGTGTCGGCCGACAGCACCGGATCGGCCACGTAGCCGGGCGCTGCGACGCAGGTGACGGTGCGCGACTTCAGCGTCGCCAGGTCTGCGACGATCAGGCAGGAGCGGTTCCTCGCGTCGGTGGAGCTGTACGCGAAGGTGCCGTCGTACGCGCCGATCTCCGGCTCGGACACGGGCGGCAGAGCGGCCGGAACGGTGGCCTTGCCGGTCGTGAGGTCGTAGCGGACGACCTTGATCTGCGGATCGGGCCCGTCGGAGCGGATGTCCTCGACCAGCGCCCACCGATCATCGATGACGACCGGCGACTGCGCGACGAACCCGCTCGCCGGAACGTGCCGGACGACCACCCTCTTGCTCGTCCGGTCCGCGATGGTCGTCGTACCGGCCTCGTCACTGCCACGCGTGACGACGTACTTGCGCTGCCGCGTCACGAGATGCTGCCCGTCGACCGGCTGCCGCAGAACCTTTGCCCACGCCGGCAACGCGGTACCGGTGTCCGTCGGGCGGGTCGGCTGAGGCTGTGTCGTCGGCGCCGCTGACGTGGTCGGTGTGCGGCTGGGGGACGGGCTGCTCTGCGGCGGTTCGCTGGAGCAGCCCGCGACGAGCAGCACCAGGAGGGTGCCTGCGGCAACGGAACGACGACGCATTTACAGCCCGATGTTCTGGAAGGAGTTGGCCAGGGTGGCGTTGAACAGGGCGCTGGCGGGGATGTTCTTCGGGCCGTCGGTGACGTTGCCGCGGCTGTTGAAGCGGCGCTCGTTGAACACCTCGAAGATCGCGATCGTGCCCTGCGCCTTGTCGTAGCCGCGGCCGACCTGGTAGTGGCCGCTGTGGTTGAAGGCCAGGTACGGGAAGTACCGCTTGAGGAGCTGCACGTGCTCGATCACCGGGGCCTTGTACACGCCGAGGTGCTTCTGGTGCACGGTGAAGAAGGTCTGCGCGTTCCAGTGCGAGACGTTCTGCACGATGTACGTGCCGGCCGACTTGGGCCACGCGGTCTTCAGGTTCGTCTGCTTCACCATCGCCGAGATCGCCGTACCGGACGTGGTCGAGCCGAGGTCCTTCGCCCACGACGCCTGGGTGTCCTTCTGGTTGTCGTCGGCCCAGTCGATCGACTGGAACGTCGCCGGACCGCACCAGTACCCCTTCTCCTGCGAGGTCTGGAAACCCTTCATCAGGTACGCCGAGGCAGGTGCGGCGACCGGCGCCACCGGAGTCGTCGGCACCGCGGTCGGCGTCCCGCCGGTGGGAGCGGTCCGCGTCGGCGTGACAGTCGGCGTCGTGGTCGGTGTGGTGGCCGGGGCGGTGGTTGCTTCGTTCGTTGGCGTCGCGGGCGCGGTCGGCTGTGCTGTTGCGCTCTCCGGTGTCTGCTCGGTTTGCGGTGTCTGTGGGTTGGGCGGCGGCGTCTCGGCTTCGGCGAGTTGACGGAGTTCGCGGGCCTTCTCGCGGCCGTTCCAGGCGGCTTCCATCTCGTCGAGTTCGGCGGTCACCCGCTGGGTCTTCGGCAGCGCGGCCCGCTGGGCCACGAACGCGGCCGGCGTCAGATCACCGGTCGAAATGTCCTGCTCGGCACCCACCTCGTCCGCGGCGCGAAGGCTCGACTCGGCCATCAGCGCGTGCCGCTGCGGCCCGGTCGGCACCTCCTGCACGAACCCGAGCCCGAGGCAGTAGTTCTCGGCGTCGAGCTTGAAGCATCGGAGCATGGACGCGGCCTGCGCGGAGGTGTCGGCCGAGCGCAACTGCACATCACCCGGCGACGTCTCGCTGACCTGCTTCACCACCTCACTCCACGACCGCGCCGCAGGCTGACCCGAGCTCGACGTCGAGGCAGGAGGTTCCGGGGTCGGCGTCGTCGGACCGGCCGCTCCGGTGCGGAACTCCGGTTCGCGTGGCTGGTAGGCCTGGGCGGTGAGGGGTGCCTGGGCGAGCAGTGCACCCAGGAGGACCAGAGTTGCTCCCCGTGCTGCTGTGCGCATTGGGTCTCCCGAGCGGCGTGTGACGGCAGTGACTGAGGGTACGCCTGGGACCACAGTACGTGCTCGTGGCAACAAACGGGAGGGGCCTCCCACCGGAAACGGCTCCGGCAGGCCAACTAGACTTGCCCGGTCCCGGTTCGTGGAGCCCTGTGGAGAGTCTGTGTCGGTCCAACCCATCCGTCTGTTCGGCGACCCCGTTCTGATCACCAAGGCCGAGCCGGTCGTCGACTTCGACGCCGAGCTGCGCCGCCTGGTCGCCGACCTCACCGACACCATGCAGGACGCGCCCGGATCGGGGCTGGCCGCACCGCAGATCGGCGTCGGCCTGCGCGTGTTCACGTACCACGTCGAAGGCGAACTCGGGCACCTCGTCAACCCGGAGCTGACGCTGTCGCTGGAGGAGCAGTTCGGCCCCGAAGGCTGTCTGTCGATCCCCGGCCTGACCTTCGACTGCCGCCGGGCCCAGTCGGTGATCGCCAAGGGCTTCAACATGTACGGCGACCCGGTGGTGATCGAGGGCTCCGATCTGCTGGCCCGCTGCATCCAGCACGAGACCGACCACCTGGACGGCGTCCTGTTCGTGGACCGCCTCGACCGCGAGACCCGCAAGCAGGCGATGAAGGCCATCCGCGAGGCCGAGTGGTCGGGCCTGGGCGGCCCACCGCAGATCAAGGTCTCCCCGCACCCCACGAACGGATTCGGCCTGTGAGAGTCGTCTTCGCCGGTACGCCGGAACCCGCTGTCACCGCGCTCGAGGCGATCGTCGCCAGCCGGCACGAACTGGTCGGTGTCGTCACCCGCCCGGACGCGCCGGCCGGCCGCGGCCGGAAGCTGGTCGCGTCGCCGGTCGCGCAGTACGCCGAGGAGCTGGGCGGCATCGAGATCCTGAAGCCGGTGAAGCCGAGCGATCCCGAGTTCCTGGCCCGGCTGCGGGAGATCGCCCCGGACTGCTGCCCGGTCGTCGCGTACGGCGGTTTGCTGCCGCAGGCGGCGCTCGACATCCCGCGGCACGGTTGGATCAACCTGCATTTCTCGGTGCTGCCCGCCTGGCGCGGCGCCGCACCCGTGCAGCACTCGATCATCGCGGGCGACGACGTGGCCGGTGCGAGCACGTTCCGGATCGTGAAGGCGCTGGACGCCGGACCGGTTTACGGCGTACTCACCGAACCGATCGGCCCCGAGGACACCTCGGGCGACCTGCTGCACCGGCTGGCGGTGTCGGGCTCGAAGCTTCTCGTCGACACGCTCGACGGCATCGAGGCCGGCGTGCTGGAGGCCCGCGAGCAGCCCGCCGACGGCGTGACGCTGGCGCCGAAGATCACCGTCGAGGACGCGGAGCTGGACCTGACCGCGCCGGCGCAGCGGGTCGATCGGCTCGTACGCGGCTGCAACCCGGCGCCGGGTGCGTGGACGATGTTCCGCGGCGAGCGGCTGAAGGTCCTCGCCGTACGGCTGACCGACGACGACCTGAAGCCCGGTGAGCTGCGGGCGACGAAGTCGAGTGTGCGCGTCGGCACGGGGAGCAAGGCGGTGGAGCTGGTGACGGTTCAGCCGCAGGGCAAGAAGCCGATGGCCGCACCCGACTGGGCCCGCGGCGTCCGCCTCACCGACGAGGACCGGCTGGGACCTGCGGCGTGAGCGATCGGAACGCGCGGAACAGGGCGCCGCAGCGGCGGCCGGATCCGGTACGGCGGGTCGCGTACCAGGTCATCCGGCAGGTCACCGGTGAGGGCGGGTACGCGAACCTCGCGCTCAACAAGGCGCTCCGGGAAGCCCGGCTCGGCGGGCGGGACGCGGCGTTCTGCACCGAGCTCGTGCACGGCACGCTGCGCTGGCAGGGCACGTACGACGCCTTTCTGAAGCGGTGCGTTTCGCGGCCGCTCGCGGACCTCGACCCCGAGCTGCTGGACGTGCTCCGCCTCGGCGCCCACCAGCTGCTCAACATGCGGGTGGACTCGTACGCCGCGGTGGACGAGATGGTCACGTTGACTCGGTCCGAGCTCGGTCAGAAGCGCACCGGCCTGGTGAACGCCGTACTCCGCAAGATCAGTCAGCGCAGGCTGGACCAGTGGATCTCGACGACCGCGCCACACCCGGACGATGATCTCCTCGGCTACCTGGCGATCGCCGAGGCACATCCGCGATGGGTGATCGAGTCGTTCGACCGTGCACTCGCCGCGGGTCCGGGCGCCGCACCGGCGGGTGAGGCCGCGAACGAGCTGGAGCGGTTGCTGGTTGCCGACAACGAGCCCCCTCGGGTGACGCTGGTGGCTCGTCCTGGGCTTGCAGATGTGGATGAGTTGGTGGCTGCGGGGGCTACGTCGGCTCGGTGGTCGCCGTATGGGGCTGTGCTCGACGGCGGTGGGGATCCGGGGCGGATCGAGGCCGTCGCGACCGGGCGCGCCGGTGTGCAGGACGAAGGGTCGCAGCTGGTCGCGGTCGCGCTGGCCTCGGCGAAGGTCGACGGGAACGACGCGCACTGGCTGGACCTGTGCGCGGGCCCGGGCGGCAAGTCGGCCCTACTGGCGGCGCTCGTCCAGGACCGCCAGGACGGCCGGCACGGTCAGCTGACCGCGGTCGAGCCGCTCAAACACCGCGCGGAACTCGTCCGCCAGAACCTGCGCGCGATCCCCGGCAACCACAAGGTGCTCGTCGGCGACGGCACGAAGCCCACCTGGCCGGCGGGTTCGTTCGACCGCGTGCTGGCGGACGTGCCGTGCAGTGGTCTCGGTGCGCTGCGCCGCCGCCCGGAAGCGCGCTGGCGCCGTACGCCGGAGGATGTCGAGGAGCTCCGTCCGCTGCAGGAGGCGTTGCTCGACTCGGCGATCACGTCCGTCCGGCCCGGCGGGGTGGTGGCGTACGTGACCTGCTCGCCGCATCCCGACGAGACCCGCGCGGTGGTCGACGCCGTCCTGGGCCGTCGCGGCGACGCGACCCTTGAGGACGCACGGCCGCTGTTCCCCGACGTACCGCACCTGGGCGCCGGTCCGGATGTCCAGCTCTGGCCGCACCTGCACGGCACCGACGCGATGTATCTGGCGCTGATCCGCCGGTCATGATGCGGACCTGCTGTCAGGCGCTATTGGTCGAACGGTGATGATAGTGCGGTGACCACCACCGCCACCCGTCCCGCCCCTTCGACCCGGCGGCACCATGTCGTCGGCCTCGCCTCGGCGTTCGGGATCGGGATGCTGGTAGCGGTCCAGTCCCGTTTGAACGGTGAGCTCGGGGGCATCCTCGGCGACGGCATCCCCGCGGCGCTGATCTCGTTCGGCACCGGTCTGCTGATCCTGCTGGTCGCCACCGCCGTCGTGCCGCCGGTGCGGCGCGGCCTGGTCACGGTGTGGCGCACGATCCGGCGTCCGATGCGCGGGTACGGCGGCCTGCGCTGGTGGCAGTGCCTGGGCGGCATCGCGGGGGCGTTCCTCGTGGCGACGCAGTCGATCACTGTGTCCGTGATCGGTGTGGCGGTGTTCCTGGTGGCGGGCGTGGCCGGGCAGGCGATCAGCAGCCTCGTCGTCGACCGCCTCGGTTTCGGTCCGGCCGGCCCGCAGCCGCTGACCGCCGTCCGCATAGTCGGTGCGGTGATCGCGCTGGTCGCGGTCGGCCTCGCCGTGTCCGAGCAGTTGAGTCACCCCGACGGCCTGCTGCTGGCGATCCTGCCTGCGCTGGGCGGCGTCGGCACGGCTGTCCAGCAGGCCATCAACGGGCGGGTGGCGCGGACCGCGTCCTCCGACGCGTACGGCGCGGTCGCGGCCGGGGTGGTGAACTTCCTGGTCGGATTCGTCGCGTTGCTGCTCGTGTTCCTGGTCGATCTCTCGGTCCGCGGTGCGCCACGGCACCTGCCGAGCGAGCCCTGGCTGTACTTCGGCGGCGCGTGCGGCGTGATCTTCATCAGCGCCGCGGCCGCCGTGGTCCGGGTGGTCGGCGTCTTCGTGCTCGGCCTCGGCACGATCGCCGGTCAGCTGATCGCCAGCCTGTTCATCGACATCTTCCTGCCGGTGGCCGACAAGCCCGTCACCACGCCGGTCGTCGCCGGCACCCTCCTCGCCCTGGTGGCCGTGGTGGTCGCCGCGATCCCCAACCTGCGCCGCATCTGACGAGCGCCGGGCGGACCTCCACCACCCACCAACTGCTGCCCGCCCCGGCGCCCGACGCTCAGCCCCGGTCGGCGGCCACCCACCGGGCGGGGTTACTGAGTGGCGCAGGTCCGCACACCTCAGGTTGCCGCGGCCGCAACGACCGGCTTGCGGCGCACGGTCAGCAGGCCCTGGGAGACGGCGACGCCGAGCAGGACGACGAGACCGCCGACGGGCTGGTACCAGGTCAGGTGCTCGTGCAGGACGAGGATGCCGACGACGATCGAGAAGATCGGCATCAGGTAGGTGACCATCGACGAGCGGCTGGCGCCGATCAGGCGGATGTTGCGCATGTTCAGGACGAAGGCCAGTCCGCTGCCCAGCGCGCCGAGGGCGAGCACGCTCAGCACGGTCTCCGGCGACAGCGACCACGGCGGGGGCGGCGCCTGCCTGGTGACCAGCGGCGCGACGACGGCCAGCTGGACGGTTGCGCACAGCAACAAGCTGGTGGACAGCGCGGTGCCGGACAGCGTCGTACCGGCCAGGAACCGTTTCTGGTAAGGGATCGCGAGCCCGTACGACACCGCGGCGAGCATGCACAGCGCCTGACCGGCCAGGTCCGCGCCGCCCTGCACCCGCCAGGCGCCGAGGACGACGAGCATCCCGGCGAAGCCGATCAGCAGCCCGATCCCGCGTTGCGCCGAGAACTTCTCGGTCCGGAAGATCAGCACCGCGATCGGCAGCACGACCAGCGGGGTGATGCCGTTCCAGATGCCGGCGAGCAGCGACGGGATCCGCTCCTCGCCGTACCCGAACAGGGTCCATGGGATCGCCGAGCCGATCGCCCCGACCACGAACGAGTGCGCCCACAGCCACGGGTCGCGCGGCAGCGGCTCGCGCTTGGCGATCAGGATCGTGAGCAGGACGACCGATCCCGCGATCACCCGGCCGAGCGCGAGGTAGAGCGGCGGCAGCTCGCGGACGCCGACCGAGATGAACAGGAAGCTGCAGCCCCAGATGGCCGCCAGCGCCAGCATGATCGGGAGCCAGGCCCGGACCGGGGCCGCCGTGCTGTCAGGAGTCGTTACCGTTCTCACTCCTGACATCCTGCACTACTCCCCGGACAGTTCGCGCATTTTTATCCGTATTCGGGCAGGCGGTAGCGCGCGCTGTCAGGACCGAGAGAGGATGACGCGCATGAATGCCTTCGACGTGGTCGCCGTCCGCAAGCAGTTCCCCGCGCTCGACGAGGGAGCCGCGCACTTCGACGGCCCCGGCGGGTCCCAGACCCCGCAGGCCGTGGCCGACGCGGTGGCGCACACCATGACCTCGGCACTGGCCAATCGCGGCCGGATGACCGCCGCCGAGCGCCGCGCCGACGAGATCGTGGTCGGCGCCAGGCAGGCGATGGCCGACCTGCTCGGCACCACCGCCGAGGGGATCGTGTTCGGCCGCAGCATGACCCAGCTGACCTACGACTTCTCCCGCGCGCTCGCAAAGACCTGGTCCGCGGGCGACGAGGTGATCGTCACCCGGCTCGACCACGACGCGAACGTCCGTCCGTGGGTGCAGGCCGCCGAGGCCGCCGGCGCCACGGTCAAGTGGCTCGGGTTCGACCCGGAGACCTCCGAGCTGGACGACATCGCACCCCTGCTTACGGACCGCACCCGCCTAGTCGCGGTCACCGCGGCGTCGAACCTGCTCGGCACCCGTCCGGACACGCAGCGCATCGCCGACCAGGTCCACGAGGCCGACGCACTGATCTACGTCGACGGCGTCCACCTGACGGCGCACGCGCCGGTCGACGCACGGTACGCCGACTTCTACGTGTGCTCGCCGTACAAGTTCTTCGGCCCGCATCTCGGCGTACTGACCGCGGCGCCGGAGCTCCTCGAGACGCTGCGGCCGGACAAGCTCCTGCCGTCGACGGACGCCGTACCTGAGCGCTTCGAGTTGGGCACGCTCCCGTACGAGCTGCTGGCCGGTACCACGGCCGCGGTCGACTTCATCGCTGGGCTCGGAGGCAGCGGCACGACGCGGCGCGAGCGGCTGATCACGTCGCTGCGGAGCGTCGAAGCTCATGAGGACGGGCTGCGTGACGAGCTGGAGTCGGCCCTGAAGGCGATCCCGGGTGTCACCCTCTACGGCCACGCCGCACACCGCACGCCGACCCTGCTGTTCACGCTCGACGGGCACACGCCGGGGGAGGTGTCCGAGCATCTCGCGAAGGCGGGCGTCAACGCCCCGGCCGGCTCGTTCTACGCGTACGAGCCCGCGCGACACCTCGGGCTCGGCGCGGCGGGCGCGGTCCGGGCCGGTCTCGCGCCGTACACGGACCGCTCCGACGTGGAGCGTCTCGTCGCCGCCATGACCGCCTTGACCGGCCCGAGCGCGACTAACTAAAGTCTCTGGGGAAATTAATTGCCCCGAGGAGTCAGGTGAGAGAACCGAGCGCTGTTTTCGTCCAGGCGGACCCCTCGGACGGCTTGACCGCTCCGGCACGGGCCGGCATCGAGGTCAGCTGGAACGACGGGACGGTCGAGGTCACCGCGGCGAAGGTCTCCCGGGTCGCGCTGCGCTGGTCGGAGAAGCTGCCGAGCGACGCCCTGATCCTCGGCGACGCGTGGGAACGCTCGTACGGCGACCTGCAGTGGCGGCACCGGCAGCCCGAGCGGCTGCTGCCGTGGTACTTCCTCGCCCACTCCGCCGCGGGCACCTTCGGCATGGGCGTCGACGTGCAGCCGAACGCGTTCTGCGCCTGGACGGTCGACGGCGACGGCTTCACGTTGTGGCTCGATCTGCGGAACGGCGACGGCCCGGCGCTTTTGGACGGTCGTACCCTGACAGCAGCGGTCGTGCGACGATTCGAGGACGTCGGCACACCCTGGCAGACCCTGCACGCAGCGGTCGCCACCATGAGCACCCGGCTACCGGCGCGACCTGAGCCCGCGCCGGTGGCCGGGCCTGTTGTAGGTGCCAACAACTGGTACTACGCCTACGGCGAGAACTTCGACGAGAAGGCCGTCCTGAAGGACGCGTCGACCATCGTCGAGCTCGCCGACGGCCACCCGGTGAAGCCGTTCAGCGTCGTCGACGACGGCTGGTACCCGGGCGGCATCGCCTCCGGCGGCCCCTGGGACCGCGGCACGCCGGGCGTCTTCGACGACCTGGCGGGCACGGCGGCCGCGATCAAGGCGATCGGTGCGCGCCCGGGCCTGTGGTTCCGCCCGCTCCTGGTCCGCGAACCCAGCCGGTGGGCGAAGTCCGGCCCGCACGACAAACCCGGCCGTGCGCTCGACCCCACCCGCCCCGAGGTCCTCGACGGCGTGCGCTCCGATCTCGAACGCTTCCGGTCCTGGGGATTCGAGCTGGTCAAGCACGACTTCAGTACGTACGACATCTTCGGCAACTTCGGGCCGGCGATGGGATCCCGCCTGACCACCGGGGGCTGGCAGTTCCACGACCGGTCCCGGACGACGGCCGAGATCGTGCTGGCGTTCTACCGCGAGATCCGGGCGGCGGCCGACGACGTCGTACTGATCGGCTGCAACACCGTGGGCCACCTCGCGGCGGGGCTCATCGACGTCCAGCGGACCGGCGACGACACCTCCGGGCGGGACTGGGAGCGGACCCGGAAGATGGGGGTGAACACCCTCGCGTTCCGGCTCCCGCAGCACAACCGCTTCTTCACGGTCGACGCGGACTGCGTCCCGTGCACGCCGCAGACGCCGTGGGAGCTGAACGAACGGTTCCTGGATCTCGTCGCCCGCTCCGGTACGGCGCTGTTCCTGTCGATCGACCCGGCGGCGCGGACGGACCGCACGGACCGTGCGTTGCGCGACGGTATACGGTTGGCGCTCGACGGTGGTGCTGCCTCGGAAATCGAGCCGGTCGACTGGCTGGTCAACACCACTCCGAACGAATGGCGCACGGGTGGGGACACCATCCGGTACGACTGGTCGCAACCGTGGGGTGCGGATCCAATTGGTTAGACGGGGGACGAACCTCGATCGCGTCGGGGGCTTCAACGACGCCGTGGTGCTGGACGCGATCCGCCGCAGCGAGCAGCTGAGCCGCGTCGAGCTCGCCGAGGCCACCGGTCTGTCCGGCCAGGCGATCTCGAACATCGCGCGCCGCCTGCTCGACGCGGGCCTGGTCCGCGAAGCCGGACGGTTGCGGGGCGCGAGACTCGGCAAGCCGCGGACCCTGCTCGAGCTCGAGCCCACCGGCCGGTACGCCGTCGGCGTGCACCTCGACCCGTCCGTCGTCACCGTCGTCCTGCTCGACCTGACCGGCGAGGTGGTCGCGCGGCGGCCCGTGGACCAGTACGCCGACGACCCCGGCCTGCTGATCGACGGCATCGCGAAGACGATCGAGGAAGTGATCGCCGAGGCGGGCGCGCCGCGGGACCGGGTCACCGGTGTCGGGATCGCCGCGCCCGGGCCCATCGACGTCGAGCGCGGCGTGGTGGTCGACCCGCCGAACCTCTCGACCTGGCACCTGGTGCCGCTCCGCGACGAACTGGCCGAGCGGACCGGCCTGCCGATCGTCCTGGACAAGGACGTGACCGCGGCCGCCTCCGCCGAGCGGTGGGCCGGCCAGGGCGGCAGCTTCGTCTTCTTCTACCTCGGCACGGGCGTCGGCGCCGGGCTGGTGATCGGCGACGAGGTGATCCGCGGCTCGTCCAGCAACGTCGGCGAGATCGGTCACGTGATCGTCGATCCGGACGGTCCGCTGTGCTACTGCGGCCGGCGCGGCTGCGTCGGCGAAGCCAGCCAGCCGCGGTACCTGGTGCAGCAGGGAGTCCGGGCCGAAGTGCTTGCCGATGGCATCGACCTCGACGACCGGCAAGCCGTCGAGGCGGCCTTCTCCCGGCTGTGCGCGCTGGCCGCGGACGGCTCCGTCCCGGCGCGGGCGATCGTCACCGCGCTCGCGGAGCGGATCGCCAAGGTGGTCGAGGACATCGCGAACCTGCTCGATCTGGAGCGGGTCGTCTTCGGCGGCCCGCACTGGGAACACCTCGCACCGGTCCTCGACGCCGCGGTCCGGGAGGCCTTGGAAGGCCGGTTCCTGCTGCGGGCGGTGCATCCGTTCGAGGTCACCGGTACGGCGCTCGGCGTGGACGTCGGCGCGATCGGCGCCGCGAGCCTGGTCCTGGACCGGACCTTCTCGCCCGACCCCTCTGTCGGCCTGACTCTTGATGGTGAAAGGTAGATGTGTTGATGATCGACCCCGAGGTCCTCGCCCGCGCCACGGAGGCTGTGCGGAAGGCCGGCGGCGACGACGTGATCGCGGAGATGTTCCGGCGCTCGATGGCCGAGAACCTGCCGGCCGTCGCCGAGCGGCTGCCGGACGGGACCACGTTCGTGCTCACCGGCGACATCCCGGCGATGTGGCTGCGCGACTCGGCCGCGCAGCTGCGCCCGTACCTGCTGCTGTGCAAGGACGATCCGGGCCTCCAGGAGATCCTGATCGGCGTGCTGCACCGGCAGCTCGAGTACGTCGTCCTGGACCCGTACGCGAACGCCTTCAACCAGGAGGCGAACGGCGCCGGTCACGTCACCGACGAGACCGAGATGTCGCCGTGGGTGTGGGAGCGCAAGTACGAGATCGACTCGCTGTGCTTCCCGCTCGAGCTGGCCTACCGGCTGTGGCGGATCACCGGCCGCGCCGACGTGATCGACGACCGCTTCCGGGCCGCCGCGGAGGCGATCGTCGAGCTGTGGACCGTGGAGCAGGACCACGAGGCGCGCTCGCCGTACCGGTTCCAGCGGCACGACGACCGGCCGTCGGACACCCTGGTCCGCGAGGGACGGGGACGGCTGACGCGACCGACCGGCATGTCGTGGAGCGCGTTCCGGCCGAGTGACGACGCGACCGAGCTGGGCTTCAACGTACCCGGGAACATGTTCGCGTCGGTCGTGCTCGGGTACCTGCAGGAGATCGCGACCGAGGTACTGCGGGACGAGCCGCTGGCCGACCGGGCGAAGGCGCTGAAGGCCGAGATCGACGAGGGCATCGCGACGTTCGGCACGGTGGAGCACCCGGTGCACGGCCGGGTGTACGCGTACGAGGTCGACGGCCTGGGCGAGACGCTGCTGATGGATGACGCCAACATGCCGAGCCTGCTGTCGATCCCGCTCACCGGGTACGCCGCGCCGGACGACCCGACGTACCTCGCCACGCGCTCCCTGCTGCTCAGCCCGTCGAATCCCTACTACTACAGCGGTACGGCGGCCGCCGGTATCGGCAGCCCGCACACACCGCCGCGCTACATCTGGCACATCGCGCTCGCCGTGCAGGGGATCTCCAGCACGTCGGCCCAGGAGCGCCAGCAGTTGCTGGAGCTCCTGCGCGACACCACCGGCGGCACCGGCCAGATGCACGAGGGCTTCGACGTCGACGACCCCACGCAGTACACCCGCGAGTGGTTCTCCTGGGCCAACGCGATGTTCTGCGAGCTCGCGTTGGTGCACGCCGGGATCAGGTGACGTCGCGGCGCCGCGTGGTCCAGGCCGCGAGGACGGCGAACACCGCGCAGTAACCGATCAGGGTCAGGAGCGCCCGTCCGCCGCCGACGGCATCGCGGACGCCGGGTGGTGCATCGGCGGCGGCCATGCCGGTGACGCTGAAGACGAGCGAGCCGGCGTTCGTACCGGGCAGCGCGTTGGCGAGCCAGTCCAGGCTCGGCAGCAGACTGCTCACGACGCCGGCCAGCAGCGTCTCGATGCCGAGGATCCACACCACGCCGAGGCCGATCGGCATCGCGACGTTGCGGAAGGCAACAGCCAGGACGGCTCCGGCGAGGCTCCACATCATCAGCACCAGCCAGCCGCCGCCGAGGCCTTGCAGGAGATCGACGATGCCCGGCCAGTTCGTCGAACCGTTCTCGGCCGCGGCGATGCCGAGGCTGCACAGCGCGCAGGCGGCGAAGATCCCGAGCACCCAGAGCGCGATCATCGTGCCCAGCGCCAGGAACTGCGCGCCGAGGATCGTGCCGCGCTGCGGGCGCTGGGTGAGGACGGTCTTCAGCGTGCCCCAGGTGTACTCGCCGCCGATCACGATCGCGCCCAGCACGAGCGCGAGCGCGCCGGCGAAGATCGGGTACCCGCCGATCGTGTTGTCGACGACGCGTTCGGGCAGCATGCCGCGCAGGATCTCGGCGCGTGGTATGCCGTTGGTCTGCGGGTTGTCGTCGCCGGTCGCGTAGCCCAGGTACGGCAGCAGGTAGCCGAAGATCAGGCTCAGCACCAGGCCGGCGCCGAACAGCACCCAGACGGCGGATCGCTTGCGGAGCTTGAGCAGTTCGGCTCGGTAGCTACCCAACATCGGTGGTCTCCTCCCCGGCCGACAGCTCTGTCGACGGCTCTGTCGACGGCTCTGTCGACGGCTCTGTCGACAGCTCTGTGGTCAGCTCGAAGAAGATGTCCTCGAGCGCGCGTTCGGTGGTGTGCAGCTCGGACACCTCGATACCGGCCTCGACGAGCGTCCGGTTCACCTCGGCGGCCTTCGCCGGATCCACCTGCACCCGGAGCGTGTCGTCGTAGCGGTGGACGCTGCCGAAGCGGGTCAGGATCGACTGCGCCTGGTCCTTCGGTGCGGCCCGGACGACAAGTTCCTGCTCGCCGCGCAGCTCGTCGACGTTGTGCTCGGCAACCATCCGGCCGGCGTTGATGATGCCGACCCGGTCGCAGATCTGCTGCACCTCGCCGAGCAGGTGGCTGGACAGCAGCACCGTCCGGCCGCCGGTGCCGAGCTCGCGGATCAAGCGGCGCATGTCGCGCATCCCGGCCGGGTCGAGGCCGTTGGTCGGCTCGTCGAGGATCACCAGCTCCGGGTCCTTGAGCAGCGCCGCCGCGACGCCGAGGCGCTGCTTCATCCCCAGGGAGTACGTCGAGAACCGGTCGGTCGCACGATCGGCGAGGTCGACGAGCTCGAGCACCTCGTCGATCCGCTGTCGCGACACCCCGGCGTACTCGGCCAGCAGCCGCAGGTTGTCCAGGCCGGACAGGTACGGGTAGAACGCGGGCGACTCGATCATCGACCCGGTCCGCGCCAGCACGCCGGACTCACCCGGCCAGCCGCCCAGCACCCGCACCCGGCCGCTCGTCGGCGCGATCAGCCCGGTGAGGATCCGGAGCGTCGTCGTCTTGCCCGCCCCGTTCGGCCCCAGGAACCCGTACACCTCACCCGGCAACACCGTCAGATCGACACCGTCAACCGCCAAGGTGTCGCCGTACCGCTTCGTCAGCCCGCTGACCTCAACTAGCGCATCCATACCTAGAGCCTGGCCGTCCGCCCCCACGTCCGGCGTCGCCCAGGAGGAGTCACCCGCCCTACCTCTGGGGGAGTAGTCAGGTGCTGGGATTGGTCTCCAGCCGTTGCACACTGCCGGCTGCGAGAGCTTGCGCCACGTGCTCGAAGCCGCTCCTGATCAGGTCGCCGTAGTCCCCGGCGGGGAGCTTCGAGAGGTTGGCCTCCGCCGCTGCGAGGTGCTCCCGGGCTTCCTCGGGCCGGCTCAGCCGGCGGTAGTCGTCGGCGAGGCTGAGGTGCAGGGACGGCAGCCATTGGTCGTCCGAAACGAGCTCCAGGGCCCGGAGGTCCCAGGTCAGCTCGTCCTCGGTCTCGTCCTGCACGTCGGCGAGGAAATGCGCGATCACGCACCGGGTCGCCGGGTCGTCGATCTCCTCCCAGAGCGCGGTCAATCGGGTGCGGGCAGCCGCACGATCCCCGCCCCGGCCGGCCTCGACAGCGGCGGTGATCTCCTCCAGTCGCATCATGCGACCACCCTCGCCCCTCGACCAGCTGGAAGGTCAACTCCGCAGACGAACCCGTGCAGTCTCGACAGGACGTATCCGTCTGCAACCAAGCACCAGACCTCGAATCACGCGAGCCGACAGCCGCGAGTTGCAGAGACGTCCTGTCGACCTTGCACGCGTCGGCAGGTCAACCGAGCCAGCCGGGCCGCACGAGCCCGGTTTGATAGGCGACCACCACCAGCTGGGCGCGGTCGCGGACGCCGAGTTTGATCATCGCGCGGCTGACGTGGGTTTTCGCGGTCGCCGGGCTGAGCACCAGCCGCCCGGCGATCTCGTCGTTGGACAGGCCTTCGCCGACCAGCGCGACGATCTCCTTCTCGCGTTCGGTGAGGACGTCGAGCTCCGTGCTCGCATGCGGCTGCCGCGACCGCGACGCGAACTCCGCCACCAGCCGGCGTGTCACACCGGGGGACAGCAGCGCGTCACCGCGCGCCACCACTCGCACGGCCTGCAGCAGCTCGACCGGCTCGGTGTCCTTCACCAGGAACCCGCTGGCCCCGACCCGCAGCGCCTCGAACACGTACTCGTCGAGGTCGAACGTCGTCAGGATCACCACGTGGACGTCGGCCAGCTCCGGATCCGCTCCGATCTGCCGCGTCGCCTCCAGCCCGTCCGTCCCGGGCATCCGGATGTCCATCAGTACGACGTCGGGCTTGTCCCGCCGCGCCACCGCGACGGCCTCAGCGCCGTCCGCGACCTCGCCGACCACCGTGATGTCGTCCTCGGCGTTCAGCAACGACCGGAACCCGGCCCGCACCAACGCCTGATCGTCCGCCAGCAGCACCCGAATCATGCGCGGAGCCTATGCGAGCCCCGCGTCATGTGCGAGCAGCGCGATCTGTGTGCGGTTGCCGAGCTCGAGTTTGGTGAGGATGTGCGAGATGTGCGCCTTCACGGTCGCCAGGCTCATGAACAGCTCGGAGGCGATCTGCGCGTTCGCCTTGCCCTGCGCGACCGCGAGCATCACGTCGTACTCCCGGGGCGACAGTCGCTGCAGCTTCTGTTGCGCGATCGTGTGCGCGTCGGCCTGCGTGGCGGCGCGGTCCATCAACCGGCGGGTGATCGCCGGCGACAGGATCGGGTCTCCGGCCGCGACCCGCCGGACGGCGTCGACGATCTGCGCGGGCGGCGTGTCCTTGAGCAGGAACCCGCTCGCCCCGGCGCGGAGCGCGTGCAGGACATTCTCGTCGGTGTCGAACGTGGTGAGCACGACGACCTCGGGCGGGTTCGTCCGCGCCCGCAGCCGCCGGGTCGCAACGATCCCGTCGACCCGCGGCATCCGCAGATCCATCAGCACGATGTCCGGGAAATGCGCGTCGACGGCCGCCGGTACCTCGTCACCGTCGGCGGCCTGCGCGACCACGGAGATCCCGTTCGCACCGTCCAGCATCATCTCGAGGCTGGCCCGTACCAACGCGTCGTCGTCCACCACCAGCACCCGGATGTTCACGAGGGCCACGGTAGCGAGGCCTCCAGCCGGAACCCGCCACCGGGCACCTGCCCGTGGTCGAGCGTGCCGCCCGCGAGCTGGACGCGCTCGGTCAGTCCGACCAGCCCGGTCCCACTACCGGGCGCCAGCGGCGTACCGTTCGAGGCCGGGTTGGTCAGCTCGATCCGCAACCGATCACCCGGTTCGCCGGAAACGAGCACGGTTACCGGGTGTCCGGCCGCGTGCTTGCGAGCGTTCGTCAGTCCCTCCTGCACGACCCGGTACGCCGTCCTCCCCGTTGCCAGCGGCAAGGATGCCGGATCGGCGACCTGGTCCTCGTACGCGATCGTCGTACCGGCGTCGCGGGATTCGTCGACGAGCGCCCGGAGGTCCCCGAACGTCGGTTGCGGCCGGCCTTCGTGCACGTCCTCGTCGCGCAGCACGTTGATCACCTCGCGCAGTTCGTCGAGCGCCTGGTGGACGCCGGTCCGGATCACGCCGGCCGCCTTCGCGAGCTTCTCCGGTGACGAGTCCGGGCGGTACTCGAGCGCGCCGGCGTATGTCGCGAGCAGCGAGAGGCGATGGGCGAGGACGTCGTGCATCTCGCGCGCCATCTTGGTGCGCTCGAGCGACCGCGCCTCGGCGATCCGGCGGCCCTGCTCGGCCTCCGCGCGCCGCGCGCGTTCCCGCAGCGACTCCAGCAGTTGCCGTCGTGCCTGCGTTCCTTGCCCCCAGCCGAGCAGTGCGGCGTGCACGGCCACGTCCAGGACGGCGAACCAGAGGAACGGGAGGCCGTGGATCGGTTGCCACAGACCCTGGATCAGGTGCGCGACTGTGCCGATCACGGCGACCAGGATCGCCGGACGCCACGGGCGGCGCATGGCCACGTTCAACGTGCCGAGGGTGGAGGGCGGTGTGGCGGCGGGGGAGAGGGCCGCCAGGACGGCGAGTGCGATCGCGCCCGGCACCGGGCGGCGGAGCGCCACCGGGATCAGCGCGACCGCGGCGACGCCGACCGCGATGTCGAGGAACAGGAACTTGTCGTGCTCCGGGTCCGGCAGCCGCCCGACGATCGTCAGCGCGACGAGCACGCCCATCGCGCCGGTCGCGACGAGCTCGGCCTGCTTCGACGGCTTCGGCGGCACACACTCCTCCATGCCGCCGACCCTAGGCGGTCACCCTCGATCCCCACCACCAACCAAAGTCGAACCCCCACAGACTTCCGGCCGCCTACCCCCAGCCCCACGACCGATGCCGCCACCCCCACTCCACAAGAAGGTGATCCCACAACCCCATCACCCCAGGAGCCCTCAATGCACAACCACACATCCCAGCCCACGCCCCAGCCCCAGCCCGCGGCTCAGCCCACGGGCCAGCCGCAGCGCGCGGCTCATTCCCAGCCCACGGCCGAGGCTCCTCCCGCGGCCCCCGCGCTGCCTGAGGACCCGGCTGCCTCGGCGACTTCTCGCCGGGTTCCTGGGCGTAGCCGCCTGGCCGTTGTTGGGGTTGCCGCTCTTGCAGCGCTCGCCGACTGGGCGATTCTCGGCCCGCTCGCCGGCATCACCTTGGAGGCCCGGCAGGGCGGCACCCAGCACATCGGCGCCGCCGCCGTGCTCGTCTCGACCGTCGTCGTCGCGCTGGCCGGCTGGGCCCTGCTCGCGATCCTAGAGCGCCGTACGCTGCGCGCCCAGAACATCTGGACCGTCGTCGCCGCGATCGTCTGCACCACCTCGCTCGGCAGCCCGCTGACGAACGGTATCGGGCTCGGCGCCAAGCTCGGCCTCGCCTCACTCCATCTGGTCGTCGGCGCGGTCGTGATCCTGGGCCTGCGCCGCACCGCCCTCAGCGCCGCCGAACGGTGCTAACTGGGCCGCCTGGTAGAACCCCCGGATGTGCGCGGTCACGAGCCCGGCCGCGCGCTCCGGCTCGCCGCCGCGCACCGCCGCCAGGATCGCCCGGTGCTCGCTGCGCAACCCGACCGCCGTCGCCTCCCAGTCCGGCAGATTCGGTACGGCGGCCAGCACGTAACCGTGGATCGCCGACCGCAGCGAGGTCATCACCGCGGCGATCAGCACGTTCCCCGCCAGCCCGGACAGCGCGACGTGGAACTCCGCGTCGAGCACGTGGAACTCCTCCGGCGACAGCGCGGTGTCGTCCATCCGGTCGAGCAGTTCCTCGGCGACCTTCAGCTCGCGCGCCTCGAGTTCCCGCGCCGCCGCCTCCCGCGCCGACCAGGACTCCAGCAGCAGCCGGGTCTGCACGACGTCGCCCATCGGCAGATGATTGGTTGCCAGGTGCAACCGCAGTACGGCGGTCAGCGGCGACACCGGCTCCGCCACGATCACCGCGCCGGCCTCGGGACCGGAGCCGGTCGCGGTCCGCACCACGCCCATCGCCTCCAGGACCCGGACCGCCTCCCGCACCGACGGCCGGCTGATCCCGAGTTGCTCGGCCAGCGCCCGCTCACCGGGCAGCCGCCCGCCGATCCGCAGCCGTCCGGCGGCCAGATCGGCCTCGACCCGGTGCAGGACCAGCTCGTAGTTCTTCATGTGGACGAGCCTATCTGTGTGGTCGGACCACAGGGTAGGGTGTGGTCCGACCACAGATTCAGCCGGGAGACGTGATGACCGATCGCCAGATGCCCAAATGGTCCGAGTTGAAGCCGCTGCTGCGGCCGAAGCCGATCACGGTGAACCCGACCGAGCGGCGGCTGGAGAAGGCGCTGACGATCGCGGACCTGCGGGCGATCGCGAAGCGCCGGACGCCGCGGTCGGTGTTCGACTACACCGACGGCGCCGCCGAGGCGGAGATCAGCCTGCGCCGCGCCCGCCGGCTGTTCGCCGAGATGGAGCTGCAGCCGTCGATCCTGCGCGACGTCTCCGACATCGACCTGGGGACGTCGATCCTGGGCGGCCGCTCAGAGTTGCCGTTCGCGTTCGCGCCGACCGGCTTCACCCGGATGATGAACCACGAGGGCGAGAGCGCGGTCGTGAAGGTCGCCGAGCAGGTCGGCATCCCGTACTCGTTGTCGACGATGGGCACCACTTCGATCGAGGACGTCGCGGCCGCGGGCCCGAACGCACGCAAGTGGTTCCAGCTGTACGTGTGGAAGGACCGCACGGCCGGTGAGGACCTGGTGAAGCGGTCGGCCGCCGCCGGGTACGAGGCGCTGATGCTCACCGTCGACGTACCGGTCGCCGGGGCCCGGCTCCGCGACGTCCGCAACGGCTTCACGATCCCGCCGTCGCTGACCGCGAAGACCGTCCTGGACGCGTCCCTGCACCCGGCCTGGTGGGCGAACCTGCTGACCACGCGCCCGCTGACGTTCGCGTCGCTGTCCACCTGGGACGGCACTGTCGCGGAGCTGCTCGACAAGCTGTTCGACCCGACCATGACGATCGACGATCTCAACTGGCTGCGCTCGATCTGGGACGGCCCGCTGATCGTCAAGGGCATCCAGACCGTCGAGGACGCCCGCCGGGTCGTCGATGCCGGCGCGGACGCGGTCGTGCTGTCGAACCACGGCGGCCGGCAGCTGGACCGCGCCCCGACGCCGCTGCGCATCCTGCCGGACGTCCGGAAGGCGGTCGGCAGCGACGCGGAGATCTACCTCGACACCGGCATCATGTCCGGCGCCGACATCGTCGCGGCGATCGCGCTCGGCGCCGACGCCTGCCTGGTCGGCCGCGCGTACCTGTACGGCCTGATGGCCGGCGGTCAGCGCGGTGTCGCCCGGGCCGCGGACATCCTGACCAAGGAGGTACGCCGCACGATGGCCCTGCTCGGAGTCTCCCGCGTGGCGGACCTGAACCCGTCCCACGTCCGCCTGCCCTGACACCGGCCGGCTTGTTCACAGCGGCAGCGTCGCCGTGATCCGCAGGCTGCCGGTCGGTGTGCGGTTCGCGGTCAGGGTGCCGCCGAGTGCGGTGGCGCGTTCGCGCATCCCGGAGATGCCGTTGCCCTCCTTCGGCGCACCGGCCAGCGACTCGCCGTTGTCGTCGATCTGAAGCACCAGGGACTGCTCGCCGTACTGGATCCGGACCGTCGCCGACGTCGCCCGGGCATGCCGTACGACGTTCGTCAGCGACTCCTGGACGATGCGAAACGCGGCACGGTCGAGCCCGGCCGGCAGCGGCCGCGGATCGCCGTGCACGATCTTGTGTACGTCGAGGCCGGCCCGCTCGGTCCGGCTGATCAGGTGATCGAGGTGATCGAGTCCGGTGACCGGCTGCCGCGGCGCGGACTCGTCGGACTGCCGCAGTACGCCGACGATCGACCGCAGCTCGACCAGCGCCTCTTTGCTCGCGTCCTTGATCGCGGACAACGCCGGGGCGGCCTGCTCGGGCTGCCGGTCGACCAGGTGCAGCGCGGTGGACGCCTGCACGTTGATCAGCGAGATGTGGTGCGCGACGACGTCGTGGAGCTCCTGCGCGATCCGCAGCCGTTCCTCGCCGGCACGGCGCAGCTCCTCCTCCTTCCGGGTCCGCGCGGCGGCCATCACGCGGTCGCGGTGCGCGCGGAAGAGCTCGGCGAGGAAGCCCAGGACGCAGAAGCAGGTGCCGACGAGCAGCACCTGGTAGATGCCCTGCTCGTTGATCCCGAGGATCATCCGCCCGCCGACGTGCCCGACGTACAAGGTGATCAGCCCGAGCCAGCCCGCCAGCCGGTGACCGAGGCGGATCGTGGTGAACACGGCGATCACGAACGCGAACACGACCGGGCCCCACGGGTACTCGCAGAGCATGTAGACCAGCGTCGAGAGGACCGTTGCCCACAGCACCGGGATCGGCCTGGTCCGCAGCCAGTACAGCGACAGCGAACCGATCAGCAGCAGCACCACCATGAACAAGTCCGGCTCGTGGCGGTCGGTCTGACCGCGGGACGCCCCGAACGTGCCGACCACCGAGAACACGGCCAGCGCCACGGGCAGGGCCACGCGGCGCACTCGTGCCCCGGGGGACGGGGGCGTCTCGGTCGTGCTCACAGTACGGAACCGTAGAGGCCGGGCGGGGCCGGTGTCATCGTCGCCACGGAGTACATCGGCCTGCGCCCGCCGCGGTAGTTCAGTACTTGACCTTGTAGATCTTCTCCTCGTACGCCGTGCCGTAGTACTCCTCGAGCGTCGCGAGCTCCTCGTCAGGCCGCTCCAGCGCCTTCGCGATCCGCGGGCGGCTCGGCATCGCCTCCGGGTTCCAGGTCTCCGGCTTCCACAGCTGGGAGCGCAGGAACGCCTTCGAGCAGTGGTGGAAGATCTCCTCGATCTCGACCAGCAGCGCGAGCTGCGGGCGGTTGCCCTTCACGACCATCTCGTCGAAGAACGGCGCCTCGCGAACGATCCGGGCGCGGCCGTTGATCCGCAGCGTGTCGCCGCGGCCGGGCAGGAAGTAGATCAGCCCTACGTGCGGGTTGGAGAGGATGTTGGTGAACCCGTCGACGCGCCGGTTGCCGGCCCGCTCCGGGATCGCGATCGTGGTGCTGTCGAAGATCTTCGTGAATCCGGCCGGGTCGCCCTTGGGGGAGACGTCGCAGGTGCCGTCGTCCGCGGAGGTGGCGATCAGGCAGAACGGCGAGGCCGCGAGCCACTCCCGGTCGAGGTCGTGCAACTCCTTGCGGGCCTTGCCGGCGGCGGCTGCCAGTGGTTGCGGGACGACCTCCCGCAGTTCGTCGTACGTCGTGATCTCGACCAGTCCGGGAATCTCCATCAGGCGGCGTTCTCCTCTACCAGCGACGGCGTGGCGTCCTCGTTGACGGCCCTCGTCCGCGCAGCCCATCGTACGGCGGGACCAGTCGCGCAACTGGTCCCCAGGAACAGTGCACCGACGGCCAGCCAGCCCATCGGGCCCCAGCCGAGCACCACTGTGGTGAGCAGTGCCGGGCCGAGCATCCGGGCGATCGCGGGGCCGGTGCCGAAGAAGCCCTGGTACTGGCCCTGCTTGTCGGCGGGGGCCAGCCCGAAGCTGATTTCCCAGGCGCCGGAGGCGAGTTTCATCTCGCCGAGCGTCAGGAGTGCGGCGGCGATGACGAGGACGACGGCGGTGAGCGGGGCGCTCAGGCCGGCGGCGGTGGTCGCGAAGACCGCGCAGGCGGCCAGCATCGCGACACCGGCGTACCGGACGCTGCGGGACGCGGTGCGCAGATCCTTGACTCGCTTCGCGATCCGGACCTGGAAGAGCGTCACTCCGAGCGTGTTCACGATCATCAGCGAGGCGACGACCCAGTTGGGCGCGTTCGTGCGGGTGACGATCCAGAGCGGGCCGACCAGGCTGATCAGCGGCATGAAGAGCAGCATCACCGCATTGATCAGCGCGAGCACGGTGTACGGACGGTCGTGCAGCACGGCCAGCCGCGGCTCGCCCGCGACGCGCAATGTGGTCGCGATCGACGGGACCCGGCGCAGCAGCGCGGCAGCGATCAGGAAGCTGAGGGCATCGACCGCGAACACAGTCAGGTACGCCGCCGTGCTGTCGAAGCGGAGCGCCACGCCGCCGAGAAGCGCGCCGATCGCGAGCCCGGCGTTCACGGTGGATTGCAGGAACGCGCGGATCCTGGTCCTCTCCGCCGGGGCGACCAGGCCCGCGAGCAACGCCTGCCGCGCCGCGGTGAGCCCGGTCTGACTGCACGCGTAGATCACCGCGGCGATCAGGAAGCCGGCGAAGCTCCTGACCACCAGGAACGAGGCGACTGCTGTCGCGGTCGTCAGCGCCAGCAGGACCGCGGTGCCGCGGGCTCCCCGCCGGTCCGCGAGGTTGCCGAGCGGGACGCCCGCCAGGAATCCGACCAGCCAGGCGATCGTCAGCCCGAGCCCGACCTCCGCGGTCGAGAGCCCGACCACGCGGGTGAAGAACAACGCCGAGGTGACGACGAACGCCCCGTCCCCGACCGAGTTGGCCAACTGCGCCATCGCGAGATCCTGCGGCGCTCCGGCCGGCGGAAGCATCTGCCCAAGTCTGCTGCTCATGTCCTCGAGCCTAGATGCGCAACGGCCCACCCAAGAGATCCATTCCCACCCTCAGAACATGGGCCAATTTCGGCTGTGGACAACCCGGCCCGGTGGCCGGAATCACGGCACCTTTACAGGCATGAGCTTCGAGAACCTCTCCGCCACCTGGCCCGACCGCCCGCTCACCGACCCCGCCGTCACAGCCGACGTCGTAGACCTCATGGTCAGCCACGGCGACCGCCGCCGAGGCACTCTCACAGTCCTCATCTGCGCCCCCGACAACCACTACCTGGCCACCGTCACCGTCGAACTCCCAGCCGACGCCATCCCGCCCGCGGCCGTCCCAGCCGACCGGTCGCCCCATCCCGCGGACCCCAGCCCGGCCCAGCTCTGCGGGACCGCCATGCACCCGATCATCCCGGCGGTCCGCACCGCCCCCGGCGCGGCTCTCATCCTGGCCCTCGGCCGCCCCGGCTCCGCCCGCCTGACCGACCTGGACAACCAGTGGTCACAAGCCGCCACCGCCATCTGCCGCGCCGCCGGCATCCGCCTCCTCGGCTTCTACATCGCCACCAAAGACGGTATCTACAGCCCCGACATCACCGCCGCAGCCGCCGCATGAAACCGACCTACCCGACCTGGCCTCCAGCCCCGCCTCAATCAGAAGGTCCGGTGGTTTATCGGACTCCGCGGGGGCGGAACTGGATGCTGATGCGCGGGCCTACGCGGCCGGCTGCCTTCGGGATGGCGTGTTCCCAGGTGCGCTGGCAGGAGCCGCCCATCACGATCAGGTCGCCGTGTCCGAGCGGATACCGCACCGTCGAGCCGACCGGTCCGCTGGCGCCGCCTGGCCGTGGTCGCAGGGCGAGCACTCGTGGCTCGCCGACAGACAGGATCGCGACCATCGTGTCCTCGTGGTTGCCGCGCCCGATCCGATCCCCGTGCCACGCCACGCTGTCCCGGCCGTCGCGGTAGAAACACAACCCCGCCGTACGGAACGGCTCACCCAGCTCGTCCGCGTAGTAGCCGCTCAACGCATCCCGCGCCTCGTCGAGGATCGGCAGTGGGAGCTCGGCGTTCTCACCGTAGAAACACAGCAGGCGCGGTACGTCGACCACCCGGTCGTACATCTGCCGCCGCTCCGCCTGCCAAGGCACCTCCCGAGCCAGCCGCTCGTACACCTGATCCGCCCCCGTCAACCACCCCGGAAGCACATCGATCCAGGCCCCGCGCCCCAACTCGGTCCGCGACACCCCGCCCAGCGACCCCAACTCCGGATCCGCGAACGCATCCAGCAACGAGCCCTGAAGGTCAGCACCCATGCCCCCACCATACCCCCGTACTCCCGAAACTCGAACACCTGTTCCCCTCGAAGATTCCGCGCCGGCGAGGAAAGGTCCGGCGGCCGCCATGTCACAGAGGAGGTATGTCTATGGAATCTGTTGCCAATTCTGTGCAGTTGCCGCCGCTGGACAATCCGAACGAGCGGCAGGCCGTCGGTGAAGAACTGGAGGTCGTGCTGCAAGACCTGATCGATCTCTCCCTGATCGGGAAGCAGTTGCACTGGAGCGTGGTCGGGTCGGCCGCCCGTGGCGCGCGTCTGTTCCTCGACGAGCTGGTCGGGGAGTGGCGCGAGCTCGCGGATGTCGTCGCCGAGCGTGCGGTGACGCTGGGGATCGTTCCGGACGGCCAGAGCTCGGCGGTGGCGAGCGGGTCACGGGTCGAAGCTGTCCCGGCGCGGTCGCTCGCCGACCATGCGGTGGTCTGGGAGCTGGCTCGGCGGGTGGCGGCGGTGGCCGAGCTCATCCCGGCACGGCTGGGCGCGACCGGTGCTGCGGACGTCGTGACGCAAGACGTGCTGGTGAGGGTGGTCGGGGCGTTGGAGAAGCAGCAATGGCTGTTGCGTGTGCAGCTAGGGGAGAAGGCCTGATGGCCGTCACCAGGGGGTTTCTCGGTCGGCGCACCGCAGATTCCTCGCGAGTGCCGCCGGGGCAGTACGTCACGCGTGACTTCCCGGTGCTGTCGGCCGGGCCCACGCCGTACACGCAACCGGACGCCTGGGACTTCACGATCCGCGGTGCTGTGGATCATCCGGTGTCCTGGTCGTGGGCCGAGTTCCGGGCGCTGCCCCGCGAGACGTTCACCGTGGACATCCACTGCGTGACCAAGTGGACCAAGCTCGACATGACCTGGTCAGGGGTGTCCCTCGACACCTTCCTCGATGCCGTGCCGACGCAGGCGTCGTACGCCGTGGCGTTCTCCGACGGCGGCTACACCACGAACGTTCCGGTGGCGGACCTGCGAGGCGGCAAGGCATGGATCGTCGACGAGTACGACGGCCGGCCGCTCGAGCCGGAGCACGGTGGGCCGGCGCGGCTGCTGGTGCCCCATCTGTACTTCTGGAAGAGCGCGAAGTGGATCCGTGGTCTGGACCTGCGCGCGACGGATCAACCTGGCTTCTGGGAGATGTTCGGCTATCACAACTATGGAGACCCGTGGAAAGAACAGCGCTACTCCGGCGATTGACGTGGCAGACCGGCACGGTGCTCTCCACGACCTTCGAAACTCCGCGGGTGAAGACCATCACGCTCGCGGTGACCGATTGGCCCGGGCACCGTGCGGGGCAGCACGTGGACGTGCGGCTGACGGCGCCGGACGGATATCGGACCGAGCGGAGTTACTCGATCGCGTCCGGACCGGAGGACGACGGCCTGTCGCTGACCGTCGAGCGGCTCGACGACGGGGAGGTGTCTCCCTATCTGGTGGACGAGCTGCGCGCGCTGTGCTCCGCGCGCTCTCTCGAGCTGCTGATCTACCGCGAGGAGCTCATGGAGATGGCGGCCGACGACCTCGTCACGGTCTCGATCACCTTGACGCGGGCGGCCCCGAGCGGCTGGCAGGGCTATCGCGGGCGCATCGACCCGATGCTCTTGTCCACGGCCGGTTGGGCGGCCGGCCGTGATCCGCTGACCTACATCTGTGGCCCGACCGCGTTCGTCGAGACGGCTGCGGCCGGGTTGGTGTCCGTCGGGTACGCGGCCGAACGGATCCGGACCGAACGCTTCGGCGGGACCGGCGGGTGACGACAATGGGATCACTCGATGGCAACGCCCTGGCGGGTGTCATGCACCACCTCTTCGGGCGAGACATGACGACCATGGCCTACACGTGCACCAGTTGTGGCCGTACGGGCGTAATGGCGGAGATGGTCGTGTACATGTCAGGGCCTGGTGCGGTGGCGCGCTGCAGGAACTGCGACACGATCCTGCTGATGCTGACCGAGCGCCATGGCATGTACTGCGTCGACATGTCAGGCACGACACAGATACCCGCACCTTTGAAAGGAGACTGATGACCATCCAGAACCCACCCGATCCGAGTGCGGCCGACCTGGCGAAGCATTTGCCGGCGGCGATCATGAGGTACCTGCGCGAGGCCGATCCCCAGCACAAGGCGAATGCCCACGACCTGTTGTCGGCGTTCGCGGCCGACGCGACGGTGATCGACGACGACGGCACTACCTACACCGGCCATGACGAGATCCACCGGTGGCGGGAGAACGAGGCCAGCGAGTACACCTATACGGTCGAGATCGGCCACGTCGAGAAGTTCGACGACACCCACTACGTCGTCACGCATCACCTCGAGGGCGACTTTCCCGGTGGCGAAGTCGACATCATCTACCGTTTCACCCTCGTCGACGGCCTCATCAGCAGGCTCGAGATCGTTCCCTGACTCCGCCGCCTCTCCTGCGGTGCCGGCTGGATGCTGAAGGGCGACCTCGATCGAGGCCGTCCTTCAGCATCGCTGCCGCGGATGCCGGTCAGCTACGGGCGAAGGCGGATGATCGTCTTGCCCTTGAGCCGTTCGGTCGAGGTGAAGGTGGTCACCGCGTCGTCGAGCGTCGCGACGGTGCCGATGTTCGTCCGCAGCCGCCCGTCCCGAACCCGCTGGACGATCTCGGTCAGCTGGCCCCGATCCGCCTCGACGACGAAGTCGATCGCCAGGCCGTCCGCCGGCCGCGCCTCGGGCGGGCCCACGACGGTCACCAGCGTCCCACCGGGTTTGATCCGGGCCGCGGAGCTCTTCTGGACCTGTCCGCCGATGACGTCGAACACCAGATCGACCGGCCCGACGTCGTCCAGCGCGTCGTTGGCGAGGTCGACGAACTCGTGCGCACCGAAGTCGAGTGCCTTGTCACGGTCCGCGGCGCGTCCGGTGCCGATGACGTACGCGCCGAACTCGCGGGCGAGCTGCGTCACCATCGTGCCGACCGCACCGGCCGCGCCGTGGGCGAGGACGCTCTGCCCCGACTGGAGGCGGCCGTGCTGGAGCAGGCCCTGCCAGGCCGTCAGTCCCGAGATGGGCAGGCTCGCGGCCACGGTGAAGTCGACGTCACCCGGGAGCGGCGCGACGTTGCGTGCCTCGATCGCCACGTACTCCGCCAGCGTGCCGTCGCGATGCCAGTCCGCGAGGCCGAACACCCGTTGACCGACCGACAGACCCGTCGTGCCGTAGCCGAGCTCGGTCACCACGCCCGCCAGCTCGTGCCCGGGGATCGACGGTGCTCGGTCACGGCCGGCGCGATCGGTCCAGGTCGAGGGCCACTCGAGCTCGGTCGGGACGTAACCCGCCGCCTGGACCTCGACGACGACGTCGTTGATCGCCGCTGCCGGCGCCGGCCGCTCCGCGAGCGTCATGCCGGCTGGTCCCGCTGCCTGGTCCGTGACCACGATTGCCCTCATCAGGCACCTCCTCGTATCCAGTCCTTCGCCGGCACAGCACCGCCGGCTCGTAAGCATTCGCGGCACCGCATACTCGCCGTCTTACCACCGGGACCGGCAATTGGCTGCAACGAGGCCGTAAGATCCGTTGCCGGCCGACCACCAACGGGTATCCGGACAGGACATCGGCGACAACGAGGCTTTTCGGATCAACTGCTAGAGGTGAACAGTGACCGGCTGGCGGGAGGGAATCGAGCGATTCCTCGCCACAGACCCAGGCGACATCGGGTGTGACGAGTCGAGGGCTGCTCTGCACCTGTATGCCGAGTTCCTCGCAGCGGGAGTCGACGTCGCCGAGCGCTGCCCCGGGCTCGCGTCGCACTTGGCCGCCTGTCGCGCCTGCGCAGAAGACGCCGACGGACTGCTGGCCGCCGTACAGAACCACGATCCAGACAGCGCCGCGTCCGACCTCGACCCGTAAGCACGAGGGGATCGACGGCCACCAAGGAGTCGTACAGACTCGACATGGAGGCCCGAGCGCGATGAGCGACAGACTGCAGGACTTCGACACCACCGATGGCGCGGCGATTGCCGTGGCCGACATCCCGACGGCGGTGACGGCCGGCCGGTTCGTCTACTCCGACGGTGCGACCCAGATCTTCACGATCGACGGGCAAACCACCTACACCGAGCGAGGACGTGACAGCGCGGGGGAGTGGTACGTCGATGGCCAGGGCAGGTTTTGCTCGTTCTGGCCGCCGAGCTATCGGGCCTGCTATGCGTTGCGCTGGATCGTCGAGGACTCACGGATCGCTGGAGTCAGATTCACCGGGCTCCAGGACGGCGTGACGTTCGAGGGCCGCTACGCGTGATCGGGCGCCGGCGTATCTGACACGGCGGCCATGACGAGCGGCCCCGTCATCTCTGGCAAACGGGACGAGATAGACCAGTTACAACTCATCTGAGTAGCCAATATGCGTCTCCTGCGGCGGATTGGACGGAGTCATGAATGGACGGTATCGTCCATCTTGCTGATCCGGGGTGCGCCACGCCGCCGTGCCGCACCTGTGGGGTCACCGTGTTCCGCTGACCGCCGGAGATCCATGAAGAGCCAAGCTTCCGAGTCGTCGTCCCAGGTGCGGGTCGTCTCCGCTGACGTGGTCCTGGAGAACTGCGCCTGGGTTCGTGACCTGAGCAGCGAGGGAGATCGGCGCGAGCTGGCGAGCCGGCGCCTGTACGAGATCCTGCTGCGCGCCGCGCGAGCGGAGGCCGGCCGGCGGGCGACCAGGCTGCGCCTCGCCGGACCGGAGCTGGACGACCTCGCGCACCAGGCCGCGGCGGACGCGCTGCTGGCGATCTGCGGCAAGATCGAGACCTTCCGCGGTGACTGCAAGTTCACCACCTGGGCGTACAAGTTCGTGATCTTCGACGTGGCGGCCAAGGTCAACCGGCATTTCTGGCAGCGAGCCGGTGTCGCGTTCGACGAGGAGGACTGGGACCGCCTTCCGGCCCGGCTGGGGATCGGCCCGGAGGCGTACGCCGAGAGCCGGGACCTGCTGACCGCCGTACACCGTGCCGTCGACGAGAGCCTCACAGCCAAGCAACGCGTGGTTTTCGTCGCTCTGGTGCTTAACGGGATGCCCACAGCTGTGCTCGCCGATCAGCTCGGTGCGACCCAGAACGCGATCTACAAGCTGATGTTCGACGCCCGCCGGAAACTGCGTGCCGCGCTGGTCGACGCGGGCTACCTACGACGCGAGCGACACTGCGAGTTCGGCTGACTGATCCCCTTCGATCGAGAGGATGTCCTTCCGGTCCACTTGACGGTTTCGTCGTAGAAGCCGGTGATCCCGTCGACGATGTCCTGCAGGCAGTCCTCGGTCGCGAAGTGTCCGGAGTCGAGGCGGACCAGCTTTGCGTCCGGGAGGTCACGCAGGTACGCCTCGCCGCCGGCCGGGGTGAAGAAGAGGTCACCCCGGCCCCAGAAGATCAGCGTCTTGGGCTGGTCGCGGCGCAGCCGTCGCTGCCAGGCGGGGTACTGCGCCGCGTTCGTGCGGTAGTCGTACAAGAGGTCGAGTTGCACCCTGCGTGCGTTCGGGCGGGCCAGGAAGTGCAGATCCAGGTTCCAGTTGTCCGGGCTGATCTTCGCCGGATCGCGATGGCCGGTCAGGTAGATCGCCTTCACCGCCTCCGGTTCGAGCAAGGCCGCGACCGGCGCCTCCGTCCGGGCGGTGCGCTCGACCCAGAGGACATGACGTATCCCGTCCCAGATCTCGGTGAAACCCTCCTCGTAGAGGTTGGAGTTCTGGATGACCTGCCACTCCAACCAGTCCGGATGGAGCGAGATCAGCCGGTTCCCGATCTGACCGCCGTAGTCCTGCATGTACAGCCCCATCGGACCGGTGAAGTCGATCGCGAGCAGCGACTCGTCGACGATCTCCGCGAGGTGGTCGAAGCTGTAGTCCCACGCCGCGGGATCAGGCATTTCGGTGTTCCCGAAGCCGGGGTAGTCGATCGCGACCAGGTGGAACCTGTCGGCCAGGGCCGGCATCAGGTTCCGGAACTGGTGGGACGAGGAGGGAAATCCGCCGAGCAGCAGGAGTTTCGGCGCTCCCGGCTTGCCCGCCTCGCGGTAGAAGACCTCCAGCCCGCCGGCGGACACGGTCTGAAAACTCGTCATGTCACTCCACAGTCGGTGACCGGGTTCGGCTGCTCGAAGGTCAGTTGCGCCCGGCCATGACGCCACCGTCGACGTTGAGGATCGCGCCGGTGATCCAACTGGCCCCCGGAGAAAGGAGGAACACGATCGCGGACGCGATGTCCTGGGCTGTCCCGACCCGTCCCAGGGGGTGGAAGGCGTCGAATCCCTTCACCGTCTCCTCGAGTTGGTCTGCCGGGATGAAGCCCTCGTACAACGGTGTGGCCACCACCGCGGGAGCAACGGCGTTGACGCGAATGCCGTCGGCCGCCAGTTCCATGGCCAGGTTGTGGGTCAGTGCGTGCAGGCCGGCTTTCGCCATCGAGTAGCCGGTCGCCGGCGTCGCCGCCACGGCCTGATGGGCCCACATGCTGCCGATGTTGACGATCGCACCGCCGGAGCCGCTCGCCTTCATCCCGCGAACCACTGTCTGGGTCAGGAAGAACGTCGCTCGGCTCAGCTCCAGGTACGCGTCGTAGTCCTCCTGGGTGTAGTCGAGGAAGCCTTCGGGGATGAAGAATCCGGCCGCGTTGACGAGCAGTGTCGCATCGGCGTGCTCCGCGGCGAGTTGCTCCTGCACGTCCTCCACCTGCTTGCGGTCCGCCAGGTCGGCGGTGATGCCCCAGGTCTCGCCCTTCTCGCCGAGCTCGGCGACGGTCCGGTCGACCTTCGCCTGCTGACGTCCGACGATGACTGCCTTGCCCCCTTGCCCGACAACGTCAGCAGCAGTCTGCCGGCCCATGCCGCTGCTGCCGCCGACCACGATGAGCTTGCGGTCTTCGAAGTATCCGCTCATGAGTTTCCCCTCGATTCGTGCCGGGCCGGAGTGCCCGGATGCCCCTGCTTGTGTGCCGATCGGGGGTCCGCCTTACTGCTGTCCGGGATCCTGATGAGTGTGAGTTGTGTCGGACTCGGACATCGAACGGGCGTCGTCGGGCGTGCCGAACAGATAGTGGGAGAAGGCGGAATGCTGGTTCGCGTGCTCGGCCGGCTCGGTCGGAAGCCCACGTCCTTCGAGCTCGTCCCAGGTCGAGTCGGCGATACGCCACAGCTGGTGTGCCAGTCGGCCGGCGACTCCGGCATGCGGCGAGTTCGGGTGCGGTCGGGTTGGTGAACTCCACTGCCGTTTCGCCAAGGTCCTGGCCAGATCTGTAGCGCCGTCGGCACCATGGAGTCGCTCGAGATCGGAGACGATCCGTACCTCGGTCGCTTCGTGCTCGTCCAGTAGCCGTTGGGCCTCTCGCCAGGTCTCGGCTGCACTGAGGCCCAGGAAGCGCGCATCGCCGTACGCCCTGCCCTTGAGCACCCGCAGCGCCTGTTCGAACTGTTTGAGGTTGTCGAGCAGTACAGCGGCGTCATCACCGGACAGCGTCCTGGCCGCGGTCAGCAGGACATCCGCGACGGCGGCGGCGTGCTGTGCGGCGACAGCGGCGAACTGGTCCGTGACGCGACGCCTTTCGAATCCGTCCAGGCCCGGATCCTGAGAGCGTTGGGCGAGCTCTCTGAGCCTGGCGTGCTGGGCATGCACGAGTTGCCGCAGCGGCGCGGAGTGCGGATGCATCGATGGATGGGACGCGTCGAGCACCACGAGGTACTCCGGCTGGGCGTGGAGGAAGCAGTCGACCGCGGGGCAGTAGTTCGTGACCCGGATGCCCTGGGAAATCAGGTCGTCGAGGACCGCCTTGATCAGCCCGGTGCCGAGTCCGCGGCCACGGTGATCGGCTGCGATCTCGGTGTGTCCCAGGACGCGTCGCCGGCCGAGGATGCGGAAGTCGAGGGTTCCTACGATCGTGCCCGCGACGAGTAACTCGTACCTGCGTGATTTGTGATTCTCGACCACGGTCACGCCGTCCCTGCCGTAGAGCTCCCGACTGACCTCGCTCATGCGACCTCCTGCCGACCGGCCGGCAGTCTGCCGGCTCCACACGAGTAGTTGGTGTCGGCGGGCGCTGGAGTGCTTACGCCCTCCGGCGCCAGCAATCGTTGCTCCGTCCCGATAAGCTCTTTGCGTGCCCGAGACTGTGAACGAGCTCGATCGCCGGCTGACCGCCCGCGGTGCGGCCACGCGAGCCCGCATCGTCGCCGCGGCCGATGAGCTGATGTCTCTCAAAGGCGCCGCAGCGACCACGCTCGACGAGGTGACCGCGGCGAGCGGCACGAGCAAGTCACAGTTCTACCGGCACTTCAGCGACAAGAGCGCCTTGGTCCAGGCGGTGATCGCGCTGCGGGGCGGGCGTGTCCTCGAGCGCGAGGAGCAGTACCTCCGCAGGGTCGACTCGTTCAACGGGCTCGACCGATGGTGCAGGGCCATCCTCCAGCGGGTCACAGCACGCCGTGGAGCGCTGGGCTGCGAACTCGGATCCCTGTCGACCGAGCTCTCCGACCAGGACGAGGCGGCGCGCATCGATCTCGAGGCGCACCTGACATCGTGGATCTCCCTACTGACCGCCGCGCTCGAGCGGATGAAGGCCAACGACACGCTGTCCGAGGACGCCGACCCGGCGACGCTGGCGACGGGCATCATGGCCGCACTCCAGGGCGGCTACGTCCTTGCCCAGGCGGCCCGTGATCCCGCCCCGATGCGGATCGCACTCGAGCTCGCGATGGACTCGGTCCGAGCGCACGCGAAGTCGGCCGGCACCTAGATCCACGCCATGCGTCAGGCCGTCCGCGGTCTGCTGAGGATGTCGTCGTACTCAGGATTCTTCTCGACGAAACGGCGGACGACCGCGCAGTAGTTCGACACCGTCACGTCCCGCGTGCGGATGTCGTCGAGAGCGCGGCCGACCAGCACCCAGGAGAGTCCTTGTCCGCGGTACGTCGGTTCGACGACGGTATGCGTGATCGCCAGCTGCGAGCCGATCACGTGGTACACGAGCAGCCCAGCCTGGTGGCCGTCGACGAGCAGCTCGTAGTACTCGTCTTCCGGGTGGTGGACGACGATCACTGCCGGCCGGGGTGCGGGAGCTGGTTCAGCAACCGCGCCGTCGATGGTCAGCAGATCCGCCAGCGGAGCCAGCCAGCCCCGGCCGAACGCTTCGGGAGGCAGATCGGACTGCCAGGTGAGGCCCGATCCGGCCCGATCCCGGAAGCGGAGGACGAGCCGCCAGGCACCGTCGGCGTCCAGGGGTAGCGCTGCGGCGCGCGCTCTAATACGCACGCTGCTCGGAAGCGAGTTGAGCATCGCCGGCTGCGTCTGCACCGGCAGGGTCACCCGCCCGTCCTGCGAGCGTAGGCAACTCGTCTCTGTGCTGCTCCAGCTGGCCAGCACCACATCCAGGCCGTCACCACCGAACAGGCTCGCCGTGACACTCAAGTCGACTGGCCGGCCGATCGCGGGCACCGACAACTCGCCGTCGGCGAGGTGGTAGCCCGTTCCGTCGGGTCGCATCGCTACTTCCTCCTTGCTTCGCACTCAGTAGAGGACTATATCGTCCACTGATGAGTCTGTGTCACCAGGGGCCACGGGGATGTCTAGTTCTGAAGTGGACCGATGAGGCCTCTTCAGTCGGTGACTGGACCTCTGGTTGGACAAGATGCTGCATGTCGACGAGCCGGGAGGACGAATGGCGCGATTGGTGATCCGCAACGTGTCCGTGCTGGTCGTTCCCGAGGAGGGGGAGTGCCGCGTCGACGAGGCGCAGGACATCCTTGTCGAGGACGACCGGATCGTGGCCGTCGCACCGACGGGAACTCACGCTGTGCAGACGACCGACCCTGCAGCACCGTCCGAGGTCCTGGACGGGACCGGGTTGCTGGCGGTACCTGGGTTGGTGAACTCGCATACGCACAGTCCGATGGTGATGATGCGCGGGGCGGCCGAGGATCTGGCGATCGAGGACTGGTTCAACCAGCGGATCTGGCCGATGGAGGTGAACCTGACCCCCGAACGGGTGCGGGTCGGGGCTCGGCTGGCGTGTGCGGAGATGTTGCTGGGTGGGGTGACGACCTTTGTCGATCACTACTTCCACACCGACCAGATCGCCGAGGCCACGGTCGAGTCCGGGATCCGCGCGGACCTCGCGCCGACGTTCTTCTCCTCGGCGGGTGAGCAGGCCGTCAGCAATGCGTTCGAGACGACACGAGAGCTCGCGCAGCGGCATCCGCGGATCACCGCGAGCCTCGGCCCGCACGCGACGTACACGGTCACCGACGACGACCTCCGGCGTACGGCGGACTTCGCGCGGGCGGAAGGGCTGCGGATCCACTTGCATGCCGCCGAGACGGACGACCAGACGCAGGCCTCGCTCGACAAGCACGGCGTCACACCGATCCAGGTGCTCGAACGGACCGGTGTCCTCGACGCAGGTGCCCTCGTCGCGCACGGCTGCGGGATTGACGCGGACGACCTGCCGATCCTGGAGCGGTACGCCGGGACGGCCGTCGCGTCCTGCCCGAAGGTGTACCTGAAGCTCGCGATGGGCGAGGTCACCCCGATCAAGGCCTTGCGCGCAGTAGGCGTCGACGTCGGCATCGGCACCGACGGCGCCGCAGTGCACAACACCCTCGACGTGTGGGAAGCGATCCGCATGGTCGCCCTCACCCAGAAGCAACGTGAACACGACGCCGAGTGGATGACGCTGTCCGACACCCTCCGTCTGGCCACCCGGGGCAGTGCCGCGGCCGCCGGCCTCGCCGACCGCATCGGCGTACTCGAGCCGGGCCGACAGGCCGACATCGTCCTCGTCGATCTGAGCGCACCCCACAACCAGCCGCTGCACGACCCCCGCGCAGCGCTCGTGTACTCGGTCCGAGCTTCCGACGTGGTCACTGTCCTCGTCGCCGGTCAGGTCGTGGTGCGCAACCGCCGGCTGACGACCATGGACCTGGCCGGGGTCCTGGCCGATGCGAGATCCCTCGCCCACACGCTCGTGGACCTGTCCGCGGGCGGCGCCGTGCAACACTACGCGCCATGACCGCGGATCTGGCCTCCTGGCGGAGGGCGCCGTTCGCCGGTGCCGGCCTGACCTACGACTGCTTCGAGAAGGGCGAGGGGCCCGGTGTCGTCCTGATCCCCGAGATCCCCGGGCTGACCCCGGAGGTGGCCGCGTTCGGCGAGCATCTGGTGCGCGAGGGGTTCACCGTCGTGATCCCGTCGCCGTTCGGTACGCCGGGACGCGCCGAGACCCCTGGTTACACGCTCGGCGTGATCGCCCGGTTGTGCGTCTCGAAGGAGTTCCGGTGCTTCGCGGCGAACGCGGAGCGCCCGATCACGAGGTACCTGCGGGCCGTCGCGACCGATCTGGCCGCGCGGACACCGGGCCGCGGCGTCGGTGTGGTCGGGATGTGCTTCTCCGGCGGGTTCGCGCTCGCGACCGCGGTCGAGGACGTGGTGACCGCGCCGGTGCTGAGCCAGCCGTCGACGCCGTTCGCGGTGACGCCGAAGCTGCGGCGGGATCCCGGCCTGTCGCCGCAAGAACTCGACAAGGTCAAGGAGCGGACCCGGGCCGGCGGGCTCTGCGTCCTCGGGCTGCGCTTCAGCCGGGACCGGATGTCGCCGGCCGAGAGGTTCGTCACG
Source organism: Kribbella sp. NPDC051936 (assembly GCF_040680955.1). NCBI lineage: Bacteria > Bacillati > Actinomycetota > Actinomycetes > Propionibacteriales > Kribbellaceae > Kribbella > Kribbella sp. NPDC051936. Next base: position 451,005 of record NZ_JBFAXS010000002.1, on the reverse strand, counting down.
TTGCGTGCGCAGCTCGGCGACGCGTTCGAGGTGATCGAACTGGACTCGGCGCCCGGCAACCCCGACGGGTACGGGCGGTCCGCGCACTCGGTGCTCACCCGGGAGCTGCGCGAGGATCCGCCGAACTCGGCGTACCACGCCCGGACCCGAACCGTGGACTTCCTCCGTCGGCAGCTGACAGCGACCATGTGACGACGCTCCGTACGGAAATGCAAAGATCGCGTTCGGTAACACGAACGGTGTGATTCAGTGGCCCTCCGGCGGGGAATCCTCGGTTTTGCTGGGGGTGTTCGTTGCTGTCTGCGAAAGTGGGGGAGCGGTGGGTCACGCTGTCGTTTTTCCTCTGGTCCTGGGTACCGGACGCATGGCACGATCGGCCACCGAGGCACCACAGGGGACTGGGACGAGTGAGGCTCTATGAACGGGCGGACAGCGCAGGAAAGCCGGCTCCCGAAGAGCGGGGGCGCAGCGGCGAACGGCACCAACGGTCACGCTCCGCAATCAGCTCCTCACAGTGAACCGGCGTCCGAGTGGCAGCCTGGGCAGCAGGTCGGTGAGATCCAGCTAGGTCGGCCGGACGACGTCGTACGGCGTTCGGAGTGGCTGTCGGAGGTGCGCGACCGGCCGCGGGACACGTCCGGCACGACGCTGCGGCAGTTCAACACGCCGGTCCGGGTCGACGAGATCGCGGTCGCGGCGATGACGCTCGCCGAAGACCTGCACGCCGCGACGCAGAACATGCCCGAGTCGGTCGAGCTGCGCAGGTTCCGGCAGGACCTCGACCAGGCCGCGACCACCTTCCGCGACCTGGCGAGCAGGCTGGAGGTCACCGCCGGCAAACTCGTCCGCCTGGCCGCGAACGAGGGACAGGCCTGTGGCGTCGGCTGGGGTGTCTGCCCCGAGCACGGCCTGACGCTGATGAACGTCGGCGAGACCGTCACCTGCCATGTCCTCGGCTGCGGCCGTGAGAACGAGGGTGAGGTCGAGCGCTGCGAGCACCCGGTCGCGTACCGGGTCGTCGACGCCGCCGGGCCGGCCCTGCTCACCTGCACCGGCCACGCGATCGCCTGCCGCCTCTACTTCGACAACCCGGTCATCACGGCCACCGCCGACAGCATGGAGCTGTTCTAGGAGATCCGGCAGGACGATGGTCGTTCGCGTTCGGCGTCAGCGCGACGAAGTTCGGCGTGTCCGCGGTCCGTTGCCCTTGGCAAGTACGGCGCCGGCCGCGCCGCGGTGGTCCACGCGCTCGTAGAAGATCACGCCGGCGCCCGGTGCGGGCATCGGTACGGTCGAGCGCGTCGCGGTCAGCGGCGCCTGCCGTGAGGTTGTAGTACTGGCGCCACATCAGGTGAACCGCTGCAACGCGGCCGTGTCGCAGCCGTTCTGCTGCATCCACTGGAAATGCGTGTTCACCGTCTGCTGGTCGTACGACGAGAACAGCCGCGCCGGCTGCCCGTTGCCGAGGTTGGGGTACGCCGTCTGGTACGTCGCCGTGAAATCGCGGACGTCGGGCCAGCTGACGATCGCGGTGTTCGTCGGCGACGGCGGCTGGCCCCAGTTCTGGCTCCAGTGCCACCAGCCGTTGATCGGGGCACCGTCGCCGGCGCAGGCGAACCAGCCCTGGTAGCCGACGGCGACTTTGCCGACGACGACGGGTGAACTTCATGGGCGGGCTCCTGGCGGGGGCGGGCAGGAGAAAGCTCCGCGAGCGTACAAAACCCTACAAAGCGCTGCAAGAACTCGACTGTTACGAACTCTTGACGATGAAAAGGCGTGGACTTAGTTTGTTGGATCAACAGACAAAGTCTGCACAGTCTGCACAGGGGGTGCTCGCATGACCTTGACCGACGGCCGCCGCCCGGGAAGCCGGGGCGTTGCCGCCGATCACGTGTCGCTGCGGCGCAACAACCTCTCGGTGGTCCTGCGGCACGTCCGCGACCTCGGCCCGCGGTCCCGCGCCCGGATCGCCGAGGAGACCGGCCTGAACAAGGCGACCGTCAGCAGCCTGGTCGCCGAACTCGTCGAGCGCGGCCTGCTTCGCGAAGGCTCGGCCGACTCCAGTCGCGCCCTGGGCCGCCCGGGCCAGCTCGTCGAGCTCGACGGCACCGGCGTCTGCGGTGTCGGCGCCGAGATCAACGTCGACTACCTGGCGGTCGCGGCGCTCGACCTTGCCGGCCGCGTGGTCCTGGAGAAGCGCGTGCCTCTGGACGTCGCGCATCTCGAGCCGGCGACGACACTCGACCGGCTGGCCGACCTGGTCCGGGAGGCGCTCGCGGCGATGGATGCCCGGGGTGGGCAGCTCGCCGGCGTGACGCTGGCGGTACCAGGTCTGGTCGAGGGCGAGACCGGCGAGCTGAAGCTCGCACCGAACCTGGGCTGGGGCGAGGTCTCGGTCGCCCAGGAGATGCGTACCCGGCTGGGCGACCCCGGCTATCCGCTGCACGTCGACAACGAGGCGAACCTGGCGGCGCTCGCCGCGTACGCCGAGCTCCAGCACGCCGCGGACGCGGGCCAAGGTGGAGACAGCCCGCCCCACGACCTCGTCCTGCTCACCGGCGCGGTCGGTGTCGGCGGCGGCATGGTGTCGAACGGGCACCTCCTGCGCGGCGGCCGCGGGTACAGCGGCGAGGTCGGGCACATGCCGGTCGCCCCGCCCGGGCGGACCTGCGGGTGCGGGCGGACCGGGTGCTGGGAGACCGTCGTCGGGCTGACCGCACTGTTGCACAAGGCAACGGACAGGGACGACCCGGTGCGGGACCCGTCGCTGGACGTGGAGCAACGGCTGGCCGGGATCACCCGGCGCGCCGAAGCGGGGGACACGCGGACGCTGTCCGCGTTGAAGGACGTCGGCACCTGGCTGGGGATTGGGGGAGCGATCCTGGTGAACATCCTGAACCCGGACGTGCTCGTGCTGGGCGGCTACTTCGCCGTCCTCGGGCCGTGGCTGAAGGAACCTCTGGAGAAGGCGATCCGCGACCGCGTGATCGCACCGGACGGCGGCGGCTGCCGGGTCGTCCGGTCGGAGCTCGGTTTCGCGGCGGCCGTCCGCGGCGGGGCGCAGATCTCGCTCGACCAGATCTTCGTCGACCCGACCCGGATCGGGGTCGCGGCATGACCGATCTGCTGACCATGACGGGGATCGTCAAGGAGTTCCCCGGCGTCCGTGCGCTGGACGGCGTGGACCTCGACGTCCGCGCGGGTGAGGTGCACTGCCTGCTCGGACAGAACGGCGCCGGCAAGTCCACGCTGATCCGGGTGCTGACCGGCGCCCACCAGCCGGACGCGGGCACGATCCGGATCAACGACGAGCCGGTGCAGCTGAACAGCCCGACCGCGGCGATCCAGCGGGGCATCGCCGCGATCTACCAGGAGCTCGACCTGGTGCCCGAGCTGACCGTCGCCGAGAACGTCTTCCTCGGCCACGAACCGTCCCGCTACGGCTTCAGCCGGACCCACGAGGCGAACGCGAAGGCACGCACGATCCTGCAGGGTCTCGGCCACGCCGAGATCCCGGTGCACCGCACGGTCGGCTCGTTGCCGGCCGCCGGGCAGCAGATCGTCAGCATGGCCCGCGCACTGTCCCGTGACGCCCGCCTGATCGTGATGGACGAGCCGTCGGCCGTGCTCGACCCGGAAGAGGTGTCGAACCTGTTCCGGGTGATCCGCGGCCTGACCGACCGCGGGGTCGCGGTCGTCTACATCTCGCACCGGCTCGAGGAGATCCGGGAGATCGGCGACCGGGTCACGGTGCTGAAGGACGGCGCCACCGTCGCGACCGGCCTGGACGCCCGCGAGACGCCGACCAAGGAACTCATCCAGCTGATGACCGGGCGGTCGATCGAGTACGTCTTCCCGCCGCGCACCGAGGTCCCGGCCGCAGCGCCCGTCCTCCTGGAGGTCGTCGGCCTGAGCCGGCCGGGTGAGTTCTCGGGCATCGACTTCGAGGTCCGCGCGGGAGAGATCGTCGGCCTGGCCGGCCTGGTCGGCTCCGGGCGTTCCGAAGTACTCGAGACCGTCTACGGCGCCCGCCGGCCGGCGACCGGATTCGTGCGGGTCGACGGGGCCACGCTCCGGCCGGGCACGGTCCAGGCCGCCGTCAAGGCCGGGGTCGGGCTGGCCCCGGAGGAACGCAAGAGCCAGGCGTTGCTGCTCGACGAGGCGGTGTTCAAGAACATCACCGTGTCGACGCTGGGGCGGTTCGCCAGCACCGGATTCCTGAACAATCGGGCCGAGCGGGATGCGGCGGGGAAGCTGGCCAAGGCCCTGGACGTCCGCCCGGCCGGTGTCGATCACCCGGTGCGCAACCTGTCCGGCGGCAACCAGCAGAAGGTCGTGCTCGCACGCTGGTTGCTGCGGAACTGCCGGGTGCTGCTGCTCGACGAGCCGACCCGGGGAGTCGACGTCGGGGCCCGCTCGGAGATCTACGCGTTGATCCGGCAGCTGGCGTCCAACGGGGTCGCGATCGTGCTGGTCTCCAGCGAGGTCGAGGAAGTGCTCGGTCTGTCCGACCGGGTCGTCGTACTGCGGGAGGGGCGTGCCGTCCACACGGGGCCCGCGCAAGACATCGACGAGCACCAGGTGCTCGACCTGGTGATGGAAGGAAGTGCGAGGTGATGAGTGAGGACATCACGACAGAGGAGAGCGGCACTACGCAGTCCAGGCAGGACACCGTGTCCCAGCCGGCGGCGCAACGCTCGACGGGCCTGCTGAGGTCCGGCGCCGGGCGCAACCTCGGGCTCGTGGTTGCCCTGGTGCTGCTGTGCATCGTCGGCGTCGTCACCGCCGGCGACACGTTCGCGACCGGAGCGAACGTGCTGACGATCCTGCGACTGGCCGCGGTCATCGGCGTGGTCAGCGTCGGGATGACGTTCGTCATCACCGGCGGGGGGATCGACCTGAGCGTCGGCGCGATGGTCGCGCTGGCGTCGGTCTGGGCGACCACGCTTGCCACCCAGCAGCTGGCCGCCGACTACCACTGGATCTTGATGGTCACCACGGCGCTGGCGGTCGGCGCCGCGTGCGGCCTGGTCAACGGCCTGCTGGTTGCCTACGGCAAGATCGTGCCGTTCATCGCCACGCTGGCGATGCTCGCGGCGGCCCGCGGCCTGGCCGAGATCATCTCCGACCGGAAGACCCAGATCATCACGGTCGACTCGTTCGTCGACTTCTTCGGCGGCTCGCTGATCGGCGTGCCGGTGCTGGTCTGGATCTTCCTGCTGGTGGCCGCGGCCGGCTGGGTCGTGCTCAACCGCACCACGTTCGGCCGCCGTACCTTCGCCGTCGGCGGGAACGCCGAGGCGGCCCGCCTCGCGGGCATCAAGGTCCAGCGTCACACCGTGGCGCTGTACGTCCTGGCCGGACTCTGCTGCGGGATCGCCGCGGTGATGCTGATGGCCCGGACGACCACGGGAAGCTCCACCCACGGTCAGTTGTACGAACTGGACGCGATCGCGGCGGTGGTGATCGGCGGGACGCTGCTGTCCGGCGGCCGCGGCACGATCGTCGGCACCGTGTTCGGCGTACTGATCTTCACGACGTTGAACAACGTCTTCACCCTCAACAACCTGAGCATCTCCGCCCAGTCGGTGGCGAAGGGCGCGATCATCGTGATCGCCGTCCTCCTCCAGCAGCGTCTGGCGCGACGTTCCACAGGATCGTAGAAGGAGGACAACGATGTCCCGAAGTTCCGCCCGAACTCTCGTGATCGCAGGCCTGAGTGTGTTCGCACTGGCGGCCTGCACCAGCAACACCCCGAAGGCCGAGGAGGACACCGGCAACAAGCCGGCCGAGCAGGCCGCGGTGAAGAACGACGAGCCCGGCAAGAAGGTCAAGATCGGGTTCTCCGCGCCGGCGGCCGACCACGGCTGGATGGGTGCGATCACCAAGGCCACCCAGGCCGAGGCGAAGAAGTACTCCGACGTCGAGCTGATCGTCGCCGAGGGCACCAACGACGTGAACCTGCAGATCAGCCAGGTCGAGACGTTCATCAACCAGAAGGTCGACGCCATCGTCCTGCTGCCGTTCGACGGGGCCGCGCTCACCCCGGTCGCGACGAAGGCGATGGAGGCCGGTATCACGGTGGTGAACGTGGACCGTGAGTTCGACAGCCCGTTCGCGGCTCGTACGACGGTGCTCGGCGACAACCACGGGATGGGCGTGTCGGCCGGTACGTACGTCTGCCAGCAGCTGAAGGGCAAGAAGGACGCGGTGGTCGCGGAGATCGCCGGGATCGACTCGCTGCCGTTGACTCAGGACCGCAGCAAGGGGTTCAAGGAGGCGCTCGCCGACTGCGGGCTGAAGGTCAGCAACCGGGTGGCCGCCGAGTTCACCGTCGAGTCCGGTGAGAAGGCCGCCGCCAACCTGCTGCAGGCCGCGCCGAAGATCGACGCGATCTGGAACCACGACGACGACCAGGGCGTCGGCGTGATGGCCGCGATCAAGAACTCCGGCCGCAAGGAGTTCTTCGTGGTCGGCGGGGCCGGTTCGGCGAACGTGATGCGGGACATCAAGTCCGGCAACTCGTTGCTCAAGGCCACCGTCATCTACCCGTCCACGCAGGGGGCCGACGGTGTCCGCCTGGCCCGGCTGCTGGTGCAGAAGAAGGCCCTCGGCGACCTGGTGGAGGTGGAGGTGCCGCGGACCGTCCAGCTGTACGCGCCGGTGGTCACGAAGGAGAACGTGGACCAGTACCTGCCGACAGCATTCGAGAGCTGACAAGGAGAGTCATGACGAACCTGGGCATCGGCCTGATCGGCTATGCGTTCATGGGAGCGGCCCATTCGCAGGCCTGGCGGAGCGCGCCGCGCTTCTTCGACCTGCCGCTGGACCCGGCCATGAACGTGCTGGGCGGTCGCAACGCCGAGGCTGTGCGAGCGGCGGCGGCGAAGCTCGGCTGGAAGGAGACCGAGACCGATTGGCGCAAGCTGATCGCTCGCGACGACGTCCAACTGGTCGACGTGTGCACGCCGGGCGACAGCCACGCCGAGATCGCGATCGCCGCCTTGGAGGCCGGAAAGCACGTCCTGTGCGAGAAGCCGCTGGCCAACACCGTCGAGGAGGCCGAGGCGATGACCGCGGCCGCCGAGGCGGCCAAGGCCAAGGGGATCAGGTCGATGGTCGGGTTCACGTACCGCCGGGTGCCGGCCATCGGGCTGGCCCGGCAGCTGGTGGCCGAAGGCAAGCTGGGCACGATCCGGCACGTCCGCGCGCAGTACCTCCAGGACTGGATCGCCGATCCGGAGGCGCCGCTGTCGTGGCGGCTGGACAAGGAGAAGGCCGGATCGGGTGCGCTCGGCGACATCGGCGCGCACATCATCGACCTCACGGAGTTCATCACCGGCGACACCATCGGTGAGGTGAGCGCGCGGCTCGAGACGTTCGTGAAGGAGCGCCCGGTCGCCGCCGAGCACTCCGGTCTGGCCGGGACGGCGGGCACCGAACGCGGACCGGTGACGGTCGACGACGCGGCTGTGTTCCTGGCCACCTTCCGCTCCGGCGCGCTGGGCGTCTTCGAGGCGACCCGCTTCGCCACCGGCCGGAAGAACGCGATCCGGATCGAGATCAACGGAAGCCTCGGCAGTCTGGCGTTCGACTTCGAGGACATGAATCTCCTGCACTTCTACGACGCCACCGAAGACCCGAGGACGGCGGGTTTCCGCCGCATCCTCGCCACCGAACCCGCCCACCCGTACGTCGCCGCGTGGTGGCCGCCAGGCCACCTGCTCGGCTACGAGCACGGGTTCACCCATCAGGTCGTCGACCTGGTCACCGCGATCGCCGAAGGCGCCGATCCGGAACCGTCGTTCGCCGACGGGCTGCGAGTCCAGCGCGTGCTGGCCGCGGTCGAGGCCAGCTCGGCATCCCGACAATGGCAGGAGATTCCGGAATGAGTAAGTACACCCCGACCAAGGACGACAAGTTCTCCTTCGGTCTGTGGACCGTCGGCTGGCAGGGCGTCGACGTGTTCGGGACGGCGGTACGCCCGGCGATGGACCCGGTGCACGCCGTCGAGAAGCTCGCGGAGCTGGGCGCCGCGGCGGTCACGTTCCACGACGACGACGTCGTACCGGACGACAGCACCCGGGGCCGCACGCTCGAGCGCTTCACGAAGTCGCTGGCCGACACCGGCATGGTCGTCGAGATGATGACCACGAACCTGTTCGCGCACCCGGTGTTCAAGGACGGCGGCCTGACCGCGAACGACCGTCAGGTCCGGCGGTACGCGCTGGCGAAGGTGCTGCGCAACGTCGACCTGGCGGCCGAGCTGGGCGCGACGACGTACGTGCTCTGGGGCGGCCGGGAGGGCGCGGAGTCCGGCGGCTCGAAGGACGTCCGGGCGGCGCTCGACCGGTACAAGGAGTCGATGGACATCCTGTGCGCCTACGTCCGCGCGCAGGGCTACGACATCCGGTTCGCGCTGGAGCCGAAGCCGAACGAGCCGCGCGGTGACATCCTGCTGCCGTCGATCGGGCACGCGATCGCGTTCATCAACGACCTCGCCGACCCCGACCTGGTCGGGATCAACCCTGAGGTCGGGCACGAGCAGATGGCGTCGCTGAACTACGCGCACGGGATCGCGCAGGCGCTGTGGCACGGGAAGCTGTACCACATCGACCTCAACGGACAGCACGGTCCGCGGTTCGACCAGGACCTGCGGTTCGGGGCCGGCAACCTGCGCGAGGCGTTCTGGACGGTCGACGTGCTGCAGGGCGCCGGCAGCTACCCGGCGTACGAGGGCTACATCCACTTCGACTACAAGCCGCCGCGCACCGAGGACGAGGAAGGCGTCTGGGAGACCGCGCGGGGCTGTATGCGGAACTACCTGATCCTGCGCGACAAGGTGCAGGCGTTCCGCGCCGACCCCGAGGTCGCGGAGGCACTCGCCGCCGCACGCGTCGCGGAGATGTCCGAGCCCACCCTGGCCGAGGGTGAGTCGCTGGACGATCTCCGCAACGCGACGTACGACCGGGACGCGCTGGCCGAGCGCGGTCTCGGGTTCGAACGGCTGGACCAGCTGGCGATGGAGCACCTGCTCGGCGTCCGTTGATCCGGTAGCAGTGCATCCCGCGCAGGGCAGAGCACGGGATTTGTAGTTGATGGAGCGCGCATCCTTGTCCGACCCATGAGGAGCTCCGCATGATCCAGCTACGTAGACACGGCACGTTGGTGTGCTTTCTCGTGCTCGCCCTGTTCGCGGCGTTGCTGACTCCGTTGCCCGCCCGGGCCCATCCCGGCCATGGTGACGAGACCTTCAACGCCCTGATCTTCACCAAGACCGCCGGATTCCGGCACGACTCGATCCCGGCCGGCATCCAGGCGGTCAAGGACCTGGCGACCGCGAACGGCTTCACGGTCACCGCGACCGAGGACGCCACGATGTTCAACGACACCGAGCTCGCGAAGTACGAGGTGGTGATCTGGCTGTCCACCACCGGTGACGTGCTGAACGCCGACCAGCAGGCCGCGTTCGAGCGCTACATCCGGGGCGGCGGCGGGTACGCCGGTATCCACGCCGCGTCCGACACCGAGTACGACTGGCCCTGGTACGGCAAGCTCGTCGGCAGCTACTTCGACAGCCATCCCGCCGGTACGCCGAACGCGACGGTGAAGGTGGAGGACCACGCGCACCCGTCGACCAAGGACGCGCCGACGCTGTGGCCGCGGACCGACGAGTGGTACAACTACCGGACCAATCCGCGCGGCACCGTGCACGTCCTCGCGTCGCTCGACGAGTCGTCGTACAGCGGCGGGAACATGGGCCCCGAGCACCCGATCACGTGGTGCCAGGACTACGACGGCGGCCGCGCCTGGTACACGGGCATGGGCCACACGATCGAGTCGTACGCCGACCCGACGTTCCGCAAGCAGCTGCTCGGCGGTATCCGGACCGCGGCCGGGGCCGAGCCCGCGGACTGCGGCGCGTCGCTCAGCGACAGCTACGAGAAGGTGACGCTCGACGACGACACGTCGAACCCGATGGAACTGGCCGTGGCTCAGGACGGCCGGGTGTTCTACATCGACCGGAACGGCGCGGTGAAGATCGTCAAGACCGACGGCTCGGTCCTCACCGCCGGCACGCTGAACGTCTACACCGGCCAGGAATTCGGCCTTCTCGGGATCGCGCTCGACCCCGCGTTCGCGTCCAACGGCTTCATCTACCTGTACTACTCGCCGGTGAGCGCGGAGCCGTACGACCGGGTCTCGCGGTTCACGGTGACTGGTGACACCGTCGACCTCGCGAGCGAGAAGCAGGTCCTGCGGATCGACACCCAGCGCGACCAGTGCTGCCACGCCGGCGGCGCGCTCGAGTTCGACGGCAACGGGAACCTGTACGTCGCGACCGGCGACAACAGCAACCCGTTCGACTCCGACGGCTACGCGCCGATCGACGAGCGCGCCGGGCGGGCCGCCTGGGACGCGCAACGGTCGGCGGCCAACAGCAACGCGCTGAACGGCAAGGTGCTCCGGATCCACCCGGAGACCGACGGCACGTACACGATCCCGGCCGGCAACCTGTTCCCTCCGAGCACGGCGAAGACACGGCCCGAGATCTACGCGATGGGCTTCCGCAACCCGTTCCGGATCGGGATCGACCCGACCACCAACCACCTGTTCGTCGCGGATTACGGGCCGGACGCCGGCTCCGTCTCGCCGACGCGCGGCCCGGACGGTCGCGTCGAGTGGAACATCCTGTCCAAGCCGGGCTTCTACGGCTGGCCGTACTGCGTCGGCGCCAACACGCCGTACAACGACTACGACTTCGCGACCGCTACGTCGGGGCCGACGTTCGACTGCGCCGCTCCGGTGAACGAGTCGCCGAACAACACCGGCCTGACGCAGTTGCCGGCCGCGATCCCCGCGACGATGTGGCAGGGCAAGTCGACGACCGGCGTCCCCGAGATCGGCGGCAGCGGTGCGCCGATGACGAGCGGGGCGTACAAGTACGACGCCGCGAACCCGTCGGACCGGAAGTGGCCGGAGTACTTCGACGGCAAGGCCGTGTGGGCGGACTGGAACGACAGCCGGCTGTTCTCGGTGCAGCTGAACGACGACCGCAGCGGGGTGGCGGACGTGTCGCGGATGCTGCAGAAGCTGAGCTTCATCCGGCCGCACGCGCTGCAGTTCGGGCCCGACGGCGCCCTGTACGTGATCGAGTGGGGGAGCGGCTTCGGCGGCAACAACGCGGACTCGGGTCTCTACCGGATCGACTACATCCAGGGGAACCGGGCGCCGATCGCGCAGTTCAGCACCGACAAGACCTCCGGCCCGGTGCCGCTGACGGTCGCCTTCGACTCGACCGGTTCCCGCGATCCGGACGGCCAGCCGGTCACGTTCGCCTGGGACTTCGACGGCAACGGTACGACGGACAGCGCCGACGCCAAGCCGACGTACACGTACACGACGGCCGGGGTCTTCACCGCGCGGTTGACCGTGACGGATCCGGACGGCCGGACGGCGGTGTCCAACCGGACCATCACGGCCGGGAACACCGCGCCGACGATCACCGTGCAGGCGCCGGTCGACGGCGGGTTCTTCGAATTCGGCGACACGATCCGCTACCGGGTGACGGTCACCGATCCCGAGGACGGCACGGTCGACTGCAACGACGTCGTCACCCAGCCGGCGCTCGGCCACGACGAGCACGCCCACGGGTACGAGCAGTACCACGGGTGTGAGGGGACGTTCCCGCTGCCCGGCGACCAGGGCCACGTCGGCGCGAACATCTTCGGCATCGTCACCGTGACCTACACCGACAAGGGCGCGCCGGGGACCGGCAGGATCACGACGCAGAAGGTCGTCCAGCTCCAGCCGAAGACCCGGGAGGCGGAGTTCTTCGACGAGACCGGCGGGCCCGGATCGGCTCCCGGCGTACAGGTCGAGGACACCGGCGACACCGCGGGCGGCGGGAAGAACATCGGGTTCATCGAGGACGGCGACTGGTGGGGCTGGAAGCCGACCAACCTGACGAACATCGACCAGATCCAATTGCGCGCGGCGTCCCCGGACGCGGGTGCGACGGTGCAGGTCCGGCAGGGATCGCCGACCGACGGCCCGGTGGTCGCGACGATCCAGGTGCCGCCGACCGGCGCCTGGCAGACGTACGGCGACTTCACCGGCGCGGTCAGCGGTGCGTCGGCCGCGAGCGGCCCGCTGTACTTCGTGAAGACGACCGGGCAGCTGAACGTGAACTGGGTCAAGTTCATCGGCAAGGGCGTCACGGAGAACCAACGCCCCGCGGTCACGGTCACGGCTTCGGCTACCCAAGGCAAGGCGCCGCTGGCTGTCGACTTCACGGCGTCGGCCACCGACCCGGAAGGCGATCTCCCGCTCAGCTACGCCTGGACCTTCGGCGACGGAGGCACCGCCACCGGACCGGATGCCTCGCACACGTTCACAGTCCCGGGCAAACACACGGTGACCGCGGCGGTCACCGATTCGCGCGGGGCGACGGGAACGGCGAGGGTCGAGGTGACCGTCGACTCGCCGTCGGCGCCGACCTGCCTGACAGGCCGCTCGGACGGCTTCGACGGCACCGCACTCGACACCGCGCGCTGGTCGTCAGTTGTCCGCGGCAACCAAGAGCTGTCCGTCGGCAACGGCGCGTTGTCGATCCCGCTGACCGCCACGGACATCTACGGCACGGGGAACACCGGCACACCGAACCTCGTGCTCCAGCCGCTCCCGGCGGGCGCTTGGTCGGCAACGGCCAAGGTCACGCTGCCGGCTCGGCTGGCCTACCAGCAGGCCGGCCTGATCGTGTACGGCGACGACGACAACTACGCCAAGATGGTGCTGCAGGGCCGCTCCACCGGCGCACCGTCGGCGGCGGACCGGATCTTCCAGTTCATCCGCGAGGAGAACGGCGTACCGAACGAGGTAGCCGCGTCGAACACGACGAACCTCGGTGCGGCCTATCCGGACACGGTGTGGGTCCGGTTCACGTCCGACGGCGCGAACTTGAAGGCGGCGTACAGTGCCGACGGCGCGACGTTCACCGAGATGCCGGAGACGAAGCAGCTGGCCGGTATCACGAACCCGCGGATCGGCCTGTTCGGGTTGACGAACCGGACCGAGGCGCTGCCGATCACGGCCTCGTTCGACTACTTCTCGATCACGCCCGACGACACCGCCGAGCGGCCTGCACCGGACGACGAGTTCGCCGGTACGACGCTCGACGCGTGCCGCTGGTCCGACGTCGTACGGCCGGATCCTGCCGCCTACCGGGTGACCGGCGGCGGGCTGGAGATCGACACCAGCAAGGGGGACATCTACGGCGGTACGGCGACCGACCCGCGCAACCTGATGCTGCAGCCGGCGCCGGACGGTGACTGGACGATCGAGACGAAGGTCGACGCGTCGTCGTTCGACGAGGCGTTCCAGCAGGCAGGTCTGCTGGTCTACGCCGACGACGCGAACTACGTCAAGCTCGACTACCTGACGACGAACGCCGCAGGCAGCGCAGTCACCCGAGCGTTGGAGCTGCGCAGCGAGGTCGCCAACGTCGTCCAATCGCCCCAACCCAACGCTCCGACGCCAGCTCAGGGTGTTTGGTACCTGCGCATCTCGAAGTCCGACTCCACCTTCACCGGTTCCTACAGCTCGGACGGCGTCACGTGGTCCGATCTGCCGCCGGTGACGAACACCGCGCTGGCGGCGGCGAAGTTCGGCGTCTACGCGTTCGGGGTGGATCAGTCCGCCTCGAAGACCGCGAAGTTCGACTACTTCCGGCGCATCACCGATACCACGGCACCGACTGTCAGCCTGGGACTCGACCCGTCGACCGCGTCGGGTCAAGCGGGCTGGTGGACGGGGCCGGTGACCGCGACGGCGATGGGTGTGGACGATCGGCCGGGGCAGGTGTACCTGGAGCAGAAGGTTGGCGACGGCAACTGGTCGGAGTACACCGCGCCCTTGACCCTGACTGCTGACGGGACCCACACGGTCGCGGTCCGGGGGAGTGACACCGCCGGCAACGTCTCGGAGCCTTCGTCGGTCACGGTGAAGATCGATCAGACAGCACCTACGGCGACCGTGACCGGGCTGCCGGCGAGTCTGGGCGTTGCCTCGACCGCCTCGGTGCAAGCGGCTGTGACGGATGCGCTGTCCGGGCCGGGGACTGTAGTGATGGCCCTGGACGGCAAACCAACGACAGGGGCGCTTGACGGAGTCCTGCTCGGGTTGGGTGCGCATGCTCTGACGGCTACGGCAACCGATGTCGCCGGGAACACCTCGGTGAAGAACATGCCGTTCTCGGTGGTCGTGTCTTACGCCGAGGCGGTCAAGCTCGTCGACCGCTACCGCGCCGCCGGAAAGGTGCCGCTGGCGACCGCCACGGTACTGAAGGCGCACCTCGGAACCGCCGAACGAGCCGCGGCCCGGAACCAGACCGTGGCCGCGAACGTCGCGCTCACCTTGTATCTGGCCACGGCCGGCACGGTCGCCGACGGACCGGCCCGGACCCTGCTGACCGCGGTCGGCCAGGACCTGAAGGCGCGGCTCGGCTGATGACGTCGCCGTGGGATCTCGCTGCCGTACACCTGCCGCCGCCCCGGCTGGTTCGGCCCCGGACGGGCGACGGCCCGGCGAGTCCCGCGGTGACCGTCCCCGGCGGCGTACACGCGCTCCGGACGCCGCCGGGGACACCCCTGCAGTACCACCCGACAAGGAGAGAAAGATGGCACGACCGATCACGTTGTTCACCGGCCAGTGGGCCGACCTGCCGTTCGAGGAGGTGGCGCGGCTGGCGTCCTCGTGGGGGTACGACGGGCTGGAGATCGCCTGCTGGGGAGACCACCTCGACGTCCGCCGCGCCGCCGAGGACCCGGCGTACGTGCAGGACCGGCTGGACATCTTGGCCAAGCACAACCTGAAGGTGTGGACGATCTCCAACCACCTGCTCGGGCAGGCGGTCTGCGACGACCCGATCGACCAGCGGCACCAGGCGATCCTGCCCGCGCACATCTGGGGCGACGGCGACCCGGAAGGGGTCCGGCAGCGCGCCGCCGAGGAAATGAAGACCACCGCGCGGGCGGCCCGGGCGCTCGGCGTCGACGTGGTCGTCGGCTTCACCGGGTCGTCGATCTGGAAGACGGTCGCGATGTTCCCGCCGGTGCCGCCGGCGATGCTCGAGGCCGGCTACCAGGACTTCGCGGACCGGTGGAACCCGATCCTCGACGTGTTCGACGAGGTCGGGGTGAAGTTCGCGCACGAGGTGCACCCGTCGGAGATCGCCTACGACTACTGGTCGACGACCGCGACGCTGGAGGCGATCGGGCACCGGGAGGCGTTCGGGCTGAACTGGGACCCGTCGCACTTCGTCTGGCAGGACCTGGACCCGGTCGGCTTCCTGTGGGACTTCAAGGACCGGATCTACCACGTCGACTGCAAGGACGCGAAGCGCCAGGTCGGCAACGGGCGGAACGGCCGGATGGGCTCCCACCTCGCCTGGGGCGACCCGCGGCGCGGCTGGGACTTCGTCTCCACCGGCCACGGCGACGTCCCGTGGGAGGCGTGCTTCCGGATGCTCAACTCGATCGGCTACGCCGGCCCGATCTCGGTCGAGTGGGAGGACGCCGGCATGGACCGCCTGGTCGGCGCCGCCGAGGCGCTCCAGTTCGTGAAGTCGCTCGCCTTCGACCCACCGACCGCGTCGTTCGACGCCGCGTTCTCGTCCTAGAACTTCCCGAAGAAGTCCCGGAGGTCCCCGGCCACGAGCTCGGGGACCTCCAGGGCGGCGAAGTGCCCGCCACGGTCGAACTCGCTGTGGTGCACGACGTCGAACTCCCGCTCCACCAGCCGCCGGACCGTGCTGTCGCCCGGAAACACCGCCAGCCCGGTCGGCACCGGGCAGTAGTCGACGTCGGCGCCCCACGAGGCCTGTGCCTCGCGGTAGATCTGCCCTGACGAACCGCCCGTCCCGGTGCACCACGTCAACGTCACCGAGTCCAGGATCCGGTCGTTGCCAATGGCACCTACTCGGTGCCCGTAGTCGTCGTACCACTCGAGATTCCACGCGAGCTGGCCGACCGGGGAGTCCACCAGCGCGTACGCCAGCGTCTGCGGGCGCGTGCTCTGGATCGAGGCGTACCCGGACCGCTCCTGCTGCCATCGTTCCAGCCCGCTCAGGCGCTGTTGCTCGTCCTCGCTCAGCTGCTCACCCTGCGGGAACGCGAGGTAGCCGTCGAGATGCAACCCGAGCACCCGTTCCGGCGCCCTCCGCGCGAGCGCGGCCCCGACCCGCCCACCCCAGTCGTACCCATGCACCCCGTACCGCTCGTACCCCAGCCCTTCCATCAACGTGATCCACGCGCGCGCAATCCGCTCGACGCCCCACCCGGTGGTCAGGGTCGGCCCGGAGAACCCGAACCCCGGCATCGTCGGCACCACGACGGTGAAGTCCTGGGCCAGCGCGTCGATCACGTCCAAGTAGTCAGATCCGGAGCCTGGCCACCCGTGCAGCAGCAACAACGGCGTGCCGGCCGAGCCGGCCCGCAGGCAATGGACCCGCTGGCCGTCGATCTCGGTCACGAACTGGTGGTGCACGTTCAACCGATCCTCGAAGCGCCGCCAGTCGTACGACGTCTGCCAGTGGTCGGTCACCTCCCGCAGTCGCCCGAGTTCCACGCCGTACGACCAGCCGGCGTCCGGCAACTGGTCCGGCCACCGGGTCGCGTCCAGTCGGCGGTGGAGATCGGACAGGTCCTTCGGGGGAACCTCGGCGCGGAAATCTTCGAAGTTCATGCGTCTGACCCTAGACTCCGATCATGAGCAAGTACGTAGCTCGCATCGTCGAGGTGGCTGACCACGGCATCAAGTTCGAGCCGGGGGAGGGGACCACGGTGCCGGACAAGCCGACCGAGGTGAACCTGCTCGGGATGGCGATCGCGCTGGCGTTGGGTGCGGCCGGATACCGGCATCATGCGGAGCAGCGGGACCCGGAGCTGCAGACGCTCGACGCGTTGCTCGCGGGTGACGCGGTGATGCCGTGGAAGCCCGCCGAGCCCGGCACACCGGCGTACCTCGTGTGTGAACTGAACGACGGCAGGCCGACGTGCGAGGTCAGACCGTCGGCGCAGTGAGCTGGCCGGAGGCGCCGGAGCTGCCGCGGCCGCGGATCCTGCGGCAGCGGTGGCTGGATCTGACCTTCGTGCATTGGGCCTTCGCGCCGGACGAGGTCGCGCACTTCTTCCCGCCGGGCACCCGGCCGGACACGTTCGAGGGACGCACGTACGTCGGCCTGGTCCCGTTCCGGATGGTCGGCACCGGGCTCCCGTACGGCCCCGGCGTTCCGTACTTCGGCTCGTTCCTGGAAACGAACATCCGCCTGTACTCCGTGGACGAGACGGGCCGGCGCGGTGTCGTGTTCCTCAGCCTCGACGCGAACCGGCTGGCCGTGGTGGCGGCCGCGCGGACGGTCTTCGGGCTGCCGTACCGCTGGGCACGGATGTGCCACGAACGTCACGGCAACCACCACACGTACACGTCGACCGTCCGCAGCTCCGGCGCCGAGGCGGTCGTCGGCGTCGAAATGGGCGACCGCCTACCTGCCGGCCCACTCGAGGACTTCCTCACCGCACGCTGGGGCCTGCACGTCCATCGCGCCGGCCGAACCTGGTACCTGCCGAACCGCCACCCGCCGTGGATCCTGAACGCCGCGACCCTCACCGCCTTGGAGACCGACGCCCTGCTCAGCTCAGTCGGCCTCGTCCCACCGAAGCGAGACCCCGATCACGTGGCGTTCAGCGCCGGCGTTCCGGCGGAGTTCGCTCGGTGGACTGCGTGATCAGCGCGCTGCGTTCGCGTCGGGGACCCGGTGCAGCTGTCAACGACTCGGCGTCATCAGATCAGCCGTCTGCTGGACGATCCCGGGGATCGGCACCTGGCGTGCCCACCGGTTGACCTCGGTCGCGACCGCTCGTGATCCGGCGGCGTCGCCCTCGTCGCGCAGCAGCATGGCCAGCAAGGTCTGCTGCGCCAACGCGCCCAGCAGGTGGCCGGTCTGCTGCCGCTGCTCGGTGGAGCGTTCCCAGTGCTGCCGGGCGAGGGGGAGATCGCCGGCGGTGTGGGCGTGGTCGCCGAGGTGCCGGAGCGCGTAGGACATCAGCAACGGGTCGTCGGTCTTCTCGCCGAGCCGGAGCGCCGTCGTGTAGTGGGTGAACGCCTCGTCCGGCCGGTCGAGGAGGTTGTCCGCCATGACACCGGCATAGAAGCTGACAGCCCCGCGGCGCCGGTCGTCCGGCGCCTGGTCGATCAGCCGCGCGGCCCGCTCTGCCAACTCGTCGGCGTCGCACTCTGATCCGAACAGTGCGTTCGCGTAGTCCTTGCGAACCTTCAGCATCTCGACGTCCCACGCGATGCTGTCGTCGGCGACCTCATCGACAGCGGTCAACGCGGCCGAGGCGTGATCCGTCTGCTGCGCGAAGTCCCGGTCGACCGCGACTTCGGCCAGTGCCAAGGCCAAGGTACGGCGTTCGCCCGGATCGTCGGCGCGGGTGGCGGTCAGCAGGTCGGTTGCGGCGGCCCATTCGCCGGCGCGCATCAGCTCGGCAGCGGCGGCGACAATGTCGGCGGCGGTGAGTTGGCTCATGCCGGCACCGCCATCAGGTCGGCGGTCCGCTGGGCGATGAACGGGACGTCCAGCTGCCGCGCCCAGCGGTTCGTCTCGGCCGCGAGTGCTCGTGATCCCGCAAGGTCGCCCTCATCGCGGAGCAGAACCGCGAGCGACGCCTGCTGGGCGAGCGCAGGGCGCAGGTGACCGGCCTTCTGGAAGAGCTCGATCGACCGCTCCCACTGGCTTCGCGCGAGCGCCAGGTCGCCGGCCGCGTGTGCGTGATGGCCCAGATGGCGAAGGGCCTGCGCCACCAGCAACTCGTCGCCGCACTTCTCGCCGAGCTCCAACGCGACCTCGTAGTGCGTGCACGCCTCCGCGGGCAGTTCGTACACGTTGTCGGCCACCGCGCCCGCCCAGAAGCTGGCCGTCCCTCGTCGCACGTCGTCGGGCGCCTGCTCGATGAGCGTGCGAGCGCGGTCCCGGAGGTCCGGGTCGCCTGCGTGGAACAGGGCGTTCGCGTAGTCCTTGCGGAACGTCAGCATCGCGAGGTCCCAGGAGTCACCGGGGACCCCCGCGAGTGCGGCTGTGGCGTGGTCGGTTGTCCGGCCGAAGTCCTGGTCGACCGCGACCTCGGCCCGGGTCAGCGCGAGCAGCTCGCGCTCGTCGGGATCGTCGGGGGTGGCCGCGGTCAGCAGGTCGGCTGCGGCGGCCCAGCGGCCGGCGCGCATCAGCTGGACAGCGGCGGCGGCGATGTCGGTGGCTGCGAGGTGGCTCATGGCGGCACAATATTTCGACATCGAAATATTTGACAACTAACCTTCAGTCGCTGAAAAGTTGGACGGGTGAAGGATTTCGTGGACGCCCATGTCGATCTCTGGGCGGGACAGCTGGACGACCTGGATCGCGACGTGGAGGGCATCACGGTGCGGCTGCAGGTGCTGACCCGCTACCTCGAGCGCCGGCGCGAGGCCGTGCTCGCGGCGTACGGGTTGCAGTTGTGGGAGTTCAAGACGCTGCACATGCTCAGGCGCGCGGGCGCGCCGTACCGCGCGACACCGGGCCAACTGGCCCGGCAGCTCGGGATGTCGGCGGCCGCCCTGACCAACCGGCTGGACGCGCTCGAGCGCCGCGGGTACGTCGAGCGCGCGCACGACCGCGACGACCGCCGCAAGGTCGTCGCGACGCTGACGCCGGCGGGGAACGAGCTCTGGCAGCGCGGGATCGGCGACATCCAGCGGGTCGAGGAGGAGCTGGTCCACCACCTGCCCGAGGCCGATCGGACCCGGCTCGACGGCCTGCTGCGGCACCTGGTGCTGGTGACCGAGAAGAATTCCTGACCGCCGATGTCGAGTTCGGCCGATCTGATCCGACCTCCGGGTGTAAGCGCCGAAGAACCCGGAGGACAGACCGATGGAACCGCTGAACCTGATGGTGTCGCTGAGCCACTTCGCGAACGCCGAGCGTGAGAACAAGCACGGACTGAGCCAGCCCGCCGGCCGCCGCCGCGCTCCGAAGGTTCGGGTGACCCGAAATGTGCGGCGGATCTGGGCAAGTCGTGTCAGAGTCACCCCGTGACAGATGCCTCGAAGAACGATTTGCTCGCCGCGTACGACGACCAGCTGCGCGGGACGAGTGAGACCGCCGACGTTCCGACCAGTACCGACGGGCCGGTGATCCGGGTCGAGTACCCGAGCCGCGGGTTCGTCAGCTACCGCTCGCTCGACGGCCTCGACAGCGGCGAGATCGACGCGCTGATCGCCCGCCAGCGTGACTTCTTCGCGGCCAAGGGCCAGGCCGTCGAGTGGAAGCTCCGCGGCCACGATCAGCCGGCCGATCTCCCCGACCGGCTGAAGGCCGCCGGGTTCGAGCCCGAGGAGCAGGAGACCGTACTCGTCGCCGAGAGCGCGGCCGTCGTCGAGCGCCTGCAGGGCCGCGACATGGTCGACGGCATCACGATCCGCCTGGTCGGCGAGCGCGCCGACGTCGAGCGCATCGCCGCGATGGAGTCGACGGTCTGGGGCGAGGACTGGTCCTGGCTGGCCGACGATCTGGTCCGCCGGCAGGCGAGCGGCACCGACGTCTACGTCGCCGAGGCCGGCGGCGAGGTGGTCTCCGCCGCCTGGGCCGTGTACAAGAAGGGCACCCAGTTCACCGGCCTCTGGGGCGGCTCGACCCTTGCCGAGTGGCGCGGCAAGGGCATCTACAAGGCCCTCGTCGCGGTCCGCGCGGCCCGCGCCGCCGAGCTCGGCTACAAATACCTCCACGTCGACGCCTCCGACGACAGCTCCCCGATCCTCCAGCGCCTCGGCTTCGTAGCAGTCACCACCACCACGCCGTACGTCTACACGCCCGCGAAGTAGGGCACGCGTTCAGTCCCGCAGCGTCGCGAGGATCAGCTCGGCGACGGCCTGCATGCCGGCCGCGTTCGGGTGGTACGGGACGAAGCCGCCGAGGGTGGGCGGGAGCATTGTGAAGCCGGTGGTCCACGGCTCGGTCGAGCCGATCGCGTGGTCCCGGCTCGCCGCCGATGCCGCCACGAGGTCGACTCCGGTCGCGGCGGCTGCCTTCGCGAAGGCAGCCGCCAGGCCGTCGGCCATCAGCGCGATGCTCGGCAGTTGCTCCTCGTTCAGCGGTACGTCGAGACGCGGCCGGGTCGCCGGTCCGACCAGGCTGAGGTAGTCGACGAGCAGGATCCGCGCCTCGGGGGATCGCTGCCCGGCCTGCTCGACCACGGCGGTCAGCGAATCCGTGACGGCCTGGTACGCCGCGTCGTCGGTGAGGTAGCTGACCCGCGCACGGATCCGGTTCGCGACCCGGCGGCCGAGGATCGTCGCGGGTTTCGCGATCGTGTTCAGGAAACTCCCGCGCAGGAACCTGCCGACGTACTCGAGGTCGTTGCCGCCGGCCGTGATCGTGACGAGGGCCGTGTCCGGCGTGAGCGCTTCCAGTTGCGGCGGCGCGTCGTCCTGCCGGGTGTCGAGCAGGTGCGCGGTCGTGGCGCCGGAGTACGAGACGTCGATCAGGTCGAGGCCGAGCTCGCGCGCGACCAGGTGCGCGTAGTTGTTGCCCGAGCGGCCTGCCGGCGGGTGCTCGATCGGGCTGATCCCCGGGCCGGCCGCGAACGAGCTGCCGAGTGCGACGTACCGACTGCCGGATGTGATCACCGCACCACGATAGATGATGGCTCCCACCCCTCCACCGGACGAAGAAACCCGGTGCCCGGCGGTACGGCATACTGCGTCGGTGACTGACGACGCCTTCGGTACGACGGGAATCCGCGAACGGGTGCTGGCCGGGTGGGCAGCGGCCCCCGTACGGTTCCGCGAGGACGCCAACGCCGAGGAGGAACTCGCCCTCGGCGGGTACGTCGACCGGCTGGTCGTCGAACTGGCCCAGAACGCCGCCGACGCAGCTGCCCGCGCCGGCACTCCCGGCCGAGTGCTGTACGAGTTCCGCAACAACACCCTCGTCGTGGCCAACACCGGCGCTCCGCTCGACGCAGCAGGCGTCGAGTCGCTCGCAACCCTGCGCGCGTCGGCGAAGCGCGAGGTGCTGACAACCGGGCCGGACGACGCGGGGGAGCCCGTGGGGCGGTTCGGGGTCGGGTTCTCTGCCGTGCTGGCGGTGACGGACGAGCCGGTGGTGTTGTCCCGGACCGGCGGGGTGCGGTTCTCGAAGCCGGACACCGCGGCAGCGATCGCCGACCTCGGCAGCGCGTCCCTCGACACCGAACTCCGCCGTCGCGACGGGCAGGTGCCGGTTCTGCGGCTGCCGTTCGCGACCGAAGGCGAACCTCCCGCCGGGTACGACACCGCCGTCATCCTCCCGCTCCGCGACGAGGCCGCCGCCGCCCTGGTCCGCCGCCTGCTTGCCGAAGCCGACGATGCTCTCCTCCTCGCTCTCCCCGGCCTGGAACGCATCGAGATCGAGACCGAGGACGGCCACCGGATCCTGGAGAACGTCAATGCCCGCTGGCACATCCACCGGACCGCCGGCACTCTCGACCCGGCTCTTCTCGCCGACCGCCCCACCGAAGAGCGGAGCCGGCCGAACTGGTCCGTCGTGTGGGCCCTCCCACGCGGACCGCTCACCGAACTGCCCGGAGTCGTCCACGCGCCGACCCCGACCGATGAGCCGTTGGCACTACCCGCGTTGCTGTTGGCAACCTTCCCGCTCGACTCCACCCGGCGGCACGTGGCGAAAGGCCCGCTGACGGATCGGCTCGTCGAGGAGGCGGCGACAGCGTACGCACAACTGCTGCAGGAGCGAGCCGCGGAGGGCGACGACGTACTGCGGCTCGTGCCCACCGGTCTCGCGGCGGGTGCACTCGATCGAATGCTCCGCGACGAGATCCTCACAACCCTGCCCCGGACCCCGATGATCCAGGGCGTCGACGGCGCCGTACTGCGGCCGTCGGAGGCGGTGCTGGTGGAGGGCGCCGACGAGGCGTTCAACGCTGTACTCGCACCACTCGTCCCGGGGTTGATCCACGCTCGCCGTGAGGACCGGATCGCGCTGGAGGCCTTGCAGGTAAAGCGTCTCGAGCTCGCCGAGGTGGTGGACCAACTAGGGGGAGAAGAGCCGCCGGACTGGTGGCGCGCGCTCTACACCAGCCTCGCGACGATGACCACCGACCCGCTGATCCGCGAATCGCTCGGCACCGTCCCGGTCCCGCTCGCCGACGGCCGGCTCGTCCGCGGCGCCCGCGGACTGCTGCTGCCCGGGCCCGAGATCCCGGTCGGTACGCTCGCCGCCTTCGGTGCGTACGGCGTTCGCGTCGTCCACCCGGACGCCGTCGACCCGGTCCTCGAACGTCTCGGCGCGATCCCCGCGACACCCCGCTCGCTCCTCGAGGACGGCGCGGTCCGGGCCGCGGTCGAGCACTCCGCCGACGCCGACGATCCGGGCGCGATCGCGGATGCCGTGCTCAGCCTGATCGCCGCCGACCCGGCGCAGGCCGACGGACTCTGGTGGCTGTCCGACCTCGTCCTGCGCGACGCCGACGGCGACCTCGTGCCCGCGAACGCCTTGGTGGTCGAGGGTTCCGACGCGCACGCGGTCCTCGACGCCGAGGAAGTCGCACCGATCGCGCGCGACGTCCTCGACCGCTACGGACTGCCCGCGCTGGAGGCCGTCGGCGTCCTCGCGTCGCTCGGTGTGGTCGCGGCGTCCGACGTCACGCTCGACCGGTTGCCCGAGGCCCTCCAGGATCTCGACGGCATCGAGGACTGGGCGTACGACGTCGCCCCGGACGGATCCCGCTTCGGTGCGACCGTCGGTGAACTCGAGGCGATCCGCGACCTCGACTGGATCACCGAGGACAGCTGGCCGAAAGTCCTGCAGCTGCTGGGATCCGACCCGGCGCTGCGCCGCGCGCTCGTCACTCAGGTACGGGTCGTCGGCCCGGACGACCGGCCGCTCGGCGTACCGTCGTACGCGGCCTGGTGGATCCGTGAGCACGTCCTGCTCGACGACGGCGAACCGCTGGCCGGGCGGGCCGACCCCGACGCCGAACCGGTGCTCGCGACCTTCCTCGACCCAGCGCCCGCCTGGACCGCCGGGCTCGATCCCGAGGTCCGGACGGCGGCCGGCCTGGTCCGTGACGTCACCGACCTCGACGCCGACGGCCTCGCCCTGGTGCTCGACCGGCTGGCGGACACCGAGCGCGAGGTGGACGAGGCGTCGATCCTTCGGCTGTGGAACCGGCTCGGGACGCTCGCGCTGTTCCCCGGCGACGCCCCGGCCCGGGTCCGGGTGCTCGACGCCGACGGGACGACCCGGGTGACCGACGCGGAGCACGCCGTGGTGGTCGACGGTCCGATGTGGGTCCAGCGGGACGACCTCGGCGGGTTCGTGATCGGATCCGGCGCGGCGGCGGACGGGCTCAGCGACCTGTTCGACGTCCCGCTCGCCCAGGAAGTTGCCGAGGGCAAGCTTGGCACCGCCGGGACGGAGGCCGACGTCCCGGCGCTGGTCGGTGAGCTGGTGCCCGAGGTGCCGGCGACCTGGTGGGAGCACGAGGAGCTCACCGTCGACGGCGTCGAGGTGTCGTGGTGGGTGGACGCCGACGGCGCCCCGCACGCGGCCACCTTCGACGGGCTGGCGAAGGCGCTCGCCTGGGCCGCCGGGCGCTGGGACCGGCGGCATGTGATCCGCGCGGTTCTCAACGAACCGGACCGATCCGTGGAACTTCTGGTCGACGCCGTCTACGACTGACCGGAACCGGCCGCAGGGCCTGAAAATACACTCCGCGTGACCGTCGCTGGAAGCGTTTCCGCGTACGGCGTCACGGAGAGCGAGCCAACGTTGTCATCGGTTGGTATATCGACTGATCTGCGGATATAACCTCACGGTTTCAACGTGGGAATGAACTCTTGCCAACGTTGTCAGGCCTACTTATAGTCCGTGGCACCTCTCGGTCGGTGATCAGCTCGTCCGCGCAACGGAAACGGAGGTGACTTTCGTCATGAACGAAGCACCGCGGCCCCAGTTCGAAGACGTCAACGACGTCGTCCGCTATCAACTGAGTCGGCGAAGCCTGGTCGGAGGAGGTGCCGCGGCCGCGATGACCGCCTTCCTGGCGGCCTGCTCCGGCGGTGGCTCCTCGTACTCCGACAAACCGGCGAACAACAACAAGCCCGTCGCCACCAAGTCGATCCAGATCGGCAAGGCCAACATCCCGGTGCCGCGGGACCAGGCGGTCATCGTGGGCCAGGTCGAGTACACGGTCTTCGACAGCTTCAACGGGATGATCCCGAACGGCTCGCCCGGCGGCGCCGGCGTCGAGCTCAGCACCGAGCCGCTGTTCTACCTCAGCTTCGCCACCGGCGAGATGAAGCCGTGGCTGGCCACCGAGTACAAGTACAACGACGACTTCACCGAGGTCACGTTCAAGTTCGACCCGAAGGCGCACTGGAACGACGGCAAGCCGCTCGGCGCCGCCGACTTCAAGTTCACGATCATGCTGCTGAAGGACCGGCCGGACCTGTTCGGCGGCGGCGGTGAGCTCAAGGAGTTCGTCAAGGCCATCGACGTTCCGGACGCGCAGACCGCGGTCGTCAAGATGCTCAAGCCCGCGCCCCGGTTCCACTACAACTTCATCTCCGCGATCGCCGGTCCGCCGCTCGGCATCATGCCCGAGCACATCTGGAAGACCCAGGACCCGACCAAGTACAAGGACAACCCGCCGGTGCACAGCGGGCCGTACAAGCTGAAGCAGGCGATCCGGAACCAGAAGATGTTCGTCTGGGAGAAGGACCCGAACTACTGGAACAAGGACAAGCTCGACGTCAAGCCGCAGTACGTCGTGTTCCAGAGCACGTCGAAGCAGCTCGACCAGGCGTCGCTGGCCTTCGAGCGCGCGGAGTTCGACGTCGGCTCGGTGGACGAGCAGCACGCCAAGCAGCTGCGCAACACCGGCTACCCGAACCTGCAGACCACGCAGTTCCACGACCCGAACCCGCGGGTGATGTGGCTGAACTGCGACCCGGCGCGGGGCGTGATCTCGGAGCCGAAGATGCGCTGGGCGATCAACTACTGCCTGGACCGGGAGAAGATCGGCAAGTCCATCTGGCCGGTTCCGGTGCCGCCGGCCCAGTACCCGTGGGCGGACTACCCGACCAACGACAAGTGGAAGGACGACGAGATCGCGAACAAGTACAAGTTCGAGTTCTCGCCGCAGAAGGCCACCCAGTTGCTCGACGAGATCGCCCCGAAGAACGCCGCCGGCAAGCGGACGTACAAGGGCAAGGAGATCAATCTCGAGATCATCACGCCGTCGCCGGTCGACGGTGGTGAGTACGCGATCGCGAACGTGCTGAAGACCGAGCTCGCGAAGGTCGGCGTCCCGGCCACGCTGCGCAGCCTGGCCGGCAACGTGCACGACGAGAAGTTCCAGCGCGGCGAGTACGACATCGACTCCAGCTGGGCCGGGATCGCGATCGACCCGGAGCAGCTCTACACCGACTGGACCAGCGACAAGTACCAGCCGATCGGCAAGAACGCGGCCGGCAAGAACAAGCTGCGGTTCCGGAACGCGAAGTTCGACGAGGTGTCCAAGAAGCTGGCCGGGCTGAACCCGGAGAGCGAGGAGGCCAAGCCGCTGCTGAAGGAGGCGCTGGAGATCTACTTCCAGGAGCTCCCGATGCTGTCGGTGATCCAGACCGGCTACCCGTCGTACTTCAACACCACCTTCTGGAAGGGCTGGCCGACCGACGACGACCTGTACGAGGTGCCGCTGAACTGGTGGCAGCACTTCATCTTCGTCCTCGGCAAGATCGAGCCCACCGGGCAGAAGGGCCCGGCGTGACGGCGGAAGCCCCGCCGGTGGTAGCTGTCGACAAGAGCCAGGCCTCCGCACCCCGATCGGGGGTGCGGGCCTGGCTGTCGCGGCATCCGCTGGCGGCGTATGCCCTGCGCAGGCTCGGGTTGTACGTGGTCGAGCTGTGGGGCGCCCTGACCATCGCGTTCTTCTTCTTCCGGCTGATGCCGGGTGACCCGATCAACACGCTGATCCAGACCCTGCAGCAGAACTACATCTACAACCAGACCGCGAGTGCGGAGATCATCGCCCGCTACAAGCACGAGTTCGGCCTGGACGGGAACCTGCTGACGCAGTACGTGACGTACATGCAGAAGCTGGTGCTGCACGGCGACCTCGGCCCGAGCCTGATCAACTACCCGACGCCGGCCCAGACCGTCATCCTCCGGTCGTTGCCCTGGACCATCGGTCTGCTCGGCATCTCGGCGGTGCTGGCCTGGATCCTCGGCGTCGTGATCGGCGCGATCGCCGGCTGGCGGCGCGGCAAGCTCGGCTCCGCGATCGCCACCAACCTGTCGATCGCGCTGTCGCACGTGCCGTACTTCTTCGTCGCGCTGATCCTGGTGTACGTCTTCGCGTACTCGATGGGCGTGTTGCCTGCGAGATCGGCGTACGACTCCAACATCAATCCCGGGATCACGCCGGAGTTCATCGGCAGCGTGCTCAAGTACGGACTGCTGCCCGGTCTGTCGATCGTGATCATCGGGACGTTCAGCTGGATCCTGTCCACCCGGATGCTGATGATCCCCGTGCTCGGCGAGGACTACCTGGTGTACGCCGAGGCGAAGGGCCTGAAGGGCTGGCGGATCCTGACCCGGTACGCGCTGCGCAACTGCTACCTCCCGCAGATCACCGCGTTCGGCATCTCGCTCGGCTTCATCTTCAACGGCAACGTGCTGGTCGAGCAGCTGTTCAACTACCCGGGGCTCGGCACCACGCTGGTCACCGCGATCCAGCAGCTCGACTTCAACACGATCCTCGGCGTCACCGACATCGCGATCTTCTCGGTGCTGACCGCTGTCCTGCTCCTCGACCTCTTGCTCCCGCTGCTCGACCCGCGGGTCAAGTACTGGAAGTGATGGCGATGAGAATCCTGACCGCGGTACTGCGGACGATCCGGCACAGCAGGCGCCTCGCGACCGGACTGGTGATCCTCGGGGCGCTGGTGCTGATCGCGCTGTTCAGCCCGCTGATCAGCAAGGCCATCGGTGGTGGCCAGGACCCGATCGAGCTGGCGGCGTACGACAAGTGGCTGGTCCCCGGACCCGATCACCTGCTGGGCACCGACCAGTTCGGCCGCGACGTGTTCGCGATGGTGGTGAAGGCGCTCTCGGTCTCACTGCAGATCGGCGCGATCGCCGGTGTCATCTCGACGGTCGCCGGTGTCGTCGTCGCGTTCGTCGCCGGCTACAAGGGCGGCTGGATCGACAACGTGCTCTCGACGTTCACCGGGATCCTGCTCGTCATCCCGACGTTCCCGCTGCTGATCGCGCTGTCGGCGTACGCGAAGAACGTCAGCCTGTTCCAGGTCGGCGTGATGATCTCGATCTTCTCCTGGCCGTTCGCGGCCAAGACGATCCGGTCCCAGGTGCTCAGCCTGCGCACCCGGCCGTACGTCGACCTGGCGCGGGTCAGCAAGTCGCGCGACCTGGAGATCATCGTCACCGAACTGCTGCCGAACCTGCTGCCGTTCATCGGCGTCGGGTTCGCGTCGTCGGCGCTGGGCGCGATCTTCGGCCTGGTCGGACTCGAGATCATCGGCCTCGGGCCGGGCGGCGTGATCGACCTCGGCCAGATCATCTTCAACGCGATCGGCACCGGTGCGCTGACGCTCGGAGCGTGGCCGATGTTCGTCGTACCGATCGCGCTGCTGACGCTGCTGTTCGCGGCGCTGAACATGGTGAACATCGGGTTGGAAGAGGTCTACAACCCGCGGCTGAGGGGAGTGGCCGGTGAGTGACGTGTCCGGGAACGTCCTGGAGGTCAAGGGACTCGAGGTCGCCTACTCCACCAACCGCGGCGACGTGCAGGCGGTCCGCGGGATCGACCTCGACGTCCGCCGCGGCGAGATCCTCGGGATCGCGGGGGAGTCGGGCAGCGGGAAGAGTACCCTCGCGGTCGCGCTGCTGCGGCTCCTGAAGGCGCCCGGCAAGGTGACGGGCGGTTCGGCGATGTTCCATCCGGCCGGCCGATCGCCGGTCGACCTGCTGAAGGTGCAGGGCGAGGAACTGCGGGTGCTGCGGTGGTCGGCGCTGTCCTATCTCCCGCAGGGCTCGATGAGCTCGCTGAACCCGGTGATGCGCGTCGAGGACCAGTTCAAGGACGTCATCCTCGAACACGCGCCGCAGCGCAGGGACTCCTTGGGCGAGCTGATTCCGCGGCTACTGGCGCAGGTGGGTCTCGAGCCGCGGGTGGCCCGGATGTACCCGCACGAGCTGTCCGGTGGGATGAAGCAGCGGATTCTGATGGCGATCGCGGTCGCGCTGGAGCCCGACCTGGTGATCGCCGACGAGCCGACCACCGCGCTGGACGTGACGATCCAGCGGGTGATCCTGCAGTCGCTCGCCGATCTGCGCACCGACTTCGGCGTCACGCTGATGGTGATCTCGCACGACATGGGCGTGCACGCACAGCTCGCCGACCGGGTCGCGGTGATGTACGAGGGCCGGCTGGTCGAGGTGGGCGGCGTACGGCAGGTGTTCAAGGATCCGCAGGACCCGTACACCCGGCAGCTGATCGATTCGATCCCGCAGGTCGGACGGAGGGCTTCATGAAGTCGGAACTCGAACTCCGTGGCGTACAGCAACGGTTCCACGCCCGCGGGGTCGCGGAAGGGTACGTGACCGCGGTCGACGACGTCAGCTTCACGCTGGCCGCGTCGCCGCCGCAGATCGTCAGCCTGGTCGGCCAGAGCGGCAGCGGGAAGAGCACGATCGCCCGCAACGTGCTCGGCCTGCAGAAGCCCACGGCCGGATCGGTGCTGTACGGCGGGAAGGACATCTTCAAGCTGAGCCGGGCCGAGTACGACGAGTACCGGCGCGACGTGCAGCCGGTCTTCCAGGACCCGTACGCGATCTTCAACCCGTTCTACCGGGTGGATCGCGTGCTCTGGAAGGCGGTGAAGAAGTTCAAGCTCGCGGACACCCGCGCCAAGGGCCTCGAGCTGATCGAGGAGTCGCTGCGCGCCGTCCGGCTGGAGCCGGAGAACGTGCTCGGGCGGTACCCGCACCAGTTGTCCGGCGGTCAGCGGCAGCGCATCATGCTGGCCCGCGTGCACATGCTGCGGCCGTCGTTCATCATCGCCGACGAGCCGGTGTCGATGCTGGACGCCCAGGTGCGCCGGCACTTCCTGGACATCCTGCTCGACTTCCAGCGCGAGCACGGCATGACGACGCTGTTCATCACCCACGACCTGTCCACGGTCTACTACCTCGGCGGCGAGGTCATGGTCATCACCAAGGGCCAGATCGTCGAACGCGGCCCGGTCTCCGAGGTGATGCACGAGCCGTCGCACGCGTACACGAAGCTCCTCCTGGACTCCATCCCGCAACCCGACCCCGACCAGCGCTGGACCAGCCGCATCGCGGTCGACGAACTCGACCAGGTCGACGACAACACCCCGGCCGACACGACAAAACCGGAAGCCCCGATCCTCTGACGTTTCAGGGGTTCACCGTCCGCGTTGCCCCTTCACCCCTCGCATGCAGCGGGTGAAGGGGCAAGCGGCGAGGTGAACCCCTCGAACGATCCCGGATCAGACGGTCTTGATCGCGGGGTCGCTCACGCCCGCGGCGCCGGTTTCGACGTGGCCGGCGAAGCGGCGCAGGTAGGCGGTGTCGGCGGTGGTGGTGACGGAGACGTCGTACCAGCGGTTCGTGGTGGTGACGGTGTAGGTGGTCTTGCCCGTGCGGAGGGCGATCTGCTTCGGCGTGCCGCCGTAGGAGTTGGTGAGGGTGACCGTGCGGGCGGCGTCGGAGGTGAAGGTGAGGTCGACGTTGCCGGTGGCCGGGTTCTCGCGGGCGGTGATCTCCAGGCCGGTGGCGGGCTTGCCCTTGAAGGTGCGGAGGAAGCCGTTCGGGCCGTGCACCGTGAGGTCGGTGACGCCGCCCGAGTAGATCGGGTTCCAGCTGTCGGCGACCGTCTTGCCGGCCTCGGTGGTGTACGTCCACGGACCGTCGGTGCGGTTCGCGGACGTGATCAGGAACTGCGCGCCGGCGCGTGCCCCGGACCCGAACGTCAGCCGGTACTTGCCGTCGGCAACGGCCCCGTCGACGACCGGTGCGTACGGCAGCGGACGGGTACGACGGGAGCCGCGCTCCTGGGCCGGAAGCTGACCGACCGCGGGCGGCGTCGGGACGTAGTCCGGGTGCCGCTTGTTGTCCGGCGGCTCATAGGCGCTGGTGTCCGGCAGCTGCGCCGGGCGCGTGGCCGACGTACCGAAGTCGAACGCCGAGGTCAGGTCGCCGCAGATCGCGCGGCGCCACGGCGAGATGTTCGGCTCGTGGACGCCGAACCGCGTCTCCATGAACCGGATGATCGACGTGTGGTCGAACACCTCCGAGCACGTGTAGCCGCCGGTGCTCCACGGTGACACAACCAGCATCGGGACGCGCTGACCGAGACCGTACTGGCCGTGCGCGGCCTTGCTGCCGGTGTAGAGGTCCGGGTTCGGGTCGACGGTCGACAGGCCCTGGTTGGCGTCCATCGGCGGGTACGGCGGTACGACATGGTCGAAGAAGCCGTCGTTCTCGTCATAGGTGATGAACAGCGCGGTCTTGCTCCACACTTCGGGGTTCGCGGTGAGCGCGTCGAGGACCTGGGAGATGTACCAGGCGCCGTAGTTGGCCGGCCAGTTCGGGTGCTCGGTGAACGCCTCCGGCGCCGCGATCCAGGAGATCTTCGGCAGCCGGTTGTTCTGCACGTCCGCGGCGAGCTGGGCGAACAGGCTCTCGCCGGCCTTCGCGTTCGTGCCGGTGCGCGCCTTGTCGTACAAGGGGTTCCCGGGCTGCGCGTTGCGGTAGTTGTTGAAGTACAGCAGCGAGTTGTCGCCGTAGTTGCCGCGGTAGGCGTCGTTGATCCAGCCCCAGCTGCCTCCCGCGTCCAGGCCGTCGCCGATGTCCTGGTAGATCTTCCACGAGACACCGGCCTGCTCGAGCCGTTCCGGGTACGTCGTCCAGCCGTAGCCGGCCTCGTCGTTGCCGAGGACCGGGCCGCCGCCGGTGCCGTCGTTGCCCGTGTAGCCGGTCCACATGTAGTACCGGTTCGGGTCGGTGGAGCCCATGAACGAGGTGTGGTAGGCGTCGCACACGGTGAACTTGTCCGCGAGCGCGTAATGGAACGGGATGTCCTCGCGGGTCAGGTACGCCATCGTCGTCGGGCTCTTCGCCGGGATCCATTGGTCGTACTTGCCGTTGTTGAACGCCTGGTGCGCGTCCGGCCAGCTGTGCGCGAGGTCCTGGATGAACTGCAGACCGAGGTTGTCCGCCTCCGGCCGGAACGGCAGGATCTCCTTGCCGAGCGCGTTCTTCTGGTAGAACGTCGGCTTCCCGCTCGGCAGTGTGACCGGCCGCGGGTCACCGAAACCGCGGACGCCGTTCATGGTGCCGAAGTAGTGGTCGAAGGACCGGTTCTCCTGCATCAGCACGACGATGTGCTCGACGTCCTGGATGCTGCCGAAGCGGCGGTGCGCCGGGATCGCGGCGGCCTGCTCGATACTGTCCGCCATCGCGGCGAACGCGGCCGACGCACCGGCCAGCTGCAGGAATCTCCGGCGATTGATGTCTGGCATGCGGGTCTCCTTGTCGGGGCGGGTGGAGCCTCCCGGCACCTTAGTCTGAACGTTTAACTGACGGAAGGTGAACCGTGCTGTTCAGTTGCAGTGAGTTTCAAACTATTGTGAGCGGGCAGCTGGTGGCCGGCTCACGGAGGTGCGGTGGATCGCGTCTGGTACGTCGCCTACGGCTCCAACCTCGCCCTCGCACGATTCCGCTGCTACCTGTCCGGCGGACGGCCACACGGTGGCGCCCGGGTGTACCCCGGTTGCCGTGATCGCTCCGATCCCGCCCGCTCCGAAGGTGTGCTGGCCCCAGGTGGTCTGGTCTTCGCCGGCGCCTCCAAGGTCTGGGGCGGCGGCTCCGCCTTCTACGACGCTTCCGCGCCCGGTCAGGTCGCCGCGCGCGCGTACCTGCTGACGCCCGGCCAGGTCGGTGACGTCGTCGCGCAGGAGATGCGTCGCGATCCCGGCGGCGAGTTCGCGTGCGACGTGGCGGCGCTGCTGCCCGACGTCGACGCGATCCACACCATAGGCCCCGGCCGGTACGAGACCGTGGTCCGCCTGGGGGAGCGCGACGGCGTACCGATGTTCACCGTCACCCACGACAGCGCCGCGGACCTCGAACCGGTCGCGCCCACCGCGCCGTACCTGCGCTGGATCGCGACCGGCCTGATCGAGGCCCACGGCTGGGCGCTCACGCGCGTGATCGACTACCTGCACGCGGCGCCGGGCGTCGGTCTGGCGTGGACGCCCGGCGCGCTGCGGTCAGCGCTTGACGGCGATGCAGGTGGCGGTCGCTGACTTCGTCGGATCGCTTTCGGAGGTGGCGGTCAGGGTGATCTTGGCGAGCGGACCGGTACCGGCCTTGGTGTGGACGGGGACGGTCACCTGCTGGCCCGCGTTCGCGGTGGCGAGTGCGTTCGGCAGGGAGATCGGCCAGCCGTCGGACTTGGCGGACAGGCGGTAGACGTCGCCCTTCACGTACTGCGTGATGTCCTCGGGGCCTGACGTCGTACCCGCCTTGCCGGTGTTGGTGAGGCTGAAGCTACAGGTCTGGACGCCGCTGCGGTCCGGCTTCGCGACGGTCGGCAGCAGCCGTACGCCGCGCTGCTGGGCGCCCGACCCGTCGAGGGAGCGGATCGCGACGGTGTAGGACAGGATGCCCTGGCGGTCGCGGTGCACGTTGGTGACGTAGAAGTGCAGACGGTTCGCGGTGTCGGTGTACTCGTACTCGCTGCCGGAGTTCGTGCCGGCGTGGAACAGCGCGTCGGACAGCTGCCGGTAGTCGCCGATCGTGATCGGGACCTTCGTGCCGTCGGGCAGCACATAGTCGGTCATGTTGATGTTCTGCGGGTTGGCGTCGATGACCCACTCGAACGGCGCGCGGTCCTGGTTCTTGGTCTTCGCGAGCAGGACCCCGGCGTCGGGCGTGAACGAGTCCGTGCCCATCCGGTCCACCACCTCGACCGTGTAGTTCTGATAGCCGCGGCCGTCGCACATCGGGTCGGTCGCGGTGCTGCACGGTGCGTCGAGATCGCCGGCGCCGCCGAGCTCGATGTTGATCCCGGACAGGTCCTTCGCGCCCGGGTTCACGCTGCGGGCTTTCACGTTCGCGATCACCACTCCCGACGACGCGAGCGCCTCGCGGGACAGCCGCAGCACGTTCTGCTCGTCGACCATCTGCAGCTTGATCTTGTTGCGCAGCATGTGTTGCGCGCCCATCGACGCGCCGCCGGTGGCCGGGATCATCCAGCGGCTGTGCGGTCCGCCGGGGCCGTTGAAGCTGCCCCGGCTGAGCATCTCCCAGATGCCCGTGTACGCGCGCCGGGGCGGGACGCCGTACGGATTGTTGTAGTTGTCGCCGATGCCGAGGATGTGGCTGAACTCGTGCGCGAACACGGCCATCCCGGAGCTCTCCGCCTGGGTCGACGAGCCGCCGCCGGCGTTCGGCCAGATCGACGCGCCCGCGGCCCACGACGTCCAGTCGACGTAGCGGGTGTCGGACCAGTTCGGCAGCGCCGGGTCCGGCGGGCCGAAGTCGTCGGTGACGTCCTCCTTGGTCGGGAACTTCATCATCCCGAACTCCTGCCAGGTGGACGACTCGTCCTGGCCGGCGCTGAGGAAGAACACGAAGTCGTAGCCGGCCGGTACGTCGGGACCCTGGTCGGCGACCCAGGCGGCGCGGCCGTCGGTGCGGATGTCGCGGTCGCAGGTGTCGCCGGCGGGGCAGGCCGTCGGGCCCTGGAACTCCATCGCGTACTCGTGGGACTTGCCCGGCATCCGGTACGGGCCGAACGCGGTGAGGTCGACGCCGTACCGGCCGCCGGAGTCCTCCATCCAGTACTCGTGCAGCGTGTGGCCGTGGTTCAGCGGCTCGGGCTTGTTGAGGAAGTCGTGGTAGAAGCTCGCGACCTGGTCCCGTGGTACGCCGCTCGCGGCGGCGCTCGGGTTGCCGAACACGGTCGAGCCCTTCGGCTGGGTGACCACGAAGTCCTGGTTCGGGTAGTCGAGCAGCACGAGCGCGCCCTTGAAGGTGCGCTGGGATCCCAAGACCTTTGGGTCGGCCCAGTTGGTCCCCGGCGGTTTGACGTAGTCGTCCCACGTCATGTGATCCGGGTTCTCCCAGT
Organism: Kribbella sp. NPDC051936; assembly: GCF_040680955.1. NCBI lineage: Bacteria > Bacillati > Actinomycetota > Actinomycetes > Propionibacteriales > Kribbellaceae > Kribbella > Kribbella sp. NPDC051936. The sequence continues at coordinate 415,732 of NZ_JBFAXS010000002.1, read as the reverse complement.
TCTGCGGGTCGATCGGCCCCGGCAGACCGCTCGACAGCGTCTTCGCGACGCGCGAGTCCGGCCCCGACTCCTGCCAGGGCTGCTTCTGCGGCCAGTGCGGATACTGCCAGGCGTTCACCGGATCCGGCGGCGCCGCGGGCGCGGCAAGCGCCATCGAGGGCACCGAAACAGCAGCCAGTACGGCGACCAACTGCACAACACGACGAAACTTCCGTTGCTCAGACACGGGCGGGCATCCGATCAATGAGGCGGGACAACGGGCAGCCACGAGCATGCCCCCAAGACACAACTGACACAACACGACCCGGCGCGCTGCACCGCGACTTTGAGCACCCACCAACCAGTTCGCGGCGTCCGAAACGGTTGATGGATGCTCAAAGCAGGATTGCATACAGTATGGTGGCTCTTTGGCTTCTGGATGGAGGTTGCCCATGTACTCGGTTGTCGATCCGGCGCGCGGGGTGCTGGTGGAGGAAGTGGCGAACTCGACGGAGGAGGAGGTGCGGGCGGCGATCGGGCGGGTGCATGCGGCGTACCCGGACTGGCGGCGGCGTGGTGTGGAGGCGCGGGCGGGGATTGTCGCGCGGGCGGCGAAGTTGTTCGCGGAGCGGGCCGACGAGCTCGCCGCGACGATGACGCTGGAGATGGGCAAGCGGGTCAGCGAAGGGCTCGGCGAGGTCGGGATCGTCGTCGACATCTTCCGGTACTACGCGGAGCACGGACCCGCGTTGCTCGCCGACGAGCCGATCGACATCAGGGGCGGGCAGGCGGTCATCACCAAGGGGCCGATCGGCGCGCTGCTGGGGATCATGCCGTGGAACTTCCCGTGCTACCAGGTCGCCCGGTTCGTCGCGCCGAACCTGGTGCTCGGGAACACGATCCTGCTCAAACACGCCTCGATCTGCCCGCGGTCGGCGCGCGCGATCGAGGAGATCCTGCACGCGGCCGGCGTCCCGGCCGACGTGTACGTGAACACGTTCGCCTCGAGCCGGCAGATCCCCGCGATCCTCGCCGACCCGCGGATCGCCGGCGTCTCGCTGACCGGCAGCGAACAGGCCGGCATCTCGGTCGCCGCCGAGGCCGGGAAGAACCTGAAGAAGACCGTGCTCGAGCTCGGCGGCTCCGACCCGCTGATCGTCCTCGACACCGACGACCTGGACGAGACCGTCAACGCCACCGCGACCGCGCGGATGCGGAACTGCGGGCAGTCCTGCAACGCGCCGAAGCGGATGATCGTGCTGGCCGATATCTACGACGAGTACGTCGACCGGCTGACCAAGCGCGTCACGGAGTACTACCTGCCCGGCGACCCGGCCGATCCCGCGACCAAGCTCCCGCCGCTCGCCTCGGCCGCCGCCGCGGACGAGGTCGCCGCACAGGTCGCGAAGGCGGTCGAGCAAGGCGCCACGCTGCGCGCCGGCGGGAACCGGATCACCCCCGGCGCCTACCTCGAGGCCACCGTGCTCACCGACGTCACGCCGGACATGGACGCGTACTACGAGGAGATCTTCGGCCCGGTCGTGATCGTCTTCGCAGCAAGGGACGAGGACCACGCGGTAGAGCTCGCCAACGACACGCCCTTCGGCCTCGGCGCCTCGGTGTGGGGTACCGACCCCGACCGCAACCGCCGCGTCGCCGACCGGATCGACGCCGGCATGGTGTACCTCAACCGGGCCGGCGGCTCGCAGGCGGACCTGCCGTTCGGCGGCATCAAGCGCTCCGGCCTCGGCCGCGAGCTCGGCCCGGCCGGCATCGAGGAGTTCATGAACAAGAAGTCCATCCGGCTCGGCTGACAGGCGGCGCTCCGTCCGGTCGGCGTCGGTGCGTGAACGGGCGCATACTGACGGCACCAGGGAGCTCGTCGCGAGGGGGCCGCGGATGACCGTGCCGGGTGGTTACGCCATCAAGACCTATCGGTACCTGCGGATGGCGATGGTGGCCATGATCGCCCTGCTCGCCGTGTCGCTGGTGATCGAGTGGTCCACGACTGATCCGCACTGCCTGCAGACCTCGATCAGCGCGTACTACTACACGCCGGTGCGGGCGATCTTCGTCGGCTCGTTGATCACCATCGGCGTCTGCATGGTGGTGCTGAAGGGCAACACCGAGCCGGAGGACATCCTGCTCAACGTGGCCGGCATCCTCGCGCCGGGCGTCGCGCTGGTGCCGACGCCGGGGCAGGGCCGGTGCCACTCGGTGCCGGTCGTGCTCGGTGACGCGGCCGCGAACGTCACCAACAACATGCTCGCGGTCTTCGTGGTCGGCGTACCGTGCCTGCTGCTGGCCGGCGTCTTCATCGTCCGGGACCGGATCCGGCAGCCCGCCGGCTGGACGCCGATGTACGTGCTCGGTCTCGCGGTCGCGGCGCTGATCTTCGGCGGCGGGCTGGCCTGGTTCCTGGTCGACCGGTCCGGGTTCATCGGCGACGCGCACTACGCGGCCGCGATCGTGATGTTCGGGTGCATCGTGGCGGTCGTCCTGCTGAACGCCGAGCAGTTCCGGCGCAAGCAGCGCACGCACGCGGTCCGGCACTCACCGGCCAACCGGTACTCCGTGATCGCGGCGGCGATGGTCGTCGTACCGCTGCTGATGGTCGGCTGGAAGAAGGTCTTCGGCTGGGAGCATGCCGTGCTGTGGATCGAGGGCACGCTGATCGTGCTGTTCGCCGCCTTCTGGATCAGCCAGACGCAGGAGCTGTGGAACGAGGGCCTGCGTCAGGAGTTGCCGCGGTCGCAGGCCACGCCGTCGCCGTTGCGGTCGAGCGCCGCCGAGTAGCCGGGATCGCCGCGGTGCAGCGGTGCCGCGCCGGCCGCGCGCGCCTCGGCGCAGCTCTTGTACACGGCCGCCCCGGTGGTGACCGGGACCGTGGTCGGCGTCGGCTCCGTCCGCGAGTTCGTCGGTGACGGCTCGGCCGGCTTCGGCGTCACACTCGGCGTCCGGCTTTCCGACGGCTCCGCTGACGGCGTCGTCGTCGGCGTCGGTACCGAGCTCGGCTCGGTCGAGCGCAGAGTCGACGGCTCGGTGGTCGCGGTCGGCCCGGTGGTCGACGGCTCCGTGACCGGCGTGCTGGTCGGCGCCGACGTGGGCTCCGAGGTCCGCACGGGCGCCGTGCTCGCGGACTCGTCGCCGTTGCCGAACGGGTTGAGCAGCACCAGCGTGATCAGCGCAAGCGGTACGGCCGCGATCGCGCCGACCTTGATCCTGCCCGGTCCGCCGTATCTGCCGATCGGGCCGCGAACCCGCTTGCCGGACTCGTCGACCCAGAAGGCCCATCCTGCCGGTGCGGGCGGCCACGACTCGGGCGGCTGCCAGCGTTTCGGTGGTCTCCAGCGTGCGGTCGGCGGGTCGGGCCAACCGGGCGGTGCGTTGAACTGCCTCACTCTTCCTCCCCCAGTACCCGCAGAAGACTAGCGAGTGACGGGTCACAGGGAGACATCAGGGCCGAAAATCCCTGTAAATTAGGCGCTTGCCCGTCGGCGGGCGCCCGGACCCGGTCGCGGTACGGCGTCGCGCGGTGACACCACGCGATGGCCCGACGCGCAGCGGATCTCGGTCTGGACCGAGGCGCCGCAGTCGCGGTGTTCGATGCTGAGCGGCGAGCCCTCGGGGCCGGCGAGGTACTTGTCGCCCCAGTCGCGGATCGCGATCAGCACCGGGTACAGGTCGAGCCCCTGCTCGGTGAGGCGATACTCGTACCGCTGCCGCGCGCCCGGTTCGCGGTACGGCGTCCGTCGCAGGATGCCGTGCTCGACGAGTGTGGCGAGCCGGTTGGACAGCACCTGCCGCGGGATGTCGGTGCGGACCCGGAGGTCGTCGAACCGGCGGATGCCGTTGAACACCTCGCGCAGCACGACCACGGTCCAGCGTTCCCCGATGATCTCCATGGCGCGGCCGATCGGGCAATTCGCGACCGACCAGTCCAGCGCGTTGTACGTCGTACCAGTCATACCCGCATCGTAGTGAGGTCTAGGTCTCGTTGACAGACCCAGGTGGGCGGTGTGAGGCTCGGTCCATGACGGAGACCCAGGAAGCGACCCAGGAAGCGGCGCAGCAGGCGACCCGGAGCCGCACGTTCTCGTGGTCGGACCCGGCACAGACCGCGGCCCGGGTCGGCCGGTCGTCGGGGCTGGAGATGTTGCGGGCGATGCGCGACGGGGACCTTCCGGCGCCGCCGATCCTGCACCTGGTCGGCGGGTCCGGCATCGAGGTCGAGGAAGGCAAGGTCACGGTGCTGATGCCGGTGGCCGAGTTCCACTACAACCCGCTCGGCACGGTGCACGGCGGCGTGATCGCCACCCTGCTCGACACCGCCGCCGGGTGCACCGTCCACTCGACGCTGCCGCCCGGCGTCGGCTACACCTCGCTCGACCTGATGACCCGCTTCGTCAGGCCGGTCACGATCGACTCAGGCCTGCTCCGCTGCGAGGGCGGGATCATCAGCCGCGGTCGTCGTACGGCGGTCGCCGAGGCGCACCTGTACGACGAACGCGGCAAGCTCCTCGCCCACGCGACGTCCAACTGCCTGATCTTCGACCTGCCTCAGGCCTGACGGTCCTGGTCGGCGAGCAGCTTCTCGCTCGCCACCAGCCGGACGCAGGTCGCCAGGCCCGCGATCGCCGTCTCGACCTCGGGCAGCTCCGGGTACGTCGGGGCGATCCGGATGGTCTGGTCGGTCGGGTCGTCGCCGTACGGATGCGTGGCGCCGGCGGGCGTGATCGCGATCCCGGCGGCCTTCGCCTTCGCGACCACCTCGCGCGCGCAGCCCTCGGGGACCTGCAGGCTGACGAAGTAGCCGCCGGCCGGAGCGGTCCAGGAGGCCAGGCCGGTGCCGCCGAGCTCGGCGGTGAGGATCTTGTCGACCGCGTCGAACTTCGGCCGGATGAGCTCCGCCAGTGTCCGCATGTGCTCGTGCAGGCCGTCGGCGTCGCGGAGGAACTGCACGTGCCGCAGCTGGTTGATCTTGTCCGGGCCGATGCTCCGCTTGACCGTGTGGCCGAGCCACCACTCGATGTTCGCCGGCGAGGCCCCGAAGAACGCGACGCCGGCGCCGGCGAAGGTGATCTTCGAGCTCGAGCCGAACACGAACGGCCGGTCCGGGTGCCCGTGCTCGGCGCTCAGCGCGAGGATGTCGGCGAGCTGCGCGGGGGAGTCGGTCAGGTGGTGGACGGCGTACGCGTTGTCCCAGAAGATCCGGAAGTCCGGCGCCGCGGTCTCCATCGCGGCCAGCCGCCGGACCGTCTCGTCGGAGTACACGGTGCCGTCCGGGTTGCTGTACTTCGGCACGCACCAGATGCCCTTGATCGCGGCGTCCTCGGCGACCAGCCGCTCGACCACGTCCATGTCCGGGCCCTCGGGCGTCATCGGCACCGGGACCATCTTGATGCCGTACCGCTCGCAGATCCCGAAGTGCCGGTCGTACCCCGGGACCGGGCACAGGAACGTCAAACCCTCCACGTCGGCCCACCGCTGCTCGGCGCCCGGCACCTTGCCGAGCAGCGCGAACACGACCGCGTCGTGCATCAGCTCGAGGCTCGAGTTCCCGGCCGCGAGCAGCTGCTCCACCGGCACCTGCAGGTCCGCGGCGAAGATCGCCCGCACCTCGGGCAGGCCGTTCAGCCCGCCGTAGTTGCGCAGGTCCGTGCCGTCCGCGCTCACCGGCTCACCGCTCAGGCCGAGCACCCCGTTGGCCGCGTCGAGCTGCTTCGGCGACGGCTTCCCCCGCGTCAGATCCAGCTTGAGCCCCTTCGCCACCAGCGCTTCGTAGTCCTGGCGCGCACGCTCGACCTGGGCAGTCAGCTCATCCACACTCACGGGGGGTCCTTTCACAAGTACTAGGTGTTGGACCCCAGCCTAGTCAGCGGCGATTGCACTTGGGGTAGCGCGGGTCCCATGGTGGGCAGGTGGGCCAGCCCGGCGGGGGTTTGATGGTCGGCGGCGGGGTGCCCGGCGGGACCGGCGGGGTGACCGGGGGCGTCGGGGGCTGGGCCTTGCTTCCATTGGAGATGTAGAGCAGGACCGTGGAGCCTTCGGGGGCGCCGTCCTCCTGCCGCGGGGTCGTCCACGCCACCGTGCCGGCCGGAGCGTCCGAGTCGACCTGGGGCCCGTGGCTCATCTGGACCTTGAAGCCCATCGACAGCAGCTTCGCGGCCGCGTCCGCGGGCGTCATGCCCTTCAGGTACGGCAGGTCCTTCACGTTGCCGCGGATGATCTTGTCGTCCGGCTTCACGAACTTGCTCGTCGGCAGGCCCTGCAACGCTGCCTGCATCGCGGCTTGCCAGATCGGGCCGGCGGTGCCGGAACCCGAGGCGTCCTTGAGCTTCTGGCCGTTGAAGACCTGGCCGATCAGGTTCTTCGCCGGCGGGTCGGCGTCGGCGACCACGGACGCGGCCGCGAGCTTCGACGAGTACCCGGCGAACCAGACCGCCATGTTCTCGTCGATCGTGCCGGTCTTGCCGGCCAGGTCGCTCTTGCCGAACTTCAGCTTGGCGCCGGTGCCGCCCTTGGCCATCACCTGCTGCAGGACGTAGTTGACACCGTCCGCGACGCCCGGCGACAGCACCCGGTGGCAGTTCGGGCCGGGGGTCGGGATCGCCTTTCCGGTCTTCAGCGAGGCGATCGCCGTGATGATCTGCGGGGTGCAGTACATCCCGCGGGCGGCGAACGTCGCGTACGCGTTGGACAGCATCAGCGGCGTGATCAGACCTGCCGAGCCGAGCGTGAACGACACCACCTGATCGAGCGGCTTGAGCGTCTGCGCGTTGTACATGCCGAGCTTGGAGGCGATCGTGGCGATCGGGCAGATGCCGATCTGCTGCGAGAGCTGCAGGAAGTATGTGTTGGTGGAGGCGCGGGCCGCGTCGACCATCGAGGGGTCGAGGACGGTCTTCGTGGAGTTCTTCGGGTTGTACGAGTCGTCGGCCACCGGGCCGTTGCAGGTGCTGAAGTTCTGTCCGCTGAGGTCGATCGTCTGCGGCGAGCGGATCCGGTACGTGGTCGGCACGCCCTTGGCGATCGCGGCGGCGATTGTGAACGCCTTCATCGTCGACCCGTTCTGGAACCCGCCGAACCCGCCGGGGTAGGTCTTCTCGACGTTGTAGTTGTACGCCGTCTGGCCCTTCTTCGCGCCGTACTGCCGGCTCTGCGCCATCGCCTTCACCAGGCCGGTGCCCGGCTCGACCATCGTGATCGCGGCGACCGCCTGGTCGCCGGCCTTCGAATGCTGCGCGATCGCGGTCTGAGCGGCGGTCTGCATCTTCCGGTCGAGCGAGGTCTTGATCACCAGGCCCGAGGTCTCGATGTAGTTCTCCCGCTCTTCCGGGGTCTTGCCGAACGCGTTGTTCGCCTTCAGCTTGGACACGACGTACTCGCAGAAGAACGGGTACGTCGAGTTCGCGCAGCCGCTCGGGATCACGCGGACCTTGGCCGGGTCGATCACCGGTGTCTTGATCGCGTCCGCGGCCTGCTTGGCGGTGATGACGTTCAGCTCCTGCATGCGGCGCAGGACGACGTCGCGGCGGGCCTTGGCGCGCTTCGGGTTGTCGATCGGGTCGTAGCCGGTCGGGTTCTTCACCAGGCCGGCCAGCATCGCGGCCTGCGGCAGTGTCAGCTTGGCGGCGTGCACGCCGAAGTAGTGCATGGCCGCGGCCTCGACGCCGTACGACCGGTCGCCGAAGAAGGCCAGGTTCAGGTAGCGGTTCAGGATCTCGCTCTTGCTGACCTCCTTCTCGACCGCGATCGCGTAGCGCAGCTCGGCGACCTTCCGCTCGTAGGTCTCGGCGGTGGCCTGCTTGACCTCTTCCGGCGTCCGGGCCTTGTTGATCAGGCTCAGCTTCACGTACTGCTGGGTGATGCTCGAGCCGCCCTGCTGGACGCCGCCGGAGGACTGGTTGCGCAGCAGCGCGCGCAGGGTGCCCTTGAAGTCGAGTGCGCCGTGCTCGTAGAAGCGGTCGTCCTCGATCGCGACGATCGCCTGCAGCATCACCGGGCTGATCTGCTTCAGCGTCACCGGCGTCCGGTTCTGCTGGTACAGCGTCGCGATGACCTTGCCGTCGCTGTCCTGGATGATCGACTTCTGCGCCAGCGGTGCCGTCTGCAGGTCCTGGGGCAGGTACTGCACGCTGTCGTGCGCCGCGGACGTGGTCACACCGGCCAGACCGGCGAACGGAAGGGCCAGTCCGGCGGTCAGCGCGCCGGCGAGCGCACTGACCGCGAGGAACACGAACACGGACCACACGACATTGGGCCGCTTGGCCCGCCGCTCGCCTCTGTGCATGGTTGGGCAGAGTACGTGAGGGAAGGGGTTCCCGGCAGCTCAGGTGTCACGGAATTTACTCACTTGAATGACAATCTCACCCTCAGTGACGAATTCCTCACTGTTCGCCGATCGTCAGGGCTCGATGAGAACCTTCAGCGCCATGCGCTCGTCCATCGCGCGGTAGCCGGCCGGGATCTCGTCGAAGCCGACGGTCCGGTCGAACACCTTGCCGGGCGCAACGGAGCCGTCGAGGACGCCGGGGAGCAACCGCTCGATGTACGCGCGGGCCGGCGCCGGGCCGCCGGTGAGCGTGAGGTTCGGCAGGAAGAGCGTGCCGAAGCCGATCGGCGCCTCGTCGTACTGCGGCACGCCGACGCGACTGATCACCCCGCCCGCGCGGACCACGCCCAGCGCCTGCTCGTACGCCGGCAAATGGCCGACCGCCTCGAGGACCACGTGCGTACCGTCGCCGCCGGTCAGTTCGCGGACCTTCGCGATCCCTTCCGCGCCGCGCTCGGCGACCACATCGGTCGCGCCGAACTCGACCCCGAGATCCGTGCGGTCCTTGTGCCGGCCCATCAGTACGATCCGCTCCGCCCCGAACTGCTTCGCGGCGAGGACGGCGAGCAGCCCGACCGCGCCGTCGCCGATCACGGTGACCGTGGTCCTCGCCGAGACGCCGCCCTTGAGCGCCGCGTGGTACCCGGTGCCATAGACATCGGACAGTGTCAGCAGCGACGGCAGCAGCGCGGGGTCCTCACCGCCGGGCACCTTGACCAGCGTGCCGTCCGCCAGCGGTACCCGGACCGCTTCGGCCTGTCCGCCGTCGACGCCGTTCGCGTTCCAGAAGCCGCCGTGGCGGCAGGAGGTCTGCAGTCCCTCCCGGCAGAAGTCGCAGGTCCCGTCCGACCACGCGAACGGCGCGATCACGAAGTCGCCCTTGCGCAGCGTGGTCACGTCCCGCCCGACGTCCTCGATCACGCCCACGAACTCGTGGCCCATGGTCTTGCCGACCGGTGTCGCGGGCAGGTTGTGGAACGGGTGCAGGTCGCTGCCGCAGATACAGGACCTGACGACGCGTACCAGCGCGTCTGTTGGTTGCTGGATCACCGGATCTGGTACGTCGATGACACGCACATCACCGGCGCCGTACAGATAAGTAGCTCGCATGGCTCCAGTGAAGGACGCCGTACGGCGACGTGGCAGTGCCTGTCGTTCCAGGTAACGCCAGTGCCTCCTTCGGGTCCCGCGCGGTCCGTAGGCTGGACGACATGGACCACCGAGCGGAGATCAAGGAGTTCCTCAGTTCCCGCCGCGCCCGCCTCAGCCCCGCGCAGGCAGGCCTGCCGGCGTACGGCGGCAACCGCCGCGTGAAAGGGCTGCGGCGCGAGGAGGTCGCCCTGCTCGCCGGTGTCTCGGTGGACTACTACGTCCGGATGGAGCGCGGGAACCTTGCCGGCGCCTCCGACAGCGTGCTGGAGGCGCTCGCCCGGGCACTTCAGCTGGACGAGGCCGAGCGCGATCACCTGTTCACGCTCGCCCACGAGTCGGACGCGACCCCTGTCCGCCGGCGCGCTCCGAGCCGGGGTGTCCGCCCGGCCCTGCAGCAGGTCCTCGACGCGATCACCGACTCGCCGGCGTGGATCCGCAACGGCCACCTGGACATCCTGGCGGCGAACCGGATGTCGCGGGCCCTGTACACGTCGATGTTCGCCGATCCGCACCGGCCGCCGAACACCGCCCGCTTCACGTTCCTCGACGCGGCCTCGCAGGAGTTCTTCGTGGACTGGGACCGGGCCGCCGACGACATCGCCGCGGTCCTGCGATTGCAGGCCGGCAAGAACCCGCACGACAAGGCGCTCAGCGATCTGATCGGTGAGCTGTCGACCCGCAGCGAGACGTTCCGGACCCGCTGGGCGGACCACAACGTCCGCTTCCACCGCTCCGGGCGCAAGAAGCTGCACCACCCGGTGGTCGGCGACCTCGAGATCGACTTCGAGGCGATGGACTTCCCGTCCGACCCAGGGCTCGCCATGGTCGTCTACACCGCGCCGGCCGGCTCGCCGACCGCGGACGCGCTGAAGCTGCTGGCCAGCTGGGCGGCCACCCAGGAAACCGTTGCTCACGACAAGGAATAGCTGTGCAGATCCTTCCCAAACCGCCGACCGCCAAGGGACCCGCGGAGTGGTTCACCGGTGACGTCTGGTTCGACGTGATCATCCGCGGCGAGGCCCCGTCGCGCGTCCGGGTGAACACCGTCCGGTTCGCTCCGGGCGCCCGGACCGCCTGGCACCGGCACGCCAACGGCCAGACCTTGCACGTCACCGACGGCGTCGGCCTGATCCAGTCCCGCGGCGGTCCGGTCACCGTGATCCGCCCCGGCGACGTCATCTACACGCCGCCGGGGGAGTGGCACTGGCACGGTGGCTGCCCGGACAACTTCATGGTTCACACCGCGATCTGGGAAGGCGTCGACAGCGACGAGCCCGAGACCGAGTGGGGCGAGCACGTCACCGACGCGGAGTACGTCGTACCTGAGTGAGCACCTCCGGGAGGTCGCCGAGGACGACCAGTCGTTTGGTTGCGCGGGTGATCGCGACGTAGAGGTCGGACAGGCCGCGGTCGGACTCGGCGACGATGCCGGCCGGGTCGGCGATCAGGACCGCGTCGAACTCCAGGCCCTTGGACTGCGCTACGCCGAGCAGCGCGACCGGGCCGTCGAGAACCGACGGGTCGTGGCCGTGGGCAACAGCCGGGAGGGCGGCGGCGAACTCGTCGTACCGGCCCGCCGGGACGATCACCGCCAGTCGGCCGTCGCCGATCTCGCTCCGTTCGAACTTGACCGCGGTGCGGACCGAATCGGTGAGGCACGTGGCCGGGACCGGGTCGAGGATGGGCTCGGTGCCGGTCTCGCGGACCGACGTCGGCGGGGTCAGTGCCGGGTCGATCGCGCCGAGGACGTCGGCGGCGACGGTCATGATCTCGGACGGGGTGCGGTAGTTGACGGTGAGCTCGGCGGTGCGCCAGCGGCGCGGGGCGTAGTGGTCGAGGAGCTCCGCCCAGGACCGGACGCCGGCCGCGGATCCGGTCTGCGCGATGTCGCCGACGATCGTCATCGACCGCCGCGGGCAGCGGCGCATCAGCATCCGCCAGTCCATCGCGGACAGCTCCTGGGCCTCGTCGACGATCACGTGCCCGAACACCCAGCTGCGGTCGTACACGACGCTGTCGGTGCGGCCCGCGGGATCGTCGAAGACGCGCGTGCGCTGGGCGACCAGGTCCTTGAACTGCTCGATCTCCCAGGGTTCGATCGTGATCCGCTCGGCGGTCAGTTCGAGGTCGACGATGCCGTGCGCGTACACCCGGCTCGCCTCCGCCGCGGCGGATTCCTCGGCCGCCCGGCGTTTGCGTCCGACCACGACCTCCGCGGTCTCGCCGAGCAGCTCGGCCGCCTCGTCGAGCAGGGCGGCGTCCGACGGAGCCCAGCCCGCGGTGAGTGGTCGCAGTACGGCGGCACGCTCCGCCCCGGTGAGATGCGGCGCCGCGGCGGCCAGTCGATCGTCGGAGGAGAGCAGGACGGAAACGAGGAGCTGTGGCGTGAGCTCGGGCCACAAGCGGTCGAGCAGCTGCAGCACCCGCTCGTCCTCGAACAGTTCCCGCTGGATGTCCTCGATGTCCGCCTCCCCGACGTACTGCCGGCCGATGCGGTCGACGACCTGGTTGGTCAGGGTCTTGAGGATGCGCCGGACGAAGAGCGGCCGGGCCCGGTTGTGCAGCGGTTGCGCCGCGAGCGCTGCCTGCTGCGCCGTGCGGATCGCGGCGGGCCGGAGCACCAGCTCGTCCTGGTCGACCTTCAGCCGGATCGGCTCGGCAGGAACCACCCGGAAGCCGGCGATCGCCTGGGCGATCACCTCCGCCATGGCCGGGTTGCCCTTGATCCGCGCCGCGTCGGCCGGCTCCGGCGCGGAGGCGACGACGCCCGGGAACATCTCGCTGATCGTCGCGAGCACGACGTCGTTCTCGCCGAGCGATGGCAGCACCTGGTCGATGTAGCGCAGGAACGTGCTGTTCGGGCCGACGACCAGGACGCCGCTCCGCCCGAGCTGCTCGCGATGCGTGTAGAGCAGGTACGCCGCCCGGTGCAGCGCGACCACGGTCTTGCCGGTCCCCGGGCCGCCCTGCACCACCAGCACCCCGGGCAGTCCGGAGCGGATGATCTCGTCCTGCTCGGACTGGATGGTCGCGACGATCTCGTTCATCCGCCCGGTGCGGCTCGCGCCGAGCGACGACAGCAGCGCCGCCTCGCCGATCAGCGTGCCGCGTTCGCCGTCTCCCAGTGCTTCGGCGTCCAGGAGGTCGTCGTCGATCCCGGCCACGGTCCGGCCGTGCAGGCGGATGTGCCGCCGGCGTTTGACGCCGAGCGGCTCGGCGGCGGTGGCCTGGTAGAACACCTGCGCCACCGGCGTCCGCCAGTCGATCAGCAGCGGGTTGTAGTCGTCGTCGAACAGGCCGATCCGCCCGATGTGGAACCGTTCGCCGGCGGTCTCGTCGATCCGCCCGAAACACAATCCGCGTTCGACCGACGACAATTGCGAAAACCGCCCGGAGAACAGGTCCGTGAACGATTCGCGCTCCGACCAGGCCTGATCCGTCCCGGTGGTTTCCTCGACCTGAACGCGGCCGAGTTCGCCGCGGGCCTTTTCTCGCAGCACGTCGAGCCGCTTGTACATGATGGTCACTTCGCCTTGCTCAGCAGCGATCTCCTGCTCCAGCACCCCTGCCCCCGATCGATTCTTGCTTTGCCCGGAAAGCTCTGATATTCTGAACTCAGAAGCCCGAAGAGGGCTTCTTTTTTGTTTTTCGGCAGAAACACTCAACGATATCTATTTCCGTGCCGGCCGGCAACCGCCGGCGCCAAACGGGCGCTTCACAGCCGACTCACAGGCAAGCCGAAGGACGCACTCAGCCGGCGCCGCGACACTGGCGTGCATGCGGTCTCGTAACGACAGCGCCGTACGGCTCGGCGCGCTGGCAGCTCTGTGGCTGAGCCTGCTGCTCGTCATGTACTGGTGGGTCGCCGACGGCGGTGTGCAGGAGCTCGGCGGCTGGGCGACCGGCCTGACCTCGGCCGGGCGGATCACCGGACTCGCCGCGTCGGTGCTGCTGCTCGCGCAGGTCGTGCTGATGGCCCGCGTACCGGTGCTGGAATCGGCCTTCGGGCAGGACCGCCTCGCGCGGATCCACCGCGTCACCGGCTTCACGTCCTTCAACCTGATGCTGGCGCATGTCGTCACGATCACCTGGGGCTACGCGGCGGGGGAGTTGCACCGGACTCCTTCGACGCTGTGGGACCTGACGGTCGACTACCCGGGTATGCTGCTCGCGGTCGGCGGCACGATCTGTTTGTGCCTGAGTGTGCTGACGAGCATCAGGGTGGCCCGTCGCCGGATCCGGTACGAGTCGTGGCATCTCCTGCACCTCTACGCGTACCTCGGAGTCGGGATCGCGCTCCCGCACCAGTTGTGGACCGGCCAGGAGTTCCTGTCGTCGACCGGGCGGACCGTGTTCTGGTGGACGGCCTGGGCGGTCGCCGCCGCGGCCGTGCTCGCCTTCCGGGTCGGCGTACCGATCCACCGCAACGTGCGGCATCGGCTCCGGGTGACCGCCGTCGTACCGGAGGGCGCGGGGATCGTGTCCGTGTACGTCGCCGGGCGCCGGCTGGACCGTTTGCGGGCCGAGGCCGGGCAGTTCTTCTCGTGGCGGTTCCTCGGGCGGCCCGGCTGGACGCGGGCGAACCCGTACTCGCTGTCCGCCGCGCCTGACGGTCGAGGTCTGCGCATCACGGTGCAGGACGCGGGGGACGGTAGCGCGGCCGTCAATTCGCTGCTGCCGGGAACGCGGGTGCTGATCGAAGGACCGTACGGGCGGATGAGCCCGCGGGCCCGGACCCGGCGCAAGGTCGCGCTGATCGGCGCGGGTGTCGGCGTGACGCCGCTGCGGGCGCTCGCCGAGGGACTCGACTACGCGCCGGGCGACGCGGTGCTGGTGCAGCGGTACACGGACCAGCAACTCTTCCACGACGAGTTCCAGGCGTTGTGGCGGGACCGTGGCCTGTCGTTGCTGACGCTGCCGGGATCGCGGCGGCGCCCGGACTCGTGGTTCGGCGCCGGCGTGCGGGAGTACGACGACGTACAGGCGCTTCTGCAGTGGATCCCGGACATCGCCGAGCGCGACGTGTACCTGTGCGGACCCGAGGCGTGGACCGCGTTGGTCAGCTCCAGCCTCACCGCCGCCGGCCTGCCGGCCGAGCGGCTCCATCTCGAGACCTTCAAGTGGTGACCGCCGTGAAACGAATCGTCCTGTGGCTCCTCGGCACCGTCTCGGCGGTCGTCCTGATGTTCGGCTACCACACCTCGACGTCCGGCCCGGAGGCCGCGGTCACGCCGATCGCCGGGGGCGAGGGCGCCGACAGCAACAGCATTCCGAACACGCCGACCACCTCGCCGACAACGACGCCGTCCACCTCGCCGTCCACCTCACCGTCGGCGACGCCGTCGGCCTCGTCGGGATCGTCGACGGTCACCGGGGACGTCGCGCAGACGCAGTGGGGTCCGGTGCAGGTGCAGCTCACCGTGCAGGGCGGCAAGATCACCGGGGTCAACGTCCTGCAGTACCCGAACGGGAACCACCGCGACGTCGAGATCAACGACTACGCACTGCCGATCCTGATCGACGAGACCGTCAAGGCCCAGAACGCGCAGATCGACATGGTCAGCGGCGCGACCGTCACCAGCGACGGCTACATCCGGTCCCTGCAGAGCGCCCTGGACCAGACGAGGTGAAGCGGTACGTCGAGCACGTGATGGGCATGCCGATCAGCCTCGCGCTGCGCGGCCGGCACACCGACGACGAACTCGCCGCCCACGCCTGGGCCGACGCCTTGGAGATCCTGCACACCGCCGACCGGATCTTCAGCACGTACCGCGCCGACTCGCACATCTCCCGCCTGAACCGCGGCGAGCTGACCGTCGTCGACTGCCCGCCCGAGGTCGCCGAGGTCCTCCGGCTGGGCGAGCGGGCCCGGCTCGAGTCCGGCGGCGCCTTCGACGTACGACGCGCCGGTGTACTCGACCCGAGCGGCGTCGTGAAGGGCTGGGCGGTTGAGCGGGCCGCGGCTGCCTTCGAGCGGCTGGCCGGCACCGACTACTGCCTTTCCGCGGGCGGTGACCTGATCTGCCACGTCGCCGGACCCGAGTCCGAGGCCTGGCGGATCGGTATCGAGGACCCGTTCGACCCCGAGAAGATCGCGGCGATCGTGCCGATCCACAACGGCGCCGTCGCCACGTCCGGCCTGCACCGCCGCGGCCCGCACATCAAGGACGCCCGCAACGGCGAGACACCGACTGCGCTCGCGTCGGTCACCGTCATCCACCGGTCGCTCACCCACGCCGACATCGACGCCACCACCGCCTTCGCCCTCGGCCCCGACGGCCCCGCCTGGCTCCACTCCCGCCCCAACCGCACCGGTCTCGCCATCCTCGTCGACGGAACCCGCCAGATCATCGGACAGACTGCCCGGCTCAGCTCCCGTTCCAGATGACCGCGTCGAAAGTGGTGTGGGTGTCGATGCTGGTCTCGCCGAGTTTGGAAACCTTGAGCCTGACGACGTTCCCGGCACTGGTCCGCACACAGAGCACGGTCTTCTTCGAGAGCTTCACGTTGTCGCGGCTCCCGAGCGCGTCGATCGCATCCGAGCATTCCTGGTAGCCGGGCAGGGCGCCGGAATCCCCCGCCCACTGCGCGATCCGCGTGCTGTTCTGACTGCCGAACTCGTAGTTGAGCACCATGAACACGTCGCCCTGGTCGTCGGCGCCATCGGGGTCCGGCAACGCGTCCAGATCCTTGGGCTCGGCGTCGACCAGCAGCGCTCCCTTCCACCGCTGGCTCCCGGCGGGCGAGCCGTTGGAGCTCGGCGACTCGTTCTCGCCGGGCGTCGGCGTCGGCGTACTCGTCGGTGCCGACGCCGTCGACGACGTGGAAGGCGAGGACGTGGGTACGGCGGCCGGGCCGCCCGCCGTGTCCTTGTCGTCACCGGAGTTGGCGAAGATCGGCACCAACGTGGCGATCAGAGCGGTGGCGATCGACGCCGCGGCAGCGATCCACGCACTCCTCTGGTGCCTGTCGAACCAGCTGTTCGTCTCGGGCTTGTCATCCACCAACGTACTCATCACCCCACTGGCCAGACCGAGCGTCGAGGCTAGCAGTCCGTGAGGCCACGAACACGGCCCGGATTCAGCACCCTCGCGATGACATCGGTGACCATCCGGCGGGGGATGGGGCGGTGGGCGACGAAGTGACGGTAGAAGAACGGACTGGTGAGCAGATCCGTGGTGAGCTCAGGATCGGTGTCGGCAGGAAGTTCGCCGCGGTCCCGGCCACGCTGCAGGACCGTGAGCAGCGGTTCGCGGCGCCGGTTGGTCAGATCGGTGTGGAGCTTCGAGAGAGCGGGATCGCGTTCGGCGGCATCGATGAACGCCGCCAGCAGCCGCGGGAACGGTGTCCGTTCGAGCAGCAACACGAACGCGGTCAGGATCTCCGCGACGTCTTTGGTCACCGACCCGGTGTCCGGCGTGGGAAACGGCCGGTAGGTCGCATCCATCGCGTCCACCAGCAACGCGCCGGTGGTCGGCCACCGCCGGTACAGCGTGGCTTTGCTCGCACCGGCCCGCCGCGCCACGGCCTCCATGGTGAATCCCGCCAGCCCGGATTCGTCCAGTACGTCGAGCGCGGCGGTCAGCATCCGCTGCCGCGCGCCATCTCCCCGCGAGACCATTGATCCACCTCCATCGAAACGCTATCGTACCGTTAGCGAAGAGTACGGGTCCGTTTCGATAGAAGGTGATCGCGATGAGGACCGCGACGTACTGGACGGCGACCTCGATCGTCGTGGCGGAGTGTGCGGTCGGCGGTGCGATGGACCTGTTCCGGATGGCGCCGTTCTACCCGATGCTGATCGATCTCGGGTATCCGAGCTACCTGGCCACGATCCTCGGTACGGCGAAACTCGCTGCCGCGGTGGTGATCGCCGTACCGCGGTTGCCGCGGCTGAAGGAATGGGCGTACGCCGGCGTGCTGATCAACATGACCGGCGCGGCGGCCTCGAACGCCGCCGCACACGAGTACGCCGGGATGATCGCCCCCGCCGCGTTCGCCGTCCTGGCGCTCGCGTCGTGGGCGACCCGTCCCCGGAGCAGAAGAATCTAGCGGCTGAAGCCTGCGGTGAGGCCGCTGAGGAGTTGGCGGCGGCTGACGGCGTAGAGGATGACGATGGGCAGGGTGGTAAGGACGACGGAGGCGAGGACGGCCGGGACGTTCACGCTGTACTGGCCTTGGAAGGTCCACAGTGCGAGGGGCAGGGTGCGCTTGTCGGGGCTCTGGGTCAGGATCAGCGGGAGCAGGAAACCGTTCCAGACGCCGAGTCCGTTGTAGATGCTGACCGTGACGAGCGCCGGCCGGGTGAGCGGCAGGGCGAGTTTGGTCATCATGCCCCATTCGGTCGCGCCGTCGACCCGCATCGACTCGAAGAGCTCCTTCGGGACGTCGCGGATGAAGTTCGACAGCACCAGCACCGACAGCGGGATCGCGAACGCGACCGACGGCAGGATCAGCGCGAGCAGACTGTCGTACAGCTGCATCCGGATGATCAGCAGGTAGACCGGGATGATGGTCGCCTGCAGCGGGATTGCCAGTCCCATCAGGAACATGCCGTTGACGCCGGCCAGGAAACGGCTGCCAGCCCCGCGGATGATCGCGTACGACGCCATGAACGAGATCGCGACCGCGGGCAGGATCGTGCCGATGGTGACGATCACGCTGTTCAGGAAGTACCGCGGGAAGTCGGACTCGATGACCAGCTTGTAGTTGTTCGTCGTCGGCGCGGACGGCAGCGCGAACGGGTTCTGGCTGAAGTACGCGCTCTGGTCCTTGAAGCTGGTGACGACGATCCAGTACAGCGGGACCAGCACGATCCCGAGCCAGATCCAGCCCGCGAGGCCGCCGAACCAGTTCAGTCGGAGCAGCTTGTGGGCAGGGCTCGGGCGCCGGCTCACCGGCCGCGCGGTCGTACTGGTGCTGCTCGTTGCCACTGCCATCTCACGCACCTTCCTGCTGGCTGGCCGTCGTACTGCCGCCGAGCCGGCGTAGCAACAGGGCGAGCGCCAGGCCGAGCAGCACGATCATCGCCGCGATCACGCTGGCCGGGCCCATCTGGTTGGACATGAAGCCCCGCTTGTACATGTCGAGGGCGAGCACCCGGGTGGCGTCGCCGGGTCCGCCCGCGGTGAGGACGAAGATCAGGTCGAAGAAGGTCAGCGATCCGACCACCATCAACGTCGACGAGGTGATGATCGTGTACTTCAGTTGCGGCACGGTGATGCTGAAGAACTGCCGGATCCGGCCGGCGCCGTCGATCGCCGCCGCCTCGTACATCGTGGTCGGGATCTGCCGGACGCCGCCCTGGTAGATCAGCGAGTGGAACGGGATGAACTGCCAGGACACGATGAAGATCACCACACCGACCGCGAGGGTGCTGTTGCCGAGCCAGTCCTGGGTGAGGAAGTCCAGGTGCAGACCGGGGCCGAGTCCGAAGTTCGGGTCGAGCAGGGCCTTGTAGGTGATCGCGATCGCGGCCGAACTGAGCAGCAGCGGGATGAAGTAGAGCACCGCGAGGAACGCGCGGTACCGCTGCCGGCCGGCGAGGAACACGCCGAGCAGCAGGCTGATCGGCGTCTGCACGAGCCACGAGAAGATCATGATCTCGAAGGTCACCAGGATGGTGTGCGGCAACTGGGGGTCGTTGAGCACGGACTTCCAGTTGGAGATCCCGGCCGGGGTGATCGCGCCGAGACCGTCCCAGGTGGTGAAGCTCAGCACCAGGACGCCGACCAGCGGGACGACGCCGAACACGATGAACAGCACCAGCGCCGGCAGCACCATCCACGTCACCGGACCGCTCCGCCCGACGCCGGACGTGGGCCTGTTACGCACTGCTTCCGGCGCTACGGGCGGAGCGGTCGCCGTCACTGGCCGATCACCGCGTTCATGTTGGTGGCGAACTGCTGCGGCGAGATCGACAGCTGGAACAGCTTCGCGATGTTGTCGAGCAGCGTCTCGGCCTGGGTCGGGCTGAGCGCCTGGTCCCAGGACTGCGCGAAGTTCTTCGCGTTCGCCGCGGTGTCGTAGACGAAGTTCAGCCACGCGGAGTCGTTCTTGTCCGTGATCGTGGAGAGCTTGTCCTTCGCGCTCTTCACGACCGGGATGTTGCCCGACTTCACCCATTCCGACACGGTCGCGTCGTCGAGGGTGTTGTTGGCGATGAACTTCTTCGCGGTCTCCTTGTCGGCGGCACTGGCCTTGGAGGAGATCGACATGTACTGCCCCGGGTTGCCGACGGTGTCGCTCGGGTCGCCCTTGCCGCCGTCGACCGGCGGGAAGTTCATGTAGCCGAGGTGCCCGCCGGTCACGAAGTCGCCACCAGACGATTTCATGTTGCCGTAGGTCCAGGCGCCGTGCAGCATCATCGCGGCCTTGCCGGTGTAGAGCAGCGCCTGGTCGGCGTTGGAGTCGGCGGTGATCGAGGAGAAGCCCTTGACGAAGCCGTTCGCCTTGATCAGCTTCTGCATCTCCTCGAGCGCCTTGATCGCGGACGGGTCGGACCAGCCGTCCTTCTTGCCCTCGAAGATGTTCTGGAAGACCTCGGCGCCGCCGATCCGGTCGAACAGGAACTCCAGCCACATCATGTTCGTCCAGCGCGACTGGCCGCCGAGCGAGAACGGCGCGATGCCCTTCTCGTTGAACTTCGGCACCAGATCCATGATGTCGCCCCAGGACTGCGGGGGCTGCGCGCCGATCTTCTCGAAGGAGCGCTTGTCGTAGAACAGCACGATCGGCGTCACCGTCTCGCCCGGAATCGCGTAGAGCTTGCCGTTGACGGTCGCCGCGGTGAAGGCGGACGGGAAGATCGAGTTCTTCAGGTCGGCCTGCTCATTGTTGAACCAGTCGGTCAGGTCCTCGACCTGGCCGGCCTCGACGTAGCTCTTCAGGCCGCCGCCGCCCCAGCCCCAGATCAGCGTCGGGCCCTGGCCGGCGCCGATGGCGGTCTTGATCTTCTGCTTGAACGCGTCGTTCTGGAACTCGGTGGTCTTGATCTTGGTGTTCGGGTTCGCGTCGTTGAACCGCTTGACCTGCGCCTCCCGGATGCCCTGCTGCGGCTGGCCGGTGAGGAACCAGTACGTCGCCCCGCTGCCGGCGTTGCCGCTGGCCCCGGTGGTCGACCCCGGCGTGCTCGTCGGGCCGGAACTGCCGCACGCGGCGAGGCCGGCAGCGAGTGCGCCGCCACCGACGAGACCCAGGAAGGTCCGCCGGGATGTCGTGTTGGGATCCACAGTGATCTCCGTCGTCCGTGCTGCCCCCACAGGTTGCGGAAGCACCTGCCGATATGACTTGTTTTCGAAACATAGATTTCGGAGATAGTGCTGTCAAGACTTGAACTAACCCCAGTTTGGGGTCACAGTAAGGTCACGCAATCCCCTGTTGCGCAGGCGATTCAGCCGCCGGAGCGCACTCGCCGGATCGAACGGAGAGTATCGAAAAGTTTTCGATAATTGCTCACCGAAACGAATGTTCATCAAGGGAGATTTTCTTGTCCATCGACACTGAGCGGCCCTGGCGCGACCCGGCGCGGCCGGCCGCGGAGCGGGCGGACCTGCTGCTGGCGGCGATGACCCTGGAGGAGAAGATCGCGCAGCTCGGCAGTCGCTGGGCCGGTAACGACATGGCCGACACCGAGCTGCCCGCGGACGAGACGATCAACGTCGCGCCGATGGAGGACGTGTTCTCGGTCGGCGGCTCGCTGTCGCTGGAGGACGCCAGTCGCGAGGGGCTCGGCCATCTGACCCGCGTCTGGGGCAGTTACCCGCAGACGGTCGAGCAGGGCGTCGCCGAGGTGATCCGGCAGCACGAGGTGGTGCTGAAGGGCTCACGGCTCGGCGTGCCCGCGATCGTCCACGAGGAGTGCCTCACCGGGTTCACGACGTACGGCGCTACGGTCTACCCGGCCTCGATCGCCTGGGGCGCCACGTTCGACCCGGGGCTGGTCGAGCGGATGGCGGCGGCGATCGGGCGGGACATGGCCGCGGTCGGTGTGCACCAGGGACTGTCGCCGGTGCTGGACGTCGTGCGCGACTACCGGTGGGGGCGTGTCGAGGAGACGATGGGCGAGGATCCTTACCTGGTGGCGATGCTGGGCTCGGCGTACGTGCGCGGTCTGCAGAGCGGTGGTGTGATCGCGACACTGAAGCACTTCGCCGGGTACTCCGCCTCGCGGGCCGGGCGGAACCACGGGCCGGTGTCGATGGGACGCCGGGAGCTGCTGGACATCATCCTGCCGACGTTCGAGACCGCGATCGCGACGGCCGGCGCCGGGTCGGTGATGAGCTCGTACTCCGACCTCGACGGCCTGCCCGCGAGCGCGGACCCGTGGCTGTTCACCGACGTCCTGCGCGACGACTGGGGTTTCGAGGGGACGGTCGTCTCGGACTACTGGGCGGTGCCGTTCCTCGCGTCGATGCACCGGGTGGCCGCGGACGACGATGCCGCCGGCGCGCTGGCGCTGACGGCCGGCACGGATGTCGAACTCCCGGACACGATCGGGTACGCCGGCCTGCTGGAGAAGGTGAAGGCCGGTGAGGTCTCCGAGGACCTGGTCGACCGCGCGGCGCGGCGCGTGCTGCTGCAGAAGGTGCAACTCGGCCTGCTGGACGAGGACTGGACCCCGGAGCGCTCGGTCCAGGCCGAGGGCGTCGACCTGGACTCGGACGCGAACAGGGCGGTCGCCGCCGAGCTGGCCGAGAAATCGGTGGTTCTTCTCGACGCGGGTTCGGTACTCCCGATCGCCGCCCCCACCAAGGTCGCGGTCGTCGGACCGTGCGCCGACGACGCACGCACGCTGATGGGCTGCTACGCGTTCCCGAACCACGTGCTGCCGCGGTACCCCGAGCGGGGACTCGGGATCACCATCACCACGCCGTTGGAGGCCTTGCGCAACGAGCTGCCGAATGTGTCGTACGCCAAGGGCTGTGACGTGACCGGCGCGGATCGTTCCGGGTTCGCGGAAGCTGTCGCGCTGGCCGAGGACTGTGAGCTGACGGTGGCGTTCGTCGGTGATCTGTCGGGTCTGTTCGGGCACGGGACCTCAGGGGAAGGGTGCGACGCCGAGGACCTTCGGTTGCCCGGGATCCAGGGTGAGCTGCTCGACGCGTTGCTGGAGACCGGCAAGCCGGTCGTGCTCGTGGTGGTGTCGGGGCGGCCGTACGCGCTCGGCGAGTACGCCGATCGCGCGGCGGCGCTGGTGCAGGCGTTCATCCCGGGGCAGGAAGGCGGCGCGGCGATCGCGGGTGTGCTGAGCGGGCGGATCGTGCCGAGCGGGAAGCTGCCGGTGCAGATCCCGCGGCACGTCGGCGGCCAGCCCGGCACGTACCTGCAGCCGGCGCTCGGGAGTGTCGAGAGCGCGGGCATCAGCGGGCTCGAGACGAGGCCGCTCTATCCGTTCGGGTACGGCGCGTCGTACACGGACTTCACGGTCGCCGATCTCCGGTTGAGCGTGCCGGAGATCGGCAGCAACGGCGAGTTCACCGCCACGGTACGGGTGACGAACACGGGCGACCGGGGCGGCGACGAGGTCGTGCAGCTGTACCTGCGCGACGTCGTCGCCCGGGTCGCCCGGCCGTTGAAGCTGCTCACCGGGTTCGCCCGGGTGTCGCTCGCGCCGGGACAGGCGGCCGACGTCACGTTCCGGGTGCACGCCGACCGCACGGCGTACACGGATCCCGCCCTGCGGCGGATCGTCGAGCCGGGTGACGTCGAAGTGATGGTGGGCACGTCGTCGCTCGACCTGCCGTGTCGTGCGATGCTGCGGATCACCGGGGATGTGAGGGTAGTCGGGCACGACCGGGTGCTGACCACCCCGGTGACGATCAGCGAGGACCCTGGAGGAGGGTGATGAGATGTCGCGGTTGAAGGGTCGCGTCACCCTGGCCACCGTGGCCGGGTCGGCCGGGGTCTCGGTCGCCACGGTCTCCAAGGTGCTGAACGGGCGCAGCGACGTGTCGTCGGCGACCCGCGCACGGGTCCAGGAGGTCCTCGAGAAGCACGGGTACGTCGGGCGCCGCCCGGACACGGTGCAACGGGAGACGATCGAGCTGTTCTACCAGGGCGTCGTCAACGCCTACTCGGTCGAGGTGATCCAGGGCGTGGTCGAGGCCGGTCAGGCAGCCGGCGTCGACGTCGTGCTGACCTCGCATCCGAAGCATCCGCCGACCGCGAGCGGCGGCGCGACCGCGGGCCGCGCGGCGGGCTGGATCCGGCAGCTGACCGCCAGCAGCCGGCTGGCCGCGATCGGTGTCACCAGCGAGCTGTCTGCCGCCGACCTGGCAGCGCTGGCCCGGGCGAGGTTGCCGCTGGTGGTCATCGACCCCGCGAACACCCCGGAGCCCGACGTGATCAGCGTGGGTTCGACGAACTTCGCCGGCGGGATGGCCGCGGCGCAGCACCTGTTGTCCCTCGGCCACCGCCGGATCGGCTACGTGGGAGGTCCGCCGACGTCCGGCTGCAACCAGGCCCGGCTGAGCGGCTACCGCAGCGCGATGGAGTCGGTCGGCGCCGGCGTACCGGCCGAGTACCTCTGGATGAGCGACTTCCTGTACGAGGACGGGCTGGCCGGCGGTACCAAGCTGCTCGACCTGCCGGACCGGCCGACCGCGATCTTCGCGGGCAGCGACGAGGTCGCTCTCGGGATCCTGGAGGCGGCGCGGGCGCGCGGCCTGCGGGTACCGGAGGATCTCAGTGTGGTCGGCTTCGACGACACCGAGGTCTCCAGGCTCGCCTCGCCGCCGCTCACCACGGTCCGGCAGCCGCTGCGCGAGATGGGCGCGGTCGCGGTCCGCACCGCGCTGCAGCTCGCCGCGGGGGAGCCGGTCGCGTCGCATCACGTCGAGCTGGCCACGACGCTGATCATCCGTGGCTCGGCCGCCCCGCACGGGCTGTCGTCGGTCGCGGCGTCCTGATCATTCCTTCCGGTCGGCGAGCACCTTCGTCGCGAGCACGGCGGCGGTCAGCAGGATCGCCGAGACGACGGCGAGCAGCGTCAGCGGTACGGCGTTGGCGCCGGCGGGCTTCTCGTCGGACAGCACGGTCATGATCGGGCGGATCGGCGAGATCCAGCGGACCAGCAGGACGGCGAGGATCGCGGCTGCCGCGGTCAGCATCGCGACGCCGATCCGCGCGACGACGAGACGCGAGCAGAGCAGGCCGATCGCGATCCCGGTCATCGCCGCCCCGAGTTGTGCCGCGGCGCCGACGGCGAGGTCCGCGGCGGTGACGGTGTGCTTGCCGGTGACGATCGGGTAGACGAGACCGATCACCAGCAGGGGCACGCACCAGGTGACGACGACGGCGACCGTGGCCGTCAGGACGCGCAACGAGCTGCCGACCGTCACGACGGTGATCTTGCGCTGCGTCGGATCCTCGTGGTTCACGACGCTGACGGCGAGCCAGGTGGTGCAGACGAGCATCGCGAGCACGCAGAACGCGTACGACGACTGCAGCGGCCCGCTGTCGGATGTCGTACCGACTGCCATCGCGGCGAGGAAGATCAGCGTCGGCGGCAGGTACCGCTGGGAGAGCAGGACGCTGGTCAGCAGGTAGCGGTAGAGCGCGCTCACTCGGGTTTCACCTGCCGCACGGTGACGACCGACCAGCCGTGGTTCAGCGCGGTGAGCAGGGCGGCGTCGTGACGGCCGGTCGGCAGCAGCAGGACGACGCCGGCATCGGTACGCCGTACGTCGAGCACGTCCGGGTGGTGATCCCAGTCGAGGCCGGCGCCGGGGATCAGGTGGAGTTCGGTGAGGTCGGCCGGCCGGTGCACGGTGGTCAACCGGCCGCGGTCGAGCTCGCAGACCCGGGTCGCGGTCGAACGGACGACGTCGGCGGAGTGCTCGGTGAACGCGACCGCGGCGCCCTGCTCGGCGGCCTCGGTGAGCAGCTCGCGCAGCGTGGAGTGGGCGGTGGCGTCGAGTCCGGCCCAAGGCTCGTCGAGGACGAGCAGCTGCGGCGGATCGAGCAACGCCTGCGCCAGCGCGACCTTCTGCGCGTTGCCTTTCGACAGCTTCCGCATCGGGGTGTCCGCACCGCCCGCGAGCGCGAGCCGGTCGAGCAGCTCGAGCGACCGGTCGCGCGCCGCTCTCGTGCTGAGTCCGCGGATCCGGCCCATGTGCCGCAGGTACGCCGACGCCGACAGCCGATCGTGGGACGTGAACACGTCGGGCACGTAGCTGACGACGCGGGCGTTGCGCTGCACCGTCCCGGCGGACGGTTGCGACAGGCCGACCAGCAGCCGCAGTACCGTCGACTTGCCCGAGCCGTTCGCACCGACCAGGGCCAGCAGCTCGCCGGCGTCGAGGCCCAGGTCGACGTCAGCGAGGATCTCCCGACGCCCGTACCGTTTGGAGACCTTCCGCAGCCGGACCACTTCCATGCGGCGAGCCTATCCGGGCCAACGGTCTACTCAGGGCGACGGAAACCAGCAGGGACGCGACCGCGAAGGCTGTCATCACCGGCGCGGCCGCCGTCAGGTCGGCGAGCGCGCCGGCCAGGATCGCCGTCACGCCGAACGTCGTCATCCGGAGCGCGGACTCCAGCCCGAGGACCTGACCACGCATCTCGGGTGGCGTGAGGTCGACGAGGATCTCCTGCTGTGCAAGCGATGCGGAGTACCCGCTGCTGCCGACCGCGACCAAGATGCAGAGCACCGCGAGAGGGAGATCGAACGCGAAGCCCAGGAACGGTACGGCGAGCAGGAAGCGCAGCCAGTGCGCCACGCTGCGGCGCCGCTGCCAGCTGAGATAGCGGCCGACGACGAGGTCGCCGGTCATCATGCCGGCGGCTCCGGCGGCCAGCAGCCAACCGGCGCGCGAACCGGCGTACGGGACGAACAGGGCTTCGCAGCCGACGATCAGGCCGTTCGGGAGCGTGAGTGCGAGCAGCAGGGGACGAGTACGGCGCTGGGCGAGCAGCGTACGGTTGCCGCGCCACGTCTCGGCCAGGCCGGTCCGCGCGACCCGGCGCGGTGCGCGGTCGTGCAGACCGAAGCGGATGACCGGTACGGCGAGCGCCGCGCATCCGGTCGCGATCCAGAGCACCGTCGACGGGCCGACCGCCTGCAGGAGAACGCCCGCGACGCCGAAGCCGGCGATCTGCATCGCGCCGACCGACAGGTTCATCGCCGACCGGCCGAGCACGAACTCGTCCGACGACACCACCTCGCCGAGCAGACCCCAGCGAACGCCGGCGCCGATCGAGAGCCCGTACGCGACCGCGAGCGACAGAACGAGCCGGAGGCCGGCGGACAGATCGGCCGCGGCCTGGACGGCGACCGCGACGGTCGAGAGCACTGCGAGCAGCGTGAGCACCTGGCGGGGCCGCGCGGTGTCCGCGGCGGACATCAGCGTGGAGACACCGAGAACCTGGGCGAGCGACGGCCCGAACATGACGGCCGCCGCGAGCAACGCGGAGCCGGTCGCGGCATCGACCAGGATCGCGAGCGTCAGGCTGGTCATGGTCGAGGACGCGTTGCCCAGCGCGCTGCTGATCCACAGGTTCCGGAACTCGGGGTTGGCGAAGATCGCCCGGTAGGTGCCCATGCCCGGCAGCATCGACCGGCGGCCGCGGGTCACCTACAGTTTCGGGTGGAGGCGAAACCTTGTCCGAGTTCCTGGTCGATGCCGACACGCTGGTGAACGCGCGGTTCGGTACGTCGCAGCTCACCGAGACGGTGTCCGCGCTGAAGCTGCTGCGGGCGCCGGTCGAGCCGTGGTTCCGGCCGTGGAAGCAGACGCACAGCGCCGCGTTCCAGGCCGCGGTGGCCGCCGATCCGGTGTGGGCGGCGCTCGTCGACAGCGCGTTCGGGCGGAGCTGGGTCGCGGACTTCCTGACCGTTCCGCCGCTCGAGCCCGATCTCACGATCGAGGAGGAGCTCGAGTACCTGACATCGCTCGACGACGCCCACATCCGCGCCGATCTCAGCGTCGTACGGACGCCGGTGCCGGCCCTGCTGAGCGAGGCGTCCGGGCTTGCCGCGGAGGCCGCGGAGTTGCTGCGTTGGGTGTGGAAGGAGACGGTCGAGCCCGACTGGCCGCGGCGGTTGCGGGTGCTGCAGGCCGACGTCGTGTCGCGGACGTCGCGTCTCAGCGAGCAGGGGTGGTCCGGTGTGCTGCGCGGCCTCGGCCCCGACGTGCGGTGGCTGGGCGACGGGCGGATCCAGGTCAACCGCTGGGACTACCCGGTGACCGACGTACGCGGCCGGGACCTGATGTTCATCGCCGCGCACACCCAGAAGGTCAACGTGAGTTGGCGGTTGCCGGACCGGTTCGCGCTGACGTACCCCGTGACCGGGATCTTCGCGACCACGGCGACTCCCGACGAACCGCTGGTCCAGCTCCTCGGCCGCAACCGCGCCCGCATTCTCGTCGAGGCGGCCGAACCGGTGAGCACGACCGTGCTGGTGGCGACCACGGGGCTGTCGCTTGCCACCGTGTCCGATCACCTGCGTGTCCTGACCGACGCTGGGCTGCTCGAACGCCGCCGCTCGGGCCGATCGGTCCTGTATTGGCAGTCCGACACCGGCCGCCGGGTCGTCCGGCGACCGGCGTCGAACCGCCCCGAGCCCCGATGAAGCTCGTGCAGCCGGGCAGCTAACGGATCTCGAGCTCCGTGGAGAGCGGGAGGTCCGAAACCGACGAGCCGGCTCGGATCGTGAAGGCACCGGGCTCGGTCGTCCAGCCCGACCCGTGGTCGGTGACAGCCCAGTGCTCGAAGGTGTGCTCGTGGAGGTGCACCGTGATCTCGCGGGCCTGACCCGCGTCGAGGCGGGCGACGGCGAACCCGGCCAGCCAGCGCACCGGCCGGTCGACGGTGCTTTCCGGACGTTCGACGTACACCTGGACCACGTGCTTGCCGGCGCGGTCGCCGGTGTTGCGCACGGTCAGCGCCACGGACGACGGGTCGTTCGCCCGCAGCTCGGACAGTTCCCAGGTGGTGTAGCCGAGCCCGTGCCCGAACTCGTACGCCGGCTCGGTCCCGGCCTTGAGCCACGCGCGGTACCCGATGTGGACACCCTCGTCGTACCGGACGACACCGTCCTTCGGGGTCACGTCGATGACCGGGACGTCCTCCTGCGTCCGCGGCCAGGTGGTCGGGAGGCGACCTCCCGGCTCGACGCGGCCGAGCAGCACGTCGGCGAGCGCGTCGCCGTACTGCTGACCACCGAAGTACGTCGCCAGCACCGCGGCGACGTCGTCGCGCCAGGGGAGCAGAACGGGCGAGCCCGCGTTCACGACCACGACCGTGCGCGGGTTCGCCGCCGCCACCGCGCGGACCAGGTCGTCCTGGTGACCGGGGAGGGCGAGCGAGGTCCGGTCGTACCCCTCGGACTCGACCTTCGAGTTGGTGCCGACGACAACGAGTGCGACGTCCGCAGCGCGCGCCGCCGCGACCGCTTCGTCGATCAGGGCCTGCGGGTCGTCGTCGGCCGGCTCGACGCCGACCGTGATGCTGAGCGCGTTGCCCAGGCCGCCCTCGGCCGTGTGCAGGTCGAGCTCGACGCGCACGTCGACCGGCGTTCCGGCGGTCACGTCGAGCGGCGTGGAGATCGACGGCGGCGACAGGATCGCGGCGCCGAGGTCGTTGCCGACCGGCACCGCGGTGTCCTCGCGGAGAAGCTTGCCATCGGCAAAGATCCGGCCGTGGCCGACCGACGCGAAGCCGAGCCGGACGGCGCCGGACTCCGCCGGTGTCCAGGTGGTGCGGAACTCGAACGTCGCGGTTTCGACGACCGGTGCGTCGCCGCCGAGGTAGACGAGTGCGCTGGAGAACCGGTCCTCCGCGAACAGCTCGGCAGCGTCGGCGCCGAGGAACCGCACGCGGGCGCCCTGCTGACCTGATTCCGGGTTGGTCATGGTCGCCGGCGGCAGCTCGGCCACGCCTTCCTGGACGATCGCGCCGATCGAATAGGTGATCTCGGCGTGGGGGAGAGCAGCGCGGAGTCCGTCGAGCGGCGAGACGACCTGCTCCGGGATCACGGTCGCGCTACCGCCGCCCTGAGTCCGGGCGTCCCGCGCGTTGTGGCCGATGACCGCGAGCTTGCGTACGTCGCTCCAGGGCAGCGCGCCCTCGTTGCGGAGCAGGACGGTGCCTTCCGCGGCCGCCGTACGGGCGAAGGCCACGCCGTCGATCTGCGGCGGATCGGCCGGCTTCTCGAAGCCTTCGAGGGCGCCGACGCGGGCGGCGAGCGCGAGGATCCGGCGGACCTTGCGGTCGATCGCGTCCTGTTTGACCTCGCCGGACCGGACGGCGTCGACGAGCGCGTCGCCCCAGGCGCCGACCGGCCCCGGCATCGCGAGGTCCTGCGAGTGCTTGGCGCTCTCCACGCTCCGGACCGCCGTCCAGTCGCTGACGACGACACCGTCGAATCCCCAGTCGGTGTTGAGCGGGGTCTCGAGCAGTTCGTTCTCCGACGCGGTGGCGCCGTTGATCGAGTTGTAGGCGCTCATCACCAGCCACGCCTTCGACTGCGTGACCGCCTTCTCGAAGGCCAGCAGGTACACCTCGCGCAGCGTGCGCTCGTCGACCACGACGTTCGCGGTGAAGCGGTCGGTCTCGAAGTCGTTGGCCACGTAGTGCTTCGGGGTGGCGCCGACACCGAGCTCCTGCACGCCGGCGACGTACGCCGCGGCGAGGTCCGCGGTCAGCACCGGGTCCTCGCTGAAGGCCTCGAAATGCCGGCCGCCGAGCGGGGAGCGGTGCAGGTTGATCGTCGGGCCGAGCACGACGTCGACGTTCTTCCGCCGGGCCTCGAGGGCCGACACCACGCCGTACCGATGCGCGATGCCGAGGTCCCAGGAGGACGAGAGCGCGGTGGCGGACGGGAGGTTCAGCGACGGGTCGCGCTCGTCCCAGACCGCGCCGCGGACGCCGCTCGGGCCGTCGGACAGCACCATCGAGCGCAGCCCGATCGCGGGCAGCGCGTGCGTGGACCAGAAGTCCTGGCCGGTCAGGATCCGGACCTTCTCCTCCAGAGAGAGGCGGCCGAGCAGGTCGTCGACGTTCATGGCACCGATGCTACGTGCGAAAACCGAGTGATGCTAGGTTTTGGCCATGGCGAATTCCCGGGGTCCGTACGCGAAGGGTGTGGCCAAGCGCGCCGAGATCCTGCGGGCGGCGCTGGAGGTGATCGCGCGGCACGGCTACCGGAAGACGTCGACGCGCGAGCTGGCCGCCGCGGCCGGGCTCAGCGAGGCCGGGATGCTGCACTACTTCGGCTCGAAGGAACAGCTCTTCGAGGCGGTGCTCCGGGCCCGGGACGAGGCGGACATGAGCCGCTTCGGGACCGCCGATCCGATCGACAACCTGACCACGATCGTCCGGCACAACCGGTCGGTGCCGGGGCTCGTGCAGCTGTACTCGACGTTCTCCGCCGAGGCCGGCGACCCCGACCACAGCTCGCACGAGTACTTCGTCGAGCGGTACGCCGGCATTCGGGAGGCCCTCGCCGACGCAGTCCGGGCCCGCCAGTCCGCCGGCACCTTCAACCCCTCCGCCGATCCCGACGCGATCGCGACGCTCCTGATCGCGCTGTCGGACGGGCTCCAGATCCAGACCCAGTACGAGCTGTCCACCGACCCCGGCGACCTCTTCGACCACCTGCTCACCCTGCTGGCTGGACCTACGCGCGATAGTTGAACCATGACGAGTGCCGCCGACGACCAGGACCCTCCGGCGGAACTCGCCAGTTCACCAGCCGCAGCTTCGGCGGCGTCCGGGACCTCTGCCGCGACTCCGGCACCTGCAGCACCTGTCGAGCCGGCCGCCATCACCCGGTCGGTGCTGACGAAAGAGGTCTGGCTCGTGCTGGCGCTGTCCCTCGGCGCCTCCGGGGTGGCCGCGATCATCTCGTTCGCCGGTGTACTGACGTCGGCGAAGCCGATCAGCGGGCAGACGGCGGTGATCGTCGGATCGCGGGCTCCTGGGCGGCCGTGGCTGGATCTGGCGTGGCAGGTGTTCGCGGTGGTGACCGCCTTGGTGCCGGTGGCGCTGGTCGGGCATTTCCTGGCGCGGGGCCGGGAGTCGTTCCGGACGATCGGGTTCGATCTGCGGGACCGGCTGCGCGACCTCGGCCGGGGGACGACGATCGCGGCTGCCGTCGGCGGAGCGGGGCTGCTGTTCTACATCGGTGCACACGCGACCGGTGTGAACCTGACCGTCGACCCGTCGCAACTGCCGGACTACTGGTGGCGGATCCCGATCCTGGTCGCGGTCTCCGCGCAGAACGCCGTCCTCGAGGAAGTCATCGTGCTCGGCTACCTGAACCACCGCCTGGACCAGCTCGGCTGGTCGGTGCGCCGGGCGACCGCGACCAGCGCACTGGTGCGCGGCTCGTACCACCTCTACCAGGGGCTCGGCGGATTCGCAGGAAACGTGATCATGGGCGTGATCTTCACCTACCTGTACCGGCGCTGGGGCCGCGTGATGCCGCTCGTGGTCGCGCACGCCCTGATCGACACCGCCGCGCTCATCGGCGCCACGTATCTACTCGGCAAAGTGTCCTGGCTGCCCAGCTGACGGCTGTTGAGCATTGGTCAACTGTCAAGGCCCGGTCGTAACCGATCAGGGCCCCGACGGGTTGTTGGTGTCGTGACAGTCAACGGGGAAATCACCAGTCCGCCCGAAATCGACGCCGGCCTGGCGGCCGCGGCACTCGCCGTGTTCGCGCACCGGCACGAGGTCGTCCACCTGCTGTACGCCGCCACCGACGAGCCGGACGCGCTCGCCCGGATCGGCGCGCTGCTGAAGGTCGACGAGGCCGCCATCGCCCGCGTTCTCGACCAGCCGCTGCGCTGGATGCTCCCGCAGTTCCGCGGCGAGCTGGAGACGATCGCGGCGGCGCCGGGCTCGATGACCACCGGCACACCGCCGACGGTCGCGGAGAGCACACCCGCGGATCTCGAGTCGGCGGCCGCGACGACCAGCTGACACGGTCCCCGCAGGACGCACCGCTCCATCAGTAGGTTGGAGCGGTGCAGACGTATGGGCGGGACATCCTGGAGATCGCGGACGAGCTGACGACGGCGTACGTCGAGGTGTTCACCGCGCCGCCGTTCGAGCACCGCGATCCCGGGGCGACCGCGGCCGCGTTCCGCACGCGGCTCGGGTCCGACGCGGAGCGGGACGGGTTCCAGGCGTGGGTCGAGCGGTCGGCGGACGGGCGGATCGCCGGGTTCGTGACCGGCTGGACGACGCCGGCGCCGTTCCGCACCGACCGGTCGTACGGCAGTGTCCTGGACCGGCTCGGTGCCGAGCAGGTGGAGGAGCTGCTGATCGGCGCGTTCGAGGTGGACGAGCTAGGAGTGCTCCAGCACGCCCGCGGCACCGGCCTCGCCCGCCGGCTCCTGGAAGCCGCCACCCGCGAACACCCCCGAGCCTGGCTCCTCGCCTGGAACCAGAACCACTCCGCGATCGCCTTCTACCGCCACGTCGGCTGGCGGGAACCCGAGGTCCGCGGGCCCGAACACGACATCGTCGTGTTCGTCACGCTATGACTTCGTGCAAGGTCGACAGGACGTATACGCCCACTCAGCGGCCATGCGGTCGGTCGCCCGCTGTGCGATCGCGGGAGTGGGCGTATACGTCCTGTCGAGGTTGCACAGGGCGGAGAGCAGAGGGGCAACCCGGCGGTGTCAGAGGCCGAACAGCGCGATGGCGTTGGCGTGGGTGACCGCGGTGTGTTCTTCGGGCGTCAGGTCGGCCGCCTCCAGGGCGCCGAGCGCGACCGACGGGTCGATCAGGGTCGCGTCGGTGCCGAACATCATCCGGCCGGGGCCGATCCGGTCCAGGATCCAGCGGATCCGGTTCGCCTCGGGCGCCGACCAGCAGGGCTCGAACCAGATCCGGTCCGAGCGGTCCGCGGCCTCGGGGACCCGGGGCCAGCCGTTCGCGCCCATGTGGCCGGCCAGCAGCCGCGCCCCCGGCACCCGGGCGGCGACGTCGGCGAGATCGACGACGGTGTCGCCCCAGGTGTGCACCAGCGTCGGCAGCCCGTACTCCGTGGTCAGCTCGATCGCCGCCTGCATCGCAGGGGAGCTGATCGGCGTCCGGCTGTACTCGCTGTGGATCTTCGCGCCGACCCACCGGGTCCGCCCGTCGCCGGCGAGCAGCTCGTCGAGATCGGTCCGGGCCTCGTCCAGGCGGCGCGGGTCGACGACGACCATCCCGCGCAGCCGCGGATCGGCCGGGAGTTGCGCGGCGAGCGAGCGGTTGCCGAGCGGGGCGTCGTACACGATGGCCTCGATCGCGGAGACCAGCTGGAGGTCGATGCCGAACCGGTCGAGTCCGTCGATGTTGGTGTCGATGCTCGCCACGTCCATCGAGAAGAACCACGGTCCCCAGTGCGCGTGGACGTCGATCAGCATGCGGGCTCCAGCAGGGTCGTGAGGCTGCGGCTTCCGGCCTGGGCGATCTCGTCGGCGCTGAGCTTGGACGTGAGCAGCCGGCGGATCACCGAGCGGGTCTCGTGGAACGGCGTCCGGCAGCCGAGCACGAGCCGCTCGGCGCCGACCTCCGCGGCCACGATCTCCAGCGAGTCCGGCCCGGTCAGCATCCGGGTCGAGGTGTGGAACCCGGGCTCGGTGCGGGCCAGCAGCACGAAGTCGCCGAGGTAGTAGAAGTGCGTGTCGAGGAACACCACGCGGGCGCCGAGCCCGCGCAGCGCCGGCCCGACCTTGCGGACGTCGCCCTCGACGAAGATGGTCAGCCCGGCGTTCACCAGCAGCTGCACGACGTGGCCGAAGGCCGGGTACGTCGGTTCGACGCTCTGGGCGGTCGGCGCCAGCCGGATCGCCCGCGGCGGCGCGTCGCTCGCCAGCTGCCGCTCGAGCTCCTTCTCCGCGCCGAGCGGGTCCCGCAGGTCGAGCACCGGGCACGTCGTCCACCCGTTGCCGTCGGCAACCTGCCGGGCCTCGTCGTTCCCGGACGGTACGTCGAAGTGCACCGCGCGCAGCGCGGCCACGGCACCGCCGGAGATCCCGCTGTCGGTGAACACCTTCGCGACGTTCTCGGGCCGCCCCCAGCGGCCAGTCGTCACGTCGTGCCCGACCAGGACGTCGCAGTCGAGCAGCAGGGGAGTGTCGGTCATGATTCCTTCCGGGACAGGGCACGGTGGACCTTGCGGATCGCGGCCACGATGTCGTCGACGTCGGAGTCGGTGTAGTTCTCGTTCCAGCCGAGGACGAGCAGCCGGCGCTCGATCAGCTCCTCGGCGTTCGGGCACAGGCCGGCCGGGTACGAGACGTCCTGCAGCGGGAACCCGGAACGACCGTACGTGATCCGCTCGCGGACGGCCGGCGCGGCGTACAGCGGGCTGGTCAGGTAGCCGCCGTTCGCGGGCACACCCTCGGCGGTCAGCGCGGCGGCCCATTCCCGCATGTCGCCTGCCTCCGGGGAGATGATCAGCGGATACTGCCAGTACACGTGGTCGCCACCGTCCCGCGGTGCCGTCACCCCGGTCAGGTCCTCGATCGCGGAGGACAGGCGCGCGGCCGCCGCACGGCGATCCTGCACGACGCCGCGCAACTTGGTCAGCTGGGCACGGGTGACCGAGGCGACCAGCTCGGTCATCCGGTAGTTGAGCGCGAGGAAGAGGTAGGTCCGCTCGTCGGTGTCGCGCGGCCAGCCCTTGTCGGCGAACAGCCGCATCCGGCGGGCCCGCTGCGCGTCGTCGGTCACCGCCAGCCCGCCGTCACCGGCGCTGATGTGCTTGGTCTGCTGCAGGCTGAAGCATCCGATGTGACCGATCCGGCCGACGTAGCTGTCGCCGACCGGGGCGAGGTACGCCTGCGCGCAGTCCTCGATCAGCAGGATCCCGTGCCGGTCGCAGAGCTCGCGCAACTCCCGGACCGCGGCCGGCTTGCCGAACAGGTGGACGACGATCACGGCCTTGGTCCGCGGCGTGATTGCGGCCGCCACGGTCTGCGGCGTCAGGTTCCCGGTGACCGGGTCCACGTCCGCGAACACCGGGACGGCGTTCTGCATCATGATCGGGAACACCGTGCCCATGTCGCTGATCGGCGTGGTGATGATCTCGTCGCCCGGCTCCGGGTTCACCGCCGCGACGGCCAGGTGCAGGGCCGCCGTCCCCGAGCTGCACGCGACCGCGTGCCCGGCGCCGAGCAGGGACGCGAACTCGAGCTCGAGCGCGGGCACCTCGGTGCCCCAGGTGGCCGAGAGCATGCCGCTGCGCAGCACCCGCTCGACCGCCTTGACCTCGTCGTCGCCGAAGCGCCGGCCGCTGGCGTTCATCACCGACGGCAGCGGCTCGGTGCGCACCGGCGTCCCGCCGTCGCGGGCGAGCTGGCTGTTCTCCATCACACAAATCCTTTGCTTACGGCAACGGCAGTTGGACGAGATCGCGGTCGGACAGGCCCCAGACGCTGTGCCGGGCGCCGCGCACCGGGGTCAGCTGCGGCACGGTGTACCACCCGTCGCCGAGCTTGTTCACGAGCAGCTTCGCCGTACTGAGCCCCGGACCCAGCTGGTACAGGTTCCCGCCGAAGTTCGTCTCACAGTAGACGCCGGTCCGGTCGGTGTGGATCTGACCGTAGCCGGAGAGCTTGTTCGCGCCGCGCACGACAGCGCGCGTTCGCAGGTCGTACGTGAACCACGCGCCGCTGGTCCGCTTCAGCACGCCGTACAGGACACCGTCGTGGACGGCGACACTCTGCAGGGAGCGCTCCCCGGCGAGCGGCTCGACGGTCCACAGCAGCTCCCGGCGGCACAGGTCGAAGGCCGCGATCGCCGCCGAGGTGCGGGTCGGGGTGATGCCACCGCCGCCGACCACGTCGCCGCCGAGGTAGGCGATGCCGTCGACGACGGCGACCGTCATTACGCTCTGGTCGGGGAGCACGCCGTAGTGCACGTCCAGCTCGCCCGTGCGGATGTCCAGCAGCGTGAGGGCGCCGGTGAGCTTGCCCGTGCCCGGCGCCGAGGCGATCGCGAGCAGTTTCGACTTCGCGTCGTACGCCGCCTGCCAGGGACGGATCTGCTCGTGCCCGATCGGCCCGAAGCTGTGCACCTCCTTGGTGCGCGGGTTGATCCGGACCACCTCGGTGCT
Source organism: Kribbella sp. NPDC051936 (assembly GCF_040680955.1). Taxonomy (NCBI): domain Bacteria; kingdom Bacillati; phylum Actinomycetota; class Actinomycetes; order Propionibacteriales; family Kribbellaceae; genus Kribbella; species Kribbella sp. NPDC051936. The sequence goes on along the minus strand of NZ_JBFAXS010000002.1, from coordinate 379,205 downwards.
CGGGTACAGGGCGGAGTACAGCTCGCCCTGCACCCAGGTCAGCGTCTTGGCCTCGCCGGCGACCCGGATCCGGCGGGTCGCGCCGGTGTCGATCGCGTGCTCGGTGACCACCCAGTGCCCGCCGACGTACAGGTGCGGGTCGCCGGTGATGATCGACTGCGGCTTGTCGGGCGCGGGCGTGAACCCGGCGTCGACGAGGTCGAGCAGCTCGAACTCACCCGTTCCGACGTCGAGCCACCAGAGCACGCCGGACCCGGTCGAGCCGAGCAGTGTGGCCGGGTCGAGCATCACGAGCCGGCGGTGCTCGTCCGCCGGCGCCGGGGTCGCGACCGCGGTGAGGCTGGTGTCCTGCGGCCCGCACGACCACACGGTCCCGGAGGTCCGGGTGGTCAGGTATGCCGTACCGTCCGCGGCGACGGTGATCGCGTCGACGCTCGACTCGCCCGCGGGCAGCGGCACGCTCCGTACGTCGGTGCCGTCGAGGGCCATGGTCAGCAGGGCCTGGCCGGTGCCCACGTAGAGCCGGTCGCCGGCGCCGGTGACCGGGCCGAAGGTCTGGCCGCGGAACGCCTCGGGCGTGAGATCCCGGAAGACGCCGGTGCCGCGGTCGTATCCGACCAGCTGCGCCGGCGTGTAGATCCCGGCGTACACGTGGTTGCCCGCGGCCCCGACGTACCGGCCGTACTGCGCGCCGGCCACCGGGGCGCCGAGCCGGGTGGGGACGTTCGTCGTGGGATCGATCTGCCAGACCGCACCGTTCGGGTAGCTGACCGCGAACACCTGCCCGTCGGGCGCCGTCGTCATGTCCCACACGAAGCCGCCCGGACCGGCCAGGGCCCCGACGTGGACGACGGACCCGTCGGCCGGGTCGAAACAGTAGACGTCGGCGGTCGGGTACAGACCGGCGTACACCTTGCCCGCGGCAACGGTGATGCCCCAGCCGCCCTCGCCGGTCGGCAGCTCGACCGTCCTGGTGACGCGCCGGGTGGTCAGGTCGATCTCGGTCAGCCGCGGCGGCACGATGCCGCGGCTGATGACGTAGGCGTGGCCGTTGTGCACCGCCATCGCGACGACGGCGGCCGTGACGACCGCGGGACCGGAGGTGGGCAGCGTGGATCCGTCGATGGGACTGTCCTCCGCGTGGGCGGTGGTGGGGAGAGCGGTGACCGCGCCGGTCGCCAGCGCGCCGGCGAGCGCGGTACGTCGGGAGATGATCATCGGAGTCCGCCGATCCGGACGAGGTCACGGCCCTTGATCGTGTACAGGGCGTCACCCGTCGACGAGGTGGTGATGAGTGGGTAGCTGTAGATCTGCGCGGCCAGGCCGTCGACCACGGTGCTCACCGTCGGAGCGCCCGTCGGGTTCGACGTGACCTTGAAGACGCGCTTGTTGTCGGTGCCGTACAGGCCGGAGCGGGCGATCGTCAGCCGGCTCTGGCCGGTGCCGAGCGTCGCGCTGCCGACGAGCTTGCCGGTGGCTGGATCGATGACGGCGAGGCGGCCGTCGTCGGTCGTCGCGTACAGACGGCCGCGATAGAGCACGAGATCGCTGTACGTCTGTGCGTCGGGCAGTGCGGCCGACTCCCACAGCACCCGGTTGCGGCGCGGGTCGAAGGCGACCACGGTGGCCTCGGGGAGGATCGGGTCGGTGCCGAGGCTGTTGCGGGTCGCGCCGCCGAGGTACGCGATCCCGTCCGCGGTCGTCACCGAGCGCACCGACTGGTGCGGTACGACGCCGCGGTGCACCTCGCGTGCGCCGCTGTCCAGATGCTGCTCGACGAGCGTGCCGTCGTACTTGCCGTAGTCGGGCTCGGTGGAGATCAGCCACGTCCCCGAGCGGTCGTCGTACGCGGCGTCGGTCGGGCGGGTCTGCTCGTTGCCGATCTGGCCGAGCTCGTGCAGGCCGGTGCCGTCGGGCCGCATCTGCCAGAGCCGGGCCAGTGTGTAGACGCCCAGGTACACGCTGTTCCCGACCGGGGTCATGGTCTTCGCCTCGCCGGGCAGGAAGGTGCGGCTGCTGTCGCCGGTGGCGAGGTCGTGCACCTGGACACCGGCCTTGCCGCTGACCAGGACGGACGTCGGCGTGGCGGCGATCGCCATCGCCTGCTCGGGCGCGGGCGGCAGACCGGCCTGACCGAGATCGGTGCCGGTGAAGGTCCCGCTCGCCTCGTCGAAGTCGACGACCTGGCTGGTCAGCTCGGCCCGTAGGGCGGCGCCGTCGACGAAGATCCGGTTGAAGTAGGCCCCGTCGTACGGCGAACCCAGGCGCGTCAGCGCGTTCTCGCGGTACCTGTAGAGGGTGCCGGAGGGGCGGGTGCCGAGGTAGATGTCCGGGCCGTCGATCGTGATCGCGGTGATGTACTGGTCGCCGCCCGGGGTCTGGACCTCGACGGGGTTGCTCAGATCGGCGGTGTCGTAGACCAGCATCGTGCCGGTGGGGGACAGGCTCGCGGCGAGCTTCGTCCCGTCGAGCGCCAGCGTGGCGACGAACGTGCGGTCCGCGTACTTGGCCGGCAGGACGTCGCGGCGGGCGCCGGTCGCGCGGTCGATGGCGATCAGGTGCGCCTTCGTCCCGACACCCGCATAGATCGTGGTGGCGTCGGCAGCGATGCTGCGCACATACTGTTCGCCGGCGACGGCCGCCCCGTACGACCTGGTGGCGCCGGTCGCCGGGTCGTACTCGTGGACGGCTCCGTCGGGGTAGGTGCCGGCGACGATCTTGCCGTCCGGCGTCGCGGCCAGCGACCAGATGAACGAGCCGAACTGCGCGACCTTGGCGGCGGTGCCGGTGGTGGTGTCGACCTTGTAGACGTCACCGGGGGTGTAGAGGCCGATGTACAGGTCGGTGCCGAGGTGGGTCATCGCCCAGGCCCCGGCGCCGGTCGGCAGCGAGAACTTGCGGTCGACGGTCCTGCCGACCGGGTCGAACGCGCCGACCTGGACAGGCGAGACGCCGGACGTGATGGTCCAGATCCGGTCGCCGACCTGCTCGGCGACGCTGGTCGAGGTCACGGCGGACGCCGGACCGAGGCTGGCCACGGTCGGGGTTTCGGTCCCGACCGGAATCGTGGCGCCGGCTGGAGCGGAAACGCTCATCCATCCTGCGCAGCTGACCAGTAGAGCAATCAATCCCCGTGCGAATCGCTTGTCCACAAGGCCTCCCGGGACAGTACGCACCGAATTACGGTCATGGCTGAAATTAGCCGGACGTGCGTCAGTGCGTCAACCGCCTGAGAAATAATCAGAGATGAACGCGATAAACGACGAGCGGGCGGCCGCTGCCGGTGCCGAGCTGGGTGCCGGTGGCGTCGGCCAGGCCGGCGCGCTCCAACCGGTTGAGAACGCGGCGCGCGGTCCGCGGCTGGATACCGAGGTAGTCGGCGACCGAGCGCGTGGTCAGCCCCTCGTCCGGGGTGGAGTGGACGAGCTCCTGCAGCCGCTCGAGAGTGGCCTTCGAGAGACCGGCGCGTTGGGCGAGCAGTTGCAGCTTCGAGCGCTGCTGGGCCCGCGGCGCCGCGCCGCCGACCAGCACGAGATCGATGTCGTTGCGCAGCGACACCACGGCCGCGGTCCGGCCGGCCGTCTTCGCCCGGCCGAGCGCGCGGCGGGCCAAGGCCTCGGTCTCGGTCCCGGACCCGCCGATGCCGAACCCGATCCGGACCGGCCCGAACTGCTCCTTCAGCCGGGTCAGCATGCCGAGCTCGGTGAACGCCGCGGTCGCCTGCTCGAGCGGTCCGCGGGTCGCCACCACGAGCCAGCGCTTGTCGTCGTAGCGGATCACGCTGCCGCCGAGCGACCCGGCCTCGCGCCGGAGCGCGGTCTCGGCGTCCGGGGAGATCTCCACCAGACCGAGCGCGATCTGCGCATCGTCACTGCGCAGAGCGTCGTGGACGAGGAGCAGCCGGTTCACCGCGGCGCGGACCGAATGCACCGAGGGCGCCAGGCGGAGCGTGGTCTGCTCGGTCCGGAGCTTCTCGTACGCCGTCCGCAGACAGGTGATCGCGACGGTCGCGCCGGCCTCCTGGTGGAACGCCACGATCTCGTCGAGGCTCAGCCCGGGCCGGTACGGCAATACTTGCACGCCGCGCATCGGGAGCCCGACCTCGTCGAAGGTCTCCCGGACGTCGGCCTCGTCGAGGACGTCGATGCTGAGCGAGGTCACGTCCTGCCCGTCGCGGAGCAGTTGCACCAGGGCGCGCATCAAGGTCGCGCCGGTGTACTCGACGTGGGCGGCCGGGCGGTCCAGCAGGTCCTGCGCGGCGGCGATCTGGTACGGGACGACACCGGTGAAGAGCCACGCGTCGACACTGCCCGGTGCGTCGGCCATCACCTTGGGTGTGTCGGTCTCCCGGCGGTACCGCAGCGGGACCACCTCGACGCCACGCAGTCCCTTGATGATCCTGCTGGTGGAGGTGACCAGGTCCGACGGTCCTACTACGCCGATCGTCGTCACCATGCGCGGGCCCCCTTCATGCGGGCCAGTCTCACCACAAGACCCCACCGCTGCAAGAACCCGCGCCGACGTGGGCTACGTTCGCCTGATGAAGCGCGTGCTGGAGTGGATCGACGAGGGTACGGCGCTGTGCCGGAGTGCACTGGGTGACCTGGAGGCCCCGTCGCTGTTACCGGGCTGGTCACGGCGGCACGTGGCCGCGCACCTGTCGCTCAACGCCGAAGCGCTCGGCAACCTGGTCGAGTGGGCGCGCACCGGCAAGGAGCGGCCGATGTACCCGTCCGCCGCGGCGCGCAACGCCGACATCGAAGCCGGTACGTCGCGGTCGGCCGACGAACTGCGGTCCTGGTTCGACGCGTCGTCCGCCTGGCTGAACGCGTCGATGGCGACCCTGACCGACGCGCAGTGGCAGGCCGCGATCCGGACCGCGCAAGGCGTTCCGGTCCCGGCGACGAAGATCCCGTGGATGCGGTCCCGCGAGGTGATGATCCACGCGGTCGACCTCGGCGTCGGGTTGACGTTCGCCGATCTTCCGCCGGACTTCCTCGAGGCGCTGTGCGAGGACATCCGCACGCAGCGCGGCGACGTACCCGAGGTCCGCGGGCCCCTGCCCGAGCTCGCGGCGTACCTGTCCGGTCGTCCGTACGCCGATATCGTCAGCCCGGACGGCACTCCCGCGCAGTCGCTCCCTCCCTGGCTCTGAGCGGGGTCACGGCGTGGAGACCGTGAGTTTGAGCTGGACCGCTTGGTGACCGTCGCTCACCTGCCCGAGTTGCGTCATGCAGCAGCTGCTCAGCTGCGGTGAGTACAGGAAGCCGTCGATGCGGTCACCGCTGTCGGGGCCGTTGGGCTCGAGTCCGGAGCGACGGCCGATCTCGTTCGGGTCGTCGTCGACGGTCTTGTTCCAGTCGGCGCCGAGGACCGTGAACATGTCGGTCCGCTGGACGAAGTCGACCACGCTGCCGGACATCCGGTCGTTCGGGCTCCCGACACCGGTCTGGCAGCGCGGTGGCGGCATGTGCAGGGAGGCGATCCGCACCCAGCGGCCGTTCGTGAGCTTGCCGACGAAGTCGGCGAGGCGGCGGCGCATCGGGATTCCCGTTCTGGTCAGAGGAACATGCCGACGGACGGTGTGGCGTCGGAGGCCCAGTTGAGGATCGCGGCGTACAGGGCGCGGCGATGGACGACGCCGTTGGCGATCTGGCTGTCAAGGCTCCGGCCCGAACATTCTTCCCACCTGCAGTGCAGACTGCGGGCGCTACTTCAGGACGCGGTAGCGCAGGTGGGTGACGTCGCGGGCGGGGAGCTGGCGGAGTGGTTCGAGTTCGATGTATTCGGCGGGGAGGTTGTCGAACAGGCGGCGGCCCTGGCCGAGAAGGACGTTGACGACGTGGAGTTCGATTTCGTCGAGGAGGCCGGCGCGGAGCAGGGACTGAGCCGCGCCGGCGCCGTGGACCATCACGTCGCGGTCGCCCGCGGCCGCCTTCGCCCGGGCGGCGCACTCGGCGACGTCGGTCATGTAGACGGCACTTCCCGGCGGATCGTCGTCGGCGTGGTGGGTGAGGATGAACATCGGTACGCCGTCGTGGTGGTCGCCGTTCCAGCGTCCGGCGTGCTCGTACGTGCGACGGCCCGCGATCAGCGCGCCCGTGGCCAGGCATTCGCGATAGACCTGTCCGCTCGGCCCGTCGGAGTCGCGGTCGTCGAGCCAGTTGAACAGGCGGAACCCGCCGCGCCCCATCGGCTCCTCGGTGCTGTCGCCGGGCCCGACCACGAACCCGTCGACCGACATGCTCATGTACAGCCGGATCATCTGCCACCTCCAAGCGATTGGGGGAAGTGGAACACGTCGCCAGGGTCGTAGGCGGCCTTCACCTTCTCGAGCCGAGCATGGTTCGCGCCGTGGTAGGAGGCGGCCCAGTCGGTCAGATCGGGATCGGGGAAGTTGGGATAGACATGCCCCGAGCCGTAGGCGTGCGCGATGGACCAGGACCGGCGTACGGCGGTCCGATCCGGCCCGACATGTTCGAGCAGGAAACGTTCGGTGCGGTGGGCGAACGCGGTGGCGTCGACCGGGACGCGGTTGTAGGCGCCGCCCATCGGCGTGAAGTTCAGCTCGCAGCCGGTGCCGAGAAGCCGGCCGACGGCCTCCGGCGGCAGCGCGGAACGGAAGAACTCGGACTTGCTGTGCACGACCCGGTCGTCCGGATCACCCTCCGAGAGCGACGCCTTCAGCGCGGGCCAGCTGAGATCGCTGCGGACGTCGACCTCGGAAGCGTCGCCGAGCGGACCGACGTCGAAGGTCGTGAGGGTGGCGCCGAAGACCCGCACCTCGTCAGCGGTCACCTGCAGGCTCGCGGTCAGCTCGTCCGGCGCGTCCGGCGCCCATTCCTGCCACGCAGCGATCACGTCGGGCGCCCGGTCGCGAGGCCAGGTCAGCCGGAACCGCGTCGCGGCCGGCGACGGTACGGCGGCGAACACCAGCGAGGTGACGACGCCGAACTGACCACCGCCCGCCCCGCGCAGCGCCCAGAACAGGTCGGCCTCCCGCTCCGCGTCGCACGTCACCACGTCGCCGTCCGCGAGGACGACGGTCGCGGCGACGAGCCGGTCGCACGTCAGCCCGTACCGCCGACCGAGCAACCCGAGCCCGCCGCCCGACGTCAGCCCCACGATCCCGACCGTCGGCCCGCACCCCGCCGGAATCGTCAGCCCGTACTCGTGCAGCCCCCGGTAGACATCCGCGAGCCGAGCACCCGCCCCGATGGTCGCGAGCCCGGCCTCCACCGAGATCGCCGACAGCGCCGAGAGCTCGATCATCAAGCCCGTCGTCGACGAGCGACCGGCGAAGCAGTGGCCGCCACCGCGGGGAGCCACCGGCAGACCGTGCGAGCGTGCGTAGCCGAGCGCCTCGACGACGTCGTCGACGCAAGCGCAGCGGGCGATCACCTGCGGGCGGATGTTCTCGTACTGCGGCATCGCCGGGCGCCGCAGCGCGTCGTACAGCTCGTGGTCAGGAGCGATCAGGTCCATGAACCGACGCTAGGAGCGGACCGCCACGCCGCGCTTGAACGAAACGGTCGTACCACCCGGCGAGGAACGGCCGGTACGACGCGGAGTGGTCGTGACCGCAGTCGCAGCGATCGGCCTTGTCGCCGAGCAGCTCGCGCGGCGTCACGCCGGTCAGCCGGACGCACTCGCGGGTCAGATGCGCATGGTCTGCGTACCCGGTCTCGGCGGCGAGGTCCGAGAGCCCGCTGCCGAACCCGGCCTGTGCCAGTGCGAGATACCCCTGGAACCGCAGCGTCCGCTGCAACGCCTTCGGCCCGACTCCGGTCGCCGTCAGACACCGCCGCCGCAGCTGGCTCTCCGACAACGCCAGCTCGTCGGCCAGCGACGCGATCCCGGTCCGCTCCCACGGCATGAGTCGCCGTACCAGCTCCGCCACGACCGGATCCGGGCGCAGCTCCTGCCCGGTGAGGTACTGCTGCACGCCGAGCAGCGCCGCCTGCGGGCTCGGCGCGTCCGCGACCGCCGCGCCGATCGCGTCCGCCGCCGGGCCCCACAGGTCGACGGCGCAGTCGACCAGCTCGTCCGCCGGTACGCCGAGCAGCGGCGTGCCCGCGCCCGGCATGAACCGCACGCCGACGATCGTCGTCCGCGGCGGGATCACCTGCAGGTGCGCCCGGGTCAGCGGCCCGATCAGCCGCGGTACGCCGCCGACCGGGCAGTGCAGCTCGACGCCGCCGGTCGGCAGGTCCCGTTGCGGATAGGGCTGCGCGCCGGTGCGCTGGATCCAGACCGTACGGACGAGGCCGGCCAGTGCGGGCACCGGCGCGCTCTCGTCGTACGTCTGGTCCATCAGAGCTCGATGTGCGAGCCGATGATCACGGTCCGGTCCCGCGGCAGCCCGAAGTGCTCGGCCGCGTCCGCGGTGATGTGCGAGGTGGCCAGGAACAACTGCTTGCGCCATCCCGCCATCGTCGGCTCCTTGCCCCGCCGGAGCTCGATCTTCGACAGGAAGTACGACGCCTTGCCGAGATCGAGCGGGCCTTCGGAGGCGGCCGGATCGAGCCGCGCGAGGGCAGTCGGTACGTCGGGCGACTCCATGTACCCGAACTTGATCGTGACGTGGGTGATCCCGTCGTCGCCGTACCCGAGGTCGTTCACGGTCACCCGCTGGTCGTCCGGGACCCGAGGGACCGGCTCGGTCTCGATCGCGACGATCACGACGTGCTCGTGCCGGACCTGGTTGTGCTCGACGTTCGCCCGCAGCGCGAGCGGTGCGCTGACGCCGCCGCGGTTGAGGAAGATCGCCGTACCGGGGACCGTCCGGACCGGCAGCTTGCCGGAGCTCAGCTCGTCGATGAACTCCTGCAGCGGGCCCTCGGCTCGCTCCCGCTCGCGCGTGACGACCTCACGGCCGCGCTGCCAGGTCGTCATCACCGTGAACGCGGTGAGCGCGATCAGCAGCGGGAGCCACGCGCCGTGCAGCAGCTTCGTCAGGTTGGCCGCGATGAACAGACCGTCGATCAGGAGCAGCGGTACGGCGCCGGCCAGGATCAGCCAGCGCGGCACGTTCCAGCGGTAGTGCGCGACGTAGAAGAACAGCAGCGTGGTGATCGTGATCGTCCCGGTCACGGTCATGCCGTACGCGTACGCCAGCGCGGCCGAACTACGGAACGCGAAGATCAGCGTCAGCACCGACACGAACAGCAGCCAGTTCACGAACGGTACGTAGATCTGGCCGATCGTCGTCGCCGACGTGTGCGTCACCCGGAGCCGGGGCAGGTACCCGAGCTGGGCGGCCTGGGCCATCACCGAGTAGGCCCCGGTGATGACGGCCTGCGACGCGATCACGGTCGCCGCGGTCGCGAGCAGCACCAGCGGCAGCCGGCCCCAGCCCGGGACCAGCAGGAAGAACGGGCTGGTGATGTTCTCGTGGTTCTTCAGGATCAGCGCACCCTGGCCGAAATAGCTGAGTGTCAGGGCCGGCAGCACCAGGAACAGCCAGCCGCGGCTGATCGCCTTCCGGCCGAAGTGCCCCATGTCGGCGTACAGCGCCTCGGCGCCGGTGATCGACAGCACGACCGCCGCCAGCGCGAAGAAGGCGATGTGGAAATGCCCGGTCAGGAAGCCGATCGCGTACGTCGGGGAGAGCGCCTTGAGGATCGCGCCGTGCTCGAGGATGCCGCCGATCCCGGCCGCGCCGATCACGGCGAACCACACGATCATCACCGGGCCGAACGCCCGGCCGATCTGCTCGGTGCCGCGGCGCTGGACCATGAACAGCCCGATGATGATGACCGCGGTGATCGGGATCACGTACTCGCCCAGCGACGGCTCCACCGTCTTGAGTCCCTCGACCGCGGACAGCACCGAGATCGCCGGCGTGATCATGCCGTCGCCGAAGAACAGCGACGCGCCGAACAGCCCCACCGTGGCCAGCACCGCGGAGGCCTTCCGGCCCGGGTGTGTCCGGATCCACTTGCGGAGCAGCGTGATCAGCGCCACCACGCCGCCCTCGCCGTTGTTGTCCGCCCGCATCGTGAGCAGGATGTACGTGACGGTGACGATGATCATCACCGACCAGAAGATCAGCGACACCACGCCGTACACGTTGTGGTCACTGAGCGGCACCGGGTGCGGGTCCTCGGGGTTGAAGACCGTCTGCAGGGTGTAGATCGGACTGGTTCCGATGTCACCGAACACGACGCCGAGCGCGCCGACGATCACCGCGAGCTTGGCCGTGTCGTGGGCGTTGTGATGAGGCTGCGGCGCCTCCGCCGTCTCCGCCTTCTGGTCCGTCACGTCCCCGGACGATACCCGCCCCCGGAGGTACGGCGTGTCGAACCGCCGGTCCCGGCTCCGACGTAGCGGATATGACAGCCGAACGGGTACTACGGACCTACCTCACGCTGGTCGCGGTGTCGACGGGCGCGTCGTCGATGATCTGGGGCATCAACACGTTGTTCCTGCTCGACGCCGGACTGGCGATCGGGCAGACGTTCGCCGCGAACGCGTTCTTCACTGCGGGCATGGTGCTGTTCGAGGTGCCGACCGGCGTGGTCGCGGACACGGTCGGGCGGCGTACGTCGTACCTGCTCGGCACCGCCACGCTGATCGCGACCACGCTGCTGTACCTGCTGCTGTGGCGTGCGCACGCGCCGTTCGTGTGGTGGGCGATCGTGTCGATGCTGCTCGGTCTCGGGTTCACGTTCTTCAGCGGCGCGACCGAGGCGTGGCTCGTCGACGGGCTGCACGCGACCGGATACACGGGGTCGCTGGACGCGGCGTTCGCGAAGGGGCAGGTGGTGAACGGGATCGCGATGATGGCCGGCACGATCGGCGGCGGGGTGCTGGCGCAACTCACGAACCTGGGCACGCCGTACGTCGTGCGAGCCGCCTTGCTGCTGGTCACCTTCGTGGTGGCCGCGCGGTCGATGCGCGACGTCGGCTTCACCCCGAAGGCCCGCGGCTCCGTGCGGAGCGAGATGGCCGGGATCGTCCGGGCATCGTTGCGGCACGGTCTGCTCGACCGGCGGGTGCGCTGGGTGATGCTGGCCGGGCCGTTCACGGCGGGGGCCACCGTCTACGGCTTCTACGCCGCACAGCCGTACCTGCTGCAGTTGTACGGACACACCGGCTCGTACGCGATCGCGGGTCTGTCGGCCGGGATCGTCGCCGCGGCGCAGATCGCCGGCGGTGCGTCCGCGGCGTCCGTCGCCCGCGTGTTCCGGGACCGGATCGGGATCCTGATCGGGGCGATCACCGCGTCCGGGGTGGTGATCGCGGTGATCGGGGTGGTGACGTCGTTCGGCGTCGCACTCGTGCTGCTGATGCTGTGGGGCACGTTGTTCGCGGCGATGTCGCCGGTGCGGCAGGCGTACCTGAACAGCCACATCCCGTCGGCGCAACGGGCGACCGTGCTGTCGTTCGACAGCCTGCTCGGTTCGGCCGGCGGCGTCGTGATCCAGCCGGTGCTCGGCCGGTCCGCGGACGCCTGGGGCTACGGGCCGGCGTACCTGGTGACGGCGGGCATCCAGACCCTGGCGCTGCCGCTGCTCGGGCTCGCGCGGCGCCGGAAACCTGTCGAGGCGACGGCCGGTCAGGCCCTAGCCTTGCGCGGGTGACGGCTCGACTGATCATCATCAACGGCGGCTCCAGCTCCGGGAAGACCGGGATCGTGCGGTGTCTGCAGGCGGTGCTGCCGGAGCCCTGGCTCGGGTTCAGCGTGGACGACTTCGTGGACGCGCTGCCCGCGGTGATGGACGGCGGCATCGAGTTCGGGCCGGACGGCGAGGTCTCGGTCGGGCCCGCGTTCCGCGAGCTGGACGCGGCCTGGACCACCGGGATCGTGGCGATGTGCCGCGCCGGCGGCCGGGTGATCGTCGACGACGTCTTCCTCGGCGGCGCCGGCTCGCAGCAGCGCTGGCGGGCCGCGGCCGGTGACGTCGAGACGCTGTTCGTCGGCGTCCACTGCGACCCCGAGGTCGCCGCGGGGCGCGAACTGGCCCGCGGCGACCGCACCCGCGGCATGGCCGCGCAGCAGGCGTACGTCGTCCACGAGGGCGTGACGTACGACGTCGAGGTGGACAGTTCGCATGCGGAGTCCGTCGACTGCGCCCGCGCGATCGCCGCCTACCTGACGGCTGCCAGGTGACCGTCGACGACGGCGAGGGCGTGCAGGGTCTGCGCACGGTGGTCGACCGCGACAGCCGTGGCGTCCTCGCCGGCGAGGATCCGGCGTACCGCCTCCAGATGCACGGTGCGATACGCAGCGACTGCGAGCGCGGCGGTCAGCCGCGGCTCCGGTACGGCGGTGTGCGCCATCGCGGCGGCGATCGCCTGCTCTAGCTGGTCGAGGAGCTCGCGGGCGCGGGACTGCAGCGCCCTGGACTCGGCGACGACCTCCCAGAAGCGGCGGAAGTGCCCGCGCATCGCCGATAGCGGATGCCCTTCGTCGGCGAGCGTGACGAGCAGACCGGACAGTGCCTGCACCGCTGACGTCCCGGCCGGACGATCCGCGACCGCGGCCACGACCAGCGCCTCGGCCTCGGGGTAGCGGTCGAACAGCAGGTCTTCCTTGCGCGCGAAGTGCGCGAACACCGTCGGCCGCGCGACGTCGGCCGCCTCGGCGACCTCCGAGACCGACACCGCGTCGAACCCGCGCTCGAGGAACAGCGCGGTCGCGATCTCCGAGATCCGGGCCCGGACCTCCGCTTTCTTCCGCTCCCGGCGCCCCTCCATGGCGCTCACCATACCGGATAAAAAAATGTACTGAGTATGACTTTACTTGCTACCGTGCTGGTCATGCTTTCGATCGGGGTGAACTACGACACCGGCCTGCGGTACGACGGCCGCAGTACCCGCGAGCGCTTCGACGCCGACGAGGTGCGCCGCGACCTGACGGTGATCGCCGACCAGCTGCACGCACCCGCGGTCCGGGTGTCGGGCAACGATCCGGACCGGCTCGGGACAGCCGGCGAGGCCGCGCTGGCGGCGGGTCTGGAGCTGTGGTTCTCGCCGGTGCCGATGGACCTGGAGCCGGACGAGTTCGTCGCCTTCCTGACCGACTGCGGCCGGCGCGCGGAGGCGCTGCGCCAGTCGGGCCGGGGAGAGGTGGTGCTCGTGCTGGGATGCGAGCTTTCCGTGTTCTGCAAGGGTTTTGTGCCCGGCGAGACGTCGGGGGAGCGGCTGGCGTTGATGGCCGATCCGGCGACCTGGGCCGATCCCGCGAAGCTCACGCAGTTGCAGGCGGGACTCGCGCGCTGGGGCGAGGTGCAGCAGCAGTTGGCGTCTGCGGCGCGGAGTGTCTTCGGCGGCCGGATCACGTACGCCGCGGGGCTGTGGGAAGAGGTGAACTGGGACCTGTTCGACATCGTCGCCGTCGACGCGTACCGGGACGCCGCCAACGCGGCGACCTTCGCCGAGGAGTTGGCGGCGCGGACGAAGTGGGGCAAGCCGGTCGTCGCGACCGAGTTCGGTTGCTGCGCCTACCGCGGCGCCGCCGACCGCGGCGGGACCGGCTGGATGATCGTGAACCGCGAGGTCAACCCGCCGGTCATCAACGGCGCGTACGAGCGGGACGAGGAGGAGCAAGTGGAGTACCTGATCGAGCTCGTCGAGGAGTTCGACCGGATCGAGCTGGCGGCGGCGTTCTGGTTCAGCTTCGCGGGCTTCGCGCTGCCGCACCGTCCGGACGACCCGGAGCACGATCTCGACCTCTCGTCGTACGGGCTGGTCGCGGTCGACGACGACGGGCACTGGGAGCCGAAGCCGGTGTTCGCGAAGCTGGCCGCGCTGAACGAATGAACCCGCAGGTACATTTGACGCTGTGCTGACAGCGAAGGGCGTGGCGACGCGCGAGCGGATCGTGACGGCGGCCGCGGCGGAGATCCGGGAGCGTGGCATCACTGCGGTGAAGCTGGACGACATCGGCCGGCGCAGCCGGACCGGGAAGAGCCAGCTGTTCCACTACTTCCCCGAGGGCAAGGAGCAGTTGCTGCTCGCCGTCGCCGAGCGCGAGGCCCAGCAGGTGCTCGAGGACCAGGAGCCGCACCTGGGGAAGCTCACCACCTGGGACGCGTGGCACGACTGGCGGGACGCCGTCGTCGAGAAGTACCGCCGGCAGGGCGTGCACTGCCCGCTCGGCGTACTGATCACTGAGATCGGACGGCACACCCCGGCTGCCCAGGCGGTGACGGGTCAGCTGCTCGCGCAATGGCAGCACCGGCTCGAGCTCGGCATCGGGGAGATGCAGGCCACGGGCGAGATCCGTGCCGATGTGGATCCCGCCCGCGCGGCCGGCGCACTCATCGCCGCGATCCAGGGCGGCGTCGCGATCCTGATGTCGTCCGGCTCGTCGACGCACCTGGAGTACGCGCTCGACCTGTGCCTGGACTATCTCAGCGCCAGTTGAGCACCGGCGGCTGGTATCCGGCCGGCTTGTCGGCCACCTTCGCTCCCGGGTTCACCAGCCAGCCCTGGTACTGCGGCGTGAACATCCGGTAGACCGAGTCGGGCGGGACGGCGCCGGCCTCGTCGAGGGCGGCCCGGAGCTCGGCCGGCAGCTCGAAACCGAGCGCCGCGATACTGGACTCGAGCTGCTCGGGGCGGCTCGCGCCGACGATCGCGGACGCGATCCCGGGCTGGGTCGCGGCCCAGTTGACCGCAACCTGCGCCGGTGTCACGCCGAGCTTGTCCGCAACGTGCCGGACCGTCGCGAGCAGGTCCCAGTGCTGCTCCGTCCACGTGCGCTCCGGTGCGCCGTCCCCGGTCAGCCGGCCGTCGCCGGTCACGCCGTGGGTGTCGTCACGCCGGTACTTGCCGGTCAGGAAGCCGCCCGCCAGCGGGCTCCACGCCGTGATCCCGAGACCGAGCTGCTGCGCCATGCCGACGTGCTCGGTCTCGATCGTCCGCTCCGCCAGCGAGTACGGCAGCTGCAGGCTGACCATCGGCGTCAGCGAGTGCGCGTCGGCGAGGGTCTGCGCGCGAGCGGCGTACCAGGCCGGTACGTCGGACAGCCCGGCGTACCGGATCTTGCCGGCGCGGGTGAGGTCGTCGAGGGTCCGCAGCACCTCGTCGACCGGCGTGATGCGGTCCCAGGTGTGCAGCAGGAACAGGTCGACATAGTCGGTGCCGAGCCGGCGCAGGGACTCGTCGAGGGCGCGGATCAGATGCTTGCGGCTGTTGCCGCCCGCGTTCGGGTCGCCGGCGTCGACACTGTTGGTCGCCTTCGTGGTGAGCACCATCCGCTCCCGGACGCCCGCTTCGGCGATCAGCCGGCCGAGGATCCGTTCGCTCTCACCCGCGGTGTAGAAGTCGGCGGTGTCGATGAAGTTGCCGCCGGCATCGACATAGGCCCGGAAGATCGCCCGCGCCTCGTCCTCGGTCCTGCCGTACGGCGCGTGGAAACCGGACTGCCCGAAGTTCATCGTGCCCAGGGCGAGCCGGCTGACCCGCAGCCCCGATCGCCCCAGCAGGTAATAGTCGTCAAGTGCCATGCCCACAGCGTTGCTCGCAAAAAATGGACCGGCAAGTACAGAACCTCGACCCGTGAAAGGATCTGCGGGTGCGCTTGTCTGAAGAGCAACGGGTCGGGTTGGAGCGGCTGGCGGAGTCCGTGGTGCCGGGGCAGGGCTGGCAGCGGGCGGCGGTCGGCTTCGTCGAGCAGGTGCTGACGCGGGATCGGCCGGACTGGCTCGGTCGCGTGGAGCGCGGGCTCTCGAACGCGACGGACGCGGACCGGGCCTGGCTGGTGCGGTTGATCGCGCAGGGGTTCTACGCGGATCCGGCGGCCTGGGCGATGGTCGGCTGGCGGAGCGACGAGCTCGAGCCGGTGCAGACTGAGTTGCGCGTGACTTCGCGGGAGCAGGTAGCGGAGCGGTACGACTGCGTGGTGATCGGATCCGGCGCAGGCGGCGGCGCGGCGGCTCAGGTGCTGGCCGAGTCGGGGCGGTCGGTGCTGGTCGTCGAGCTGGGCAGCTATCCGTCGACGGAGTCGTTGGCCCGCGACCACCTCCGCAATCCGCGGTCGGTGGCCGGCCTTCCGGCGCTGACGGACCCGGATCCGGCAGGGCGTCCGCGGGTGTCCCTGGTGGACGGCGTACGGAGCGAGGTGCTCCCGCCCGACGGCGGCTGGGGGAACAACGCGTTCACGGTCGGCGGCGGCACCCGCGTGTACGGCGCGCAGGCGTGGCGCTTCGTGCCGCGGGACTTCCGGATGGCCACGACGTACGGCGTACCGGACGGGAGCGCGCTGGCCGACTGGCCGATCTCGTACGACGACCTCGAGCCCTACTACTCGCTGGCGGAGCAGCGCTTCGGGGTCAGCGGCGGTGGGACCGATCCGTGGCACGGGCCGCGGTCGATCCCGTTGCCGATGCCGCCGCTGCCGCGGACCGGACCGGCCTCGGCGCTGGCCGCTGCGGCGGACCGCCTGGGGTGGGGCACGCTCGACGTACCGCTGCTCATCAACTCGGTCGACTACCAGGGACGCTCGGGGTGTGTGCGGTGCGGCCTGTGCGTCGGGTTCGCCTGCCCGGTGGAGGCGAAGGGTGGGACGCACAACACCGCACTGCCCGCGGCGCTCGCGACCGGGAACTGCACGCTCGTCACCGAGACCACCGCCGAGCGTCTCGTGGCCGACTCGACCGGCCGGGTCGTCGGCGTCGCGCTGGCTGCGGGCGACGGGAGCTGGCGGCGTACCGTCTCGTGCGAGGAGGTGGTGGTCGCCGCCGGAGCGTCCGAGACACCGCGGCTGTTGCTGAACAGCGCGCACGACGGCGAGCCGGACGGGATCGGCAACAACCAGGACCAGGTCGGCCGGCACCTGCAGGCGCATGTGTACGCCAGTGCGGTCGGACTGTTCGCGGACGAGGTCGCCGATCTCGTCGGGCCAGGAGTGTCGATCGCGACCTGCGACTTCCGGCACGGCAACGACGGGATCGTCGGCGGCGGCATGCTCGCGAACGAGTTCGTGCCGACGCCCGCGGCGACGTACGACTACCTGACCGGTGCCGGGCTGATCCCGCCGGCCGGCGCGGAGAGCGTGGACGCGATGCGTCACCAGGTGCGGCGGATGCTCCGGGTGGTGGGCCCGATCCAGGAAGTCACATCGGCGGACTCACGCGTCCGCGTCGATCCGGCCGTCGTGGACCGTCTCGGCAACCCCGTGGTGGTGACCAGCGGGTCGATCCACCCGGAGGACGTCCGTGCGCACGGCTTCATGAGCGCCAAGGCGAAGGCCTGGCTCGAGGAAGCGGGCGCGGTCCGGACGGCGGTCGGCAAGCTCGGGACGCTGGGCGGGGCGAGCACCGGCCAGCATCAGGCCGGCACCTGCCGGATGGGCGACGACGCCGCACGCTCGGTCACCGACCCGTACGGCAAGGTCTGGGGCCACGACAACGTCTGGATCGCCGACGCCTCGGTCCATGTCACCAACGGCGGGGTCAACCCGGTCCTCACCGTCCTCGCCAATGCTCTCCGCATCGCCGACCACCTGTGCCGTGACGACAGGACGTAGTCGTCTACGTAGATGCCGTCGCCCGCCTGAGTCCGCCGCGAACCGGCGCGGATCGCGGCACACCTCCTGTCGTCAGTGTCAGCCGACGCGGGAGATGCCGACGCCGCTCCGTGCCTCGCGGCCGTACTTGCCGATCTCGGCCGGGAGGTTGAGCCGGGCGATGCCGGTCCTGCCCCGGTCCTCGTCGGTGAGCAGGTCGGCGGGGATGATCCAGACGATCTCGAACTCGAGGCCGTCGGGGTCCTTGCCGTAGAGCGACTTCGTGGTGCCGTGGTCGGACGCGCCGACCAGGGCGCCGTGCTCGCTGAGCGCGGCGGCCAGGTCCTCCAGGTCGCCGAGGGTGTCCACCTCCCAGGCGAGGTGGTACAGCCCCACCGTGGTCCGCCCGGCGCCCGAGGGGCCGGCCTGCGAACCGATCTGGAACAGGCCCAGGTCGTGGTCGTTGGTGGATCCGGGCGCGCGCAGGAACGCCGCGCCGGGGATGGCGTCACCGGTCTCGGTGTAACCGAAGCCGAGAACGTCTCGGTAGAACGCGACGCTCGCCGCGACGTCGCGCACGTACAGGACCGCATGGTTCAACCGGAAGATCGCCATACGACGATGATAGTTGAAGGCTCAACTGAAATCTAGCGGCGGCGGCGCGGTTTCTTCGGGCGGGCCGGCGGCGGGGTCCGGGCCGGCCGTTTCTTCGCGACGGCGGGGCCGCGGGTGCTGTTCGCGGTCCGGCCGCGGACGATGCCGATGAAGTGCTCGACGAGTTCGCTGGTCTCGTCCTCGGGCCAGCTGAGCGCGACCTGAGACTCCGGCACGCCGGCCAGCGGACGGTAGGTCAGGTCCTTACGGTGGTGCAGGCGGGCCAGCGACTGCGGTACGACCAGCAGCCCGGTGCCCATGGCAACCAACTCGACCGCGTCGGCGGTCCGGGCCGGGCGGTCGTCGATCAACCGGCCGGGCGGATGTTCCCAGTCGAGGACGTCGTCGCGCGGGTGCAGCATCAGCTCGTCGGCGAGGTCGTCGAGCGTGACTTCGTCGGCGGCGGTGATCAGGTGGTCCTTGGGGACCACGACGACCGTCTGCTCGACGTACAGCGGGATCGCGTGCAGCCCGGTGCGGTCGATCGGGAGCCGGAGCAGGGCGGCGTCGACCTCGGTCCGGCGCAGGACGCCGGGGGCGTCCGCCGCGGTGACCTGGACGAGCTCGAGCGGGACGCGGGGGAGTCGCTCGGTCCAGATCCGGGCCCATTTCGCGGGCGTCACGCCGGGAACGTAGCCCAGCCGGAATCCGGTCACGGTGGTCAGGCTACCTGCCGATACGCTGCTGCCATGACGGCGCGCAAGACCCAGACCATGAAGCCTGCCACGGCGGCGAAGAAGCTCGGCGTGTACCTGCCGGCCACCCCGGCGGAGTTCCAGGACGGCGTGGTGTCGCGCGACGAACTGAACGCGCTGCAGGCGGACCCGCCCGAGTGGCTGCGCGACCTGCGCCGCGACGGTCCGCACCCGCGCCCGGTGGTGGCCGCGAAGCTCGGGGTGTCGATCAGCGGGCTGGCCCGGGCCGGCATCACCGAGGCGCTCACCAGCACCCAGATCGAGGCGATCAAGACCGAGAACCCGGACTGGCTCGACCACGAGCGCACGGTCCAGGCCGATGTGCGCCGGCAGGCCGCCGAGCAGAAGCAGAAGCCCGCCGACTGACCGTCGGCCAGTTCGGACGATCTCAGACGATCCGCACCCTGAGGCGCCGGAAGCCGCGGCCCTTGCTCTCCATCTTGACGACCTCCATGCGGCCGATCAGCGCGGTCGAGGCGACGTGGGTGCCGCCGTCGGCCTGGGTGTCGAGGCCGGCGATGTCGACGATCCGGACCACCTCGAGGTCGGGCGGGAGCAGGTTGGTCGCGGTCCGGATGATGTCCGGGATCGCGAACGCCTCGTCGCGCGGCAAGAAGCTGGTCGTGATCCGGCGGTCGGTGCGGATCTCCGCGTTCACCGCCTCGGCGACCCGGTCCTTGAAGTCCGGCGGCACCTCGGCCAGGTCGAAGTCCATCCGCGCCGACAGCGGCTCCATGTTCCCGCCGGTGACGAGGGCGCCGAAGTCGCGGAACACCACGCCGGTCAGCACGTGCAGGCCGGAGTGCGTCCGCATCAGCTGGGTACGCCGTTCGTCGTCGAGCGCCCCGCGGACGGCGGTCCCGGCCGGCGGGACCGGGTCGTCCTCGTGCGGTACGAGATACAGGTCGTCACCCTTGGTGGTCCCGACGATCCGGGTCCGGACGCCGCCCCACAGCAGCACCCCCTGGTCCGGCGGCTGCCCGCCGCCACCCGGGTAGAACGCGGACCGGTCGAGCACGATCCCGCGCTCGGGATCCGAGCCGACCACCGTCGCGTCCCACTCCCGGACGGACGCGTCGTCGAGGTCGAGCCGATGGGTGTGCCCGTGCTGATCAGTCATGATCAGCTCACTGTGCCACACGGCCGTTGGGGGATGGGGACATGCAGATCATCGAGAACAGCATCATCGGCACCCGGTCCGCCGTACTGCGGCTGACCAAGCGCGGCGGGGGACCGGCGATCGTGATCTTCCCGATGCTGCACGTGGCCGAGCCGCAGTTCTTCCGCGACGTCGAGGCGCGGCTGCGCGGGTGCGACCTGCTCGTCGTCGAAGGCATCCAGGGTCAGTCGTCGGCGGTCGACGGGATGACCATGACGTACCGGGTGTTGCCGGCCGATGCGGAGTCCGGGCTGGTCGAGGACGACATTCCGTACGACGACCTCGGCGTGCCGTTCGTGGCCCCGGACATGTCCGGCGAGGAGTTCCAGGACGGCTTCGACGAGCTGCCCTGGAAAACCCGCGCGATGCTGTGGGCAGCGACCCCGGTCGTGACGATCGGCCAGTTCTTCGCCGGGCGGCGGGCGTTGCTGACACCCGACATCGAGGTTGACGACCTGCCGACCAGGCAGGAGGAGCTGCGCGGCGCGGAGTGGGACCGCTTCTTCGACCTGCTGCTCGACCGCCGCGACGACCGTGCTGTCGCGGCGGTCGCCGAAGTCGTCCGGGACCGCGGCGACGAGGAGCTCGAGGTGGCCGTGGTGTACGGCGCCAAGCATGTGCCCGGCATCCTGCGTGGTCTGTACCGGCTCGGCTACCGGGTGGTGGGCGCCGACTGGCTGATGGCGGTCAGCGCACGAGAGTCGTGAAGGCGTCGAGGGCGCGGCGGATGTTCTCGACCGAGTTCGCGTACGAGAAGCGCAGGTGGCCCTCGCCGTACGTGCCGAACGACGTGCCGGGCAGGCAGGCGACGCCGGCCTCGTCCAGCAGGCGGTCGGCCAGGGTGGCGGCGGAGACGCCGAGCTCGGTGATGTTCGGGAAGGCGTAGAACGCTCCGCCCGGCTCCAGACACGACACGCCCGGTACGGCGTTGAGCCCGGACACGATCACCTCACGCCGCTCGCGGAACGCCTCGAGCATCCGGTCGACGTCGTCCCAGGGGCCTTCGAGGGCGGCGATCGCGGCGTGCTGGCTGAACGCCGACGTACACGAGACCGAGTTGATCATCAGCCGGGTCACCGGCTCGACCAGCGGCTCGGGGAACACGCCGAACCCCAGCCGCCAGCCGGTCATCGCGAACGTCTTCGACCAGCCGTCGAGCAGGACGGTCCGCGACGCCATGCCGTCCAGGTCGAGCACGCTGTGGTGCTCCCCGTCGTACCGCAGCGCCCAGTAGACCTCGTCGCTGAGCACGACCAGGTCGTGCTCGATCGCGATCTCGGCGATCGCCTGCAGCTGCTCCGGCGTCGACGCGCTGCCGCACGGGTTGTGCGGAGAGTTCAGGATGAGCAGCTTGGTCCGGTCCGTCACCAGCGACCGCAGCTCGTCGGGATCGATGACGAACCCGTTCTCCTCGCGCAGCGGCACCGGCACCGGCTTCGCACCGGCGAACGACGTGATCGACGCGTACATCGGGAAGCCGGGGTCCGGGTAGAGGACCTCGTCGCCCTCCTCGCAGAGCGCCAGGATCGTGAAGAACATGATCGGCTTCGCGCCCGGGGTGATCAGCACCCGGTCGGGAGTCGTGGTCAGCCGGTTCGCGCGGCCGAGGAAGTCCGCGACCGCGGTCCGCAGCTCGGGGATGCCGGGCGCCGGGACGTAGTGCGTGAACCCCTTGTCGAGGGCCTGTTGCGCGGCCGCGATCACGTGCGGCGGCGTGTCGAAGTCGGGTTCGCCGATCTCCAGGTGCACGATCTCGCGTCCTCGGGCCTCCAGGGCCTTCGCCTTGGCGAGCACCTCGAACGCCGACTCGGTTCCCAACCGATCCATCCGGCCAGCAAGTTTCACGATGTGTCCTTCCACGGTGGCATGTCACACATTAGTGCGATGATCTCGGCGTGAACGAGGCGAGGCGGGTAGCGGTCACCGGAAGCAGCGGCAAGCTCGGCAAGGCCGTCGTCGACCACCTGGCGGACCACGGCTGGGACGTGGTCGCTCTCGACCAGGCTGTACCGGCCCGGGCCGATGTGACGTCGACACGCGTGGACCTGACCGATTTCGGCCAGACCTACGAGGCGATCGCCGGTATCGACGACCGGCACGACGGCGTCGACGCGGTGGTGCACCTCGCCGCGATCCCGGCGCCGGGGCTGCGGCCGAACGCGGCGACGTTCCACAACAACATGACCGTGACGTACAACGTGTTCTCCGCCGCGCTGCGGGCCGGTGTCCGGAACATCGTCTGGGCGTCCAGCGAGACCGTGCTCGGGCTGCCGTTCGACGAGTTCCCGCCGTACGTGCCGGTGGACGAGGACTACCCGCCGCGGCCGAACAGCACCTACTCGCTGGTCAAGACGCTCGAGGAGGAGCTGGCCCGGCAGTTGTGCCGGTGGCACCCGGACCTGAAGCTGATCGGCCTGCGCTTCTCGAACGTGATGTACCCGGAGGACTACGCCCGGTTCCCCGGGTTCGACGCGGACGCGCACGCGCGCAAGTGGAACCTCTGGGGGTACATCGACGCCCGTGACGGCGCGCAGGCCGTCCGGAAGTCGCTCGAGTACGACGTGACCGGGACGGACGTGTTCATCGTCGCGAACGCCGACACGGTGATGTCCCGGCCGAACGAGGAGCTGCTCGCCGAGGTGTTCCCCGGCGTCCCGGTCAAGCGGCCGTTCGGCCCGAACGACACCCTGCTCTCGATCGAGAAGGCGCGCCGCCTGCTCGGCTACGAACCCGAGTTCTCCTGGCGGGGCCCGAACGGGAAGAGCGAGTCCGGGTCGTAGGCCGCGCGGACGTCGGCCAGCCGCGCGAACGTGTCGGCCGGCCACGACGCCTGGTACGACCCGGGCAGCGCGAAGCCGCCGGCGAAGTTCACCGTGGTCTCCGTGCACACCCACGGCTCGAGCCGGCCGAGCACCGCGTCGACCGTTGCCGGCAGCACCTTCTCGAACAGGTTCGGGTCCGGTACGCCGATCATCGTCAGCGTGCCGGCACCGCCGCGGCCGCCGACCGCGCTGCCCTCCGGGACGTCGCGCTCGGTGGCGCCGCCGAGGTGCCGCAGCTCGACCGCGACCAGCGGGAGCTGCTGGTCCGGGCCGGCCACCTCCAGGAACGCGGTGACGAACTCGGCGTCCAGCTCGTCGAGCATCAGCCCGCGGTCCCAGGCGGGCGTCGGGTCCTTCGGGTCGTTGTGGATCAGCGCGATGTCGCTCGCCGGCATCTCGCCGACGGCGTCGATCAGCGTCGTGCCGGCGTCCCGGATCGGCTGGAAGAGCGCCTTCCCGTCGGCCGCGGCGCCGACGTACGCGAACCGCACGCTCAGCACCGTCTTGCCGCGCAACGGCTCCGGTATGAACTCCAGCGGCGGCAGCCGCAGGATCACGACCGACGTGTTGGCGCTCTCCGGCAGCGTCTTGGTCCACTCGGCCCAGGTGGTCAGGGCGGGGGCGATGTACTCGGCGTCGAAGAACACCGAGCCGCCGTAGAGCGTGCCGAGCTCGACGAGCCCGAAGTCCATCGCGGTGACGATGCCGAACCCGCCCTTGCCGCCGCGCAGCGCCCAGAACAGGTCCGCGTGCTCGGTCGCGTTCGCGGTCACCGCCTCGCCGGACGCGGTCACGACCCGGAAGCCGCGGGCCCAGTCCGACGAGAAGCCGTACGTCCGGGCGAGCGGGCCGAGCCCGCCGCCGAGCGTGTACCCGATGCAGCCGACCGCGTCGGACGCGCCGGTGATCGGCGCCAGCCCGTGCGGTGCGGCCGCCGCGACCACTTCGGCCCAGCGGCTGCCCGCGGCGATGTGCGCGACCTGCGCCTCGGCGTCCACGGTCACGCCGGTCATCCGGCCGGTCGTCACGACGATGCCGTCCCGGATCGGGTTCGGGATGCCGTGGCCGGTCGCCAGCACGCGGATCGGCGTACCGGTCGCCGCCGCGGCCCGCACGACCGCGACCGCGTCGTTCTCGGACGTCAGCCCGACCACGACGTCCGGCGTGTGCGTCACCGCCAGGTTGAACCCGGACAGCTCCTCGGCGTACCCCTCGTCACCCGGCGCCAGCACCGGTCCCGCGACCTCGCCCCGCAGCCGCTCGATCAACGCATCCGTCACGTCAGTCCCCTCCCATGAGCCCTGCCGCGCAGTTTTCCGCACTCTGGGGTCATGCTCGAGACATGGTTGATTTCGGAGTACAGGTGACACCGACCCCGGACCTCGCCGAACACCGCGAGGTCGTGGCCGCCGCGGAGGAGGGCGGCCTGACGTACGTCGGTGTGCAGGACCACCCGTACGCTCCGGCGCAGCTCGACGCGATGGCGGTGATCGGGGACCTGATGAGCCGCACCGAGCGGTTGCGGTTCTTCCCCGACGTGACGCCGTTGCCGCTGCGTCCGCCGACGATGCTCGCGAACCTCGCGGCGACGCTCGACCGGGTGTCCGGTGGACGGTTCGAGCTCGGCCTCGGGGCCGGCGGCATCCCGCGCGCGATCAAGGGGTTCGGCGGTCCGGACCGGACGCCGGGCGCGGCGATCGAGGCCCTGGAGGAAGGGATCGGCCTGCTGCGGCGGCTGTGGTCCGGCGCCGAGCGAGTGGTTGCGGAGGGCAAGTATTACGCGGTGAACACCCGCCCCGTCCCGGCGCCGCCGCACGACATCGGCATCTGGATCGGCTCGATCGGCCCGCGGTCGCTGCGGCTGACGGGGCGGCTGGCCGACGGCTGGGCGGCGCCGATCCCGAGCTACCTGCCGTACCAGGACCTGGCGCCCGCGAACGCGATCATCGACGAAGCGGCCAAGGCGGCGGGCCGCGATCCGGCCGACGTGCTGCGGATCGCGCAGATCGTCGGCACGGTGACCGACGGGCCGGGTGACACCGACACGACGCACGGTGACGCTCCGTTGCGGGGGACGCCGGGACAGTGGGCGGACTTCGTCACCGAGCTGGTCACGCGGCAGCCGTTCCGGGCGTTCGTGTTCTGGCCGGAAGCCGACCCGCTGGAGCAGACGATCCGGTTCGCGCGAGACGTGGTACCAGAGGTCGAAACACGCCTGAACAGGGGGCCGACTCGACGGTAACGGTGATGTGCTGAAAACCTGTGCCAGAGCTGGCGATCCCAGCAATACAAGGCAGGGTGCGACAGGGAGGCGGTCGATGTTCAAGCGTATCGCAATCGTGAACCGGGGTGAGGCCGCGATGCGGCTGATCAACGCGGTCCGGGAAGTCAACGCCGAAGGCGGTGACCCGATCGAGACCGTGGCCTTGTTCACCGACGGCGAGCGCACCGCGACCTTCGTGCGGGCCGCGGACATCACCTACCCGCTCGGCCCGGCGTCGGCCCGCCCGTACCTCGACCTGGGGGTGCTGGAGCGCGCGCTGCGCGAGACCGGTGCGGACGCCGCCTGGGTCGGCTGGGGATTCGTTGCCGAGGACCCCGCGTTCGCCGAGCTGTGCGACCGGATCGGCGTCACGTTCATCGGCCCGTCGGCCGCGGCGATGCGCAAGCTCGGCGACAAGATCGGCTCGAAGTTGATCGCCGAGGAGGTCGGCGTCCCGGTCGCGCCGTGGAGCCGCGGAGCGGTCGAGTCGCTCGACGTCGCGCTCGAGGCCGCGGACCGGATCGGCTACCCGTTGATGCTGAAGGCAACGGCCGGCGGCGGTGGCCGCGGGATCCGGATGGTCGGCTCCGCCGACGAGCTGTCCGACGCGTACGCGCGGACCAGTGAGGAGGCCGCGCGCGCCTTCGGCAGCGGCGTGGTGTTCCTGGAGCGCCTCGTCACCGGCGCCCGGCACGTCGAGGTCCAGGTGATCGCCGACGGCGAGGGGACGGCGTGGGCGCTCGGCGTCCGGGACTGCTCGGTGCAGCGCCGCAACCAGAAGGTGATCGAGGAGTCCGCGTCCCCGCTGCTGTCCGCGTCGCAGGTCGAGGACCTGAAGGCGTCGGCGGAGCGGCTGGCGATCGCGGTCGGGTACCGCGGGGCCGCGACGGTCGAGTTCCTGTACCACCCGGGCGAGAAGTCGTTCGCGTTCCTCGAGGTGAACACCCGGCTGCAGGTCGAGCACCCGATCACCGAGCTGACCACCGGGTTCGACCTGGTGAAGGCGCAGCTGCACGTCGCGTCCGGCGGCCGGCTGGAAGGCGCCCGGCCGGTGGAGAGCGGGCACGCGGTCGAGGCCCGGCTGAACGCCGAGGACCCGGACCGCGACTTCGCGCCGTCGCCCGGCCGGATCGTCGTCCTGGACCTGCCGGCCGGCCCGGGCATCCGGGTCGACACCGGGGTGAGCGCCGGGGACAGCATCCCGGCCGATTTCGACTCGATGATCGCGAAGGTGATCGGGTACGGGCGGACCCGCGAGGAGGCGCTGGCGCGGCTGCGGCGCGCGATGCAGGCGACGACCGTGCTGATCGAGGGCGGCGCGACCAACAAGAGCTTCATCCTCGAGCTGCTCGACCAGCCCGAGGTGATCGACGGCAGTGCGGACACCGGCTGGATCGACCGGGTCCGCGGCGAGGGCCGCCTGGTCTCGCACCGGCACTCCGGCGTCGCGCTCGTCGCGGCCGCGATCGAGGGGTACGAGGACGCCGAGCAGGTCGAGCGGACCCGGCTGCTGGCGACCGCGCACGGCGGCCGTCCGCAGGTCCAGCACGAGGTCGGCCGCGCGATCGACCTGAAGCTGCGCGGCGCGAGCTACCGGGTGACGATCGCGCGGATCGGGCCGGAGCGGTTCCGGGTCGGCGTCGGCAACGGCAACGAGCACCTGAAGGTGGTGGACGCCGAGCTGGAGCGGCTGGACGACTACCGCGGCCGGCTGGTCGTCGGCGGGCAGCGGTTCCGGCTGGTGACCGCGACGCACGGCCCGGTGCACCTGGTCGAGGTCGACGGTGTCACGCACCGCGTGAGCCGGGACGAGGGCGGCGTACTGCGGTCGCCCGCGCCGGCGCTCGTCGTGGCCACGCCGGTGCAGGCCGGTGCCGAGGTCGAGGCCGGTGCACCGGTGCTGGTGCTCGAGAGCATGAAGATGGAGACGGTGCTGTACGCGCCGTTCAAGGCCACCGTGAAGGAACTGCAGGTCTCGACCGGTAGCCAGGTGGAGACCGGTGCGCCGCTGCTGCGGCTGGAGCCGGTGGCGGACGAGGCGGCGGTGGAGCAGGCCGCTCCGGTGCACAACGGCGTACAGCTGGATCTGCCGAACGGGACCGGGGAGAAGTCCGCGGCCGAGCGGGTGGAGCGCGGGCTGGACGACCTGCGGAGCATGCTGCTCGGGTTCGACATCGACCCGCAGGACGAGGGCGGCATGCTGGCCGACTACCTGTCCGCGCGGTCGGAGCTCGCGCACCAGCGCTCCGAGCCGCCGGTGGGCGCCGAGATCGAGCTGCTGACGGTGTTCGCGGACTTCGCCGAGCTGAGCCGCAACCGGCCGGCCGGCACGGACACCACCCTCGAGAACCGGGTGCACAGCCCGCGCGAGTACTTCTACACCTACCTGCAGAGCCTGGATCCGGACCGCGGCGGGCTGCCGGCCGAGTTCCAGGCCCGCCTGACCCGTGTGCTGAGCCACTACGGCGTGACCGGGCTGGAGCGCAGCCCGGAGCTGGAGGAGGCGGTCTTCCGGATCTTCCTGGCACAGCAGCGCTCGACTCCCGACGTCCTGCTGGTGACGTCGGTGCTGCAGCGGTGGATCGCCGAGCCGCTGCCGGACGCGCCGCTGGACGAGGCCGTGCACGAGCTGCTCGACCGGCTGGTGCTGGCCACGCAGCTGCGCTTCCCGGTCGTCGGGGACCTGGCCCGGAGCGTGCGGTTCCGCTGGTTCGACCAGCCCCAGGTCGACGCCGAGCGGGCCTCGATCATCGCGGGCGTGGGCGACGAGGTCGCCGACCTGGCCGCGCACCCGGACTCGCCGGACCGGCAGCGCCGGATCGATGCGCTGGCCGCGATCCCGGAGCCGATCGTCCGGTTCCTCGCCGAGCGGCTGGAGCACGGCTGGGGCGAGCGGGAGCCGATGCTCGAGGTCCTCGTCCGGCGGCACTACCGCGAGTACGAACTGCACGACCTGCGCGAGTTCGCCGTCGACGGGCGGCCGTTCGCGACCGCCGACTACACGATCGACGACCGCCCGAGCCACCTGGTCACGACGGTCGGCACGGTCGCCGAACTGGCCGACCGGGACAGCGGCCTGTCGCGCGCGCTGACCGACCGGATCGAGGCCCGGACGGCGGGCCACGAGGCCGTCCTCGAGTTGTACCTGTACGGCCCGGACCTGCCCGAGTCGCAGCAGGAGGCCTCGGACCTGTACCGCCGCATGGTCGCCGACCTGCCGATCGCCCAGCGGGTCCGGCGGATCTCGGTCGCGGTCGCCCCGGGACAGGGCCGACCGGTCTCGTACTTCACCTACCGGCCGGCCGGCGGGTCGATGGCCGAGGACGACAACGTCCGCGGCGTGCACCCGATGGTCGGCCGCCGCCTGAACCTCTGGCGGCTGCGGGACTTCCGGATCACCCGGCTGGACGCGCCGGAGGACGTGCTGCTCTACTACTGCGTCGCCCGCGACAACGAGGCCGACCGGAGGCTCGTCGCGCTGGCGCAGGTCCGCCAGTTCGCGGTCGCCCGGGACGAGGACGGCCAGGTCACGTCGCTGCCGCATGCGGAGCGCGCAATCTCGAACTGCCTGGAGGCGATCCGCCGGGCCCGGACCGCGCGCGGCGCGGCCGGCGCGAAACTCGACATGAACCACGTCTGGGTGCAGATCTGGCCGGTGGTGAACGTCCAGGTCGACGAGGTGACCGCGCTGCAGCGCAACATCGCCCCGATGACCGCCGGCGCCGGGATCGAGGAGGTCCTGGTGCAGGGCGACGTCGCGGCGCCGGACGGGTCGGTCAACCCGGTCGCGGCGCGGTTCTACTACCAGCACGGCGCCGGGGTCGTGACGTCGATCGAGGAGCCGCCGACCGGCCGGCTGCTGCCGCTCGACGACTACGCGCAGAAGGTGCAGCGCTCCCGGCGGCGGAACACGATCTACCCGTACGAGGTCAGCGGCATGGTCGCCGGCCAGGGCGGCTCGTTCGTCGAGCACGATCTGGACGACAGCGGCAACCTGGTGCCGGTGGACCGGCCGAAGGGCCTGAACAAGGCCGGCATCATCGTCGGCATCGTCAGCACCCCGACCGACCGGTACCCGGACGGCGTCACCCGGGTCGCGATGAGCGGCGACCCGACCAAGGCGCTCGGCGCGGTGGCCGAGGCCGAGTGCTCGCGGATCATCGCGGCCCTCGACCTGGCCGAGCGGATGCGGGTCCCGGTCGAGTGGTACTCGCTGTCCGCGGGCGCCCGGATCTCGATGGACTCCGGCACCGAGAACATGGACTGGGTCGCCAAGGCGCTGAAGCGGATCGTCGAGTTCACCCAGGCCGGCGGCGAGATCAACGTCGTGGTCGCAGGCATCAACGTCGGCGCGCAGCCGTACTGGAACGCCGAGGCGACGATGCTGATGCACACCAAGGGCATCCTGGTGATGACGCCGGACAGCGCGATGGTGCTGACCGGCAAGCAAACGCTGGACTTCTCCGGCAGCGTCTCGGCCGAGGACAACTTCGGCATCGGCGGCTACGACCGGGTGATGGGCCCGAACGGCCAGGCGCAGTACTGGGCGCCGGACCTGAAGGGCGCCCGGGACGTGCTGATGACGTACTACGACCACACGTACGTCGTGCCGGGGGAGCGCGGGCCGCGGCGGGCGGAGACGTCGGACCCGGCGGATCGCGACGTCACGCCGTACCCGCACGAGGTGGCCGGGAGCGACTTCAAGACGATCGGCGAGATCTTCTCGGCGGCGACCAACCCGGACCGGAAGAAGGCGTTCGACATCCGGACGCTGATGCGGGCCGTCACCGACCAGGACCACCCGGTGCTGGAGCGCTGGGCCGGGATGGCCGACGCCGACACCGCGGTCGTGCAGGACGCACGGCTCGGCGGGTTCCCGGTGTGCCTGGTCGGGATCGAGTCCCGGTCGGTGCCGCGGCGCGGGTTCCCGCCCACCGACGGGCCGGACACCTACACCGCCGGCACGCTGTTCCCGCGGTCGTCGAAGAAGGTCGCCCGGGCGATCAACTCGGCCAGCGGGAACCGGCCGCTGGTGGTGCTCGCGAACCTGTCCGGGTTCGACGGGTCGCCGGACTCGATGCGGAACCTGCAACTCGAGTACGGCGCCGAGATCGGGCGCGCGATGGTGAACTTCCGCGGGCCGATCGTGTTCTGCGTGGTGTCGCGGTACCACGGCGGCGCGTTCGTGGTGTTCTCGAAGTCGCTGAACCCGTCGATGACCGTGCTCGCGGTGGAGGGCTCGTTCGCATCGGTGCTCGGCGGCGCGCCGGCGGCGGCGGTCGTGTTCGCGGCCGAGGTCGACGCGCGGACCGCCGCGGATCCGCGGGTGGCGTCGCTGGCCGAGCGCGTCGGCGAGGCCTCGGGAGCGGAGCGCGCGGCGCTGGCCACGGAGCTCGCGGACGTGCGAACCGTCGTCCGGGCGGAGAAACTGGGCGAGGTCGCGGCCGAGTTCGACCGGGTGCACAGCATCGAGCGGGCCCGCGATGTCGGGTCGGTCGACGCGGTGATCAGTGCCCGGGAACTGCGGCCGAAGTTGATCGAGGCAATCAATTCCGGGGTACCCGGAGCTTGATCACTCGTCTAGCCTGGAAGGGTGCGTACCGGCAGGGGCGGTCGCAGTAAGGCTCGGTCGTTGATTCTGTTCATCGGCGTGAGCGTACTTTCAGGTGCGCTGGCGGCGGGGCTCGTGATCCCGTTCGCCGGCTTCGCCGGACGCGGCTCGGAGCAGGTCGCCGAGACCGTGCAGAGCCTGCCGCGCGAGTTCGAGAGCGACCCGCTGGCCGTCCGCAGCCGGATCCTGGCCGCGGACGGCACGCTGGTCGCCACGTTGTACGAGCAGAACCGGGTGCCGGTGCCGCTGAGCTCGGTGAGCCCGATCATGCGCAAGGCGATCGTGGCGATCGAGGACTCCCGCTTCTACGACCACGGCGCGCTCGACCTGAAGGGCACCGTGCGGGCGATGGTGCGCAACCAGACCGGCGGCGAGGTGCAGCAGGGCGGGTCGAGCATCACCCAGCAGTACGTGAAGATGAGCCTGGTCGAGAAGGCGAAGACGGCGGCCGAGCGGGCCAAGGCCACCGAGGTCTCGTACCAGCGCAAGCTCACCGAACTGCGGTACGCGATCGCGGTCGAGAGCGAGCTGTCCAAGGACGAGATCCTCGAGCGGTACCTGAACCTGGCGAACTTCGGCGACGGGACGTACGGCATCCAGACCGCGGCCCAGCACTACTTCCGGACCTCCGCCGCCGATCTCACGCTCCCGCAGGCCGCGATGCTGGCCGGGCTGGTGAAGAACCCGACCGGCTACGACCCGACCAACGACCTGGTCCGCGCCAAGGCCCGCCGGGACGTGGTGATCAAACGCATGCTTGAGCTCGGCGTCGTCACCGTGCACCAGGCGAACCAGGCGCTGAAGACGCCCGTGATCGACCTGGCGAAGGTCGAGCCGGTGCCGAACGGGTGCGCCAACTCGCGGTACCCGTTCTACTGCGACTACGTGGTCTCCAAGCTGCTCGCGAACCCGGCGCTCGGCGCGACCGTGAAGGACCGCGACCATTACCTGAAGACCGGCGGGCTGCTGATCCGGACCTCGATCGACCCGAGGATCCAGGCCGCGGCGCAGGCGTCGATCGAGGAGCACAGCAAGCGCACCGACTCCGCGATCGCCGCGATCACGATCGTCGAGCCCGGCACCGGCCTGGTGAAGGCGATGGTGCAGAGCCGCCCGTACGGCAACGGGAAGTTCCACACGAACTACAACTACAACGTCGAGAAGTCGTACGCCGGCGGGTACGGCGGGTTCCAGAACGGCTCGACGATGAAGGCGTTCACGATCGCCGCGGCGCTGTCCCAGGGCATCCCGATGGACTACCGGATCAACTCGCCGCAGCAGATCGATCTGAGCAACAAGAAGTTCCGGACCTGCCACGGCTGGACGCGCGACCCGACGTACCGGCCGAAGAACTCGACCCACAGCGGCAACCTGACCATGGTCGAGGCCGCGCGATTCTCGACCAACACCTACTTCCTGCAGCTGTCGCAGCGGACCGGGCTGTGCGCGGTCGCCACGGTCGCGGCCGAGCTCGGGATGTACAACGGCCAGACCGGCCAGCCGCTCGACCAGGTGATCTCGATGACGCTCGGTGTCGGGTACGTGACGCCGCTGATGCTGTCGAACGCGTACGCCACGTTCGCGGCGCGCGGGAAGTACTGCACGCCGATCGTCGTCACGTCGGTGCGGGACAAGTCCGGGCGCCCGGTCCCGGGCCCCGGGTACGACTGCAAGCAGGTCCTCCCGCGGGCAGTCGCGGACGGCGTGAACCGGGTGCTGAGCGCGGTGATGATGCCGGGCGGGACGGGCGGCCGACTGCGGTTCGGCACCCGTGACATGGCGGGCAAGACCGGAACGATCCAGGAGAACCTGGCCGTCTGGTACGCCGGGTACACCCCGAACCTGGCCGCGGCGGCGGTGGTCGCCGACGCCAACCTGCCGTACACCAACCTGATGTACCGGCACACGCTGAACGGCCAGGACATCGCCGACCCGACCGGCTCCGGCACCGCCGGCCCGCTCTGGAAGACCGCCATGCAGGGCGCCCTCCGCGGCCTGCCCGCCGAGCACTTCGTCGCGCCGCCGAAACGCCTGATCGGCGACCCGAACCCCCAGCCCGCCGACGCCGCGAAGCCGAAGCCGCCCGGCTAGAGCGGCCTGAGGTCCGTGCCCGGCACCCAGGTGATCCGCCCGTCCTTGTCGCGGAACCGGCCCAGCCAGACGCCGTTGTCGCGGATCCAGACGTCCAGCTCGCCGGTCGACCAGGTCGCCCGCTGCACCGGTTGCGCGGGGTCGACGTGCCGCACGGCGTCCGCCGCCCGAGGGCCGTGGGCGTCGTACTGCACGTCGAGATCGGCGGCGAGCTCCCGCGCCTTCGCCTCGTCGCCGATACCTGTTGCACGCCACCCGTTGACCGCACCGTCCCAGACGCCGAATCCAGTGGATCCGTCGTCGGACGGCCGAACCGTGAACCGACCAAGCATGTTTTCAGATTACCGCTTCGTCGAACACATGTTCTAGTCTTGATCGGGCGGGTGGCGTGTGAGATGGATCAGGTGCGGTAGCGGAAGATGATCCGGCCCCGGTTCAGGTCGTAGGGACTGAGCTCCACCAGGACGCGGTCCTCGGGGAGGATCTTGATGTAGTTCTTCCGGATCTTGCCGCTGATGTGCGCCAGGACCTTGTGCCCGTTGCCGAGCTCGACCCGGAAGGTGGCGTTGCGGAGGCACTCGACGACGATGCCCTCGACCTCGATACCGCCTGCTGCTCTGGGCATGGTCAGGCCTTCCCGGTGATCAGTTCGAGAGTGCGGCCGGTGCGTTCGGCGCCGATCCCTTCGAACAGTGCCGTCGCCGCGGTGTTGGTCTCGTCGACCTCCGCCGTGGCGGCCTCGACGCCGGCGCGGTGCAAGCCGTCGAGCACGTGGCCCAGCAATGCCCGGCCGATGCCTCGGCGCTGCTCGGCCGCCAGGACCGCGACCAGCCCGATCCGCGGGCGCCGCGTCCTCGTGGCCACCCGGACAAATCCGACGTACCGGCCGTCGCGGACGGCGACCGTGTACTTCGACGGGTCGATCGGTCGCGTCCCGCCCTGCCAGGGCAGCACCTCTGCGGGCATCGTGTGCCAGCCGACGGTGGACCCGACCTCGTCGCGGATCGCCTGGTCCAGCTCGCGCAGCGGCGCCTCGGCGACGTCGGTGACGATGTGCACTCCGGACGGCGCTGACGGCGCTGACGGCGCGCTCGGCCGGGTGGGTACGACGTACTCCGCCTCGCGGCGCCAGATCGTGAGCCCGGCGCGTTCCCAGTTGGCCGTGAGGTCACGGTCGGTTTCGTCGACGACCGTGTGGAGCGGGCCCGTGAGGTCGGCCAGCATCGCGGCGGCGAGCCGGTCGAAGACGGCGTCGCGCCAGGTGTCGATGCTGAGGAAGGTCCGGCCGTCGAGCCGCCGGGAGGCGTGACCGCGGCCGACGACGAGATCGTTCTCGATCGCGTGCCACTGGTTGTCCGCGACGCGTGAGATCGTCACCGCGCCGACGCCCGGACTGAAAGGCAAAGAGTTCATAGGTGTTTCCCTTCGGGAGCTTCTCGCGGCGCTCCCGACGACACCTACGTCAATCGCCCGCCCGTGACCACGAGAGGGGGAGCACCCACTGCGCTACAGCGTTCATCGGGGCCTCACCTCCTGGTGTGATGTCACGGACCACGGAACGGTACCAGCGCGGCCGTGGAGCCGGTCAATCGGTTTTCCGGCCGAACTGCTGGAGATGCCATTCGGCCACCGCGGGCAGCCAGTCCGCGCCGTAGGTGGCCGACGGGCCGATCCGCGGGTCGTCGGCAAGACGGCCGTCCTGCAAGGCCTGCACGTACGCCCGGTCCTGCGCGATCCGGACGCGGACCTGATCGGCTCCGGCGGCGGGGGAGCCGTGACCGGGGACGACGACCTCGACGGCGTCCGCGACGCCCTCGAGGAACTGCAGCCCGGTGAGGTAGTCCGCCAGCGGATCCGCGGCGGCCGGGTCGGGGAACGGCATCAGGATGTCGGACAGCATGTCGCCGGCGACCAGCACGCCGGGCTCCTCGATCAGCAGCGCCGCGTGGCCCTGGGCGTGCGCCGGATGCTCGACGATCCGGATCTCGGGTCCGTCCCACGGAAGCTTCGTGGCTCCGGCCGGCAGAGCGGTCACCCGGCCGAACAGGTCCAGCGGTATCTGGTCGGCGATCTCCGGCGGCAACCCCTCGGCGACGCGGTCCTTCCAGGCGGCGTCGGACAGGAGCTCGTGCAGGAAGGCCGCACCGCGGGCGGTGGCGTAGCGGGGCGCGTCGCCGAACTCGGGATGCCAGAGTGTGTGATCCCAGTCGGGATGCGTCGAGAAGCCGGCGACGACGGGTTGGCCCATCGCCCGAAGGTCGTCCGCGAGGCAGGCCATCTCCTCGCCCGTGATGCCCGGGTCGACGAGCAGCACACCCGCGTGGCCCTGCACGACGACGGTGTTGTTCTGGAGCAACTCGCTCCGGTGGACCAGCACACCCTCCGCAACCTGCCTCAACATGCCGACACCGTATCGCCTTGGTTGGATTGCTGGATGGCGATTCTTTTCGTTGATCTGGAAACCACCAGCGTCCGGGAACCGTGGCTCCCGGGCGGCCGGCAGATCTGGCAGCTGGCGGTGATCCGCCGTGAGGACGACGGGCGAGAGACGGCGTACAACCGGTTCGTCCGGCTGGACGAGCTGGACCTGTCGGCCGCGACCGAGCGGGCGCTGGAGATCAGCCGCTTCCATCGTCACCCGTCGCTGAACGGATCCGAACAGGATGTGTGCAGCGGCCGGGACGTCGCCCAGCTCATGGTCGAGCTGACCGCGGACGAGCCGCTGTGGGTCGGGGCCGCGCCGTGGATGGACGCCACCGACGTACTGCATCTGATGCACCTCAACGGCTTGGTCGCCGAGGATGCGGCGGACGTGCCGTGGGACTTTCGCCTCGTCTGCGTCATCAGCCAACTGCTTGGCCACACGAAGCACCCGCCGACCGCGGACGTCGGCGAGATGTCGGCGACCGTCGGCATCGACCAGTCGTCCTACGCGATCCACGACGCCCTGGCAGACACCTACTTCGTCCGAGACGTCTTCGACGCCCTGCACCGACCGGACTGAGCTCGCCTCCGCGGGCACGGCGGTCCGTGCCCTACTCGACGTACGCCGTGCGGTGTGGTCAGGTGAGGGCATGGAGCCTCGGGGAGGGACGACCAACCGGATCACGGTCCTCCACGACGCGTTCGGGAGCCGCCCCGGCCTGATCAAGGACTGGGGATTCGCTGCGCTCGTGGAGTTCGAGGGCCGGCGGATCCTCTTCGACACCGGGAACGACTCGCGGACGTTCGCCGCCAACACCGACGCCCTCGGTGTCGACCTGCGCACGATCGATCTCGTCGTGGTCTCGCACCGGCACGGCGACCACACCTCCGGGCTCGATCACCTGCTGCACGTCAACCCCGACGTGCCGGTCTACGCGCCGGCCGAGCTGTACGGCGTGTTCGGCTCGAGCCTTCCCGGCCACTTCTACCCGCGCCGCCCGTCGCTGCCGCGGTCCATGCAGTACTACGACGGCGAGCCGCCCGACGTCATCCGCCACGGCACGCCGTGGCCGGGCGCACGATTCACCTGGATCGAGGAGCCGACCCCGCTGGGAAGCGGCGCGTGGCTGATCCCCGTCGTCTCGGAGGTGGCGGGAACGCGTGAGCTGCGCGAGGTCTCCCTCGCGCTGCTGACGTCGCAGGGACTCGTGCTGGTGGTCGGGTGCTCGCACCCGGGCATCGAGCGGATCCTGGAGACCGCTGCCGCGATCGACGACCGTGTCCACTGCATCGCCGGTGGGCTCCACCTCGTCCTGGCCGAGGAGCCCGAGGTGCGTCGCGTCGCGCAGGCACTCCGCGACGAGTGGCAAGTGCGGACCGTCGCCCCGGGCCACTGCACGGGTGAACCCGGCTTCCTGGCACTGAGCGAGGCGTTCGGCGACCGCTACCTGTACGCCGGTCTGGGTGACTCGGTTCCCGTCCCGTGACGCGCGGCAGTCGAGGCGGATGATGTCCATGATTGGGACGGCTGATGCCTGAGCTTAAGGGAACCTATGTTCTAATATGGTTGCGTGGGTTACAACAATCCGCCGATCAAGTGGTCGGAGCTCGAGCGTAAGTTGTCGGATCGCTCGCGTCCGGGCAGCCATGGTGGGCGTCCGGTGACGGCGGACGGCGGGGACAGTCCTGCCTGGTCGCAGCATCGCGGGCCGTATGTGCCTGACGTGGTGCATCGCCCTGAGCACGCCGTGCCGTATGCCGAGCTCCACGTGCACTCGAACTTCTCCTTCCTGGACGGCGCCTCGCAGCCCGAGGACCTGGTCGAGGCTGCTGTTCGGCAGGGGCTGCACGCGCTGGCGCTGACCGATCACGACGGGTTCTACGGTGCGGCGCGGTTCGCCGAGGCCGCGGCGGCGTACTCGCTGCCGACCGTGTTCGGCGCCGAGTTGTCGCTGGATCTGACCGGCCCGCAGAACGGGGTGGCCGATCCGGAGGGCAGTCACCTGCTGGTGCTGGCCGAGGGGCAAGAGGGATACCACAGGCTGGCCGGTGAGATCACCGAGGCGCAGTTGGCCGGTGGGGAGAAGGGGAAGCCGGTCTACTCGTTGGAGCGACTGGCCGAGAAAGGCCGTCACCACTGGGTGATCCTGACCGGCTGCCGCAAGGGCCTGGTCCGGCAGGCGCTCGAGCTCGGCGGGCGCGCCGACGGCCCGGCCGCGGCCGGACGCGAGCTGGATCGGCTGACCGCGCTGTTCGGCAAGGACCGGGTGGTCGTCGAGCTGATCGACCACCACCTTCCCGCCGACACC
This sequence comes from Kribbella sp. NPDC051936, assembly GCF_040680955.1. Lineage (NCBI taxonomy): Bacteria > Bacillati > Actinomycetota > Actinomycetes > Propionibacteriales > Kribbellaceae > Kribbella > Kribbella sp. NPDC051936. The sequence goes on along the minus strand of NZ_JBFAXS010000002.1, from coordinate 341,719 downwards.
ACGCGGAACCGGGTGCTGGCCGGTCTGGCCGCCGACCGCGGTCTCCCGGTAGTTGCCACGAACAACGTTCACTACGCCACCCCGGCGCAGCACAAACTGGCGGCCGCACTGGCCGCCGTACGGGCCCGTCGCGACCTGGACGCGATGGACGGCTGGCTGCCGTCGAGCGGGATGGCGTTCGTGCGCTCCGGCGCCGAGATGACCGCCCGTTTCCGGCGGTACGACGGGGCGGTGGCGCGGTCGGTGACGCTGGCGGACCAGCTCGCGTTCGACCTCGCCCGGGCGAAGCCGAAGCTGCCGCTGCGCGACGTACCCGAGGGGGAGACGCCGATGTCGTGGTTGCGGGTGCTGACGTTCCGCGGGGCCGCGAAGCGGTACGGGACGCGCGAGCAGCGCCCGGACGCGTACGAGCGGCTGGAGCGGGAGCTCGACGTCATCGAGGAGAAGGGCTTCCCGGGGTACTTCCTGATCGTCGAGGACATCGTCCGGTTCGCCCACGACCACGGGATCCTCTGCCAGGGCAGGGGATCGGCGGCGAACTCGGCGGTCTGCTACGCGCTCGGGATCACCGCGGTGGACAGCATCCTCTACAACCTGCCGTTCGAGCGGTTCCTGGCCACCACCCGCGCCGAGGAGCCGGACATCGACGTCGACTTCGACTCCGGCCGCCGCGAGGAGGTGATCCAGCACGTCTACGCCAAGTACGGCCGGCACAACGCCGCCCAGGTGGCGAACGTGATCTCCTACCGCCCGAAGTCCGCCGTCCGGGACATGGCCAAGGCGCTCGGGTACTCCGTCGGTCAGCAGGACGCGTGGTCGAAACAGGTCGACGGCTGGAGCCCGGAGATCACCTCGACCGAGCACGACATCCCGCCGCAGGTGGTGGCGATGGCGACCGAGCTGCTGAAGTTCCCGCGGCACCTCGGGATCCACTCCGGCGGCATGGTGCTGACCGAGCGTCCGGTCGGCGAGGTGGTGCCGATCGAGCACGCCCGGATGGAGAACCGGACGGTCCTGCAGTGGGACAAGGACGACTGCGCGTGGATGGGGCTGGTGAAGTTCGACCTGCTCGGGCTCGGCATGCTGGCCGCGCTGCAGTACTGCCTGGACATGGTCCGCGAGCAGGTAGGGGAGTCGTGGGAGCTGCACACGATCCCACGGGAGGAAGCCGGGGTCTACGACCAGCTCTGCCGGGCGGACTCGGTGGGTGTGTTCCAGGTCGAGTCCCGCGCGCAGATGGCGACGCTGCCCCGGCTGAAGCCGCGGCGGTTCTACGACCTGGTCACCGAGATCGCGCTGATCCGGCCCGGCCCGATCCAGGGCGGCGCCGTACATCCGTACATCCGCCGCCGGACCGGCGAGGAGCCGATCACCTACCTGCACCCGAAGCTGCGGCCGGTGCTGGAGCGGACCATGGGCGTACCGCTGTTCCAGGAGCAGCTGATGCAGATGGCGATGGCGGTCGGCGAGATCGACGGCGACGAGGCCGACCTGCTGCGCCGCGCGATGGGGTCCAAACGCGGGATCGAGAAGATCTCGTCGCTGAAGGACAAGCTGTACGCCGGGATGGCGGGCAACGGGATCACCGGGGAGCTGGCCGACGAGATCTACGCCAAGATCGAGGCGTTCGCGAACTTCGGGTTCGCCGAGTCGCACTCGATCAGCTTCGCGCTGCTCGTCTACTCCAGCACCTGGCTGCGGCTGCACTACCCGGCCGCGTTCCTGGCCGCGCTGCTCCGGGCGCAGCCGATGGGCTTCTACTCACCGCAGTCCCTGGTCGCCGACGCCCGCCGGCACGGTGTCGAGGTCCGCCGCCCGCATCTGCACCTCTCGGGTGTCGACGCGGGGCTCGAGCTGCTGGTCGAGGGGCAGGAGCTGACCGGCCCGACCGGTCTCGACGCGTGCCTGGCGGATCCGCAGCCGGTGGTGGGCCCGTTCGACCCGAAGGCTCCGTTCGACACCACGGTGCATCGGCGGGACGGCGCGTTCGCGGTCCGGCTCGGGCTGTCCGAGGTACGTACGGTGGGGGAGAAGGGCGCGAAGCTGATCGTCGAGGAGCGGGAGCGGGGCGGGCCGTTCACGGAGATGGCCGATCTGGTCCGGCGGACCGGGATCACCGCGGCCCAGGTCGAGGCGCTGGCGACCGCGGGGGCGTTCGACTGCTTCGGGCTCGACCGGCGGCAGGCGTTGTGGGAAGCGGGTCGCGCCGCCGAGGAGCGCCCGGGTCAACTGGCCGGCATCACGGCGGCCGGTCCGCCGCCGACGCTGCCCGGGATGAGCGACATCGAAGCCGACATGGCCGACCTGTGGTCCACCTCGATCACCACCACGAGCCACCCGATGCAACGCGTCCGCGAACAACTCCGCGCCGACGGCATCCTGTCCGCGGCCGAGCTACGCAACGCCCCGAACGGCGCCCGCGTCCGGGTCGCCGGCGTCGTCACCCACCGCCAGCGCCCCGCCACCGCGTCCGGCGTCACGTTCATGAACCTCGAGGACGAGACCGGCATGGCCAACATCGTCATCACCGTCGGCTGCTGGCACCACCACGCCGCCGTGGCCCGCAACGCCGCCGCCCTCATCATCCGGGGCCGCGTGGAACGCGCCGGCGAAGTAACCAACCTCTCCGCCGAGCACCTCCAACACCTCCCCCTGGCCGCCCGCACCAAATCCCGCGACTTCAGATGACCGCGGTGTCCGACGTACCTCGAGCTCCTGGAAAGCCACACCCTCGACGGCAACACACCCAAGAACTCACCGACCGCCCCAGCCCGCCCCACCCAATACGCCGCCCACACGCCGAGTCGTGGCAATTGGTTCGTGGCGGGAACGCCGAGTCGTGGATCGTGGTCGCTTTCCACAGCCACATCCCACGACTCGACGAACAGGTGGTCAGCCGTATTCCACGACTCGAGGAACGGGGGTCCGGCGGGTCCAGAAGGGCGTGGTGTGGTGGGCGGCGGCGTTGTAGTAGCTGGCGCGGGTGGTCAGGTAGGTGGTGCATTCGGTGTTGCGGTTGGACTCGTACCGCGTGATCAGGTCCGCGGCGTCGGACGGGTGGCTGAGGAGTCGGGTGGTTGTTTCGGCGGCAGCTTCCGCGGTGCGGAGCGCGCGGGGCACACCGCTGCCGGAGATCGGGTCGACGGCCAGAGCGGCGTCGCCGACGGTCAGCCACGGCCGCAGGTCCCGCGACCGAATCAACCGCTGACTCGCCGCCGAGCACACCCGAGGTGAACTCGCGACTCCGGCCATTTTGTCGTGGAGACGGGAGGAGGTGGCGGAGGTTTGGTTGAGGTCGGTCGTCCAGGCCATAGCGGACGACATTTGGTGACGGCGGCAGAGGTCGGTGTCGGTGATCAGCATGGCGATCATCGCGTTGTGAGGGAGAGGCGCCGTATACCACCAGCCATGCGCAGCGGCTTCGATCAGTAGGTAGTGCTCGTTCGTCACGTCGACGCCCGACCAACGCGCGGTGATCCCGACCAGGCGGTCGAAGGGGATACGACGCGCGCCGAGGCAGCGCCCGACGGCTGCCGAGCGGCCCGTCGCGTCGATCAGCACGCGAGCGGTCAGCCGGCCGCCGTCGGAGCAGGTCAGCTGCCACATCCCGTCGTACGAGCACGAGCTCAAAGAGCAACCGAGGTACGTCGACGCCCCGGCGTCACCCGCCGCGTCGAAGAGCATTCGGTCGAAGGTACGCCGGTCGACATGCCAACCGCATTCGTACCCGCTCATCAGATGCGAGTGGTCGGCCGTCCCGGACCACACGCTCCGCGTGCCCCACGACGGAAGGTGGCCCGCGGCAACGAACCGGGACCACAGCCCGAGCGTGCGCAGCAGCGGCTGGATGCTCGGGGCCAGCGTCTCGCCGACGCGCGGGTGCTCGAAGCGGCTGCGTTCGAGCACCGCGACGGAGTGCCCGGCGAGCGCCAGCCGCAGGGCGGTCGCCGCGCCGGCGGGGCCACCGCCGGCGACAACGACGTCGTAGGTCGGGAACATGTCAGCAACCGCACTTGCGGATCGCGTCGAGGTCGAACCCGAGTCGCCGCAACCGCTCGATCAGCTTCTCGTCGAAGCCCTTGAGCACGCAGGACAGCAGCTCGCAGCAGCACGAATCGCCGCCACCCACCGGCGGCGGGTTGTCGCCGCCACGCCAGACGGCCGCGGTGAGCGCACGTTCCCGGGTGAACGGCCGCCCGATGCGAGTCCGGCCGCGAGCGCGCACGCGGATCCGGTACACGCCGGGAGCCGTCGTACGGAAGCTCGCCTCGAACTCCCCGGCCGCGAACGGATCGAGCACGACCGTCACGACGGACCCGTCCGGCCGCGCCACCTCCGCCCACACGTAGGGATCCCCGGAGACCGGTACGCCGGACTGGGTGAGGGAGGCGTTGACCGTCACCTCGGCGCCGGGCTCGAAGGATCGCTGGTCGGCCGTGGCGCGCAACGACACGTTCGAGTAGGAGTGCACGACCAGGCTGTACGGAAGACCGCGCCGCCCGGGCTGCTCGCCGACGGCAGGCTCCTGAGCCACCGCGAACGCGCGCTCGAACTCGAACGGACGCCGCGCGGGCGGAGCGGCGTGCACGGCCGGATGCGTGCGGCCGCGAAGGATCGACAGGTCGACGCCGTCGGAGTCATCCGGAGTCCTCCCGGTGTGTGGCCGGCCGACGGTCAGCAACGCGTGCCAGGTCCCTGCCTGGTCGAACCGGTTCGGCCGGAGCTGGACGGGCAGTGTGAGCCTGTAGTACGCGACGCCCTCCCCGGTCACGTACCGCATCGCCGGCTCGGACTGCGCCCGCCACGGTTCGATCAGCAGCCCGTTCGGCGTCTGGAGCCGGAAGTCGACGGCCTCCGGCCGCGGCGTCAGCAGGACGACGTCCACACCCGAGTCCCCGTCGGACAACTGGAACGGGATGCGGTGCACCGCGCCGACCGTCAGTTCCCCGTCCGGGTCGAGCACCACCTCGGCGTTGCTGATCCCGGCCAGCACCTGCAGGAAGTACTTCTGCAGCAGGAACCGGTTGTCGGTGGTGATCGCGCCGGTCACCAGCAGGTACCCGCCGTTGTTGCCGGAGATCGTCTGCAGCGCGGGAACGCTGATGTTCTGCGGCTGCCCGAGACCGACGGCGTACGTGCGCTCGTTGATCTGCGCGGCGACGTCGGAGATGAAGCGCGGGCTGTTCTCGATCCCGTCGGTGAGGACGACCAGCGACTTCACGTCGTACGGCGGCGCCGCGTCGAGCAGACCGCGGCCCTCGAAGATGCCGTCGCCGATCGACGTCGCGCCCTGCGGATCGAGGCCGGTGCCGTTGATCGTGTCGTGGGTCGCGCTGCGGTTCAGGTCGGACAGCCCGCCCGCGCCGAGTTCGAGGACGGGCTGCAGCGGCTGCGCGTCCTCGTTGTAGCGGACGATGCCGACGCCGTCGCCTTCGAGCATCAGGTCGACGAAGATGTTCGCGGCCTGCTGCAGCGCGACGTGCTTGCTCTGCCCGTCGCCGCGGTCCTCGCTCATGCTGCCGGAGCGATCCAGCACCAGGGCGGTCGCTGCTGTGGTCCGCGCGACGGTGTTTCCGGTGACGGTCACCTGCCAGGTCTGACCGGACGCGGCTTCCTGGACCGTGAGGACCTGCGGTGGGATCGACGACGGTGCCGCGCCGGTGCGGTACACGACCCACAGCCGAGCGGTCGCGACGCCGTTGGGTGCGGTCGGGCCGACGGTGACCGAGGTGGTCGCGGCGACCAGCTGCGGATGCGCCGGCGCACCTCCGGGCGCGTAGTCGAGCGTGACCGCGGACCCCGGCGACAGCACCTCGAACGTGATCGCCAGCGCGGCCTCGCGGACCATGCCCATCGGCCCCTGCGGTACGTCGACGAACCGCAGCTCGGGGGTGAGCAGCGTGATCGACGCCTCGTCGCAGTGCTCGACCTCGACGTGCTCGGACCCCTGCTCGACGACGAAGCCGAGCGTGTGCCACAGCGTCACCATGTCGTCCATGCTGGCGACGTCGCGGTCCCAGCGGGCGGGGCTGCCGGTGTCCTGGGCGATGACGTCGTTGGGCCGGGGGACCGGCCACCAGTTGTCACCGCAGGCCTTGAAGTCGGCCTGCCACGGCAGCGCCATCGCCTGGCTGATCGTGCCGGCGCCGACCGAGGACGCGAGCCGGAACGCCTCGGCGTACGACGTCTCGATGATCGGCCGGTCGCCGGCGGACAGCCCGCCGGCCTCGATCCCGGGGAAGAACGCGCCGCCGACACAGGCTTCGAGCGCCGCGCGATCCATCCCGTCCGGGGTCAGGTCGGTCTGCGGCTGCGGTACTCCGGTCCAGTCGGCGGCGTAGTTGCCGGCCTGCCAGCGCTGCATGTGCGCGTACTGCGTCGGCGTCAGCGCGGAATCGCCGCCGTTGAGCCGGGGCATGTCGCCGGGCGGCCGCAGCCGCGCGAAGATCGCGTCGACGAGCGGCTGCGCGGTGACCGGGTCCGGCCAGCTGTGCGCGCCGAAGATCCCTTCCACCCAGCGCATGTCGCGGGCGCGCTGCAGGATCGGGTAGACGTCCTCGGTGTACGACGTCGTGGTGGGCGCCGCCGCGAGCCCGAGGTCGATCATCCGCTGCAGGACCCGGTCGTACAGCGTCGTCACACTGTCCTGGTGCGGCGCGAACTTGGGCGGCGCGACGATCGCCCAGGCGCCTTCGACCGCCGGTGACGAGTTGTCCGCCCGCAGCGTGATCGTCGCCGTCACCGGTCCGTCCGACACGTCGTCGTACCAGCCGGCGTTGCCCCAGAAGCTGCCGATCACGTTGCCCGCCGGCGACGCGGAGGTCCCGTGCCCGCCGAGGACGAGCAGATGGTTGTCGTCGTCGCTGCGGATCTCGCCGAGCGGCACCGTCACCGCCGGCTGCCCGGAGAAGTCGATCGAGCCGGTGTCGAACAGCTCCCGCTGGTCCGGCCCGGTCAGCGTCCGCGGGCCCGGGTCGATGGTGAGCTGACCGGCCGGCTCGCTGTTGCCGCGGTTCGGGTGCGCGGCCTTGGCGTTCACCAGATGCACGGTCCAGGAGATCTCGGCGGTGGCGTCGGTGAGCTCCTCGACGCTGCCGTCGTCGTGGTGCGCGAAGATCCGGAACCGCGCCGCCTGCCGCTTGACCCGGCACTGCGCGTCCTTGAACCCACCCGCCGGCTCGGGCCGTTCGCGGAGTCGTTCCGGTCCGACGAAGAACTCGTCCGGACTGTTCCCGACCCGTGCGATACCGATCGCCGGATGGATCTTGTACGTCGTCGCCATGCCTGTCTCCCCCCAAGTTGGTCCGCCACTACCCGGACGGAGGATCCAGGACCACCTCGCGATACACCGCAGTTGCTCGGCGGCGCCGGCGGATAGTGTCGGGCGGACAGCGATTTCCGGGATGGTGGATGACGTGTACGCCTGTGTGGTGCATGCCGCGGGAGACCTGCGGGTCGAGGAGCGGCCGGCCGTCGAGCCCGGCGCGGGACAGGTCGCGGTGCGGATCGAGTACGGCGGGATCTGCGGATCGGACCTGCACTACTACCACGACGGCGGCGTCGGGAACTTCCGGATCCGCGAACCGCTGGTGCTCGGGCACGAGGTGGTCGGCCGGATCAGCGGAGGCGATCTCCAAGCCGGTACGCCGGTGGGGATCCACCCGGCGACACCGTGCGGTGCGTGCCCGGAATGCGCTCGGGACCGCCGGAACATCTGCGCCTCCAGCAGCTACCTGGGCAGCGCGGCCCGCGATCCGCACATCCAAGGCGGGTTCGTCCAGGAGCTGATCGTCCGGGCCGACCAGGTGCGGGTGCTGCCCGCCGAGCTCGCGCTGCGCACCGCCGTACTCGCGGAGCCGTTGTCGGTCGCGATCCACGCTGTGCGACAGGCCGGCGAGGGAGCCGTGGACGGGAAGCGGACGCTCGTCACCGGCGCGGGGCCGATCGGTCTGCTGGTGGCCGCGGCGCTGCGCCAGGCCGGAGCGGTCGAGGTCGTCGTGACCGATCTGCACGAAGCCCCGCTGGCGCTGGCGTCCCAAGTAGGCGCGACGCAGACGATCCAGGCCGATACGACGGACTGGCCGGACGAGATCGACGTCGCGATCGAGGCATCGGGTACGGCGGGCGGCCTGCGGACCTGTCTGGAACGGGTACGCCGCGGCGGAACCGTCGTCCAGGTCGGCTCGTTGCCGGGCGGGGACACCGCGTTCGCCGGGAGCCTGCTGATGACCCGCGAGCTGACGCTGACCGGCGCGTTCCGGTTCGACCACGAGTTCGACACCGCGATCGCGCTGCTCGCCGACGGGCTGTACGTCGACCCGATCGTCACGCACGCGTTCCCGCTCGACCAGGCGCGCGCCGCGTTCGATCTCGCGAGCGACCGGACGGTCGCGTCGAAGGTGCTGCTCGACCTCAGCGGCGATACACGGCGCTGAGGTTGCCGTCGGGGTCGACCGACTCCAGGATCGCCCCGGTGATCGCGGCGAGCTGGGAGATCTGCTCCGGCGTGAGTACGTCGATGACGTGCTGCCGGACTGTCTCCACATGGCCGGGCGCGGTCGCCTTGATCTTCTTCCAGCCGGGCGCGGTCAGCCGCGCGTTGGTGGCCCGGGCGTCCTCCGGGCACGGGAACCGCTCGACCAGGCCACGGTCCTCCAGGCGCTTCACCACATGTGACAGCCGGGGGAGCGTGGCGTTGGTCCGCTGGGCGAGCGCGGTCATCCGCAGCGTCCGTTTCGGCGCCTCGGACAGCATCGCCATCACGTAGTACTCGTAGTGGGTCAGCTCCGCGTCCCGGCGCAGCTGCGAGTCGAGAACGCCGGGCAGCAGCTCGAGTACGGCGGCCAGCCGCACCCACGCGGTCATCTCGGTGTCGTCCAGCCATCGGGTGCTCACGACCTCATCCTAATGGTTGTAGCTACAACCATCATGCGCTATCGTGATAGTTGAAGGTACAACCAAAAGGAGCGAGAGCATGACGCACGTCAGCATCATCGGCAGCGGGAACATGGGACAGGCGATCGCGGCGGTCGTCGCCAAGGGCGGCAACACCGTCGAGCTGTTCAACTCCACCGACAAGGACAAGCCGGTCACCGGTGAGGTCGTGATCCTCGCGACGCCGTACCCGGCCTTCGACCAGGTGCTCGCCGACCGCGCCGAGCAGTTGGCCGGCAAGGTCGTCGTCGACATCAGCAACCCGCTGAACTTCGAGACCTTCGACTCGCTGGTGGTCCCGGCGGACGGCTCCGCGGCGGCCGAACTGGCCGCGAAGCTCCCGGACTCCACGGTGCTGAAGGCCTTCAACACGAACTTCGCCGCCACGGTCGCGACCGGGAAGGCCGGCGAGGCGCCGGCGACCGTCCTGATTGCCGGCGACGACTCGGACGCCAAGGCCTTGCTCGCCGGCATCGTCTCGGCCGGTGGCCTGCAGACGGTCGACGCCGGTGCGCTCAAGCGCGCCCGTGAGCTCGAGGCCGCCGGCTTCCTGCAGCTCACCCTAGCCGTCGGTGAGAAGGTCGCCTGGACCGGCGGCCTGGCGCTCGTCTAACGCAGCAGGGCCAGGCGGACGCCGAGCCCGATGAAGATGCCGCCCGTCGCGGTGTCGATCCGGCGCCGGGCGGTACGGCGGGTGCGCAGCCAGCCCCCGATCCGCCCGGCCAGCAGGCCGACCGTCCCGTCGACGAGGAACTCCAGGACGATCAGGATCGCGCCGAGCACCGCGAACTGCAGCCACACGTGCCCGTGCGCCGGCACCACGAACTGCGGCAGGAACGCGATGGTGAACGTGACCATCTTCGGGTTCAGCAGATTCGTGGTCAGCCCGGCGAGGTACGCCTTCCGCCCGGACATCGCTGCCTGACCGGCCGGCGCCTCGTCGACGGCATCGTTGCGGTGCCGGATCATCTGGACACCCAGATAGACCAGGTACGCCGCGCCGACGATCCGCACCGTCGTGAACGCGACCGGCACCGCGGCGAACAAGGCGGCCAGCCCGGCGGCCGCGACCGCGACGTGCACCGCCTCACTCGTCGCCACACCGGCTGTCGCCAGCAGACCGGCCCGCGGGCCGCTGCGCATACCGCAGCCGAGGATGAACAACATGTCGGGTCCCGGCGTGATCATCGCGATCGTCGTGGTCAGCAGGAACGCGAGCAGGAGGTGCTGGTCGATCGGCATGTCCCGATCGTCGCATGTGGCACTGACCACATGCTGGCAAACGCTTACCGGTGAGACGGGATCTCTGCGACACTGGGTGCTCATGGATGCGGCTCGGGTGATCAACGACAACGGTGCTTGGTGCTGGTTCCAGGACGAGCGGGCGGTGGTGGATCCGGACGCCGGCGTGCTGGTCGCCGGATCGATCGCGGCGCCCGAGGGCCCCGGCGGCGACGGCCGGGCGGGCAACGTCGAGCTGACCGTGGTGGACCTGCGGTCCGGCGCCACCGACATCGTCGTCCTGCACGAGCGGTTCGAGGCCGACGACCACGACGTACCGGCGTTGTGGCGGCGCCGCGACGGGCGCTGGCTGGCCGTGTACACCAAGCACAAGACCGACGACCTGACCCGGTGGCGGATCAGCGAGCCGGGTGACCCGCGCACGTGGGGCCCGGAGCAGACCTTCGACTGGAGCGAGTTCACCGGCGGCCGCGGCGTCACGTACTCGAACCTGCACGAGCTCGACGGCCGCCTCTACTGCTTCGCGCGAGCCGTCAACGACGACCCGTGTGCGCTGGTGTCCGACGACGAGGGCGACACCTGGGCGTACGCCGGGAAGCTCTTCACCCGCCCCAAGGTCGGCTACGTCAACGGCTACACGCGGTACGTCTCCACGCCGGCCCGCATCGACCTGATCACGACGGATCACCACCCGCGCGACTACAACAACTCGATCTACCACGGCTACCTGGAAGCCGGCGCGCTGCACCGGGCGGACGGGACCGTCGTGGATCCGCACGCGCTCGACGCCGACGCGCCGTCACAGGTGGAGCTGACCACGCTCCTCGCCGCGGACTCGGTCTGGGACGGCGAGCCGATGACGCACTGCTGGACGGTCGACATCCGCCGTGTCGGCGACGAGGTCGCGGCGATCCTGCTCGCCCGGCACGACACGCCGGAGAAGCCGGAGGACGCGTTCGCCCGGGAGTACCCGGTGCCGGACCACCGCTTCTTCTACGCGCGCCTCACCGAAGGCGCCTGGCAGGTCCGCCGGCTGGCCAAGGCCGGCCACGGCCTGCTCGTGCACGAGAACGACTACACAGGCCTGGTCGCGATCGACCCGTACGACCTGGACTCGCTCTACGCCTCGACGCCGATCGACCCGCGCGACGGCAGCGCGCTGAAGCACCACGAGATCTTCCACGGCCGGACGACCGATGCCGGGGCCACCTGGACCTGGACGCCGGTGACCGAGAACTCGACCGGCGACAACCTCCGCCCGATCGTCGCCCCCGGCGACCCCGGCCGGGTCCCGCTGCTCTGGTTCCGCGGCCACATGACCGCGTCGCAGCACTACGACTGCGAGGTCGTCCTGCTCGACCGCCTCAGGTGACGATCGCGTAGTCGCGGATCTTGCGGTAGATGGTCGCCCGCGACATGCCGAGCGCGGTCGCGGCGGCCGCCTTGTCGCCCTGGTGGGCGGCGAGCGCGTCGACGATCGCGTCCCGTTCGAGCGCTTCGATCCGGGTCAGGTGCCGGCGCGTGGTCGCCCGGCACTCGGCGGGCAGGCCGTCGAGCTCCACGACACCCGACCGGCGGCGCCGTGCCACCTCGGCGAGGACCGTCCGCAGATGGGTCACGTTGCCCGGCCACGGCAGCCGCATCAACTGGCTGATCGCTGCCGGGGAAAGCGTCACCCCGGCGACCCCGGTGCGCGCGAGCAGGTGCGGCACGAGCGCCTGGACGTCGTCGAGGTGATGCCGCAACGGCGGTACGGCGACCGTGCGCGGGAAGAACCGCAGTAGCTGGGTGTCGAGCTCGTCCTGCGCACCGGACTGACCGGTGGCGACGGTCAGCGCGATCCACGGCTCCTCGGCGAGGCTGTCGCGGACGCCCTGCAGAACGTCGACCAGGGCGTGGATGGCGTCGGTGGACAGCAGGTGCGCGTGCCGCAGTACCAGGTCCGAGCCCGACTCGAGTTCGCTCGCGACGGCGGTGACGAGTGCGGGATCGTCCGCGTCGACGATCGCCAGCCGGTTGCCGGACCTGGAGTAGTTGTGCACCGCCCGCAGCAGCGTCAGCTTGCCGGTGCCCGGCTCACCTTCGGCGACGATCCACTCCGCCCGGCTCGCGGACTCCAGGACCTCCTGGGTGGTGCGGCGCCACAGGGCGCTGCTGCCGACCACGCCGGGCAGCGACGGCACCCGGGCCGGACCACCGGCGTTCCGGAGCCCGGCCCGTTGCTCGCGGACCTGGACGATTCCGCCGGCCAGCCGGTGGCCGAGGAACGTCGGGTGGTAGGCGAGCCGCGCGGTGATCCCGCTCGGCAGGTCGGCCAGGAACGTGCGCGGCCTGGTCCCGCCGCGGGCGTCCCGGGTGCGGTCGATGAGCGCGGCCTGGTCGGCGGAGTCGAAGTGCGCCTGGGCGTGCGCGTTGATCATGAAGACCTCGTCGCCGAGCGCGATGACCGATCCGCCGGTGTGCCGGCAGGCCGCGTAGTAGTCGCTCAGCAGGGCCTGGTCGAGTGCGTTCGCCTCTTCGACGATGCGCTCCTGGATCCGCCGGGCGGCGAGTTTCGCGAACGACAGCAGCACCGCGTTCGAATTCTGGGCCTGGGTGGTGATGTCGAGGACGCCGAGCTGGCCGCCGGTCACCGGGTGCGTGATCGGTGCGCCCGCGCAGGCGAAACGCCGCAGTACACCGCTGTAATGGTCGGGACCGAGCACCAGGATCGGGCCGCCGACCTCGAGGGCGGTGCCGATCCCGTTGGTGCCGACCTCGGACTCGGCATAGGTGAAACCGGGGCACAGGTCGACCGAGTCGAGCTTGCGGATCAGCCCCGGATCGCCGCCGCGACGGTCCAGGACGATGCCCTTGGCATCGGTGAGGATGATGCAGACCGGCTCGTTGGTGAGCTCCGAGGCCAGCGCGTCGATGACCGGCCGGGCGGCCCGGGTGAGCGTGGTGTCCACGTCGATCCCCGCGAAGTACGCCGGTGAGGGCTGGTCGGCGTCGACCAGCGACGCCTCGGAGCGCTGCCAGGACAACAGGATCGAGTCGCGGACCGATCGGCTGGACGGCATCTCCCACCTCCTGCATCGACGGGTCAGGCCAGCGAACACCCCTCAAGGTAGTTCCGCAACCGTGTGACCGGTATCTCACATTGAGACAGCAGCGGCTACGCCCGCCCGCTTTCATTCCTGCCAACAGCCCGACCCCTGGAGGCAGGCACATGAGCAGGCAGAGTCTCACCAAGGCCCACGCGAAGATCACCGAGCTTTCGTGGGAGCCGACCTTCGCGACCCCGGCGACCCGGTTCGGCACCGACTACACGTTCGAGAAGGCGCCGAAGAAGGACCCGCTGAAGCAGATCATGCGGTCGTACTTCCCGATGGAGGAGGAGAAGGACAACCGCGTGTACGGCGCCATGGACGGCGCCATCCGCGGCAACATGTTCCGCCAGGTCCAGCAGCGCTGGCTGGAGTGGCAGAAGCTGTTCCTGAGCATCATCCCGTTCCCGGAGATCTCGGCGGCGCGGGCGATGCCGATGGCGATCGACGCCGTACCGAACCCGGAGATCCACAACGGGCTCGCGGTCCAGATGATCGACGAGGTCCGGCACTCGACGATCCAGATGAACCTCAAGCGGCTCTACATGAACAACTACATCGACCCGGCCGGTTTCGACATGACCGAGAAGGCGTTCGCGAACAACTACGCGGGCACCATCGGCCGGCAGTTCGGCGAGGGGTTCATCACCGGTGACGCGATCACCGCCGCGAACATCTACCTGACCGTGGTCGCCGAGACCGCGTTCACCAACACGCTGTTCGTCGCGATGCCCGACGAGGCGGCCGCGAACGGCGACTACCTGCTGCCGACGGTGTTCCACTCGGTGCAGTCCGACGAGTCGCGGCACATCAGCAACGGGTACTCGATCCTGCTGATGGCGCTGGCCGACGAACGCAACCGCCCGCTGCTCGAGCGCGACCTGCGCTACGCGTGGTGGAACAACCACTGTGTCGTGGACGCGGCCATCGGCACGTTCATCGAGTACGGCACGAAGGACCGGCGCAAGGATCGTGAGAGCTATGCGGAGATGTGGCGCCGCTGGATCTACGACGACTACTACCGCAGCTACCTGCTGCCGCTGGAGAAGTACGGCCTCACGATTCCGCACGATCTGGTCGAGGAGGCGTGGAACCGGATCACCAACAAGGGCTACGTGCACGAGGTGGCCCGGTTCTTCGCCACCGGCTGGCCGGTGAACTACTGGCGGATCGACACGATGACGGACACGGACTTCGCGTGGTTCGAGGACAAGTATCCCGGCTGGTACTCGAAGTACGGCAAGTGGTGGGAGAACTACAACCGGCTGGCCTACCCGGGCCGGAACAAGCCGATCGCCTTCGAGGACGTCGGCTACCAGTACCCGCACCGCTGCTGGACCTGCATGGTGCCGGCGCTGATCCGCGAGGACATAGTGGTCGAGAAGGTCGACGACCAGTGGCGGACGTACTGCTCGGAGACCTGCTACTGGACCGACGCGGTCGCGTTCCGCAGCGAGTACGACGGCCGGCCGACGCCGAACATGGGCCGGCTGACCGGGTTCCGCGAGTGGGAGACCCTGCACCACGGCAAGGACCTGGCCGACATCGTCTCCGACCTCGGGTACGTCCGTGACGACGGCAAGACCCTGATCGGGCAGCCGCACCTCGACCTGGACCCGCAGAAGATGTGGACCCTCGACGACGTCCGCGGCAACACCTTCAACAGCCCGAACGTGCTGCTGAACGAGATGTCCGACGCCGACCGCGAGGCGCACGTCGCGGCGTACCGCGCGAGCTGAGGTGGTCCGGGTGGCCGACAAACATCGTATCCAGTTCGAACCGGTCGGCATCGAGATGGAGGTCGACGAGGACGAGAAGATCCTCGACGCCGCGTTCCGGCAGGGCATCCACCTGATGCACGGCTGCCGCGAGGGACAGTGCTCGGCGTGCAAGTCGTACCTGCTCGAGGGCGACATCCAGATGGAGCGCTACTCGACGTTCGCCTGCAACGACGCCGAAGTCGCGGAAGGCTACGTGCTGCTCTGCAAGTCCCATGCGTTCAGCGACTGCACGATCGAGCTGCTGAACTTCGACGAGGACGAGTTGCTCGGCGGCATTCCGATCCGCACCGTGACGAGTATGGTCACGGCGATCGAGCCGGTCACCCGGGACATCGTGTCGCTGCGGCTGAAGCCCGCCGAGGAGTTCGACTTCAAGCCCGGGCAGTACGTCGACCTCACCATCCCCGGCACCGACGAGCACCGGTCGTTCTCGATGGCAACGACGCCGGCGGGTGAGATCGAGTTCCTGATCAAGAAGTACCCCGGCGGCCGGTTCTCCGGGCTGCTCGACGACGGCCTCGCGGCCGGCGACGAGCTGTCGATGACCGGGCCGTACGGCTCGTCGACGCTGAAGGACGGCCACGTGCTGCCGGTCGTCTGTATCGCCGGCGGTGCCGGGATGGCGCCGATCCTGTCCATCCTGCGGCACCTCGGCGAGACCGGCAGCACCCGGCCGGTCCGGTTCTACTACGGCGCCCGGACGGCGGCCGACCTCTTCTACCTGGACGCGATCCGCGACCTCGGGGCGACGCTGACCGATTTCGAGTTCGTGCCCTGCCTGTCGGAGTCGCCCGAGGGCGAGTACGAGGTCGGCAACGTCACCGACGTCGTCGAGCGCCGGGAGCCGCAGCTGAGCAGGTGCGAGGCGTACCTGTGCGGCCCGCCGCCGATGGTCGACGCCGCGCTCGCCCTGCTCGACAACCACGCCGTCCCGAAGGACCAGGTCTTCTACGACAAGTTCACCAGCCCAGCTACCGATGGAGTCTGAGATGACACAGACCAAGCCCCGCAGTTTCCCCAGGATCGAGTTCACCGACTCCGAGGCCGGCGCGCTGGAGTTCCCCAGCTCGACCAGCCGCAGCTACAACTACTACAAGCCGGCCAAGCTGCGCGCGACGATGTACGAGGACGTCACCGTCGACGTCCAGCCGGATCCCGACCGGCACCTGACGCAGGGCTGGATCTACGGCTTCGGCGACGGCCCGGGCGGCTACCCGAAGGAGTGGACGGCCGCGAAGTCGTCGAACTGGCACGCCTTCCTCGACCCGAACGAGGAGTGGAACCAGACCATCTACCGGAACAACTCCGCGGTCGTCCGGCAGGTCGACCTGTGCCTGCAGAACGCCAAGCGGGCCAGGGCGTACGACAGCTGGAACCCGGCCTGGCTGAAGTTCATCGAGCGCAACCTGGGCGCCTGGATGCACGCCGAGAACGGGCTCGCGCTGCACGTCTTCACCAGCATCCAGCGGTCCGGTCCGACGAACATGATCAACACCGCGGTCGCGGTCAACGCGGCGCACAAGATGCGGTTCGCGCAGGACCTCGCGCTGTTCAACCTCGACCTCGCCGAGGCCGACGTACCGTTCGACGGGTCCGCGCACCAGGAGGTCTGGAAGTCGGCGCCGGAGTGGCAGCCGACCCGCGAGGTGGTCGAGCGGCTGACCGCCGTCGGTGACTGGTGCCAGCTGCTGTTCGCCACCAACATCGTGTTCGAGCAGCTGGTCGGCTCGCTGTTCCGGACCGAGCTGGTGATGCAGATCGCCGCCCGCAACGGCGACTACATCACGCCGACCATCGTCGGCACCGGCGAGCACGACTACGACCGCGACCTCGGCTACACCCGCGGCCTGTTCCGGCTGCTGACCCGCGACGCCGAGTACGGCGAGGCCAACAAGGCACTGTTCGGCGAATGGCTCGCGACCTGGGTGCCGCGCTGCCTCGACGCCGCGCACGCGCTACAGCCGATCTGGTCGCAGCCGGCCGACAAGTCGGTCACGTTCGCGGTCAGCCTGGACGCGGCCAAGCAGAAGTTCCGTTCCCTGCTCGAGGACCTCGGGCTCGACGTTCCGAAGGAGCTGGACCAGTGAGCATGCAGTTCGGATCTGACACCGAGTTCTCCAACAAGTGCGGTGTGACCCTGATGAACACGCCGATCGGCCGGGTCGTGGCCCGGGTGATGGGCACCAAGGACGGCGTCGAGCTGACCGAGTACCCGTCGATGATCCGCGTCGACGGCACCGGCGTCCTGGACTTCGACTACGCCGAGCTGACCGACGCGCTCGGGTCGGAGTTCGACGGGTCGGTGTTCGAGGAGATCAGCTCGACGCACTACGGGCGGATGGTCCACCTCGACGAGCGGACGCTGCTGTTCGCGAGCCCGGAGGACGCCGCGGAGTACATCGGCTTCGACCTCACCGCCCACTAGGAGGGCACGCATGTACGACAAGGACGGCGAGAAGTACTTCGTGGTCGACGCGCACATCGCCCTGTGGGACGGGCGGGCGTCGAACCACAAGAACATCCACGGCAAGCAGTTCATCGACTGCTTCTACGACTACCACAAGAACCTCAGCCCGGAAGAGGTCCTGTGGGACTACGACACCTACACGTACTACGGCGGCCAGCGGCTGATGAAGGACCTGTTCGACGACGGCTACGTCGACCACGCGATCTTCCAGCCGGCGATCCTCGGTGAGTTCTATCGCAACGGGTTCGGGCAGACCGAGGAGGCGTTCGGGCTGGCGCAGGAGCATCCGGACAAGCTGACGTACAACCACGCCTACGATCCGCGCAACGGGGAAGCGGGCCTGGAGCAACTCCGCCGGGACGCGGAGCGGATGAACCTGAAGGGCGTCAAGCTCTACACCGCCGAGTGGCACGGCGACTCGCGCGGCTACAAGCTCGACGACCCGTGGTCGCGGCGGTACCTCGAGGAGTGTCTCGAGCTCGGGATCCACAACATCCACATCCACAAGGGCCCCACGATCCGCCCGCTGGACCGGGACGCGTTCGACGTCGCGGACATCGACAAGGTCGCGACCGACTACCTCGACCTGAACTTCGTCGTCGAGCACGTCGGCCTGCCGCGGCTCGAGGACTTCTGCTGGATCGCCACCCAGGAGTCCAACGTGTACGGCGGTCTCGCGGTCGCGATGCCGTTCATCCACACCCGGCCGAAGTACTTCGCCCAGATCATCGGGGAGCTGCTCTACTGGCTCGGCGAGGACAAGATCTTCTTCTCCAGCGACTACGCCCTGTGGACGCCGAAGTGGCTGGTCGAGAAGTTCGTCGACTTCCAGATCCCCGAGGAGCTGACCGAGTACGCGCCGATCACCACGGCGCAGAAGAAGAAGATCCTCGGCCTGAACGCCGCGGCGATGTACGACCTCGACGTACCGGCCGAGTTGCGGCTGCCGACCGAGGCCGGCGAAGCCTCCGTCGAGGTGGCTGCGGGCGCGCGGCCATGATCGCGATCGCCACGTCCGCCACGTCCGCCACCTCACTGTCCGACAGGGTGCTGGCGGCCCTGTCGGCGGTGACGGATCCGGAGCTGGACGAGCCGATCACCGAGCTCGGCTTCGTCCGCTCGATCCGGATCGAGAACGCGTGCGTCACCGTGCACCTGCGGCTGCCGACGTCGTTCTGCTCGCCGAACTTCGCCTACCTGATGGCGTCCGACGCACTGGACGCGCTCCGGAAGGTGGAGCGGATCGGGCAGGTGGTCGTCCGGCTGGACGACCACCACGACTCGGACAAGATCAACGCCGGCCTGGCCGCGGACGCCGGGTACGTCGGAACGTTCGGCGTCGAGGCCGAGGAGAGCCTCGACGAACTGCGGGAGATCTTCCACCGCAAGGCGCACACCGCGGCGATGGAACGGTGCGCCGAGCAACTTCTGCGGACCACCGACGTGACCGTGGACGATCTCCACCGCGTCACGCTCGCAGACGTGCCCGCAGGGCCGCACAAGGAGGCGTTGCTGCGCCGCCGGGTCGCGGTCGGGCTCGGCGTACGGCCTGCGGATCCGCTGGTGGTGTCCGAGGACGGGCAGTCGCTGGCTCCCGAGGACGTCCCGCTCCGGCTGCGGTTCGCGAAGTCGGTGCGGATCTCGATGGAGGGCAACGCGCACTTCTGTCGTGGACTGTTGGCTACGAGATACGGGAGCACAGCATGAGAGCGGTCCGGGTGGTCGGCTATCACACAGGTCTGCAACTGGACGACGTACCGGAGCCGAAGGTCGAGGGGCCGCTCGACGTGATCGTGCGGATCGGCGGAGCCGGGGTGTGCCGGACCGACCTGCACATCCTCGAAGGACAGTGGGCCGAGAAGTCCGGCGTGGTGCTGCCCTACACGATCGGGCACGAGAACGCCGGCTGGGTGCACGCGACCGGCGACGCGGTCACGAACGTGAAGCCCGGCGACAAGGTGATCCTGCATCCGCTGGTCACCTGCGGGCTGTGCCGTGCGTGCCGGTTCGGCGACGACGTGCACTGCGAGAACAGCCGGTTCCCGGGGATCGACACCGACGGCGGATACGCCGAGTACCTGAAGACGACCGCCCGCAGTGTGGTGCGGATCGACGACAGTCTCGAACCGGCCGACGTCGCGGCGCTCGCGGACGCGGGGCTGACGGCGTACCACGCGGTGCGCAAGGCCGCGCGGGCGCTGCACCCGGGCGACGTGTGCGTGCTGATCGGCGCCGGCGGGCTGGGGCACATCGGGATCCAGGTGCTGAAGGCGATCTCGGCGGCGACGCTGGTCGTCGTCGACCGCAACCCCGCCGCGGTCGAGCTCGCGGTCTCGATCGGCGCCGACCACGGGATCGTTGCCGACGGCACCCAGGTGCGGCAGGTCCTGGAGCTGACCGGCGGCCGCGGCGCCGAGGCGGTGGTGGACTTCGTCGGCGAGGGTGGGGCGACCGCGGAAGGTGTGGCGATGCTGCGCCGGGCGGGTAACTACTACGTCGTCGGCTACGGCGAGGACCTCGTCGTACCGACGATCGACGTCATCTCGACCGAGATCAACTTCGTCGGGAACCTGGTCGGCTCCTACACCGATCTGCAGGAGCTGATGCTTCTCGCCGCGCAGGGCAAGGTCACCCTGCACACCAGCAAGTACCCGCTCACCGACTTCCAGCAGGCGATCGACGACCTCGACCGCGGACTGGTCCGCGGCCGGGCGATTCTCATCCCATAACCCGAAGGGCGGCCCGACCATGGCCAAGGAACTGCGGTTCGACGAAGAAGCACGACGGCTGCTCGAGGCCGGGGTGAACACCCTGGCCGACGCGGTGAAGGTGACGCTGGGACCGAAGGGACGCAACGCCGTCCTGGAGAAGCTGACCGGGCCGCCGACGATCACCAACGACGGGGTGACGATCGCCCGGGAGATCCAGCTGCGCGAACCGTTCGCGAACATGGGCGCCCAGCTGGTGAAGGAAGTCGCGATGAAGACCAACGGCGTGGTCGGCGACGGGACGACGACCGCGACGGTGCTCGCCCAGGCCATGGTCCGCGAGGGCCTGCGGGCCGTCGACGCCGGCGCCAACCCGATGCGGGTCCGCCGCGGCATCGAGCAGACCGTACCGGTGGTGGTGGCGACGCTGCGGGCCTGGGCGGCCGAGGTCGGCGGCGGGCAGGACCTGCGGCACATCGCGACCATGGCCGCCGGTGACGACGAGTCGATCGGCGAGGTGATCGCGGCGGCGGTCGAGCGGGTCGGGCGCAACGGCGTCGTCACCACGGAGGAGTCCGACGAGCTCGGGATGTCGGTCGAGGTGGTCGACGGGATCGAGTTCGACCACGGCTACACCTCGGCGTACATGGTCACCGACAAGGAGCGGATGGAGGCCGTCCACGAGCGCCCGCTGGTCCTGCTCACCAACCGCAAGATCAGCCAGGTGCAGGACATCATGCCGACGGTCGAGGTGGCCAAGCGCGCGGACCGGCCGCTGGTCGTGCTCGCCGAGGACGTCACCGGGCCGGCGCTGCAGTTCCTGGTCGGCGGGAACATGCACGGCACGATGCAGTCGGTCGTGGTCCGGGCCCCCGGCTTCGGGCACCGGCGGATCGCCGAGCTGGAAGACCTCGCGGTGGCGCTCGGCGGGCACGTGATCGCGCAGGACACCGGGCTCGAGCTAGCCGAGGTGGCGTTGGACCACCTCGGCACCTGTGACCGGATCACGATCAGCGAGGCCAGTACGACGATCGTCGGCGGGCACGGTGACCCGGCGCTCGTCGAGGCACGGCTGCGGCAGCTCGAGACCCAGTTCGAGCGGGCTCGGATCGACGCCGACCGGGACAGCCTGCAGCTCCGGATGGCGCGGCTGTCCGGGCGGGTGGCCGTGATCCGGGTCGGCGGCGCGACGAGCGTCGAGCTGAAGGAGCGGATGCTGCGGGTCGAGGACTCGCTGGCCGCCACCCGGGCGGCGGTCGAGGAGGGCGTGGTGGCCGGCGGCGGTACGGCGCTCGTCCAGGCGCAGGAGGCGGTGTCGCGCGTCGAGCTCACCGGCGACGACGCGATCGGCCGCGAGGTCGTCCGGCGCGCGCTGCCCGAGCCGCTGCGGTGGATCGCGATCAACGCCGGGTACGACGGCGACGAGGTCGTCGCGAAGGTGGCGAGCCTGCCGCTGGGCCACGGGTTCAACGCGCTGACCGGGCACTACGACGACATGTTCGACGAAGGCGTGATGGACCCGCTGAAGGTGACCCGCGCGGCCCTGGAGAGCGCGGCGTCGATCGCGGCGCTGCTGATCACGACCGAGACCGCGGTGGTCGAGGAGGTCCTCGGCAACCCCGGCGCGATCCTGGCCCCGGGCTTCGGCGACCTGGCCGAGGGCATGGTCCGGCCCTCGAACATCTACTGAGATGACCAGGTGAGATGAACGGGTCCGAGCCCGCGGCGGCCGCGGTCGGGTCCGGGCGGATCGCCCCGACCCGCCGGCAGCTGGCCGCCGCGGCTCGGACCTTCGGGCTGCTGTCGCCGCCCGTGCGGTTGCATCTGGTGTGGTTCGCGGCCAACGGCGAGTACGACGTGGGCACGCTGGCGGAGCGTGCCGGCGTGAGCGTCGCGACCGCGAGCCAGCATCTCGGCAAGCTCCGGATCGCCGGCCTGATCACGGTCCGCCGGGCGGGGCGGCGGCACATCTACACCGTCGACGACCCGCACGTCGTCGCGCTGGTCGACCAGATCTTCGACCACATCGCCCCGGACGGCGGGTTCGCCTAGATAGTAACGAGCGGTACCATCTTGCCCATGACGGTTCCGGTCCGGCGGTTGTGGGTGGCGGTGCTGTGCGGGTATCTCGCGTTCGGGGCGGCGCTGCAGGTGCTGCCGTCGTACGTGCCGGACAGGTACGGCGGCGGCGCGCCGGCCAGTGGGACCGCGATCGGGATCGCGTTTCTCGCCACGGCGTGCGGGCGGCCGTTCGCGGGCCGGCTGGCTGATGCGGGGTGGTCGCGGCCGGTCGTGCTCGCCGGGGGAGTGCTCGCGGCGATTGGTGGCCTGGGGCAACTGTGGGCGCCCGGGCTGGGAGTGCTGCTGGTCGCGCGGCTGGTGATGGGGGCGGGGGAGGCGGCGCTGTTCTCGGCCGCGTTGCCGTGGGTGTTGTCTGGTGTGCGATCGGCGCAGCGCGGCAGGTTGGCGGGTTGGTTCGGGCTGTCGATGTGGGGCGGCCTCGCCGCCGGCCCGCTCGTCGGATCTGCTGCGGGTGGTGCGGTCTGGTGGGTGGTGGTGGCGTTGTCGCTCGTATCCGTGGGGCTCGTGCTGACGACTCGCCGGGACCCAGGGCTGCGCGAGCCGTTGGTGCGGCTCCGGGGTTCGGTGCCGCCCGGAGTTCCGTTGCCGGGGGTGGCGATCGGGCTGGCCGCCTACTGCTACGGGACGGTGGCTGCACTGCTCGTGCTGCGGTTGCGAGCCGATCACCTCGAGGTCGACGGCGTCGCGCTGGCGGTGTTCGCGGCGGCGTTCCTGGTCGTCCGGTTCGCCGGCAGTCCGCTCGTCGACCGGTACGGCGGGCGCGTCGTGGCCGTCTCGACGATCTCGGTGGAAGTCGTGGCGCTGGCCGGGATCGCGTCGGCGAGAGGACCTGCCGGCGCGCTCGTGTTCATCGCGGCAGCCGGGGCCGGGTTGGCGTTGATCTACCCGGCCTGTGCGTCGATGACGTTGGATCGTGTGCGTGGGCTGCGGCCCGGCGTGTCGATGGGGGTGATGACGTCGTTCTGGGATCTCGGGGTGATGGTCGCGGGTCCGCTCGGCGGGCTCGTCGCCGAGCGGGCCGGGTTCCGCGCGGCCTTCCTGGTGGCCGCCGGTGCGGGACTCGCGTGCGTCGCCGTACTGCTCAGAATGCCGCGTCCAGCAGGATCTCGACGATGACGCGCGCCTCGGTGCCCAGCCCGGGGTCCTGGTCGACCGCGCTGATCAGCGTCGCACCTTCCAGGACGACGACCAGCTGCCGCGCGGTCACCTCGGGGTTGCGCGCGCCGGTCAGCAGACGTTCGAACAGCTGCCGGTAGAACCTGAGATGGTCCTGCGCGAGCCGTCGCGGCGCCCCGTCCTGCCCGCGATCCTCCGTCGCCGCGTTCATCATCGCGCACCCGCGGAACCCGGCCTCGGCGTACCAGGTCGCGATCAGCTCGAACACCGCCAGGATCTGCTCACGACCGGCCGGCGCCGCGTCGACCGCCTCGTTGTGCCAGGCGCGGACCCGCTGCGTACGGTCGGTCAGGACGGCCTCGACCAGCCCTTCCTTGGAGCCGAAGTTCTTGTAGATCGTCAGCTTGGACGCGCCGGCCGCCTCGACGATCTCGTTCATCCCGGCCGCGTGGATCCCGCGCCGGCCGAACACCTCCGCGGCCGCCTTCAGGATCCGCGCGCGGGTCGCCTCAGGATCAAGCCGTTCCCCAGCCTTCACCGGCATCGTGCCACCACCTCCACGACCTCCACCTCCACCACCTCCACCGCCACCCTACCGAGCTGGACCAAGATAAGAACGATCGGTACTATCGTTCGTCATGTGGGAACAAGTAGCTGAGGCGTTCGCGCGGAACTTCACCGAGCGCGGCGAGGTGGGTGCGGCGTTCGCGGTGTACCACCGGGGCGAACTGGTGGTGGACCTCTGGGACGGGACGGCTGATCCCGGCACGGGCAGGGCCTGGGATCGCGACACGATCCACTTGATGTTCTCCGGGACCAAGGGGCCCACGACCGCGTGCGTTCTCCTGCTGGTGCAGGGCGGACAGCTCCGGCTGGACGATCCGCTCAGCCGCTACTGGCCCGCATTCGGTGCCCAGGGCAAGGAATCGATCACGATCGCCGACGTGCTGTCCCATCAGGCGCGGTTGCCGTGGGTGGACGCCGGGTACGCCGATCTGCTCGACCACGACGCGATGGTGGCCCACCTGGCCGTTCAGGCCCCGGCGGCGGACGCTCGTGCCGGATTCGTCTATCACCCGGTCACTTGGGGCTGGTTGCTGGACGAGCTGGTGCGACGGGTGGACGGGCGGACCGTCGGCCGGTTCTTCGCGGACGAGTTCGCGGGGCCGCTCGGCCTCGAGGTGTGGATCGGACTGCCCGAGGACCTGCACCGGCGCGCCGCGACGATGGTGGCACCGGACGGCATCCTCGTCGACGGGCCGTGGACCGAGCTGAACCGGCCGAATCCGCTGTGGATCCCGGGCGCGGAGAAGATCTGGAACAGCGCCGAGTACCGCAGTGCGGGACTGGCGGCGGTCGGCGGCTACGCGACGGCTCGCGGGATGGCCCGGTTCTACGCGTCGCTGATCGGCGATGTCGACGGCTCCCGCGTCCTGACCCAGGAGACCGTCGAGCTGGGGCGCCGCGAGCTCCGCCGCGGCCTCGAACCCAATTGGGGCAGCCCGATGAGGTATGGCGCCGGCTTCGAGCTGCAGACCGGCGACGGCCGGATGGGCGACGCGCCCGACGCGTTCGGTCACGCGGGAGCCGGCGGCTCGCGGCACGGCGCCTGGCCGCACCGCGAGATCGCCTTCTCCTACCTGATGAACGAGGTCCGCGTCGGCCCCGACGACCGCCCGCTCACCCTTCTCGAAGCACTCAGCCGAGGTAGTCGCGCCACGGGCCGGTGATGGCCAGGGTGATGCCCGGCGTCTGGATGTTGACGAAGAGCACCTTGCCGTCCTGAGAGAAGGTCGGGCCGGTGAACTCGGAGTCGTTCAGCATGTTCCGGGCGATGGCGTACGTCGGGCCGCCCGGCGTCGCGCTCAGCACGTGGCTGCTGGCGTTGCCGTCCTCGGCCAGCACCAGCGAGCCCCACGGCGTGACGGTGACGTTGTCCGGGCTGTCGAAGTTGTAGTCGTCGTACTTCGCCTCGGCGCCCTTGTCGGCGGCGGCGTTGTCCGGGAAGTACGTGACCAGCTGGATGGTCTCGGCGACGTAGTTGTAGAACCAGACCATGCCGTCGTGCGGGACCGCGTCGGCGGGCAGGTCGGCCGTGCCGGACTCGGCGTAGGAGTTCACGACGTACACGCCCTGTTCGGTGCCGTAGACGCCCTCGAACTTCTTGCCGCGCGTGATCTGGCCGTCGGTGAACTGCTTGCGCACCGAGGTCGTCGCGCCGTCGCGGTCCGGCACCGGCACCCAGGCGACCCGGAACGGGCGCAGCAGCTGCGCCGAGGTCAGGTATGCGACGTCCGGGATCGGCTTGCCGTCGTCACCGAGGATGGCGAGCGCCTCCAGGGTGCCGAAGTCCTTGTTCTGCAGGTCCTTCCAGCTGTTCGGGCCGAGCTTGTAGCCGCGCGGCGCGGACCAGCGGTAGAAGGTGCCGTTCGGGCCGGAGGCGTCCTCGGACAGGTAGATGTGGGTCCGGTCCTCGTCGATCGCGAGCGCCTCGTGGGCGTACCGGCCGAGGGCCTTCAGCGGCACCGGGTGCGCGGTCTTGCCGTCGCCCCAGACCTCGAAGACGTACCCGTGGTCCTTCAGCCGGGTGGTGCCGTTGGCCTTGTTCTCGGTCTCCTCGCACGTCATCCAGGTGCCCCACGGCGTCGGGCCGCCGGCACAGTTGGTCAGGGTGCCGGAGATGCCGACCCACTCGCCGCGGTTGCTGCCGTCGCGGTCGACGCTGATCACCGTGCAGCCGCCGGCCGCGCCGACGCCGCTGTCGTAGACGGTGCCCGGGATCTGCGGTACGCCGAGGGCGCTGTCGGCGCTGATCTCGTGGTTCTGGATCAGCAGGTACTTGTTCCCGGTGCTGAACACCGCGGTGCCGTCGTGCGCGTTCGGCGTCGCCTGGCCGCTGGCGAGCTTGGTCTCGCCGGCCTGGGTGACGATCTTGTACTTGAACCCGGGCGGCAGCGCCAGGATGCCCTTCGGGTCGTCCAGCAGCGGCGGGAACGGCTTGTGCTGGGGGAACGGCGAACGGTCGCCGTGCGAAGCCGGCGCGGCCTCCGCGAGCGTCGGCACGGCGCCGACGGTGGTGAACCCGACCCCGGCGGCACCGGCGGCGGCGCCCCGGAGGACGGAACGACGATCGACTGACATGGGTTTGACTCCTTGGAAAGGCGGTTCCCGAGCAGTCGAGATCCTTCACGCCGTGGACTGACACCTGGCAAACAGAACTTGAACAAACGATCTGCAACGAATCGCGCCGGCCGGACGTCTACTGTGGGAGGTGATGGTGATGCGCAGCGTGACGAGGGTGGCGGGCAGGACGACGGGCATGACGACCGGCATGGTCGCCGTAGCCGTGCTTCTGGTTGCATGTGGCAATGAAGCCCCGACAGGAGGACAACCGTCGATGACGCCGAGCAGCAGTAGCAGCAGTTCCGGACCCGCGAGCCCGGGTGGCGGGGTGGCCGACCAGGCGAAGGCCGACCTCGTGAAGCGGCTCGGTGTCGACGCCGCCGCCGTCACCGTGGTCAGCTCCGAGGACGTGACCTGGCCGGACGGCAGCCTCGGCTGCCCGGAGCCGGGGATGCACTACACCCAGGCCTTGGTGCCCGGGAACCGGACCGTGCTGGAGGCCGGCGGGAAGCAGTACCACTACCACTCGGGCGGCCACCGGGCGCCGTTCCTTTGTGAGCAGCCGCAGCCGCCGGCTCGTTGAAAACTTTCCTGGTTGAGCGGTGTATCAACCCGCACCGAGGGTGACTCCGCAGAAGTGGGGGCAAGCCCTCGGGCCGTCGCAGGGGGGAGGACGGGACGAGGGTGCAGAGGGGGATGCTGACGCGGTGCGGTGGTTCGGTTGGTCAGGCCGGAGGTCCGCACCGCGTCGGCGTGTGAACGGGCCGCCGGTCAGGGCGAGCCGAGGGACGCGAGCGCGTCCCCGGCGTGCAGAACGGGCCCGACGCCCGGCTCGGGCTGGGTCAGCGCGAACGCCAGCAGCGCGTCGGACGCCTGCTTCGCGCTCTCACCGGTGACCGACATCCGGCCGGCGATCAGGCCGGCCACGAGCGGCGTCGCGAACGACGTACCGCTCCAGCGGGCCATGCCCTGGAACGAGCGCAGCTGGCCGGTGTTCGGCGGTTCAGTGCACTCGTAGTCGCCGGTCAGGAACGCGTTCACCAGGTGCTCGCCCGGTGCGTAGACGTCGACCCAGCCGCCGAAGTTGCTGAACGACGCCCGGTCCCGCCCGTTCTCGGCGAGCGCGCCGACGCCGACGACCTCCGGGAACGCGGCCGGCCAGAAGTAGTCCCTGGACGACTCGTTGCCGGCCGCGGCGACCAGCGTGAGGCCGTTGACGCGGTCCAGCCGGGTCCGGACGAACACGTCCAGGCCGAGCGCCGGCAGGTCGAAGCGAGTCCGGGTCCCGGCCGACAGGCTGATGATGTCCGGCGCCAGGTCGAGCACCTCGTCCAGCGCCTGCGCGAGATCGAACTCCCACATCGCGCCCGCGCTGGTGAAGTAGCTCTTCACCACGACCTCGACGTTCCGCGCGATCGCCCGCAGGACGCCGGCGATGAAGGTCCCGTGCCCGGCGTACGGCCGGATCCGCCCGGAGCCGTCGAACGCGTTCTCCGGATCGCCGGTCACCCCGGCCAGCCAGTACGCGGCCGGCGCGTCGGACCAGCCGACGTCGAGGACGACGACCTTGACGCCGCGACCGTCCGCGGCGCCCGCGGTCAGGAACGG
This sequence comes from Kribbella sp. NPDC051936, assembly GCF_040680955.1. Classification (NCBI taxonomy): domain Bacteria; kingdom Bacillati; phylum Actinomycetota; class Actinomycetes; order Propionibacteriales; family Kribbellaceae; genus Kribbella; species Kribbella sp. NPDC051936. The sequence continues at coordinate 313,569 of NZ_JBFAXS010000002.1, read as the reverse complement.
GGTCGGCAGCACCGGGTCCGGCGGGATCCCGGGCGGCACTTCCTCCGGCTCGGTCGCCGGGCACGGGCTGACGCTCGGCGTCACGTAGAACAGGTGCTCCGGTGTCACCACGCCGCGGCCGAGCCGCAGGTCGGCGTACTTCAGGAACCGCTGCGTCGGCGACCGGTCCTCGGGCGCGTCCGGCGGCACCTCCTCCGGGAGCAGCAGCCGCGTGACACCGCCGATCCCGCCCTCGTCGGGCCGGCCGCCCCGGAACAGTTCGACCACCCGCTGAACGTCCTCGTCGCGGACCAGGACCACCCCGGTCCGGTAGAGGTAGTCGGCCCCCTCCGGCCGTTTCTCCCAGTCCTCGGGATGGACCGCGACCTCGCGCCCGAACGCCTCCAGAATCAGCTCGATCTGAGAGATGTATTTTCTCTCACTCGTTTGATCCGCCATTTCCTTCCTTCCCCCAGATGCATGAATGATCGATATGATTACAGAGTGCCATCGGCAGGGGGGAGTGCTGAGGCGGCAGAAAATCTGCTGCCGCTCGCGTTGTCGCGCCCGCACGACGCGATCGCGTCCGCGCGGAGCCTGCTGGCCGGCGGTCCGCCGCAGGTCGAGGCGTCGATCGCGCATCAGGCCTGGGGCATCGGTCTGCGGCAGCTCGGCGACGTGCCGCGGGCGGTCCGGGAGTTGCGCACCGCGCTGCGGCTGGCCGAACAGTCCGGGCGGTCGGAGCGGGAGGCGGATGTCCTTGCCACCCTGGGCGCGACGCTCGGCCGGGCCGGGCGCAGCCGGGAGGGACTGGCGCGGCTCGATCGCGCGGTCGACCTCAGCCGCGGCGCCCTGACCGGCCGGGTGCTGCTGCGGCGCGCCGACGTACTGCTGGTGCTCGGGCGGCACCGCGAGGCGCTCGAGGACCTGCGCTCGGCGATCACGCGGCTGCGGCGGTCGGGCGACCAGGTCTGGGAGGCGCGGTCGCGCAACTATCGCGGATTCATCCAACTCGCCCTCGGCGGGACGAAACGGGCGGACGCGGATTTCGCGGTCGCGGAGAAGCTGTACGCCGCGACGGGTCAGGAGTTCGAGTACGCCGAAGCCCGGCAGAACCGGGGACTGGTCGCGTATTCGCGAGGCGACCTGCCGGCAGCGCTGCGGTATCTGGACGAGGCGGGCCGGCGCTTCGCGGCGGTCGGTGTCGTCTGGCCGGACCTCGCGATCGATCGCTGTGGCGTGCTGCTGGCCGCCGGTCTCAGCGCGGAGGCGCTGGCCGAAATGGACCAGGCGATCGCGGCCGAGGGCGGTACGGCCACCAAACGCGGCGAGTTGTGGTTCGCGGCGGCGACCGCGGCGCTGGCGGCCGGCGATCCGGCGGCGGCGCGGGAGCGGGCGGACCAGGCCCGGCGGTTGTTCTCGGCGCAGCGGCGGGAGTGGTGGTCGGTGCGTTCGTCGATGGTGCTGCTCGAGGCCCGGTACCAGTCGGGCGAGCGCGGCGAGCCGCTCCTGCGCCGGGTGAGTGCGGTGGCGGCCCGGCTGGATGCGTTGGGTGCGTCCGAGGCGTCGGCCGCGCATCTGCTCGCGGGCCGGTTGGCGTTGGCCGCGGGCCGTGCCCGGGCGGCGGATCGGCAACTGGAGCTGGCCGGACGGCACAGCAAGGACGCGCCGCCGATCGCCCGGAGCGCTGCCTGGTTGGGGAAGGCGTTGCGCGCCGAGGCCCGGGGTGAGGTGCGCGGCATGTTGTCGGCGTGCGCCCGCGGTCTGGACGCGTTGGACGAGCACCGGCTCGCGATGGGTGCGACAGAGCTGCGGGCGTTGGCGACCGGTCAGGGTGCGGAGCTGGCGGAGTTGGCGCTGCGGGACGCGCTGCGGCGTGACGATCCGCCGCGCTTGCTGAGCTGGGGTGAGCGGTGGCGCGCGACGGCGCTCGGCGTACCGCCCGTGCGGCCGCCCGACGACGAGCAGTTGGTCGGTGAGTTGGCCGCGTTGCGCGACGTCGTACGGCGGTTGGACGCGGCACCGGATCCCGCGCTGGACAAGGAACGCCGGCGTCTGGAGAAGGCGGTTCGCGATCGGACGTTGCGGGCCGCGGGCGGCGGCGGGGCCGGCGCTTGGCGGTTCGACGTCGACGAGTTGGTGGCGGCGTTGGGCGAGACCGTGCTGGTGGAGCTGGTCGAGGTGGACGGCGTGCTGCATGCGGTGGTGGTGCGGGACGGGCGAATCACCAGACACGAGGTCGGCCCGCTCGCGGCGGCTGCGCTCGAGGTCGAGCGCTCCCGATTCCGTCTGCGGCGGCTGGCCCACGGCCGCTCCCGCCCCGGCAGCACCCAGACCCCGGCGCGGCATGCGGGGCCATCGCTCGAGGTGTTGGGGGCTCGGCTCGTGGACGCGATTCTCGGCCCGGCACAGGAGTTGCTGGGGGATCGGGACGTGGTGATGGTTCCGCCCGGTCGATTGCACGCGTTGCCGTGGGGACTGATGCCGGGGCTGGCCGATCGGGCCGTGAACGTGGTGCCGTCGGCGGCTACCTGGTTGCGGGCGCGGAAGGTGCGGCCGCCGTCGGACCGGCGGGTCGTGCTGGTGCTCGGGCCGGGGTTGTCGGCCGGTCGTGCCGAGGTGCTGCGGCTGGCCAAGGAGTATCCGGACGCGACGGTGCTGGCCGACGGCGACGCGACCGCGGAGAACGTGCTGCGCGAGCTCGACGGCGCGTGGATCGCGCACATCGCGGCGCACGGCACGTTCCGCTCGGACAGTCCGCTGTTCTCGTCGCTGCGGCTCGACGACGGGCCGTTGACGGTGTACGACTTCGAGCGGCTGCGCCGGGCGCCGTACCGGATGGTGCTGTCGAGCTGCGACTCCGGCCTCGCGAAGCCGGTCGGCGCGGACGAGTTGCTCGGGCTGAGCAGCAGCCTGATCCCGCTGGGCGCGGCCGGCATTCTCGCGAGCGTCGTACCGGTGAACGACCCGGCGACCGCTCCGCTGATGCTCGCGCTGCACGACAACCTGCGGGCGGGCCGACCGCTGGCTGCCGCGTACGCCGCGGCGCGTCACGGGACAGGAGGTGACCCGGTCGCCGACGCCGCCGGCCGGTCGTTCGTCGCGCTGGGCGCGTGATGTATCAGCAGTGGTCCGAACCGCTCTGTATCAGTAAGAGAGCGGTCCGGAGGAAAGGGGGACGGCATGCGGGACGATCCGACGGTCGTCGACCTGGTCATCCGGGCCAGGGACGGCGAGAAGAATGCTTGGGACGAGCTGGTGGAGAGATACGCGCCGCTCGTTTATTCGGTGTGCAGGCGGTATCGCCTGACCCAGCCGGACATCGACGACGTCGGGCAGAGCGTGTGGCTGCGGCTGGTCGAGCACCTGCCCGGTCTGCGCGAACCGGCCGCGCTGCCGGGCTGGATCGCGACCACGACGCAGCGCGAGTGCTTCCGGCTGATCCGTGCGACCAGCCGGGTCGAGCCGGTCGACCTCGTGCAGTCGCCCGACATCCCGGAGCAGGCGGTCGCCGAGGAAGAGGTGCTGCGGCACGAACGCGGCGCGATCCTGCGCACCGCGTTCAGCGAGCTGTCGCGGAAATGCCAGCAGTTGCTGTCGTTGCTGATGCAGGACCCGCCGGCGTCGTACGACGAGATCAGCCGGCGACTGAGCTTGCCGGTCGGCAGCATCGGGCCGAATCGGGCGCGTTGCCTGACCCGGCTGCGGCAGACCCCGGCGCTCGCCCTGCTGGCGGCCGACGGCCCCGGACCGAACGACGAATGAACGAGGAGGTGAGACCCGTGATGGATCCCGAATGGCACGACGACGAGAAGTTGATCGCGGCCTTGCGCGAGGCCTTGGCCTCCGCCGAGGACGTACCGTCGGCTTTCGTCGAGGCCGGCAAGGCCGCGTTCGCGTGGCGGTCCATCGACGCCGAGCTGGCGGCGCTCACCTACGACTCCGCGCTGGAACCGCTGGCGATCCGGTCGGAGAGTGCGATCCTGCGGTCGCTCACGTTCGCCTCGGACGGCTGGACGGTCGAGCTCGAGCTGACGCCGGACGCGGTCCTCGGACAGCTCGACCCGCCCGCCGTCGGCACGGTCACGGCCCGCGGCGACGGCGGCGAACTGGCCACCGCGGACATCGACGAACTCGGCTTCTTCGTCCTCGGCCCGCCGCCGACCGTGCCGTACCGTTTGGTGTGCCAGACCGGCTCCGGCACGACGATCCTGACCGGCTGGATCACGCCCTAGCCGCGACCTGAGTCAGGCGGCGAAGACCTGGGAGTCGTCGGCGAAGGCCTTGAATTCCAGGGCGTTGCCGGCCGGGTCGAGGAAGAACATCGTCCACTGTTCGCCGGTCTGGCCCTGGAACCGGACGTACGGCTCGATGACGAACGTGGTGCCGGCCGCCTGCAGCCGCTCGGCGAAGATCCGGAACTCCTCGACGGTCAGGATCAGCCCGAAGTGCGGCACCGGTACGTCGTGGCCGTCGACCGGGTTGTGGATCCGCTGCGCCCGCTCGGGTGCGACGTGCGTGACGAACTGGTGGCCGCGCAGATTCCAGTCGATCCAGGTCTGCGAGCTGCGGCCCTGTTCGAGGCCGAGGACCTCGCCGTAGAAGTGCCGGGCCGCGTCCAGGTCGTCGACCGGCATCGCGAGGTGGAACCGGGGGATGGGCGAGTCGAGAACGGTCATGTCTCCATTCAAGCAGTCGTTTCGGCGCGCTGCTCGACCTCGACGTGTGGCCTGGACTGCCACAGCGCCCACTCCGCACTGACGTCGCCGGCCGTCCGCAGCAGCAGCGGCAGATGATCGTGCAGCAGCTTGTCGACCGAGGTCTCGGCCGCGTGCACGGTCACGTTCATCGCGGCCCGGACGGTGCCGGTGCCGTCGCGCACCGGCGCCGCGACCGAGCGGACGCCGGGCGCGAGCTCCTCGTCCGCGAGTGCCCAGCCGCGCGCCCGGATCTCGGTGAGCTCGTCGCGCAGCTTGTCCGCGGTCCGGCCGATGTACGGCGGGAGTCCGGCGCGGCTCGGTTGCGCGAGCACGCCGGCCAGGTCGTCGGGCGACAGCGCCGACAGCAGTACCTTGCCCTGCGACGTCTGCGCCGCGGGGAACCGGGTGCCGATGTCGACGCGGAGCGCGATCAGCTTCGGCACCGACACGCGCGCGACGTACACGATGTCCGAGCCGTCGAGCTGCGCCATCGACGACGACTCGCCGGTGCGGGCGACGAGCGCCTCGAGATGCGGTTTCGCGATGTCCCAGAGGCCGAGCGAACCGACGTACGCCATCCCCAGCGTCAGCACCTTCGGGGTGAGCTGGAAGGACCCGCCGACGGTGCGGACGAAGCCGAGCTCCTCCAGCGTCAGCAGCAGCCGGCGCGCGGTCGGCCGGGCCAGACCGGCCGCGGTCGCGACCTCGGTGAGCGACATCGTGCGGTGGGCGGCGTCGAAGCAGGCGAGCACGTCCAGCCCGCGCGCCAACGCCTCGACGAAATCCGGACCCGCGCCGCGCCCTGCCATCTGGTGATCCTCCCGCTCGACTTACGACTCACCGAAGATGGTGCCACGGGCCTCGCGGGTGGAGTCGGACTTGTAGTCGGTGTACTGGTACGGGTTGTCCAGGACCTCGCCCTTCGGCAGCTCCGGGTTCATCCCGCTCTTCCACGCCTCCTCGCCGAGCGCCGAACGCAGGTAGTCGACGGTCGCCTCGACCTCCCGTCGTACGGCGGGCAGGTCGCAGTCGACCAGCTGGTGTTCGTGCTTGACCATTCGGCCGTCGACGATGACCGTGTGGACGTCGCCGCGCTGCGCCTGGAACGCCACCTGGCCGTACGGGTTGATCAGCGGGAACGACACCGGTGACGCGTCGTTCTTGATCAGGATCACGTCCGCCGTCTTGCCTGGTTCGAGGCTGCCCAGGTCGTCGCGGCCGAGCGCGCGGGCGCCGCCGCGGGTCGCCCAGTCGACGACGTGCTCGGCGCGTAGATGGCTGTGCGTCACGGTGGCGCCCTTCATATGCGCCTCCAGGTGTTCGCGAGCCCGGTCGGCGCCGAGGGTGGACCGCATCGCACTGAACAGGTCGCCGCTCCACCACACGCTGGTGTCCTGCGACAACGACACCGGAATGTCGTGCCGGCGGACCTGCCAGGTCGGCGGGTAGCCCTGGCCGGCGCTCTGCTCGGACTCGGTCGAGACCGAGATCGAACCGCCGGTCGCGGCGATCCGCTGGTACGAGTCCGTGGTCAGGGTCGCCGCGTGGACGTAGATGTTCTGCGGCGTCATGAAGCCGTTCTCGTGCATCAGCTTGATGCCGTTGTCGTTGGTGGCACCCCAGACGCCGGCGTGCGTGGTGACGCCGAGCCCGAGCTCGCGGGCGACCTCGAACGCGGCCCGCTCCGGGAACGCCGGGTCGCCGGTGACGTCGAACGCGAGCTGCAGACCGAGCCGGCCGTCGTCGCGCAGCCGCTCGAGGAACGTCCGCACGGACGGATCGGCGGTCCACTCCCACGGCCCGGCCTGGATGTTGCCGTAGGCAAGGACGAACCGGCCGGGCACGGCCGTCAGCGCGTCGACCGCCGCCTCGGCGTGTTCGACGCTCTGCAGCCCGTGCGACCAGTCGACGGTCGTGGTGATACCGGCCTCCAGCGACTCCCACGCCGAGGTCAGGTTGCCCGCGTGGATGTCCTCCGGCCGGAACGTCTTGCCGTGCTCGAGGTAGTACCAGACGAAGTACTGCGTGAGCGTCCAGTCGGCGCCGTACGCGCGCATCGCGGTCTGCCACATGTGCCGGTGGGTGTCGATCATCCCCGGCATCACGATGCCGCCGGACGCGTCGACGACCTGGGTGCCCTCGGGGACGTCGAGTCGTTGCCCCTGCTGCCCGACCGCCGCGATCTTGTCGCCGTCGATCAGTACGTCGCCGTCCGGGACCACCGTGTGGTGGTCGTCCATCGTCAGCACGGTCCCGCCCCGCAACAGCACTGTGGTCATCGCTGCCTCCAAGAGCTTGCCTCGGACATATGTCCGTATGACGGTCAACGGGGCGGTCAGCCTCACTATCTGAGCGCAGTTTGATGCTGTCAAGAGCCTGTTGACAGGTCCTACGAGGAGATCGAGACTGATGCGGACAGGTGTCCGTAGATCCGGGAGGTCAGGTGAAGGGTCCGCTCTCCGGGTTGCTGGTGGCCGACTTCTCCCGGATCCTGGCCGGTCCGTACGCGACCATGCTGCTGGCCGACCTGGGGGCCGACGTCGTGAAGGTCGAGTCGCCGGGCGGTGACGACACCCGGTCCTGGCAGCCGCCGGTGCGCGACGGCGTCTCGACGTACTACCTCGCGGTGAACCGGAACAAGCGGTCGATCGCGCTCGATCTGAAGGATCCGTCGGACCTCGTCGCCGCGCAGGAGCTGGCGCGGCGTGCGGACGTGCTGGTGGAGAACTTCCGGCCGGGCGGGCTGGCGCGGTTCGGGCTCGACTACGAGACCGTTGCCGCCGGCAACCCGAGGCTGGTGTACGCGTCGATCAGCGGGTTCGGGTCCGGGCCGGGCGGCGCCGCACTGCCCGGGTACGACCTGATCGTGCAGGCGATCTCCGGATTGATGAGCCTGACCGGTGACCCGTCCGGCGAGCCGTACCGTGCGGGCATCTCGGTGTTCGACGTGATGGCCGGGCTGCACGCGACGATCGGGGTGCTGTCGGCGCTCAACCTGCGGCACGAGACCGGCCGCGGGCAGCACGTCGAGGTGAACCTGCTGTCGTCGGCGCTGTCCGGGCTGGTCAACCAGTCGAGCGCGTACGTCGCGGGCGGCGTCGTACCGCTACGGATGGGGAACAGCCACCCGAGCCTGTTCCCGTACGAGCCGCTGCCGTGCGCCGACGGGGAACTGATCATCACGGCCGGGAACAACGGGCAGTTCCGCAAGCTGGTCGAGGTGCTCGGTGTACCGGAGTTGGCCGACGACCCCCGGTTCGACCGGAACGAGAAGCGGACGGCCCGTCGTGAGGAGCTGCGGCCGTTGCTCGTCGAGCGGTTGATGACGCGGACCAAGCTCGAGTGGTTCCGCGAGATCATCGCGGCCGGGGTGCCGTGCGGACCGATCAACACGGTGGACGCCGGGGTCGCGTTCGCCGAGGACATCGGGCTGGACCCGGTGGTGACGGTCGGCGACATCCCGACGGTGCGCAACCCGATCACGTTCTCCGGCAGCGCGGCGTCGTACCGCCTGCCGCCGCCCGACCTGGACGAACACGGCGCCGAGCTGAGGAAGTGGCTGTCCGCATGAGCACCGAATTCCCCACCTCGCTCGGTACGTCGACCGCCGACGAGATCCGCCTGCTCGGGCAGGACCTGACCGCGGATCTGATGGGCAAGGTCGGCTTCGGCGAGCTGGCGTTCTGGCTGGTCGCCCTGCGCCGCCCGACACCGTCCGAGACCCGCGTCTTCGAGGCAGTCCTGGTCGCCCTCGCCGACCACGGTTTCACACCCACCGCCATCGCCGCGCGGTTGACGTACCTGTCGGCGCCGGACGCGTTGCAGGGCGCCTTGGCCGCGGGCCTGCTGGGCGGAGGCTCCCGCTTCCTTGGCGTCACCGAAGACTGCGCCATGTTCCTGCACGAAGCCCTGGAAGGCCACGCCACGCCGGACGACGCCGGCTGGGACGCACTCGCGCTGGAGCTTGTCCGACAGTCCCGGGCCAACGCGACGTACATCCCCGGGCTGGGTCATCCGGTGCACAAGGTGGAAGACCCGCGCACACCGGTACTGATTCGCATCGCCCGGGAGGAAGGGCTGGAAGGGCCGCATCTGAAGCTGTTCCAGGCGATCGGCCGGGTGCACGAGCAGGTGCTCGGGCGCAAGCTGCCGCTGAACGGAGCCGGAGTGTGCGGCGCCGCGCTCGCCGACCTCGGTCTGCCGGTGGAGATGCTGCGCGGCTTCGCCCTGCTGGCCAGAGCCGCCGGACTCCTCGGCCAGTTGGCGGAGGAGCGACGCAGGCCCATCGGCATGGACGCCTACCTGACCGTCGATCGCAACGCCGTGTACGTCGAACCCTGAAGGAGCACCACATGGCCACAGTCGCCGCGGTGATCGCCTCCACGCACCATCCGTTCTACTACCGGGCGAGCACCGCCACCGGCGCCGACCGCCCGCCGTTCGCCGACACGTGGGTGGCGAAGATCGAGGCCTTCCGGGAGACCCTGACGAAGGCGCGGCCGGACATCCTGGTGATGGTCGGCAGCGACCACTTCCACCAGCTGTGGCTGGACAACATGCCGCAGTTCCTGGTCGGCAAGGCGCCGTACTTCGACGCGAACTGGTACAACGAGGAGCGCGAGTTCGGCCTGCCCCGGATGCGGCTGGCCGGTGACGAGCAGCTCGCCGGGCACATCCTGCGCAACGGCCTGGACGCCGGCTTCGATCTTGCCTTCAGCAACGAACTGCGGATCGACCACAGCATCACCTGCCCGATCATCACGCTGCGCCCGGACGCGGACCTGCCGATCGTGCCGATCTACACCAACATCTTCGCACCCCCGCTGCCGCGGCCCGGCCGGTTCGTCGAGCTCGGCCGGACGATCCGGCGGCTGGTGGAGTCGTGGCCGATCGACAAGCGGGTCGCGATCATCGGCACCGGGCACCTGTCGCTCGAGCTGGGCGGGCCCCGGCAGTTCGGCGAGCACGGCCCGGACCCGGAGTTCGACCGCAAGGCGGTGGACTGGATCGCGAGCGGCGACATCGACGGGTGCCTGTCCGAGGTGACGTTGGACAGCCTGCATCTGCCGGGCAATGCGACGCACGGCTTCATGGACTTCATGCTGATGATGGGCGTCGCGGGCGCCGGGGCGAAGGCGGACCACGTGGACTCGCTCGACCTGTTCCATACGATGGAGGCGTATTTCACCTGGTACCCGAACGGAGTGCCGGCATGAGCAGGTACCTGCTGGACAAGTTCCTCTACACGGTCGACCGGGATCCTGAGCTGGTGGAGCGCTACCGCGAGGATCCCGCCGGCACGGTGGACTGGTGGGAGCGGGAGAAGGCGAACGAGATCCTGAACTGCGCGGTCGCGGAGAAGTCCACCTGGCTCGCGTTCACCGACGACGAGCGCAAGGCGTTGCGCGACCACGACCACCTCGCGCTGTTCGGCCTGGGCGCGCATCCGTTCCTCACGCTGACGTTGTTCATCGCGATGTTCGAGCGGGATCACGGCCCGCTGGAGTACCAGAAGGCGTACGGTCGAGCCCTGCAGCAGCAGTACGCCCTGCCGTACCCCGATGTCGCTACCTGAGGAGTCCGCGTGCGCGCCGCAGTCCTGCACACCCACGGCCAGCCGCCGTCGCATGCCGAACACCCCGACCCGGTGGCAGGTGTTGGTTCCTCGATCGTCCGGGTGACCGCGGCCCCGATCGTCCCGCTCGATCTGCTGTGTGCCTCCGGTACGTCGTACTTCGGCCCGCCGGCGCTCCCGTACGTACCGGGTGTGCAGGGTGTCGGTGTGGTCGAGGAGTCGTCGACGGTCCCCGCGGGGACCCGGGTGTTCTTCGCGACCTCGGCCGGGATGACGGCGGGCGACGGAAGTCTCGCGGAGCGGGCCGCCGTACCGGACGAGGATCTGGTGGCGCTGGACGTGCCGGTGCTGGACGCGGCGGTGGCAGCGATCGGGTTGTCCGGGGTCGCCGGGTGGATGGCGTTGACCTGGCGGGCCCGGATGCAGGCGGGGGAGCGGGTGCTGGTGCTGGGCGGTGGCGGTGCGGTCGGGCAGGTGGCGATCGGGGCCGCGCGGGTCCTCGGGGCGTCCGGGGTCGTTGCCGTCGTCCGGTCGGACGCGTCCCGGGAGCGGGCGTTGGCGGCGGGTGCGGACGAGGTGGTCGCGCTCAGCCCGGATACCGACGAGCTGACGAGACTGCTGGGCGATCCGACGTACGACGTGGTGATCGATCCGGTGTTCGGCGTCGCCGCGACCGCTGCCTCGCGGGTCCTCGCCCCGGGCGGGCGGCTGGTGAATCTCGGTGGTTCGTCCGGTGACGAGGCGGTCTTCTCGTCGTCAGTCCTGCGGAGCAGGACAGCGAGCGTGCTCGGCTACACGAACAACGCCCTCACCACGGACCAGCGCCGCGACGCGCTGACCGCCGTACTCCAGCACGCCGCGGTCGGGGCGATCACCGTCGCCTACGAAACCGTCACTCTCGCCGACGTCGCCACGGCCTGGACCCGCCAGTCCACCGGCAGGACCGCCGGCCGGTTGGTCCTCACCATCACCTGAAGGTCTGCAGGACGACAGTACGTATATGTCCACTGGGAGGTCGTCGAGGCGGGCGCCCCGCGGGCGGGGTGCGGCTGGTAGCCGTATACGTACTGTCGAGCTGCAGCGGCCGGCGCGCTCAGAGAAGTTTGGTGATGAGGCCGTAGGTGCGGGCTTCTTCGGCGGTGAGGACTCGGCCGGGCTCGAGGTCGGCGGCGATCTCGTCGGCGGGGCGAGCGGTGGCCTGGGCGATGAGGTCACGGAGGCGGGCGGTCTGGTGGTCGTGTTCCTCGGCGGCGGCGGCCAGTTCGTCCGCGGTGCCGTCGGCGGTGAAGTGGGGCGCGGACAGCACGAACATCGTGTGCCGGTGGGCTACACGCTCGGCTGCGGCGGCGAGGACGGCGATCGCGGCGCCGCGGACGGTGCCGCGGGCAACGACATGGACCGGGGCGCTGATCAGGTCGATCGCGGCGGCCACGGACAGGGCCGCGTCCAGGTCGGCGTCCGGCGCGGACAGGTGGAGTTTGACCGGGTCGTTGCTCTGGGCATCCAGGAGGAGCAGCTGCGCGGCGACGTGGTTCGCCAGTGCGTCGTCGAGGCGCCCGCCGACCAGGATCACCCGCTCGGCCAGCAGCCGGTCGGCGAGCTCCCGCTCCAGCGTGATCGATGTCGGTTCGTACCAGGACGGCAGAATCGGCTGCGGCGCCGTCCGCTCCGGAACCCCGGGCACCCCGGGAATCTCCGGCCACGGCCGTCCCGGCCCAGGCACGCCCGGCCCCGGGATGCCGTTGCTGCTCAGAGTGGTCGTCCGGTTCTCTGCATCCATGTGTGTCCTCCTCGACACCTCCAGCCTGGAGCAGCGGGGGACCGGGGTGAAGGGGGTTCCGCTGTCAGCAGACGAATCAGCCGAGGGTGGTGATCGCGCTGACGACGCGGTTCCAGAAGGCTTCTCGGTCGAGGGTGAGGGCGATCCGGGCGTTCGGCGGGCGGCCGGTGTAGCCGTCGAGGTCCACCACCGTGGCGCCGGCGGTCCATTCGCCCTTGGTCTCGATGACGAGGTTGGCCTCGACGCAGTGCACGATCGCGGGGTCGATGACCCGCGCCACCGCGACCGGGTCGTGCAACGGTGGTGCCTCGAAGCCGAACAGATCGCGGTACGTCGAGGCGAAGAACGTCATCCACTCGCCGCAGACCCGCGCCAACGGCGTCCCGATCCGCTCCAGGCGCGCCAGGACGTCATCCGTCACCAGCGCCTGATGCGTCACGTTCAGCCCGCACATCGTGAACGGGACCCCCGACCGCACCACCAGATCGGCCGCCTCCGGATCCACACACGCGTTCGCCTCGGCCAGCGGCGCGATGTTGCCGCGGTCCGTGGACCCGCCCATCCACACGATCTCGGTGATGTTCCGGGCCAGCCACGGCTCCTCGGCCAGCAGCCGCGCCACGTTCGTCAACGCCCCGGTTGCCACGATCGTCGCCGGCCGAGAGCGCAGTACGTCGACCAGCAGCTCGTGCGCCGAGTACGGCGATGCCGGCACCGACGGCTCGCCCGTGAAGGCCGGGCCGTCGAGCCCGGTCGTGCCGTGGACGTCGTCGGCGATCCGCAATCGCCGTACCAGCGGCCGGTCGGCGCCCCGCGCGACCGGAACATCCGAGACCCCGGCCAAGGAGAGCACACGCCGCGCGTTCACCGTGCACTTCTCGACGGTCTGGTTGCCGGCCACGGTCGTCACGGCGAGCAGGTCGACGGCCGGATCGGCGACCGCGAGCAGGATCGCCAGTGCGTCGTCGTGGCCCGGGTCGCAGTCGAGGATCAGAGGTGTGACCATGTGCCAGGGTATGAGTTGTTGCTAGGGCCCGGCTGATTCAGCACCTATGTTTGGCTCCATGAGCGACAAGGAGCCGCCGGCCAAGGACGAGTCCGGTCCCGACCAGGCCGACCGCAAGAGCAACGGATCGCAGCGGCCGCCGCACAAGCCGTGGCGGACCGAGGGGCTGCCGGCCGGGCACGGCGACGACAAGCCGCGCCGGCCGCGGTGGTGGAAGTGGGTCGCGTGGATCGTCGGCGGGTACCTGGTGCTCTTCCTGCTCACCACGATGCAGGACCAATTGGCCGGCGGCGAGCAGACGATCGCCTACACCGACTTCACCGCTCAGGTGCAGAAGCAGAACGTGGCCGAGATCTTCTCCCGCGGCGACACCATCGAGGGCCGGCTGAAGGAGGCCGCCGAGGTGCCGGGCAAGAGCGGCGAGACGTACACGAAGTTCACCACCGAGCGGCCGACGTTCGCCAACGACAATCTGTACGGCGACCTGCAGAAGAGCGGCGCCACCGTCCGGGCGACGCCGGTGGTGGCGCAGCGCGGTGTGCTGTGGAACCTGCTGATCTCGCTCGGCCCGTTCATCCTGATCGCGGCGTTCTACTTCTGGCTGTTCCGGCGCAGCCGGGCCGGCGGCGGGCTGGGCGGCCTGCTCGGCGGCAGCGGCCAGCAGAAGAAGCCGGTCGACCCGACCAGCGTCCGGGTGACGTTCGCCGACGTCGCGGGGATCGACGAGGTCGAGGCCGAGATCGAAGAGGTCGTCGACTACCTGAAGGACCCCGAGAAGTACCGGCGGCTCGGGGCGCGGGCCCCGAAGGGCGTGCTGCTGGCCGGCTCGCCCGGCACCGGCAAGACGCTGCTCGCGCGGGCGACGGCCGGTGAGGCAGGCGTCCCGTTCTTCTCCGCGAGCGCCTCGGAGTTCATCGAGATGATCGTGGGCGTCGGCGCGAGCCGGGTGCGGGAGCTGTTCGGCGAGGCGCGGAAGGTCGCGCCGGCGATCATCTTCATCGACGAGATCGACACCATCGGCCGCGCCCGCGGCGGCGCCCGGTCGGTCGGCGGGCACGACGAGGGCGAGCAGACGCTGAACCAGATCCTCACCGAGATGGACGGCTTCTCGGGCACTGAGGGCGTCGTGGTGCTGGCGGCGACGAACCGCGCCGACGTGCTGGACCCGGCGCTGCTGCGCCCCGGCCGGTTCGACCGGACGATCACGGTGCATGCGCCGGACCAGCCGGGCCGGGAGGCGATCCTCAAGGTGCACGCCCGCGGCAAGCCGCTGGCCGCCGACGCCGATCTCGCTGCGCTGTCGCGGTCCACCCCCGGCATGACCGGCGCCGACCTCGCCAACCTGCTGAACGAGGCCGCGCTCGCCGCGGCCCGGCAGGGCGAGTCGCAGATCACCCAGCGGAACCTGACCGACGCGCTGGAGAAGGTCCAGCTCGGCACGGCGCGCAACGTGGTGATGCCGGAGGAGGAGCGGCGGCGCACGGCGTACCACGAGGGCGGGCACGCGTTGCTCGGCATGATCCAGAAGGGCGCGGACCCGGTCCGGAAGGTGTCGATCATCCCGCGCGGCCGGGCGCTCGGCGTGACGCTGTCGACGCCGGAGTCGGACCGCTACGGGTACGACGTGGACTACCTGCGCGGCCGGATCATCGGTGCGCTCGGCGGGATGGCGGCCGAGCAGGAGGTGCTCGGCGTCGTCACCACCGGCGCGGAGAGCGACCTGGAGACCGCGACCCGGATCGCCCGGTCGATGGTCGGTCGCTGGGGCATGTCCGACCTGATCGGCCCGGTCTCGGTCCTCCCGTCCGAGGGCGACGCCCGGATGGCCGGGGTCTCCGACGAGCTGCTCAACAGCGTCGACCAGGAGGTCCGGCGCCTGATCGAGCAGTGCTACGCCGAGGCCCGCCGCCTGCTCCGCGAGAACCGCCCGAAGCTCGACTCGATCGCCGAGCAGCTCCTCGAACACGAGACCCTCGACGAGGCCGACGCCTACGCGGCCGCCGGCATCACCCACGGATCCCGCACCTAGCGCGCCCGCGCCTAGCTGCAGGGACCTGAGACAAGACGTGGCGGGCTGAGACCGGTGATAACAGGTCTCGGCCCGCCATTTCTTGTCTCAGCCTATCCGGTAGTCACCGTCTGGCCGAGATCGTTGTAACCGGTGCCCGGCTGCCAGGTCCCGTTGTTGGCAAGGCGGATCGAGTAGTCGGGACGTGTGGACAGGCGCGGGTCCGGCAGGTTCAGCAACAGCTTGTACGTGCCGGGCACGGGCGGTGCGGCGACCTTCCAGCTGAGGGAGGTCGTCGTACCGGCGCCCCAGCGGCGCGGGTCGGCGGGTACGTCGACCTTGTAGGTGTGCTTCGCGCTCTGGAAGATCAGCTGCACCCGACGCGGGTTGTACGGGGCAGCCCAACCGTCGTTGCGCACCTGCAGGTCGACCTGGACCGTCCCGCGCCGGGTCGTGACCGTGCTCCGGTCGAGAGCGAACCGGTAGCCGAGCTTCTGCTTCGCGACCTCGAGGTTGTCACCCCAGCTGCCGAGCACGTCCTTGTTGTAGTCGGTGTTCAGGAACGACACGTGCAGCCGCGCCATCTCCGCGGCGGCCGAGTCCCACTCCGAGCGCGGCGGGTTCACGGCGCAGGTCTCACCGCCCTCGGGCACGTAGTTGGTGTCCTGGGCAACGAAGTCCTTGTCCAGCTCGATCGGGTCGCTGAGATAGGTGCCGAAGTCGTCCGGGCTGGCCAGGAAGCAGTCGTTGTGGTGCCCGATCCGGGCCACCGGCGAACCGTCGTACGCCTGCTCGGCAGTCAGCGCGCCGGCGGTGCCGGTCGGTACGCCGTACATCCGTTGCTTCATGTACGGCGTGCGCACCTGGATCATCCGGTCCTTCGGCAGCGCCTTCAGCAGCGCGTCGGTCACCGCCTTGCGATCGGCCCAGTTCTGGTCCGAGACCTGGCTCGGGTCCTGCGGGTCGCTGAAATGGTCGGTGTAGTAGCCCTCGCCCCACAGGCCGACGAAGCCGGACTGCACGAGTTCGATCACGTCGGCGTTGTCGCGCAGGACCGGCGTGAGTTGCTGGATGTGCTTGAGTACGCGGGCGACCGGCGCGTCGCCGTACGGCGTGGGCGGCGGCCAGCCCGCACCGGGCAGCGCGTACGCGAACCGCACGATCACCTTGACGCCGGCCGCGCGGGCGGTGCGGAAGTCGGCACGGACCAGGTCGAGGTACTGCTTGTCGATCGCGTCCTGGCTCGCGAACTTCTCCAGGTAGAACACGCGCAGGATCTGCGTGATGTTCTCCTGGGTCCGGAAGGTGCGCAGGGTGGTGAGGTCGAGCGGCGCGTACCCGCTACCGTCGGCTCGGTAATGCGTCTCGGTGTGGTGGTAGAAGCCGCGTTCGGGGTTGGCGATCACCTCGTCGCTGGTGGAGTAGGTGTGCGTCGTGGACGGTGCCGCGAGCGCCTGCTGGGCAGGCAGCAGCAGTCCGAGCGCGCACACGGCGGCAGCGAGCCTTCGTCTCATGTCGTCTCCTAGCTGATGCTGACGGTGTGCAGGAGCGAGTTCATCCCGGTCGCCGCGTCCCAGGTGCTCTGGTTCGCGAGGCGGATCGAGTACTCGGGGCGAGTGGACAGAAGCGGATCCGGCAGGTTGAGCAGCAGGGCGTACGAACCTGCCGGAAGACTGGCGGGCACGGTGAGGGTCTGCGACACCGTGGTCGACGTCCCCGCGGTCCAGCGGCGCGGGTCCGACGTCATCGGGAGCTTGTAGGTGCTGCCGGTGGCGGTGTTCCGCAGGACCAGCTCGAGGTTGCGCGGGTTGAACGGCGTCGCGTAGCCGTCGTTGTGGACGGTGAAGGACACCGGCAGACTGCCGCCGGGTGCGGCGGTCGACGGGTAGGTGCCGGACTCGAGGCGGAAGCGGTACCCGAGGTTCTTGCTGACGGTCGCCAGGCAGCCGCCGGAGTTCCACGAGCTCAGGACGTTGGGCTCGTAGTCGGTGTTGAGGAACGACCAGTGGAACTGCGCGAGCTCGCTGGTCGCCGTGGGGCACTGCGAGCGCGGCGCGTTCACGCCGCAGGTCTCGCCGCCCATCGCGACGTACGTCGTGTCGGACTGCAGGTACGGGTACTCGACGGCCGGGTTCTCGTAGGTGCCGAAGTCGTCGGCGCTGGCGAGGAAGCAGTCGTTGTGGTGACCGACCCGGGACAGCGTCGAGCCGGTGTACGCGTCGCCGGGCTGGACCGGGGTGGTCGAGTACATGGTGCGCTTGAACTTGGGGGTTCGCAGCTGGATCATCCGGGTCGACGGCACGACGCTGAGCAGCTTGTCGGTGACCGCCTTGCGGTTCGCCCAGTCCGTCGCCGACACGACGCCGGCGTTGCCGAAGTTCTGCGTGTAGTACCACTCGCCCCAGGCGCCGATCAGCCCGGCCTGGACGACGGCGATCACGTCCTTGCCGGCCGAAAGGTACGGCGCCAACTGGTCGAGATGCGCCAGGACGCGGTCCTTCGTCGCGTCGTCGCCTGTGGTGGACGTGGTGTACGCGAGACGCAGCACCATCTTGAGGCCGGCGGCGCGGACGGTGTCGAGTTGCTGCTGCAGCTGGTCGAGAGCAGCCTGGGCGATCGGGCCGTTCTTGTACTCGGCCAGGTAGAAGACGCACATCACCAGCGAGATGCCCTGACCGCTGCGGTAGCCCTGCAGGGTGGACTGGGAGAAGTCCGCTTTGTCGCAGTCGCCGGTGTGGTGGTAGAAGCCGCGCTCGGGGTTGGCGAAGTTCTCGGTCGCCGGCGTGTAGGTCACTCCACCACTGCCGCCGGTGTAGACCTGCGTGTACTTCGCGGACGTCTCGAGCGGGGCCTCCGCCTGGAAGATCAGGTCGGCGTCGTTCGGCGTGGCGGTCTCACCCAGGTCAGCGCGTCCGACAGTCCACTGGGCGACGCCGCCGGTGTTGCCGAAGGTGACAGAGCGGACGAGCGTCCAGCTCCAGCCGGTGCCGGTGTGCTGGTAGAGGCTGCCGTTCTCGAGCAGGTAGTCGGCTCCGGTGCCGCCCTGGGCGAATCCGGTCGACGGGTTGCGGTCGGTGTCGACGTACACCCGGAGGAACTGCGGGGCGCCGGTGTAGGAAAAGCGGTACGTGACGGTGGTCGCGGTGTTGGTCGCGGTCGCGCCGCTGATGGTGGCCTGGGCGGGGGAGGTGAGGACCGCGGCGAGCAGGGCACCCGTGGCGACGACGGTGAGCAGACGGAACGGACGCATCATGATGCTTCCTCTCGCTGGGCGTGGCGATGGGGATAATCATGGAGTCCAGGAAAATTATGTCAAGGCCTGAGCCCGGTCGTGATGGTCGACTCGACCTCGTCGAGCGCCAGCCGGACGGCGCCCAGCGCGACGCCCTCGTCCGCGAACGCGGACACCCGGATCTCCGGCGTCCGCAGGCACCACCGGTCCAGCTCGCGCCGCAACGGCGCCACCATCACGTCCGCCGACCGCGAGAACCCGCCCCCGATCACGACCAGCTGCGGGTCCAGCGTCAGCACCAGGGCGGAGGCCCCCACCGCCAGATCCCGCACGTACGCGTCGACGGCCGCCAGGGCCGTCGCGTCGCCCGCGCGAGCGGCCACGAACACCCGCTCGAACCCGCCGCCCGCCTCGGTTGCGGGGCTGTTCTCCAGCCAGTCGTGCAGGTGGTGCGGGGCGTGTTGCCAGCCGGCGGCGGGGAGGGCGCCGATCTCGCCGGACCAGTTGGCGAAGCCGCGGTGGAGCTTGCCGTCGATGATCAGTCCGGCGCCGGTACGCAGGCCGGCCAGCAGGAAGACCACGTCCTTCGCGAACCGGGCGACGCCGCGCCAGGTCTCGGCGAGCGCGGCGAGCTTGCAGTCGTTCTCCACGCGGACAGGGCCGGGGACCAGGCGCCGGACCTGCGCGGCCAGGTCGACCCCGCTCCACTCCGGCAACGAGTCCGAGAGCATCACCTTCCCGGTCCCGTCGACCAGGCCGGTGGTCGCCACCCCGGTCGCCCAGATCTGCCCGTCGCCGGCGCCCGCCAGCGCCTTCGTCACGCACCGGTCCAGCGCCGCGAGCCGCTGCCGCCGTCCGGCCTCCGCAGCGATCTCGATCCGGCTCTGGCTGATCACCTCGCCGTCGAGGTCGGTGACCAGGGCGAGCGCCTTGTGCCCGCCGATGTCGATCCCGAGCAACCGCCCGGCGCCCGCGTTGAACCGGTACCGCCGCGCGGGCCGCCCGACCGACCCGGACGCCGGCGCCACCTCGGTCAGCCAGCCGCGGCCGAGCAGGTCCCGGGCCACGTCCTCGGTCGAAGCGCGCGACAGACCTGTTCGCTTCGACAACTCGGTGAGCGTCAAGGGCTGGTCGCCGCGCAGTTCCCGCAGCACGGCGGCGGCGTTGAGCTGGCGCAGCCGCGAGAGGTCGCCGCCGACCGGTTCCTCGCTCATCAGCCACCTCAGTTCTCCGGGAATCCTGGATAACTATAAGCATCCCGATTGCGCGCGGGTCTCACCGTGTGAACGGGCGCGCCGGGGGTCTGTTGCACACCGATGACAACGTTGTACCGTGATCTGCCGACGCTCGATCCGAAACGTTTCCGAAGTTTTCCACTGAGGAGGACCCGCGTGTCCAACCCGCTGAAGATCGCGACGCTCAGCTTCTGGCACGTCCATGCCGGCGACTACTCCAGGCAGGCCCAGGCGCACCCGGGGACAGAGCTGGTGGCCGTCTGGGACGACGACGCCGAGCGCGGCCGGGCCGGTGCCGACCAGTTCGGTGTGGAGTTCACCGGCGATCTCGACGCGCTGCTGGCGCGCGACGACCTGGACGGCGTGGTGATCACGACGCCGACCGACGTGCACCGCGACATCATGGTCAAGGCCGCTCAGGCCGGTAAGCACATCTACACCGAGAAGGTGCTCGCGCCGACGGTCGCCGAGGCCGAGGAGATCGTCGCCGCCACCGACGCCGCCGGCGTGAAGCTGACGGTCTCGCTGCCGCGGCTCGCGCACGGCTACACCACCGCGATCCGGGAGGTGCTCGACAAGGGGTCACTCGGCCGGGTGACCTACGGCCGGGTCCGGCTCTCGCACGACGGCGCGATCGGGCGGGACGGCAAGGAGGGCTGGCTGCCCCAGCGGTTCTTCGAGCCGAAGGCCGCGATCGGCGGCGCGCTCACCGACCTCGGCTGCCACCCGGTGTACCTGACCCAGCTGTTCCTCGGCGCGACGCCCGAGACCGTGAGCGCGACGTACCGCTCGGTGGCCGGTCGCGGGCTGGAGGACAACGCGGTCGTCGTGGCCGGGTACGGCGACCAGACGATCGGGGTGATCGAGGCCGGGTTCGCCAGCAACAACCCGTTCACGATCGAGCTGTTCGGGACCGAGGGCACGCTCACCTACACCGACCGCGGGAACGTTCTCCTGGTGAACGGCGAGCAGGTCGAGGTGCCTGAGCACTCGCCGGATCCGTTCGCGCAGTGGGTCGGCCACATCGTCGACGACACCCGTGCCGACGAGAACATCGAGCGCGCCGTCGAGCTGACCCGCCTGGTGGTGGCGGCGAACGCGGCGGCCGAGTCCAACCGAGTGATCTCCTACAGCTGAAAGGACGACGGCATGATCAAGGTCGGGCTGATCGGCGCCGGGGGCATCGCTTCGGCGCACATCAAGGGGTACCGGGCGCACGCGGACCGGATCGCGGTCACCGCGGTCGCGGACGCGGTCGAGGAGACGGCGAAGAAGCGTGGCGAGGAGCTGGACGCCACGGCGTACACGGACTATCGCGAGATGCTCGCGAGCGCGGACCTGGACGCGGTCGACATCTGCCTGCCGCACCATCTGCACCGGGACGCGATCGTCGCGGCGGCCGAGGCGGGCAAGCACATCCTGTGCGAGAAGCCGCTGTGCCTGTCCGCCGAGGAGGCGGCCGGCGTCCGCAAGGCGGTGACCGAGAACGGCGTGACGCTGATGTGTGCGCACAACCAGCTGTTCATGCCGGCCGTCGCGAAGGCCCGGGAGCTGCTGCAGGCCGGGACGATCGGCACGGTGTACGAGGTCCGCACGACGGACAGCTTCTACAACGACTTCGACCCGACGTCGATGGGCTGGCGGGCGAGCAGCAAGACGAGCGGCGGTGGCGAGCTCATTGACACCGGGTACCACCCCACCTATCTGATGCTGCACCTCGCCGGCGGGCTGCCGGTCGAGGCGACCGCGATGCTCTCCACGCACCGGTTGAAGTTCATGGAGGGCGAGGACTCCGCCCAGGTGCTGATCCGCTTCGACAACGGCGTCGTCGGCCAGCTCGTGACCAGTTGGGCCTACCAGCCGGCCGCCGGCACCGAGCGGTTCTCGGCCGTCGGCGAGCTCGGCTCGCTGACCAGTGACGGTACGTCGCTGTCCTACAGCCTCCGGTCGGGCGAGACCGAGACCTTCGAGTTCGAGCCGGTCGACACGTTCGTCGCCGAGATCGGCCACTTCGCCGACTCGCTGCTCGGCAAGCAGCGCCCGCTGCACACCGAGGAGGAGGGCATCGCCGTCCTCGGCATCCTGCTCGCGGCGTACGAAGGCTCGAAGTCCAAGACCGTCGCGCCGGTCCTCAAGGTGTAACCAGCCACACCTCGCCGGGACCTTGGACAGGTCGTGACTTGTCCGAGGTCACCGGGAGGTGTCCTCGAAGTAGAACGGCTTGGCGAGGTCGTCGAGCAGGGTGGGCTGGGCCGGGTGCCAGTCCAGAAGCTCTCCCGTCAGGGTCGCCGTGGACGGGTTGTCCATGGCGGCGAAGCCGGCCAGGAAGCCGAGGTACTCCGGCGCCTGCTCGGGGGTGATCGAGCGGGCCGGGACGTCCAGGCCGCGACCGATCGCTTCGGCGATGGTGCGGAAGGCGATGCCCTCGTCGTGGACGGCGTGCAGGCGGGAACCGGCGGGCGCCGACTCGAGCGCCAGGCGGTAGAGCCTCGCGGCGTCCAGGGTGTGGACGGCCGGCCAGCGGTTCGCGCCGTCGCCGACGTACGCCGCGAAGCCGTTGCGCCGGGCGAACTGGATCAGCGCCGGGACGAAGCCGTTGTGGTCGAGTTCGCTGTGCACCTGGGGCAGCCGGACGATCGACGACCGGATGCTCCGATCGGCCAGTGCGACGACGAGGTTCTCCGCGTCGATGCGGTATCCGCCGGCGGGGGAGAAGTCGGCCTCGGTCCCCGGACGGCCCTGGACGAACCGGGCGAGCATGCCGGTGCCCGACGTGCTGACGAGCGGCTTGTTCGTGCCGTCCAGTGCGTCGGCCAGTGCGCGCAGTGCCGCGAGGTCGGCCTCGGCCGCGCCGGCCAGATCGCCGGCGACCATCAGGTCGTGGCGGAACGCGAGGTGTACGACGCCGTCGGCCGCCGCCGCTGCCGCGCGCAGCCGGTCGAGGTCGGCCAGGTCGCCGCGGACGACCTCGGTGCCCCGGTCGGTGAGCCGTTTCGCCGACTCGTCGGAGCGGGCCAGGCCCAGGACCTGGTGACCGTTGTGCAGGAGTTCCGGGACCACCGCCGAGCCGAGGTGGCCGGAGGCTCCGGTGACGAAAACGCGCATGAGAAGGTTCCTTCCGGTGATGTCACTGACTGACATCAGCGATGCTACACCCTGATGTCACTCGATGACATCGGCTAGGATCGACGTCATGGGACGGTGGGAACCGGATGCGGCCGGGCGGCTGCGCGAGGCGGCGATGGCGCTGTACGCCGAGCGCGGGTACGACGGCACGACCGTCGCCGAGATCGCCGACCGGGCCGGGGTCACCGCGCGTACCTTCTTCCGGCACTTCGCGGACAAGCGCGAGGTGCTGTTCGCCGGATCCGAGTTGCTCGGGCAGGACATGGCCGCCGCGCTCGCCGCGGCGCCCGCGGACGCGTCCCCCATGGAGGCGGTGACGGCCGCCGTCCTGGCCTCGGCCGAGTTCTTCGACGACAGCCGCCGGGACTCCTCGCGCCGCCGGGCCGCCGTGATCGCGTCGACGCCGGAGCTGCGCGAACGCGAGCTGATCAAGATGGCGTCGATGACGACGTCGCTCACCGACGGTCTGCTCGCGCGCGGCGTCGACCCGGACGTGGCCGCGCTGGCCGCCGAGACCGGGGTCGCCGTGTTCCGGGTGTCGTTCGAGCGCTGGATCGCCGCGCCGGACGACGTACCGATCGCCGATGTCATCCGGTCGACGCTGAAGACGCTGTCCGCGCTCACCGCCTAGCGTCCCACGAGGCGACGGCGACGACGCCGACGCAGGTCAAGGCCATCAGCGCGAGGTCGGCGACCGGTCCTATCGCCGGCGTCGCGAGCGGCAGCACGAGCAGTACGGCGATGCCCGCCACCGCCGTACCGAGGTGTACCCGGGACACATCGGCGATGGCTCGGTGCACGCCCCACAGCAACGCGATGAAGGACGCGGCCGGGACGGCGACCGCGTAGCTCGCGCCGGTGGGGGACAGGTGCAGCTCATGACCGGTCTGCTCGACCGCGACCTCGAGGCCGGCGCCCAGCGCGGCCAGCGAGGCGAACAGGCCGTAGTGGCCGTAGCCCCAGCGGTACGAGCGATTCCGTCGGTCCTCCAGTCGCGGACCGGCCGGATGCAGGAAGTACAGCCACCACAAGGCGAACAGGATCACCAGGCCGCAGCCGGCGACCGCGATCAGCTCGGCGTTCACGTCGGTCTCCGCGACCGCCCGGCGTACGGCGTTGGACGAGGCCAGCACAGCCTCGCCGAGCAGGATGATCGTGAAGAGCCCGTACCGCTCCGCGATGTGGTGCGGATGCCAGTGCGTCGCCCGCGGGCGCTCGGCCCACAGCGGTACGGACAGCTCCAGGATCGCCAGGGCGACGAAGGCGGCGAGCAGTACCCCGTCGGAGGCGCCGGTGTTCGCGAGGTACAGCCGGCCGAACCAGCCGATCTGCAGTGCCCCGATCCCGATCGCGTAGCGGAACGCCGTCCGCCGCGACGCCGGGTCCTCGAGGCCCGCGCGCAGCCACAGCGACACGAGCCCGAGCCGCATCACCAGGTAGCCCGAGGTGATCATCAGGTAGTCGCCGTGGTCCGCCGCGGCCGGGACGCCGGCGGCGAGCAGCAGCACGCCGGCCATCTGCACCATGGTCAGGATCCGGTACGTGACGTCGTCGGTGTCGTACGACGACGCGAACCAGGTGAAGTTCATCCACGCCCACCAGATCGCGAAGAACACCTGCAGGAACGGCAGCACACCGTCGCCGGCGTGGCCCTCGGCGATGGTGTGGGCGAACTGCTCGGTGACCGCGGCGACCGCGACCACGAAGGTCAGGTCGAAGAGCAGTTCGAGCTGGCTGGCGACCCGGTGCGGCTCGTCGATCGGCCGTGCCGTCATCCGCACCCGGATCCGGACCGTGGCGTTGGGCAACTGCCTCTCCTCTCGGCTGACGTCACAGACAAGACAGGGCAGCAGTCGCGGATGTGACTGTCACAAGCTCCGGGGGTGCCCTGTCTTACCTGATGACAGCTCAAGACAATCGAAAGGGATCTGCGATGAAGATCGTCGTGATCGGCGGCACCGGCCTGATCGGCACGAAGCTGGTGGCGAAGCTCACCGAGCACGGCCACGAGGCGGTCCCGGCCGCTCCGAGCACCGGGGTCAACACGATCACCGGCGAGGGCCTGGCGGATGTGCTGAAGGGCGCCGACGTGGTCGTCGACGTCGCCAACTCGCCGTCGTTCGAGGCCGGGCCGGTGATGGAGTTCTTCAGGACCTCCACCTCGAACGTGCTGGCGGCCGAGGACGCGGCCGGCGTCCGGCACCATGTCGGCATCTCGATCGTCGGCACCGAGCGGCTGCCGGACAACGCCTACTTCGCCGCGAAGATCGCCCAGGAGGAGCTGATCAAGGCCTCCGGGATCCCGTACTCGCTGGTGCACGCGACCCAGTTCTTCGAGTTCGTCGGGCCGACCGCGGACGAAGCCACCTGGGACGACGGCAAGGTGCACATCGCGCCGGTCGCCTGGCAGCCGATCGCCGCCGAGGACGTCGCGAAGATCCTCGGTCGGACCGCGGTCGGCGAGCCGCTGAACACGCGGATCGACATCGCCGGGCCGGACGAGGTGCGGATGGACGAGTTCATCCGCAAGGCGCTGTCCGAGCGCGGTGACACCCGCGAGGTCGTCTCCGACGTGCACGCGCGGTACTTCGGCTCCGAGCTCACCGAGCGTAGCCTGGTCCCGCTGGGCGAGGCCACGCTGGGCGAGCTGCACTACGCGGACTGGTACGCGGCGCAATGACCGGCGTACCGGAGTCCGAGTTCCTGCGTGAGCTCGACGTCGAGGTGGAGGCGGACATCCGGCTGAACGCGGCCGGGACGCCGCCCGAGGACGAGTCACCCGAGGAGTGGCTGATGGATCCGTTCGAGGTGCAGGCCGAGGCGGCCGACCTGAACAGCCTGCACAGCGCGATCGAGGCGCTGGAAGGAGAGCCCGGGCCGTATCCTCCAGCGGATGACTGAGGATCTGGACGACGCGGTCGCGGTCTTCAACCAGGTGCGGCCGCGCCTGATGGGGATCGCGTACCGCATGCTGGGCAGCCACGCCGAGGCCGAGGACCTGGTCCAGGAGGTGTGGCTGCGCTGGCAGGCCGCGGACCGCAGCGCGGTCCAGAGCCCGGTCGCGTATCTGTCGACGGCGGTGACCCGGCTCGCGATCAACGCGAGCCAGTCCGCGCGGGCGCGCCGGGAGACGTACGTCGGACCGTGGTTGCCCGAACCGGTCGACACCAGCGCCGACCCGTACCTCGGCGCCGAGCGCGGGGAGGCGCTGAGCTTCGCGGTTCTCCTCGTGCTCGAACGGCTGTCGCCGACCGAGCGCGCGGCGTACGTCCTGCGGGAGGCGTTCGACTACCCGTACGACGAGTTGGCCGCGATGCTGCAGACGTCCGAGGCCGCGGTCCGGCAGCTCGTCAGTCGCGCCCGCAAGCGGATCCGGGCCGAACGCCGGACCGAGGTCAGCGGGGATCAGCAGAAGACGTTGCTGACGGCGTTCGTCGCGGCGGCGCGCTCCGGTGATCTCGCCGTGCTCGAGCAGTTGCTGGCCAAGGACGCGATCAGCTACTCCGACGGCGGCGGCGCGGCCCGGGCGTCGAAGTTCCCGGTGGTCGGCGGGCTGCGGGTGGCGAAGTACCACCGGGCGTTCCACACCCGTTTCTGGGTCGGTGTCGAGGTGGAGTTCGGTACGGCGAACGGCCGCGCGGTGGCGATGCTGCGCCGCGACGGGGAGGTGTTCGCGGTGTGCACGGTGACCGCGTCCACCGCAGGGATCGACGAGGTGTTGTGGCAGATGAACCCGGCGAAGCTCACCGCGGTCGCTTGAGCAGGAGGTGACGTTGTTCAGGCGAGGTGATCATGCCGTCGTGCACCGGTTCGCGACGGCGTGCCGGGCCCGCAGTGCCGGGGCGCTCCGGAGTCTGCTCGCGCCGGAGGTGGTCGCGGTCAGCGACGGCGGCGGCCGGGTGGCGGCCGCGTTGGACCCGGTCCACGGCGCCGATCAGGTCGCGCGGTGCGTGACGGAGCTGGTCGGCCCGGAGACCGTGCTGACCGTCGAGGCGGTCAACGGCGAGCCGGGTGTCGTGCTGCGGGCGGTCGGCAGCGTGGTCGCGGTGATGAGTCTGAAGGTCACCGGCCCGAAGGTGTCGGCGGTCTGGATCGTGCTGAACCCGGACAAACTCCGGCACTGGCGCACCGGGGAATGAACCCCGGCCGGTCTGGTGTTGACATGTCAACCTAGACTTGGTGCGTGAGTGGACAGGAGCGTGCGGAGATGGCCGAGCTGGCCTTCGGACTCGATACTTTCGGTGACATCCCGGTGGACGACAGCGGTGCGCCGGTGACAGCCGCCGCGGCGATCCGGCAGGTCGTGGACGAGGCGGTGCTCGCCGATCAGATCGGCGTGGACGCGATCGCGCTCGGTGAGCACCACCGCCCGGAGTTCTCGATCTCGACGCCGGAGACGGTGCTGGCCGGGATCGCCACCCAGACGTCGAACATCCGGCTCGGGTCGGGTGTGACGGTGCTGAGCTCGGACGACCCGGTGCGGGTCTTCCAGCGGTTCTCGACCGTCGACGCGCTGTCG
Organism: Kribbella sp. NPDC051936; assembly: GCF_040680955.1. NCBI lineage: Bacteria > Bacillati > Actinomycetota > Actinomycetes > Propionibacteriales > Kribbellaceae > Kribbella > Kribbella sp. NPDC051936. Next base: position 286,409 of record NZ_JBFAXS010000002.1, on the reverse strand, counting down.
AACGGGCGCGCCGAGGTGATCCTCGGGCGCGGCTCGTTCACCGAGTCGTTCCCGCTGTTCGGCTACGACCTGGCCGACTACGACAAGCTCTTCGAGGAGAAGCTGCAGTTGTTCGTGCGGTTGCTCGACGAGAAGCCGGTGACCTGGGAAGGCACCGTGCGGGCGGCGCTGGACAACATCGAGGTCTACCCGAAGACCGAGTCCGGCCGGCTGACGACGTGGGTCGGGGTCGGCGGGTCGCCGCAGTCCGTGGTGCGTACGGCGTACTACGGGTTGCCGCTGATGCTCGCGATCATCGGCGGGTCGCCGGACCGGTTCGCGCCGTACATCGACCTGTACAAGCGGGCGGCCCAGCAGTTCGGGACCGTCGCGCATCCGGTCGGCATGCACTCGCCGGGGTTCGTCGCGGAGACCGACGAGCAGGCCAAGGAGATCTACTACGCGCCGTACAAGGTGATGCGGGACCGGATCGGCGCGTTGCGCGGCTGGCCGCCGTTGAAGCGTGCGGAGTTCGAGTCCGAGGTGCTGCACGGATCGATGTACGTCGGTTCGCCGGAGACCGTCGCGCGCCGGATCGCGGGCGCGGTCAAGGCGCTCGGCGTCGAGCGGTTCGACCTCATCTACTCGGGCGGTCCGCTGCCGTCGAGTGCGCGGCTGAAGGCCGTCGAGCTGTACGGCACGAAGGTGATCCCGCTGGTGCGCGACATCCTGGCGGAGTCCGAATGACGACGATCGGGATCCTGGGCGCGGGCAAGGTCGGGACCGTGCTCGCACGGCTGGCCGTCGCGGCCGGGTATCGCGTGCTGATCGCCGGCTCGGGTGATGTCGAGAGGATCGCGCTGATCGTCGAGGTCGTCACGCCCGGAGCCGTCGCCACCACTGCCGCCGAGGCCGCGGCCGAGGCGGACTTGGTGATCCTGGCGCTGCCGCTGGGCAAGCACCGCACGATCCCGGTCGACGCGCTCCGCGGCAAGCTGGTCGTCGACGCGATGAACTATTGGTGGGAGGTCGACGGCATCCGCGACGACCTCACCGACCCGCGGACGTCGTCGTCGGAGATCGTCCAGCGGTTCCTGCCGGAGTCCCGCGTCGTGAAGGCGTTCAACCACATGGGCTACCACGACCTCGACGAAGGCGCCCACGCAGCGCACCGCAAGGCGATCGCCGTCGCGGGGGAGCCGGCCGATGCCGAGGAGGTCGCGAGGATCGTCGACGCGCTCGGCTTCGACCCGGTGCTCGCCGGACCGCTCGCCGACGGCAAGCGTCTGGAGCCCGGTACGGAACTCTTCGGCGCCAACGTCGACGCGGAGGAACTCCGCGCCATGCTCACCCGCTACCCCGAAACCGTCCGGGGCCAGGAAGTAGCCCGGGCCCGCGCGGCCGCCTAGCAAGGATCACCCGCAGGAGGGAGTTCGCGCGGCGGACGAACTCCTACGGTGGAGGCATGCGGAGGATACCGGCGTACGGCGTTGCGGTGTTGATGATCGGCTATGCCGTCGGGAAGGCGGTGTTCGCGGTCGAGGGCCGGCTGGGATTCCCGTCCGGCCCGATCGTCCCGCCCGACGCCGCGGAGGCGTACTTTCTGAACCCCGCGCTGGCCCAGGCCTTCGCCGCGATCTCCGGCCTGGCCGGCGCGGCCCTGGCGCTGGCCACGGTGAGCCCGTTCGGCCGCCGGGTGCCGCGGAAGCTGCTGCTGGCCGGCGTTCTGCTGCTGGCGGTCGGCGTCGGGGCCGGAGCGGTGGTGATGGTGCTCGACGGGTTCGTCGGGCTAGGCATCGGCTGGCAGTGGTACCACGGCATCGTCGGTCTGGTCGTGCTCGGTCTGCTCGCGGCGCTGGCCCACGGCTCTCTCCGCGCCGACGCCGGCCGCGATCACGCAGCCGATGCCGAACGCCTGCAGGAGCGAGGGGGACTGGCCGAGCAGTAGCCAGCCGATCAGCAGCGCCAGGGCCGGTTCGAGGCTCATCAGCGTGCCGAAGACACCGGCGTCGATGCGGCGCAGCGCCAAGTACTCCAGGCTGAACGGGATCACCGGGAGCAGCAGCGCCAGGCCGAAGCCGACGGCGACCAGTTGCCAGGTCATGACCGGGATCGTGGCCGGTCCTGCCACGGCCGTGGCCACGATTGCGGCGACGGGCAGCGAGACGCCCATGCCTTGAAGGCCGGCGACGTGGCTGCCCACGTGCTGGGTGAGGACGATGTACGCCGCCCAGCACGCGGCCGCGCCGAGCGCGAACAGTACGCCGGGGCCGTCGACCGACCCGTGCCACGGCTGGGTCAGCAGCAGCACGCCGGCGAAGGCCAGCGCCGGCCAGACCAGTCGCCCGCGGCTCCGCAGGACGGCGACCGACAGCGGGCCGAGGAACTCGAGCGCACTCGCCGTACCGAGCGGGAGACGTGCCGCGGCAGCCATGAACAGCAGTGTGACGCCGGCCGTGGCGACGCCGAGACCGACCGCGGCCAGGAACGCGTTGCGGTCGAAGGAACTCGGCCGGGGACGGAACAGCACGAGGACGATCAGCCCGGCACACACCAGACGCAACCAGGCCGCACCCTCGGGCCCGACCCGGTCGAACAATCCGACGGAGGCGGCCAGTCCGAGCTGGACCATCGTCATGGACAGCACCGCGAAGGCGATACCGGTCTCACGTGTGCGCATACCGTCCAGTCAAGCTCGGGATTTCGTTCGCGTCCACGTGAGAATCCTGGACATATCGTTCATGATCGATGAATGGACGTCCGCCGGCTCGAACTCCTGCTCGCCCTGTCCCGACTGGGCTCGATGCGCGCCGTCTCCGACGTCCTCGGCGTCACCACCTCGACCGTCTCGCAGCAGATCGCGGCGCTCGCCCACGAGGTCGGCACACCACTGTTGGAGCCCGACGGCCGCCGCGTGCGCCTCACGCCGGCAGGCCGCCGCCTGGCCGACCACGCCGTCCACATCCTCGCCGCCCACGAGGCCGCCCGGGCCGACCTCGACCCGTCCGCCGACCCGGCCGGAACCGTCCGCGTGGCCGCCTTCCACACCGCGATCCGCGACACGCTGCTCCCCGTCGTACCGCAGCTGCCGCCCGCCGTCCGGGTGGCGATCCAGGAACAGGAACCACCCGAGGCGATCGCATTGCTCGAGCGCGACCAGGTCGACCTCGCCGTCACCTACGACTACAACCTCGCGCCCGCCCCGCAGCACGCCGCGCTCCAGGCCGCACCGTTGTGGGAGAACACGTGGAGCCTCGCCGTACCGTCACGGTCTCGCCGTACGTCCGGTACGGCGGTCGACGTCATCGCCGCGTTCGCCGACAGCGACTGGATCGTGAACTCCCGGCACACCGCCGACGAGCGGGTCGTCCGCACCATCGCCGCCCTGGCCGGTTTCGAGCCCCGCGTCACGCAACGTGCCGACAGCCTCCATCTCGTCGAGGAGATGATCACCGCCGGCCTCGGCGTCGCTCTGATGCCCGCCACCTACCCCAGAGCCACCGGCCTGTCCTTACGCCGCCTCCGCGACCCCGAACCCCGCATGCGAGCCCATGTCCTGACCCGCCGAGGCCGCGGCGGCTGGGCCCCACTGGCACTCCTCGTCGACCTGCTCAGCGCTTCACGGCATGCAGGAGCTGCAGGGTCAGGTCACCGTCAGTGAAGAGGGTCCAGGAAAGCAGGATGTCGGCGAGGTCATTCGACGAGCTTGCCGTCGGACGAGACGTGGCGCATGAGCTGCCGCAGCTCGGCGGGGATCGGGGGGATGGGCTCCTTCTCGATCGCGCCGGGGCCGGACCAGACGAGGTTGACCTGGAGGGATTCGTCGAGGTCCAGGTGGTCCGAGCGGTTGTGGCAGCCGCGGGTCTCCCGCCGTACCAGCGCCGCGTCCAGGGTGGCCCGCGCGGCCAGCGCCGACGCCTTCAGGTCGAAGGCGTGGGCCAGGTCCTGGAAGCCGGCGATGTCCGGGTGGACGCCGATCTGCTTGATCCGTTCCTCGACGTCCGAGAGTTCCGCGAGGCCGGCCTGCAGACCCGCCTCGTCGCGGACGACGCCGGCCCGCGCCGTCATCGTGTCGCGCAGGGCGCGTTGCAGGGCGCGGACGTTCTCCGGCCCGTCGTTCGTCAGCAGCTGGTCGACCTCGGCGCGGGCCTCGGCGACGGCGTCCGCGGAGCGCAGTTGGGCCTGCCGGCGGATCGAGTACTTCGCCGCTTCCTCGGCGACGATCCGCCCGAACACGAGCAGCTCGATCAGCGAGTTGCCGCCGAGCCGGTTCGCGCCGTGCAGTCCGCTCGCGGCCTCGCCGATCGCCCACAACCCGTCGACGCCGGTGCCGTGGTCCTCGGGCCGGACCCAGACGCCGCCCATCGAGTAGTGCGCGGTCGGCGCGATCTCGATCGGCTGCTTGGTGATGTCGAGCATCTGCAGCTCGAGCAGCGTCTGGTAGACCCGCGGCAGCCGCCGCATGATCGTCTCGCGGGGCAGGTGCGACACGTCCAGCCAGACGCCGCCGTTCTGCGTCCCGCGGCCCTCCTTGATCTCGGTGTACTCCGCCAGCGCGACCCGGTCCCGCGTCGACAGCTCCATCCGCTCCGCGTCGTACCGGGCCATGAACCGCTCGCCGAGCGCGTTGCGCAGCCGGCCGCCCTCGCCGCGGGCCGCCTCGGACACGAGCGTGCCCGCCGCGTTCTCGGGCTCGATCAGCCCGGACGGGTGGAACTGAACCAGCTCGGGATCGCGCAGCCGCCCGCCCGCGAGCACGGCCAGCCGGAACGCGTCGCCGGTGTTCTCGTCGCGCCGCGACGACGTCCGCCGCCAGATCCGGGTGTGACCGCCCGCGGCCAGGATCACCGCGTCGGCGTGGATCACGTACCGCCGACCGGTCGTCAGGTCGAAACCGTAGGCGCCGAAGACCGTGTTGTCCTTCACCAGGATGCGGGTCACGTAGACCGTGTCCAGGATCGGTACGCCGAGCTGCACCGCGCGGTTGATCAGCGTGCGCTGGATCTCCAGCCCGGTGTAGTCGCCGGCGAACGCGGTCCGGCGGTAGGTGTGCGCGCCGAAGAACCGCTGCGAGATCCGCCCGTCGGCCTCGCGCGCGAACGGCATCCCCCAGCGTTCGAGGTCCTCGATCCCGCGGGCCGCGCCCTGCGCGACGACCTGCACGGTGACCGGGTTCGCGAGTAGGTAGCTTTCCTGGAGGGTGTCGGCCGCGTGCTGCTGCCAGGTGTCGTCCGGGTCCATGGTCGCGAGCGCCGCGTTGATGCCGCCGGCCGCCAGCGAGGTGTGCGCGTCGGAGCGCGAGCGTTTGCCGAGGGCAAGAACCTCGACGCCCTGCTCGGCCAGTTCGATCGCCGCCCGGAGGCCGGCACCACCGGTTCCGATCACCAGGACCGACGTGGCGATCTGCTGTTCGGTGATGCTCATCTGTTCTCCTTTGTGCGCTGCGGATGTCCTCACCCACCAGGACAACGCAGAGTGGCGTTCTGTGACTGTCGCCCCGGTCACAACCCGGCTGTCTGTCCGGTCTCACCCAGTACCCGAGGGAAGAGGAGAACCCCATGAGTGAGAATCCGGTCGTCGTCCTGGTCCACGGCGCGTTCGCCGAGTCGGCCAGCTGGAACGGCGTCGTCGAGCGGCTGCGGGAGCGCTCGATCGAAACGGTCGCGGTGGCCAACCCGCTGCGCAGCCTCGACGGCGACGCGCAGTACGTCCGCGACGTCATCGCCGGGATCGGCAAGCCGGTGGTCCTGGTCGGGCACTCGTACGGCGGCATGGTGATCACCCAGGCCGCCGCCGGGAACGACGCGGTCAAGGCGCTCGTGTACGTCTGCGCGTTCGCACCCGACCACGGCGAGACCGCGTTCCAGCTGTCGTTGATGTTCCCGGGCAGCACGCTCGGCGACGCGCTGAACGCCTACCCGGTGGCCACCGGCGGCAACGAGCTCGCGATCCGCCCGGACGTGTTCCGTCAGCAGTTCTGCGCCGACGTACCCGCCGAGCAGGCCGTGCTGATGGCCGCGACCCAGCGGCCGGCCACCGAGGCCGCCCTGACCGGCCCGCTGCCGACGTCCACGCCGGCGTGGCAGACGATCCCGTCCTGGTTCGTGTTCAGCGACCAGGACATGAACATCCCGGTGGCCCTGCACCGGTTTCTCGCCGACCGCGCCGGTGCGAAGGACACCCGCGAGATCGCCGGCGCCTCGCACGCCCTGAGCGTCTCCGAGCCGGAGGCCGTCACGGCCACGATCCTGAACGCCCTCGAGGCCTGACCACGCAGTTGGCCACGCACTCGACCACGTAATCGGCCACGCAGTCGACCATGGGGTCTCCAGGGCGCGAACCCCGTGGCCGGCGGCCGACGCTGGAAGTGTTCCCCAGCGTCAGGAGGCCGGATCGTGAGTACGGCGGGTTTGGACGAGTTCCTGCAGGCTCGGCCGCGGTTGTTCCGGATCGCGCGCCGGATCGTCGGCAACCAGCACGAGGCCGAGGAGCTCGTGCAGGACGTCTGGTTGCGCTGGCAGCGGACGGATCGGTCCGCGGTGGCCGACCCGCAGGCCTTCCTCGCGACTGCGGTGTCGCGGCTGGCGATCAACCTGGTGCAGTCGGCGCGGCGCCGGCACGAGACGACGGTCGGGCCCTGGCTTCCGGACGAGCGGGTGGCGGCCGGCCCCGATCCGCATGCGTACGCCGAGAACCGGGAGGCGTTCGCGACCGCCGTCCAGCTGTTGAAGGACCGGCTGTCGCCGGCCGAGCGGGCGACGTACGTGCTGCGGGAAGGCTTCGACTACCCGTACCGTGACATCGCCGAGACGCTCCGGATCGGCGCGCCGAACGCGCGCCAGCTCGTCAAGCGCGCCCGCGACCGCTTGGCGCAGGAAGCCGTCTGATCGGCGCTTGCGGTACTGGCGGGTTCTGTACCCGTATCGTTGTTCGCACGTAGCCTCTGACGGGTGGGGTGGCAGCGATTGCGCGGGCGGCGAGCGGAGTCCGCACGCCTCGACCACGTGGTCGCCGGGGTGCGCTCCGGGGACGGACAGGTGCTGGTCATGCGCGGCGAGGCCGGCATCGGCAAGTCGGCGCTGCTCGAGTACGTCGCCGGACGGGCCGACGGCTGCCGGGTCGCGCGCGCGTCCGGGGTCGAGTCGGAGATGGAGGTCCCGTTCGCCGGCCTGCACCAGCTGTGCCTCCCGCTCCTCGGTCTCAGCGATCGCCTGCCCAGTCCGCAGCGCGGCGCCCTGGAGATCGCGTTCGGGCTGAGCGGCGGGGGACCGCCCGACCGGTTCCTGATCGGTGCGGCGACGCTCAGTCTGTTGTCGGCGGCTTCCGATCGGGAGCCGCTGCTGTGTGTCGTCGACGACGCGCAGTGGCTCGATCAGGCCTCGGTCCAGACGCTGACCTTCGTGGGGCGCCGGCTGTTCGCGGACCGGATCGGACTGGTCTTCGCGCTGCGCGAGCCGGTGACCGCACCGGAGTGGAGCGGGTTCCCGGAGCTGCCGGTCGGCGGTCTCACCGACGAGTACGCCGGTTCGCTGCTCGACTCGGTCGTGCCCGGGCGGCTCGACGCGCCGGTCCGCGACCGGATCGTGGCCGAGACCCGGGGCAACCCGCTGGCGCTGATGGAGCTGCCGCGCGGGCTGACCGCGGCCCAGTTGGCCGGCGGGTTCGAGCGACCGGACAACCGGCCGCTGGCGAGCCAGATCGAGCAGAACTTCGCGCTCCGCGTCCAGGCGCTGCCGCAGGACACACAGCGGCTGCTGCTGACCGCGGCTGCCGAACCGGTCGGCGACGTACCGCTGCTGGTCCGCGCTCTCGTGCCGCTCGGCGTGCCGATGAGCGCGGTGGCCCCGGCCGAGGCCGCCGGGTTGATCGATATCGCGGCCCGGGTGCGGTTCCGGCATCCGCTGGTCAGGTCGGCGACGTACCGCGCCGCGGACCCGGCGGACCGGCGTGCCGCGCACCAGGCCCTCGCGGAGGCGATCGACCCGGAGCTCGATCCCGATCGCCGCGCCTGGCATCGCGCCCAGGGCGCCGACGGCCCGGACGAGGACGTCGCGGCCGAGTTGGTGAGCTCGGCCGACCGGGCGCAACGGCGCGGCGGTATGGCGGCCTCGTCCGCGTTCCTCCAGCGCGCGACCGAGCTGACGCCGGACCCGGCGACGCGCTCGATCCGGGCCCTCGCCGCCGCGCAGGCGAGCCTGGCCGCGGGCGCCTTCGAGACCGCGCTGCGACTCCTGAACACCGCCGGCCAGGGGCCGGTCGACGCCTTGCACCAGGCGCGCGTGAACCTGATGCGCGCGCAGGTGACGTTCGCCTCCGGGCACAGCCTGGAAGCGCCGCCGCTGCTGCTCGACGCGGCCCGGCGGCTCGAACCGCTCGACCTCGGCCTGGCGCGGGACACCTACCTGAACGCCCTGGCCGCGGCCCAGTTCGCCGGCCGCTTCGGCGAGAACAGGGGCATCGCGTACGTCGCCCGCGCCGCCAAGGCCGTGCCCCGGCTGGCGGAGCCACGCAAGCGTGACCTGCTGTACGACGCGGTCGCGACCTTGTTCGCGGACGGTTATCCGGCCATGGTCGGGCCGGCGCGGGACGCGACGGCCGCGTTCGAGGCGGAGAACGGGACGCCGGAGAGGGACGACCTGACCTGGATGTGGCTGACCGCGGTGCTGGCCGTCAACCTGTGGGACGACCGGAGCTGGGACCTGCTCACCGCGCGGCACCTCCGGATCGCGCGCGAGGTCGGCGATCTCAACCAGCTGCCGCTCGTCCTGCACCACCGCGTGATGCTGAGCCTGTTCGGTGGCGAGCTCACGGCGGGCGCTGCGCTGCTCGCCGAGGTGAAGACCATCCACGACGCGACCGGTGCGGACCTGGCGTCGTACGGCGAGATCTGCCTGGCTGCCTGGCGTGGACAGACCGACGCCGCGGCGCTGATCGCCGCCAGCCTGGACGACTCGGCGGCGCGCGGCGAGGGCGGTGCCGTGTCCTTCGCGTACATGGCCAACGCCTTGCTGCACAACGCCCAGGCGCAGTATCAGACCGCGCTGACCTCGAGTCTCGCGGCGACGGCGTATCCGGCCGAGCTCGGCGCGGCGAGCTGGGCGCTGCCGGAGCTGATCGAGGCGGCGTCGCGGGCGGGACGTCCCGAGGCCGCGGCGGAAGGGTACGGCCGGCTGAAGGAGCAGGCCGAGGCCACCGGAACGGACTGGGGCCTCGGGGTCCTGGCGCGGGCGACCGGGCTGCGGTCGGACGGTCGCGCGGCCGAGGCGGCGTACCAGGAAGGGATCGAGCGGCTGAGTCGCACGCGGATGCGGATGGACCTGGCGCGGACGCACCTGGTGTACGGCGAGTGGCTGCGGCGGGAGGGCCGCCGGCAGGACGCGCGCGGACAGCTGCGGATGGCCTACAAGCTGTTCTCGGAGGCCGGTGCCGGTGCGTTCGCCGAGCGGGCGGCGCGGGAGCTCGCGGCCACCGGTGAGGTGCTGGACGAACGCCGTACGGCGGACACCTCGGGCCGGGACTCGTTGACGGCGCAGGAGGCGCGGATCGCCGATCTGGCCGGCGCGGGGCTGACGAACGCCGAGATCGGTGCGCAGATGTTCCTCAGCCAGCACACTGTCGAGTGGCACCTGCGCAAGGTCTTCGCGAAGCTGGGCATCACGTCCCGCAAGCAGCTCCGCCCGTAGATGTCACAACCGGCCGCGGCCGGGTGTCTTACTTGTGGGAAGTTCGACGGACGGAGAGTGCGGTGCGCAGGATCCTGGTGGTGGGCGGCGGATATGCCGGGTTCTACACGGCGTGGCGGCTGGAGAAGAAGCTGCGGCGCGGCGAGGCCGAGGTGGTCGTGGTCGACCCGCGGCCGTACATGACCTACCAGCCGTTCCTGCCCGAGGTGGTCGCCGGGTCCGTCGAGGCCCGGCACGCGGCCGTGTCGCTGCGGCGCAACCTGCGGCACACCAAGCTGGTGGCCGGCATGGTCACGAACATCTCGCACGCGGACAGGACCGTGACGATCCACCCCGCGGACGGGCCGGACTACGAGCTGACGTATGACGTGATCGCGGTGACCGCCGGCGCGGTGACGCGGACGTTCGACGTACCGGGCGTGGCCGAACGGGCGATCGGGATGAAGCACGTCGAGGAAGCCGTGGCGATCCGGGACCGGCTGTTCACCGCGTTCGACGAGGCGGCCGGGCTGGAGCCGGGCCCGGCGCGGCGCAAGCTGCTGACGGTCACGTTCGTCGGCGGCGGGTTCTCCGGTGTGGAAGGTTTCGCCGAGCTGCTGTCGCTGGCGCGGGCGCTGCTGAAGAAGTACCCGGAGCTGTCCGCGGACGAGCTCGGGTTCCACCTGGTCGAGGCGACGCCGCGGATCCTGCCGGAGGTGACCGACCGGCCGGGCGACTGGGTCGTGAAGATGCTCGAGAAGCGCGGTGCGGTCGTCCACCTGAACACCACGATGCAGTCGGCCGACGACGGTCACGTGGTGCTGTCGGACGGCACCGAGTTCGACTCGGAGCTGATCGTCTGGACCGCGGGCAACGCCGCGACCCGGCTGCTGCGCAACCACACAGACCTGCCGCACAACGAGCGCGGCCTGGTCCAGGTCCGGGCGGACCTGCGGATCGGCACCGACGCCGAGGTGGTCACCGACGCCTGGGCCGCCGGTGACGACGCGGCGGTGCCCGACCTGACGTCGCCGGTCGAGGGCGCGTACACGGTCCCGAACGCGCAGAACGCCGTACGACAGGGCAAGCTGCTGGCGAAGAACCTGCTGCGGTCGCTGCGCGGGCGGGCGCCGAAGAACTACGTGCACAACAGCCTCGGCGTGATCGCGACGCTCGGCCTCGGGAACGGGATCTTCCAGTACAAGCGGCTCGTCATCAAGGGCCTGCCGGCGTGGCTGATGCACCGCGGGTACCACGTGCTGGCGGTCCCGACCTGGGACCGGAAGATGCGCGTTCTGTCGATCTGGCTGGTGTCGTTCTTCTACGGCCGCGACATCGTGTCGCTGGCCTCGGTCCAGAGTCCGCGCGAGGCGTTCCAGACCGAGGCCAAGGCCCGCAGCCTCAGCGCGAGCCGTCCGGGATGAGCAGGTCGGTCAGCCCGAACGTCTCGCCTTCGGCAGGCAGTGTCGGCTGCCAGCCAGGCTCGAGACTGAGGTAGCCGGCCGGGTCGGCCCGCAGCAGTCCGAGCAGTACCTCGGCGACGATGCGTCCGCCGACAGGCCCGAGGCGGTCGCCGTCGCCGAAGGCCTCGGACTCCTTCAGGACGTAGAACCACAACGGCGTACCGCCCGGCCAGGTGCCCTCGGTCAGCGGCGGTACGCCGAGCAGCTCGGCGACCTCCTCACCGCTCGGCAGACCGGTGGTGTCGCCGCGGAGCAGATCCCGGACCGCGAGGGACTTGTACGCCGCCTCGTCGACGGCGCCGGTGACCTCTTCCGGCAGCCCGATCAGGCTCGCGGGGAGCCGCCCGTCGAGCCGCTTCGCGCGTTGCGCCGGCGGACGACCGGGGACGTCGAAAACCTGCGTGAGATCGAGCCGCTGCCGAGGCGCCCCGAAGCCGACCAGATCGGGGAACAGCGGCACCTCGGGTCCACCCGCGGTCAGGCGGTACGTGTGCCGGATCTGGCCGTGACCGTAGCGGTATGCCGCATCCGCGAACTCGAACGGGATGAACGCCTGCAGCGGTTCCGGCGTGAACCACTTCCCGCCGCCGGTCAGCACCTCGTGCACCAGCGGTCGCCCGACCAGCCGCGGCAGGAAGTCGTGGACCACCACCCACTGGTAATGCCAGGTGAGCGTGATCCGCGCCCGCTCGAACACCTCGTCCTCGGGAACGCCGCTCGCCCGCAGCCGGTCGACGATCCGGTTGTGCGCCCGCAACAACGCCACGTGCAGCGTCAGCGAGAACAGGTGGACGTCGTTGCGCGGGTCGCCGATCAGTGCCACACCCTGCGGGTTCCGCGGTACGTCGTCCCCGTTCAGCAGGAACTTCGCCGGGTCGTGCAGGTCGAACAGGTACGGCGAGCCGATCGGGCCGTCGGCGTACAGCATCTCCAGGTTCAGCCGCGGCGAACGCGCGTTCCGCAACGCGCCGGTCTCGACGCCGCCCGCGATCGGCGAGCGGTCCGCGGTCGTGTCGTGGGCCAGCAGTTGCCCGAAGAACGGCCACCCGGCCGCCTGTTCCGCGTCGTCCCCGCCGCTGCCGGGATCGAGCACCGCGGCGGCGTCACAGATCCCGCCGTCCGCGCCCGCCCGCATCAGCACCTGCGGGTCGGCGCCGAGCGGCTCCAGCCCCGGGAACATCCGCCCGTACCGCGCTCCACCAGTCGGCCGATCCACGCTGCGGACGAGACTCAGACAGTGGTCCCGCGCCGCCGGATGCCTGCTCATGCACTACCTCCCAAGGATTCGAATCCACTGGAGAGACAGCACAAGCACTCCGATTGTGACCGCGCTCAGCTGATGCGGGTAAGGCGGCCGTCCTGCTGGATGCGGATGGTGGTTTTGCGGGTTCCGACGGTCAGGTCGACGAAGAACATGCCGCTGACCGTGCGGGTCTTGTACGTGACGGTCTCGGTGGAGTTGGCCGGGACGATCGCGGAGAGGACGGTCGCGGCGTTGCCGTTGCGGTTGAACTTGACCACGGGGGCCGGCTCGCGGTGGAAGATGTCGGGGTAGTACCAGCCCTGGACCGGATCCTGCCGGCCTTGGACGACGGTGATGCCGTCGGCGGGCGGCTGCTGCTGGTACGGGATCTGCAGCAGGTAGGTCTTCGCCTTGCCGCCGGTGGCGATCGCAGTGGTCGGCGACTGGACCGTCACCTTCTGGTCCGGCGCCAGATGCCAGAGCGTCTCGTACCGCTGGGTGCTCGTCGCCTGTCCGCGGTCGAGCGTGATGACCAGGTCCGGATCCTTGAGGACCAGGACGTCGCGCTTGCGGGTCACGCCCGGCGCGGGCGAGTCGGCGAGCGAGTACGACTCCCAGGTCGGCGTGATCGACGCGCGGACCAGCTGCGTCGGCACGCTCACGGTCTCCGCCGACGGGATCGTCATGACGTTGTGCGCGGCCTGGCTCTTCGACCACGCCTGCCACTTGTCGAGCTTGTACCCGGAGTGTCCCGGATCGATCAGCACGTCGTGGCCGTGCGACGAGTAGGTGATCGACATGTGGTCGTCGTGACCGTGCAGCGTGCGCGCGACGCCGTACCGGATGCTGTACGTCGACTCCTGCCCGAACGGCCGGGTCTCGCCCCATCCGGTCCGGCCGAAGATGTACCCGGCGTCGTAGACCGCGCCCCGCTTGGACGGCTTCGTCCCGCGCTTGCCGAGCGAGGCCACGTAGTCGAGCGCGGTCCCGGCCGCACCGGTCGGCTTCTGCCGGACGGCGTCACCGACCTGTTGCAGCTCGCCCGTCGACTTGGTCGCCAGCGCCAGCCACTCCGACAACGCGGCGCGCCGCTGGGCGATCACCTGCCCGGGGTTGGCGCCGCAGCGCTGCAGGGTCGTCGTCGCCCGGCCCCACAACAGGTAGTTGAACATCGCGTACCCGACCGACTGCTCGTTGGTCGACCCCTGCGGGTCGATCGCTGTCGTGATCGCCTGGGTCAGCCGGTCCACGGCGAGCTTCTTCAGCTCCGGACGTTTCAGCGTGCAGCCCACGCCGAACAGCGCGATGCTCTCGTCCGTCCCGTGGTTGGACGACCCGCTCCAGTTCACGATCATGAACTGCGCGTGGTCCACGAGCGCCTTGTCGAGCCAGGCGTACTGCGTCGGCAGCGAGCTGACCCGCATCCCGGTGAGTACGGCCTGCCGGGCGCACAGCAACACGTTGGTGCGGTGCATCGTGGCCTCCCACGCGCCGACGTCGCCCTTCCACGAGTACGGGTTGTCCTGCACCCAGTCGTGGATGATCGCCAGCACGTGCCGCAGCGCCTTGCGGTCACCGCGCTGCCCGGCCTCGATGCCGTTGCCGAGCCAGCGCAGCGAGTGCAGCCACATGTACCAGCTCGGCTTCTGGTACGGGTTCGAACGCCAGTTGACGTCGCCACTCCCGTTGCCGACCTTGTACGGCGGGTCGTCGCCCCACGCGAACGTGTCCTGCAGCAGCATCGGCAGCGGAACGCCGGACTGGATCCCGCTGAAGCCCGGGCACTCGTAGGTACCGGTGTTCGCGACCGGGGTCGACGGCGGGGGAGTGGCCGGTGTGTCGACACCGGGCAGCGGCTCCTCGCTCGAGGTCGTGTCGGGGACGGACGGCCGTGGACTCGCTGTCGGGCTGGGCGGCGGGCTGCCCGGGGCCGGCGATCCGTCGGCGGACGCGGCGGTGGGGCGGTTGCGGGCGCCCGGCATCAGCACGAAGACCGCGCCGGCGAAGGCGACACCGCAGACCAGGACGCAGGCAAGCGTCAGCGCGACGGTCGTACCCAACCGCCTGTTCGGCTGCGCCACTCGCCCCCCTCTCCACCTGCTAGACGCTCGGTGCCCGCCGATTGGTTGCGCCCGGCCCCCGGTTTGTCCGATTCGTACCCCGGCGAGCAGTTTCCTCCAGCGCGTCGCCGATCACGAATCGGCTGCCGTCGAGGGTACGAGAACCGGGGTCCGGCGGCCGAACGCGGTGACGCCCAGGCCGGCGATGCTCGCGGCGGCGGCGACCAGCGCGCAAGTGACGAAGCCGCGGGCGAGATCGTGCGCGGTGCCCAGCAGTGGGCCGAACGTCGCCACACCGATCGCCCCGCCGATCTGCCGGGACGTGTTGAACGCAGCCGACGCGGCGCCGTGCAGGCCGGACTCGACCGCGGCGATCGACTGTGCGGTCATGGTCGGTACGAGCAGGCCTGAGCTGAACCCGATCGGGACGAGTGCGAGCACCATCGGCCACACCGCCGGCGACGTACTCGCCCAGGCCAGGGCGAGCAGCGCTACGGTGAGCACCGCTTGGCCGATCGCGAGCACGGCCGGTCTGCCGAGGCGGCGGGTGAGCGGCGCGGAGCACAGGTTGGCGATCGAGATCAGGCCGGTCAGCGGCAGGAAGAGCAGCCCGGTGACGAGGGCGCTGAGGTGCCGCCCTTGCTGGAGGAGCAGGCTCATCGTGAACAGCACGCCGTAGAAGGCGAAGTTGAGCAAGGTGCCCTGCAGCGCCGCGGTCGCGAAGCCGCGCTCGGCGTACAGCTTCAACGGCAGCAGCGGCGACCGGACGGATCGCTCGACCAGGACGAAACTCACCAGACCCGCGAGGGTGATCCCGACCGCGCCGATGACGGCCGGGTCCAGCCGGCCGCGCGCCGGAGCTTCGATCAGCGCGAACACCAGGCCGCCGATGAACGCGGTCGCGGTGGCCATCCCGGCGACATCCGGCCGCCGGAACCGCCGCTCGACGGCCGGCATCGAACGCCACGCCCAGAGCGCGGCGGGGATGCCGATCACGACGTTCACCGCGAAGACGGCGCGCCAGTCCGCGAGCGCGACCAGGCCGCCGCCGAGCAACGGCCCGGCCGCCATCCCGGCGCCGCCGGCCGCGGCCCACCAGCTGACCAGGCGGTGGCGTGCGTGCTCGTCGGTCGCGGACGCGGTCGCGAGGACCAGTGCGCTCGGCAGCAGCAGCGCGGACCCCGCGCCCTGGACCAGCCGGGCGAGGTTCAGCATCAGCATCGAACCGGCCGCCGCGCAGACAGCCGACGACAGCGTGAACACGAGCAGCCCGGCGAGGAACGCCCGCTTCGCGCCGAGGGTGTCCGCGATCGCTCCGGCGCCGAGCATCAGCGCCGCGAACGACAAGGTGTAGGCATTCAGCGACCACTCCAGCTCGGCGCGGGACGCGTGCAGGTGGGTGGCGAGCTGGGCGAGGGTGACGTTCACGATCGTGCTGTCGACGAAGACCATGAACGAGGCGATCAGCGCGAGTGCGACGACCGACCGGCGGTGCTCCAAGGGCATACGGCCACCTTACGACCTTGTTCGATGTGCGTCGAACAGTATTTCTCCGGCCGGCACCCGTTGACCTCGACCAAGCCGCTGGCTACGGTGTCGGAAATCGATTTCTCCCGCCTCCGCCCGTGAAGGAGAACCGAATGACCACGCAGGATCTTCCGCCCGGCTGTGCCAGCAGATCCTGTGCCGGTGACTGTCCCCGGGCCCAGCTGAGTCGCCGGACGTTCATCGCTCTCGGCGCCGGCGCGGTCGGTGCGCTCGCCGTTCCCGGTCAGGCGCTCGCCGCCCTGGCCGCGCCGCCGCGCCGTGATCCGGCGGTGTTGTTCGACCGCGGTACGGCGACGTCGTACACCGGTGCCGCGCTGCCGAGGATCGGGATGCCGGTCGGCGGCGGGACGACGGGACAGGTCTACCTGGCCGGCGACGGGCGGCTGTGGGCGTGGGACATCTTCAACCCGACGTCGTTCCCGCTCGGCGGGGCAGACTTCTCCGGGCACAACTACGCCGAGCCGCTGTCGGCCGACCAGCCCGGCGCCGGGCGGTTCGGCCAGGGGTTCGCGCTCCGGACGACCAGGCGCGGCCGGACCACGACCCGCCGCGTCGACGCGACCGGGTTCGCCGACGTCGAGTTCACCGGTTCGTACCCGATCGGCCGGGTCACGTACGGCGACGCGGACAGCCCGGTGTCCGTACGGTTGGAGGCCTTCTCGCCGTTCGTCCCGCTGTCCACGGCGGACTCGACGCTGCCGGCAACGATCATGGCGTTCACCCTGCGGAACACGTCGCCGGATCCGGTCCGGGCGACGCTGCTCGGGTACGCCGAGAACCCGGTCTGCATCGAGAGCCGCTTCCGCCAGCCCACCAGGTTGCGGGCGCGCGGCTTCCGGGGCGGTCTCGAGTTCGGCGCTGTCGACGACGACTCGGTGCAGGACGACATCGTCTTCGAAGACTGGGAGAAGGACACCTACGACGGGTGGACCGTCACCGGCGACGCGTTCGGCACCGGCCCGGTGCGGCCGCTCGACGTACCGAACCTGATGAAGCGCTTCGGCGATCTGAACGTGTCGGGGACGCGCTTCGTCACGTCGTACGACTTCCGCGGCGGCGGGTACGACGGCCCGGTCGGGAAGCTGACGAGCCGCGAGTTCACGATCGAACGCCGCTACGTCGCGGTCGGCGTCAGCGGCGGACGTCATCCCGGCGAGACGTGCGTGAACGTGGTCGTCGACGGGCAGGTGGTGGCCACCGCGACGGGTGCCGAGAGCGAGCCGTTGGTGGCGCAGATGCTGGACGTCGGAGCATACGCGGGACGGACGGCGCGGATCGAGATCGTCGACGCATCGACGGGCGCGTGGGGTCACCTCAGCTGTGACGCGATCGTGTTCACGGACCGGCCGGACATCGTGTTCGAGACCTGGGACCAGCCGACGTACGACAGGTGGACCGTGGCCGGTGAGGCGTTCGGCGCGGGCCCGGTGACCGCCGCCGAGACGCCCGACGGGTTCCGGCGGCCGTTCGGCGTGCGGACCGAGCTGAACGTCAGCGGGCGGTTCGTCACGTCGTACAACTTCCGCGGCACCGGCGACCCGGATCGGTACACAGGCTCGCTCACCAGTCGCGACTTCGTGATCGAGCGGCGGTTCGTCACGGCCTGGGTCGGCGGCGGCCACCACCAGGGCGAGACGTGTCTCAACGTCGTGGTCGACGGGCAGGTCGTGGCCTCGACAGCGGGGACGGACATCGAGCCGCTGACCGCGGTGTCGATGGACGTGGGCGCGTACGCCGGGAAGACGGCGCATCTGGAGATCGTCGACGCCAATACCGGCGGCTGGGGTCATGTGAACGTGGACCGGATCCTGTTCAGCGACCGCCCGATCCGCCGGCAGCCGGTGGCGGACCGTCCCGACGGCGGCACGTTTGCCCTTGCGGCGCTGACGCCGGGCGGGATGGTCCGGCCGTCGATCGCCGAGTGGTCTTCCGTCGACGCGCTCTTCGACTCGGGCGCGGCGCCGGCGGAATCGGACGGGCCGCAGGCCGGGACCGTTGCCGTGACCGTGACGCTGAAACCAGGGGAGTCGCGGACGATCCGGTTCGCCTACGGGTGGTTCTTCCCGAACCCCGAGCGCGAGCTGTTCGCCGAGCTCGTCGGCGCCTCGACGTTCCGCCGGCACTACGCGACCCGGTTCACCTCCGCGCGCGACGTGGTGTCGTACCTGGCTGCACACGCCGAGCGCCTCGAACGCGACACCAAGCTCTGGGTGCAGACCTGGTACGACGATTCGACGCTGCCGCACTGGTTCCTCGAACGGACCCTCGCAACCGCGTCCACGCTCGCGACGAGCACCTGTTACCGCTGGGACGACGGGCGTTTCTACGCGTGGGAGGGGACGTACTGCTGCGCCGGGACGTGCGAGCACGTGTGGAACTACGCGCAGGCGATCGCACGGCTGTTCCCTGCGCTCGAGCGCGACACCCGGGAACGGGTCGACCTCGGGATCGCGTTCCGGCCGACCGGCGAGATCGGCAACCGCGGCGAGGCCGGCGACGCGTCGACGTCGTTCGCGGACGGGCAGACCGGGACGATCCTGCGGATCTACCGCGAGCACCAGATGAGCAAGGACTCGGCGTTCCTGCGCCGGGTCTGGCCGCGGGTGCGGACGGCGGTCGAGTTCCTGGTGACGCACCGGGACGGGCCGGACGAGGACGGCATCTTCCGCGGCAGCCAGTGGAACACGCTCGACACCGAGTGGTTCGGCGAGGTGCCGTGGATCAGCGGGCTGTACGTCGCCGCGCTCCGGGCGGCCGCCGCGATGGCCGGCGAGGTCGGTGACGCGGCGAGCGCTGCCCGGTACACGGCGATCGCCGAGCGCGGGTCGGCGTACCTGTCCACGACACTGTGGAACGACGAGTACGGGTACTACGTGCAGAAGGTCGACCCGGCGCATCCGGCGGCGGAGAACAGCAACCGGGGGTTGTTCGTCGACCAGATGTACGGGCAGACGTACGCGGCACAGCTCGGCCTGCCGCGGGTGTTCCCGGCGGGTCAGGCGCGGACGGCGTTGCGTCGGCTGTACGAGTCCAACTTCCGGGCGGATCCGGGGACGTACCGGCCGCCGGGCATCGGGGTCGGGCGGGTCTACGCGACCGAAGGCGAGAGCGGCGTCATCATGGCGACATGGCCGCGCGGCGGGTCGTCCGAGACGCACGGGCTGATGTACTTCAACGAGGTCTGGACCGGGCAGGAGTACCAGTTCGCCGCGCAGCTGTTCGCCGAGGGCATGACCGAGGAGGCCCTCGCCGTCACCCGGGCGATGTACGAGCGGTATTCGGCCGGGAAACGCAACCCCTACAACGAGATCGAGGCCAGTGACCACTACGCCCGCGCGATGATGGGCTACGGCGTCTACCTGGCCGCCTGCGGCTACGAGTACCACGGCCCCCGCGGCCACCTCGGCTTCGCGCCACGCATCCACCCGGAGAACTTCCGCTGCGCGTTCACCGCCGCGGAGGGCTGGGGCTCGTACAGCCAACGCCGTACACCCGGCACGCTGTCGGCGTCGGTCGAGATCCGCTACGGCCGACTGACCCTCAACACCCTGTCCTTCGAAACCACCAAGCCGGCCCACCACGTCGAGGTCAGACTGGGGCGGGAGCGGGTGGCCGCGCGGGTAGTTGCTGACGGCAACCGGGCGGCCGTCACACTCGGACGGTCGGTGGTTGTCGCACCGGGCGAGGCGCTGGAGGTGACCGTCAGCTGAGAGGGCAGCGAGGAGAGGATCTGCATCAGGTATCAGGCGTGGCGACGTGGCAGGCGGCTTGGTGGTTCTTGCCCAGGGTGCGGAGGACCGGGGTTTCCACGTGGCAGCGATCGACGGCCAGGGGACAGCGCCAGCGGAAGCGGCAGCCGGGGGTGGGGTCGATGACCTTGGGAGGTTCGCCGGTGTCGCCCTCGATGCCGGTCGTCAACGGTGCGCGCGGATCCGGTACGGCGCCCAGCAGGAGATCCGTGTACGGGTGCTTCGGGTTCTGCAGGACCGACTCGGTCGGGCCGGTCTCGACGACGTGCCCGGCGTACATGATCATCAACCGGTCGGCGACGTAGCGGGCGCTCGCGATGTCGTGGGTGATGTAGAGGAACGAGACGCCCTCGGAGCTGCGCAGTTCCGCCATCAGGTTCAGCAGCCCGATCCGGATCGACACGTCGAGCATCGACACCGGCTCGTCGGCGAGGATCAGCTTCGGCTTGTGCGCCAGCGCCTGCGCGAACCCGATCCGTTGCCGTTGGCCACCACTCAACTCGTACGGGTACCGCTGCATGATGTCACCGGCCGGCGACAACCCGACCGCCTCGATGACCCGCTCCGCCTCCTCGAAGCGCTGCGTCCGCGACAACGACCCACGATGCAGCTTGAGCGACCGCAGGACACCGTGCGACACCCGGAACGCCGGGTTCAGCGAGCTGAACGGGTCCTGGAACACCATCGGTACGTCGCCGCGGTACGACAGCTGGTCCTTGCGGGAGCGGTACGTCGACATCGCCCGCCCCTGGTAGAAGATCTCGCCGCCCGTCGGCCGGTACACCCCGGCCAGCAGCCGCGCGATCGTGCTCTTGCCGCTCCCACTCTCGCCGGCGAGCGCGACGATCTCCTGCCGGCCGATCGAGAAGTTCACGTCGTCGACCGCGTGCAGCAGTTGCCGGGAGAACCCGCGGCCGACGCGGAAGTGCCGCGTCAGTCCCTTGGCCTCGAGCAACGGCGCCGCGGCGGTGGAAACGGTCTCCGCCTGGGAGATGTCGGCGGTGGTCACTGCGCCTCCCGTACGAGATCAGGTACGTGCAACAGGCAACGAGCCTGGCCGCCGCCGCCCACCTGGTACAGGTCCGGGGCGATCTTCGGGCAGTCCTCGAACGCCTTCGGGCAGCGCGGCTGGAACCGGCAGCCCGGTGGGGGATCGGCCAGGTTCGGCGGACTGCCCGGGATGCCTGTCAGCGGCACCTTCGGCCCGCGGATCGACGGGAAGGCGTCGAGCAGCCCGGCGCTGTACGGGTGCTGCGGCGCGTCGAACACCGCGCGCGTGTCGCCGAACTCGACGACCTGCCCGGCGTACATCACGACCAGCTTGTCCGAGAAGTGGCTGACCAGCGACATGTCGTGCGTGACGAAGATGACCGCGAACCCGAGCTGCTTCTGCAACTCCTTGATCTGCACCATCAGCGACCGCTGCGCGACCACGTCGAGCGCGGACGTCGGCTCGTCCATGATGATCAGATCGGGCGTGAACAGCAGCGCCATCGCGATCATCGCCCGCTGCCGCATCCCGCCGCTCAGCTGGTGCGGGTAGCTGCGCAGGTGGATCGGGTCGATGCCGACGAGCCGCAGGACCTCGGCCGGGCGGTCGTCGCCGACCGTCTCGTCGTGCGCCATGATCGCGTCGTGGAACTGCGCCCCGATGCTCTTCACCGGGTTCAGGGCGTTCATCGCGCTCTGCATCACGACCGAGAAGTCGCGCCACCGCAACGCGGACAGCTGCTTCTCGGTCATCGTCACCAGGTTCTGCCCCTGGAAGTTCACGCTGCCGCCGGTGATCGCGGCCGGCGACGACAGCAGCTGCGCGATCGCGAACAGCAGCGTCGACTTGCCGCAGCCGGACTCGCCGACGATGCCGACGAACTCGCCGGCATGCACGTCGAGGTCGACCTGATCGACCGCGACGACCGGGCGGTCCCCGGTGTCGTACGAGACGGTCAGGTCCCGGACCTCAAGAAGCTGCCTGCTCTCAGTGTTGACGTGCACGTCGCCTCCGAACCGGCCGCAGCGCGGGGTTGCTGATCTCGTCGAACGCGTAGTTGAGCAGGGCGAAGGACACACCGAGCAGGGCGACCGCCAGGCCCGGCGAGAGCGCCCACGCGGGCAGGCCGTTCACCAGGGCGCCCTGGTTCTGCGCCCAGTAGAGCATCGTGCCCCAGCTCAGCGAGTTGGGATCGCCGAGCCCGAGGAACTGCAGGCCGGCGGCGGTCAGCACCGCGTACAGCGCGGCGCCGAGGAAGTTCGCGACGATCAGCGAGATCATCGTCGGCAGCACCTCGACCACGATGATGTACGAGCGCCGCTCGCCGCGGACCCGCGCCGATTCCAGGAAGTCCCGGTTCCGCAGCGACAGCGCCTGCGCCCGCATCTGCCGGGCGCCGTACGACCACCCGGTCAGGATCAGCACGATGATGATCACGGTCAGGTTGCCCTTGCCGGCGTAGGTCGCCAGCACGATGATCAGCGGGAACGTCGGCAGGACCAGGAAGATGTCGGTCAGCATCGACAGCCCGTCGTCCGCGAACCCGCCCAGGTATGCCGCGGAGACGCCGATCAGCACCGACAGGATCGTGGCGCCGAGGCCGGCGACCACTGCGATCACCAGCGATTCCCGGGTGCTGTAGATCAGCTGGGCGTACACGTCCTGCCCGAGTCCCGTCGTACCGAGCCAATGCTCGGCGGACGGCTTCTGCAGCGGCAGGTCGCCGATCGCCTGTGGATCGTGGTGCGCCCCCGGCACGAACACCGCCGGGAAGGCGGCGAGCAGGATGAACAGGAGCAGCAGACCCGCCCCCACCATGGCCTTGCGGTTGTGCAGGATGGCGCGGAACAGACCACCACGCGGGCGGCGGGCCGCACCCGACACCGGGGCCGACGCACCGGCAACGACTGCGCTCATCGGTTATCCCTTCGTCCGGGCTCGGGGATCGAGCAGGAAGACCGCGAAGTCGCAGAGCAGGACACAGATCAGCACCGCCAGCGTGACCAGGAGGAAAAGGGCCTGCAGCAACGGGTAGTCGGTGCTCACCGTCGCGTTGTAGAACATGTAGCCGAGCCCGGGGTAGTTGAAGACGTACTCGACCAGGATCGTTCCGGAGATCACGAAGCCGAGCGACATCGCGAACCCGGACAGGTTGGGCAGGAACGCGTTCCGCCCGGCGTACCCGAACATGATCCTGCGGTTCGGGATGCCCTTCGCGCGGGCCATCCGGACGTAGTCCTCGGCCAGTGTGGTCACCATGTTGTTCCGCATGGTGAGGATCCAGCCGCCGACCGCGGTGATCAGGATCGTCGCGGCCGGCAGGATGCCGTGCTTGATCACGCTCCAGGCGAACTCCCCGGTGAACGCCGGCGTCAGGCCCTGGTCGTAGTTGAAGTCGTTCGGCAGGATCGGGTTGCTGCCGATCGCGAACAGCGAGATCAGCAGCAGCGCGACCCAGAAGTACGGCAGCGCCGAGGTGACGATGAACACCGGCGGGACGATCCCGTCGATCAGGCCGCCGCGCCGCCAGCCGGCCACGGTGCCGATCAGCGTGCCGATGACGAACGCCAGCACGGTCGCGATACCGACCAGGCCGAGCGTCCACGGCAGCGCGTCGCCGATCAGCGTCGTCACCGGGACGCCGAGGCTGCTGCCGATCGACACGCCCCAGTGCCCGGTGACCATCGACCTCAGGTACTCGCCGTACTGCAAGATGATGTTCTTGTCCGGGTCGAAACCGAACTCGGCCAGGACCGTCCGCAACTGCTCGGGCGTCACCACCGCGCCGCCCTTGCTCAGCCGTTGCCGTAGTGCTTCCTCGGGGCTGCCCGGCATCATCCGCGGGATGAAGAAGTTCAGCGTCATCGCCGCCCACAGCGTGAGCACGAAGAACCCGAGGCGTCGTATCAGGTATCGCACTCCCACCAGCTCCTCGTGCTCACGCTTGTCAGATCCTCACTACTTCTGGGCGGACTTCGAGTACAGGTTGGTCAGCACCTGGCCGACGTCGGGGATGTTGTACGGCGCGGGCTGCGCGTACGGGTTGTCCTGGGTCGGCCAGCCGTCCAGGTCCTTGGTGTTGTACTGGTACCAGTCGACCGACTCGGTCGTCGGGATGAGCGGCACGTCCTTGATCATGTACGACGAGATCTGCTTGATCAGCTTGACCTGAGTGTCCGGGTCCGCGGCGGCGTACTGGTCGAACAGCTTGTCCACCTCGGGCTTCATGTAGCGCGAGTAGTTGCTGTTCGCCTGCTTGCCGATCGGCGCCGAGTTCTTCGAGTACAGCAGCTGCCGCAGCTCGTAGTACGGAGTCGGGCCGCCGGACAGGCTGGAGTACGCGAGGTCGTAGTCACCGGTGTACAGCTTCTGGTTGTACGACTGCTGCTGCAGGTCCTGGATCGTCAGCTCGATCCCGACCTTCGCGAGCTGCTGCTTCACGACCGCCAGCGACGCGTCCCAGTCGGTGTAGCCGGTGACCGTGATGACGCTCAGCTTCAGCGGGTTCGACTCCGAGTACCCGGCGGTCTGCAGCAGCTGCTTCGCCTTGTCCGGGTTCGGCTTGTCGTACCCGGCCGCGGCCAGCGCGTCCTTGTCGAAGTACTTGTCGAAGGTCGGCGTCACCACACCGGTCTGGTTCGCGGCCGGCTGGTACCCGCTCTCACCGATCTTCGAGATCTGCTCGCGGTCGAGCGCGTACGCGATCGCCTGCCGGACCTCGAGCTTGCTGGTCGCCGGGCGGGACGGGTCGTTGTTCGGGACCAGCGCGACGTTCGCGGTCGGCGGGAACCAGTAGTTGTTCTCCGGCGACTTCGCCTTGTAGAAGTTGTCGATGTTCGGGATGTACTGGCCGCCCCACTGCGCCTTGCCGCTGGCCAGGTCGAGGTTGGCCGGGTTGTTGTCCAGGTACGCCGGGTACTGCACCTTCTCGACGTACGGCTTGCCCGGCTGCCAGTAGCTGCCGTTGGCGACGTACGAGATGTTGTTGGGGCTGCACGACTCGACGGTGAACGGCCCGGTGCCGATCGGCTTGGTGTTCGTCCAGGTGGCGGGCTTCGAGGCGGCCTCGCCGGTCGACCAGATGTGCTTCGGCACGATGCCGACCTGGCCGGCGAAGTTGAAGAAGTACGGCTCGGCCGCGGACTTGAACTTCAAGGTGACCTTGTTGCCGGCGGCGGTGACGCTGGTCAGGCCGGCGCCGGTCCACAGCGAGTACAGGTCGAGCGCGGGCTGCTCCTTCATCCGGTTGAAGGTGTAGACGACGTCGTCGGCGCTGAACGGCTGGCCGTCGCTCCACTTCACGCCGTCGCGGATGGTGAAGTCGATCGAGTCCTTCTTCGGCGACCAGGTGAACGCGGTGGCCAGCATCGGCGTGGTGGCGCCGGCCTTCAGCACGTTGACGAACGTCAGCGGCTCGTAGACGAAGCCGAGCGCGACCTGGTTGACCGCCGGGTTGAACGGGTTGAACTGGCACGGCCAGGTCTGCCCGCCGACGTTCGCGATCGTGACGGTGCCGCCCTTCTTGTGCTCGCCGGTGGACCCGCCGCCGCTGCTGCTCGACGACGACGGGTTGGACGACGCCGCGTTCCCGATCGGCTTGTCGCCACCGCCGCATCCGGCGGTCAGTGCGCCGACCGCCAGGGCGGCGACGGCGATGCGTGTGATGCCCCTCATCGTCTTCTGCCTTTCGCTACTGGAATCCTGCTCATGCGAATGCTTCCGCGCCGAGGACGGCGCCTGCTGCCTCGACGCCCAGGGCGAGCGCCCCGATCAGCGGCGCCTCCGTCGGGAACCGTGCCACCGAGAGCTCCGGCGGAAACGGGACGGCCGCGTCGAGGGCGCGACGCAGGCCTGGTTCGAGCTGGTCCCAGGACCGGACCAGCCCGCCGCCGACGACGATCCGGGACGGGTCGACCGCGATGGCCAGGTTGGCCAGGTGCAGGGCCAGCTCCCGGACGAACTCGTCGGTGAGGACGGCGGCCGCCGGCTGGCTGCGCGCCATCGTGAAGACGTCGGCGGCCGTGACCGGTCGCCCGAGCCGGGCGGTGCCGGTGGTCTCGAGCGCCTGGCCGCTGACGACGTGTTCCAGGATCGTGCGCCCGTCGCCGCCGGCGTACACGTCCGCGGCGGAGCGCAGGTTGTAGCCGATCTCGCCGGACGCGCCGTGCGCGCCGGTGATCACGGTGCCGCCGGCAACGATCGCGACCGCCAGACCGGTGCCGAGATTGACGTACAGCGCGGGGTCGCAACCCGCCAGCGCGCCCCACCGCAGCTCGGCCTCCGCGGCTGCCTTCACGTCGGTGGCCAGCCGGACCGGTACGCCGGGGAACGCGTCCCGCACCAGCCGCCCGAAGGGCAGCTCGCCCCAGCCCGGGAAGGTGGGAGCCAGCTCGACGCGGTCGTCGTACGGGATGCCCAGCGTGGCGGCGCCGACCCCGGCCAGCTGCTGGCCGGGGGTGAGCAGCTCGTGCGCCGCGGCGAGGCTCCGGGTGAGCGCCTCGGCGGCGTCACCGGATCCGTTCCGGCTGTCGATGACCGTCCCGCCCAGCCGGCGGCCGGTGAGGTCGCCGACGGCGAGTGCGATCTTCGTCCCGCCGAAGTCCAGCCCGAGGACGACCGGTGTCGAAACCACAGGGTGGCACCTCCTCGCGCCGACCAATAGAATCGATAGGAAACTAACTTAACAACCAGCGGACCACAAGCCTTAACTCCGACTTGGTGGCCGAGTTGTTAGCGAGCGAGGGGGTCGACGTGACAGTTGTCGCCGGCGGGGCGCGACCACAGCTGATTCGCGAGATCAACGAGCAGGTGCTGCTCGACCACATCAGGCGGTCCGGCCCGATCTCGCGCACCGAGCTCGCCGGGCTCACCGGTCTCTCGAAGCCGACGGTGTCCGCCGCGCTGGGTTCGCTGGAACGGACCGGTCTCGTGCACGTCACCGGCCAGCGCACCGGCGTGCCCGGGCCGGCCGCGAGTCTGTACGAGGTGCGGCCCGAGGCCGGGTTCGTGCTCGGACTCGATGTCGGGCGCGAGTACCTGCGCGGCGGTATCGCGGATCTCGCCGGCACCGTGCGCAGCAGGCTGAGCGTGCGGACCAAGGCCGGCGACGCGATGGCGCGCGTTCAGGAGCTCGTCGATCTGACCGCGACGCTGGCTGCCGAGGCGGGGATCGAGGTCGGGCAACTCACGCAGACCGTGCTCGGCAGTCCCGGTGTCTACGATCCGCGGCTCGACGCGTTGACCCTGACCGGCAGGCTGTCGGGCTGGGATTCGCCGGCGACGCTGGCCGCGCTGCGCGAACGCTTCGGTCCGTCGCTGATGATCGAGAACGACGTCGACGCGGCCGCGATCGCGGAACGGGTGCACGGCCACGGCAGGGACGTCGAGAGTTTCGCGTTCGTGAGCGTCGGCACCGGTATCGGCATGGGCCTGGTGCTCGACGGCAAGCTCCGGCACGGGTCGCACGGAGTGGCAGGGGAGATCGGGTACCTGCCGTTCACCGAAGGAAGCGGCAGCGACCCGCGCGACGCGCGCAAGCGGGGCGGGTTCGACGCCTCCGCGTCGGCGGCAGCCGTCGTCCGCGCAGCGCGCCGGGCCGGTGTCCGCGGCGCCGCGACGGCGGAGAAGGTGTTCGCGGCCGCCGCGCGGGGCGACGTACTGGCCGCTGCGGTCGTTGCGGAGGAGGCCTTGCTGGTCGCGAAGGCGGTGTGCACGGTGATCACCGTCGTCGATCCGGACCTGGTCGTGCTCGGCGGCGGTATCGGCCAGGCTCCGGGATTCCTCGAGGCCGTCACCAAGCAGCTGCGCCAGCTCGCGCCGGTGATGCCGGAGGTGAAGGCGAGCGTGCTCGGCACCGAGACCGTGGTGGCGGGCTGTCTTGCCGCCGGCGTCGACCGGGCGTGGCAGACGCTGGTCGGAAACTCGGCCGCCTAA
The DNA here is from genome assembly GCF_040680955.1 of Kribbella sp. NPDC051936. NCBI lineage: Bacteria > Bacillati > Actinomycetota > Actinomycetes > Propionibacteriales > Kribbellaceae > Kribbella > Kribbella sp. NPDC051936. The sequence continues at coordinate 258,781 of NZ_JBFAXS010000002.1, read as the reverse complement.
CCGGACGCAGACCGTCCGGAACCGCGGCTAGGGTGCGAGCCATGGCTATCGCAATGTATCCAGCGTTCGTCCTGGATTGTCCTGACTCGGCGCGGCTCGCGCAGTTCTACGGCGAACTGCTCGGCTGGAAGGTCGAGTCCCGCGAGGGCTGGGCGGAGATCCGCCCGGAGGACGGCAGCAACTGCATCTCCTTCCAGCAGGTGGCGGACTTCAAACCGCCGACCTGGCCGACCCAGGACGTCCCGCAACAGCTGCACCTCGACGTCATGGTCCGCGACCTCGACGAGGCCGAACCGGAAGTCCTCGCGATCGGCGCCACCAAGCCCGACCACCAGCCCGGCACGTCGTTCCGCGTCTTCCTGGACCCGGCCGGTCATCCGTTCTGCCTCTGTGTTGATTGAGGATAGATTGAGACGGTGACGAGCTGGCGGGAGGAACGACGGCAGGCGGCCGCCGAGCACGGCGCCGCGCTGGAACGCAAGCGGGCCGCCGAGGCCGCGCAGGCGCGTGACCTGCTGGCCGGCTTCGTCGCGACGATGAACGAGCGCGGCGTGCCGCCCGAGCCGCTGCGGGCCCAGGTCGTCGGGTCGAACGCCAGCTACCGCACGGATCTGACCGGGTGGTACCTGCGCCGCAACCGCTCGCTCGCCGTGGACGTCGACGGCAACTTCTACATCCTCGGCGTACCCGCCAGCCTGAAGTCCCGCGTCGCCGGGGTGCGGGTCCGGCCGTCCGACCCGCCGCTCGTCGTCGGTCAGGGCGCCCGCGACGGCGAGTCGATGCCGCTCGCCGAGCTGCTACGCCTCCGGCTCGAGTCCTAGCACGCTCGCGATCAACGCCGTGCCGGGCGCCGTCCGGCCGCCCGGTCCCGGCGACGGCTCGACGTCGCCCATGTCCAGCGCCTCGCCGCACTCCGAGCAGCAGACCGTCGGGGTCGTCAGCTTGCCGCAGGTCGAGTGCGTGAACCGGATCGGCTGACCCGCCGGGGGAGTCGCCCAGCGGTCGCCCCAGGCGGTGAGGGCCATCAGGATCGGCACGAGCTCCCGGCCCGCCTCGGTCAGCTCGTAGCTGTAGCGCACCGGGTTCTGCTGGTACGGCGTCCGTCGGACCAGGCCGCCGTCGACGAGTGTGGCGAGGCGGTCGGTGAGCAGGTTGCGGGAGATGCCGAGGTCGGCGACGAACTGGTCGAAGCGGTTCAGGCCGAGGTAGAGATCGCGCAGGACGAGCGGCGTCCACCAGTCGCCGATCAGCTCCAGGGACTGGGCGAGCGAGCAGTGCATCGAGGCGAAGCTGGTGTTCCGCATGCCCTGAGTGTAGTCAGTTGCGTTATTGAACTCACTGGCCCTACGGTGGGCGCATGGGGATCTACCACCGGATAGTGGCGCGACAGGTGCGGAACGCGTTCGCACAGATCAGCGAGGGCAACTGGGAGGCGATGGTGGCCGGGATGGCGCCGTCGTTCACGTACCGGTTCTACGGAGACCATGCGCTCGGCGGCGAGCGGCGGACCCACGAGGCGCTGCGACGCTGGTGGGAGCGGTGCTTCCGGCTGCTGCCGGGGACGCGGTTCGACGTACAGGACGTGATCGTCAGCGGGTGGCCGTGGAACACGCAGGTCGCGACCGCGGTCACCGTCCACGTCAACGTCGTGGACGGGTCGACGTACGAGAACGTCGTGCACCAGTTCCTGCGGATCAGGTGGGGAAAGATCACCGAGGTCCGCACCCTCGAGGACACGGCCGTCCTGCAACGCACCCTCGACCGCCTCGCCGCGGCCGGCTACCCCGAGGCCCACGCGGAGCCGATCGTCGGCTGACGAGATCTTCCGCCGCCGGGCTCGGGCATCTACCTTGTGGGGGCATTTCCCTGCGAACGATCCGGAGCGAGCCATGCGGTCGAAGACCTGGAGAACATCCGTAGCCCTGACGTCTGCCGCCGTGCTGACCCTGGCGGCGCTGGCGGCCCCCGCCGCGGACGCGAAACCGCCGACGGGCGCCACGACGGCCAAGGCGCTCGTCTTCATCCCGAACCCGGTGCAGTCGAGCGGCGACGAGTCGCTCACCGACCAGAAGGACTCGGCGACGGCCGTGCCGCGGGGCGCCTACTACGAGGTGACGCTGACCGACCTGGACGGCTCGGGGTACCTGAGCGGCACCTGGGCGAACGTGCGCAGTACGACCGGCACCCCGGCGTACACCACGAACGGCACCTACTTCTACGACCGGCACGACGACCAGTTCGAGCAGGTGATGTCGTACTTCTGGGGGACCGAGGCGCAGAAGTACCTGCAGTCGCTCGGCTTCGGCAGCACCCTGCCCGCGGTGAACGCGGAGAGCCAGGACTACAAGGTCGACCAGTACGGCGTGGACAATTCGTTCTCATGGGACAAGCACGACACCATCACGCTCGGCAAGGGCGGCGTGGACGACGCCGAGGACGGTGAGGTGATCGTGCACGAGACCGGTCACGCCGTGCACGACGCGCAGGTGCCGGGCTTCGGCACGTCGCTCGAGGCCGGGTCGATCGGCGAGGCGTTCGGCGACTACTTCGCGGTGAGCGTCGGCTACTGGGTCGCGAAGAAGTCCGGCGTACCGATCCAGGCGGATCTGGCGTGCGTGATGGACTGGGACTCCACGTCCTACACGTCGACCGTCCCGCACTGCCTGCGCCGTCTCGATGCCGGCAAGCACTACCCGGAGAGCGTCGTCGGCGAGGTGCACGCGGACGGCGAGATCTGGTCGCAGGCGCTCTACGACATCCGTCTGGCCCTGGGCCCGACGGTGGCGGACCGGATCATCATCGACGCGCAGTTCGACTTCGACCCGGACACGAGTTTCGCCGCCGCTGCCGCGAAGACGGTCGCGACCGCGCGGTCGCTGTACGGTCCGAGCCAGGCTTCCGCCGTACAGAAGGCCTTCGCGGATCGCGGCATCGTCTGACGTTTTCCGGGCCCGGCCGGAAACTCGGGTGCGTTTTGTCGGTGCGGCCGGTTACGGTCGGTCGAGTGCTGACGTTGCTGCGGTACGGGATTCGTGTTGCGCCTGGAAGCACCCTTCTGACGATGGGTCTGGCCGTTCTCGGCTCGTTGCTGGGGATGGCGGTCACGCTGCTGACCGGCCAGGTCGTGGGGGCGGTGCCGGGTGTCGTCGAGGGACGCCCCGGCGCGATGCCGCTCGGCGAGTTCAGCTTGCTGCTCGGCGCCCTGCTGGCGGTCTTCGTCATCGACAGCCTGTCGCCGGCGCTCCAGCACGTCGCCTCGCTGACGATGGATGCCGGCCTGGTCCGCGCGATCGGCAACCGGATCACCGAGCCGCTGCTCCGGCCGCGCCGGATCGCGCACCTCGAGGACGCCGAGGTGCTGGACGTGCAGGAGCGGGCGAAGGGCAAGGGCGGGTTCCATCTCGCCCAGGGCATGAGTCAGCTGCCATGGCTGCTGGCCAGCCGGGTCACACTGATCGGGTCCGCGGTCATCGTCGGGGCCATGTTCCGCTGGTGGGTGGCCGCGATGCTGGTCGCGGTCACCCTGCTCCTGGAGTGGTACGGCGGTCGCCTGGTCGAGCGTGAGATCGACGTCTGGTGGGGCAACACCGAGGAACAGCGCCGGGCGCAGTACCTGTTCAACCTCGGAATGCGCGACGCCCCGAAGGAGCTGCGGGTCTTCGGCCTGCACCACTGGCTGGTCGAGCGCTATGTGCGCGACTGGACCGCGGGTTACCGCCCGGTGTGGGCCCGTCGTCGCCAGAACGCGAAATGGTCGATGCTGATCGGCGGCGTCCACCTGCTGGCGAACGGCGTCGCGATCCTCGCGGTCGGCCGCGCCGCCATGAACGGTTCGCTGCCGCTCACCCAGGTCGCGACGACGTTGCCCGCGATCCTCGTCATCGGGCAGGCGAACAACGGGTTCGGTGTCGTGCAGGTCCGGCGCGGACTGTCGGCGTACCAGGCGATGCGCGACCTGCCGGACACGATCGCCGAGCGGCACCCGGAACCGGCCGTCACGACGAAGCACCGGATCGAAACCATGCCGGCGCGCGAGATCCGCTTCGAGAAGGTCAGCTTCCGCTACCCCGGTTCCGAGACCGACGTGCTGCGCGAGCTCGACCTGACGATCCACGCGCACGAGGCGCTGGCGCTGGTCGGCGTCAACGGGGCCGGCAAGTCCACGCTGGTCAAACTCCTCGGCGGTGCGTACCAGCCGACGAGCGGCCGGATCCTGGTCGACGGCGTCGATCTCGCCGACCTCGACCTCGCGGCGTGGCAGCGGCGGGTGGCCGCGATCGTGCAGGACTTCCTGCGGTTTCCGCTGCCGGTGACCGACAACGTGGTGTTCGGCGCGGTGGAGCGCGCGGGGGACGAGCTGACCCTGGTCAGGGTCGCGCGCGAGTCCGGTATCGACGAGGTCGTCCGCGGTCTGCCGAAGGGCTGGGACACCGTGCTGGACAAGACGTTCGACGGCGGCGTCGACCTGTCCGGCGGCGAGTGGCAGCGGGTCGCGCTGGCCCGGGCGTTGTTCGCGGTGCACGCGGGCGCGGGCGTGCTGGTGCTCGACGAGCCTGCGGCGGCGCTCGACGTGCGGGCCGAGGCGGAGCTGGTCGAGCGGTACCTCGAGCTCACCTCGGGGGTGGCGTCGCTGATCATCTCGCACCGGTTCTCGGTGGTGCGCAACGCCGACCGGATCTGCGTACTGTCCGACGGGCGGATCGTCGAGGACGGGACGCATGAGGAGTTGCTCGACCGCGACGGTGAGTACGCCGGGATGTTCCGGCTGCAGGCGGAGCGCTACGTGACCGGACCGGAGGCGATCGATGTCTGAGCGGGGACGCACGGCTCGGATCCTGTGGCTGTGGCTGAGCACGTCGTTCCGGGCGGCCCCTGCGCTGATGGCGATCTCGACCGTCCTGGTCGCGGCGCGCGCGATCACCGCACCGGCCCAGACGTACGGCGTGAGCCGGCTCGTCGACGGGATCGCGTCGGACGAGTCGAGCACGATCGCGCTCGGCGTCGGCATCATCGTCGGCGGTCTCGCGGTGTCGTTCCTGGCGGACGGACTCGGCTGGCCGCTGCAGGACACCGCGCAGGAGCGGATGGCCGGTCGCGTGCACGCCGACCTGCTGGACGTGACCGCGGGCATCCCGGGCCTGTCGCATCACGAGCGGCCGGACGTCGCCGACCGCCTCGAGTTGGTGCGGGAGCGGGCGTGGCGGATGGGCGTCGGCGCCGAGGTCCTGCTCTGGGCGTTCGCCACCGTCACGAACACGGCGACCGTGCTCACGCTGCTCGGGTCGGTGCATCCGCTGTTGCTCGTGCTCCCGTTGCTGGGCGGCGCGCGGATCTGGTCGGCGTACCTGAGCAGCACGCGGCAGCAGAAGGCGTGGGAAGATTCGCTGCCGCAGGAGCGCCTCGTGGACAAGCTGATCGAGGTCGCGAAGGACCCGCGGACCGCGCTGGAGCTGCGGGTGTTCGGCCTCGGGAAGGTGCTGCTGGACAAGATCTTCGCGCTGCAGACCGAGCGTTTCGAGCGTCGCGTCGCCGCCGCCCGGTGGGGCGGGAAGGTGGACGGCTCGGTGCGGTTGGTGTTCGGGCTCGCGTACGCCGCGGCGATCGTCTGGGTGGTCGTCCGCGCGCGGAACGGGCAGTCCGACGCGGGTGACGTCACCCTTGTGCTGCTGCTCGCGCCGCAGGTCGACCAGATGACCGGCGGGATCGCGCAGAACGTGTATTGGGTCGGCGAGGTCGTGCGGAGCTTCAGCCGCTACGACTGGCTGCGTGAGTACGCGAAGCAGAACTCGTGGCGCTCGAGCACGACGCCCGCGCCCGAGCGGCTGACCAGCGGGATCGAGTTGCGGGACGTCGGATTCTCCTATCCCGGTTCGGAATCCGCCGTGCTGAGCGGGATCAATCTGAGTGTGCCGGCCGGGTCGGCGGTCGCGCTGGTCGGGGAGAACGGCGCCGGCAAGACGACACTGGTCAAGCTGCTCGCGCGGATGTACGACCCGACGACCGGGCGGATCCTGGTCGACGGCGCGGACCTCGCGACGATCCAGCCGGACGCGTGGCGGTCGCAGCTGTCGGCCGGGTTCCAGGACTTCGTGAAGTTCGAACTCACCGCGCGCGAGGTCGTCGGCATCGGCGACGTACAGCGGGCCGGCGACGACGACGCCGTACGGGCCGCCGTGCTCCGCGGCGACGCGGCGTCGGTCGTCTCCGGGCTGCCGCGCGGGCTGGATTCCCAGCTGGGCAAGAAGTTCACCGACGGCGTCGAACTCTCCGGCGGGCAGTGGCAGCGGCTGGCGCTGGCGCGGGCGTTCATGCGCGAACGCCCGCTGCTGCTCCTGCTGGACGAGCCCACCGCGGCCCTGGACCCTGAGGCCGAGCACCGCCTCTACGAGCAGTACGCCGCAGCCGCCAAGGTAGCCGCCGCCGAAACCGGCGGAATCACCGTCCTCGTCTCCCACCGCTTCTCCACCGTCCGCATGGCCGACCTGATCGTTGTCATGCACAACGGCCGCATCGAGGAGTTCGGCACCCACGAGGACCTCCTGGCCGCCAACGCCCGCTACGCCGAACTCTTCGAACTCCAGGCCCGCGCCTACCGCTGACGCAGCTGGGTGCCCGCCTGGGGTCGGCGGTGCTCCAGGACTACGGAAGCAGTTGGCGACCTTCGAGGAACCATCTGGTTCAGGCCGACCCCGCCGGACCAGCACAACCCGCTGGCGCTCGCCGACTCAGGTGTCGGCATGCTGCACCACCAGGAGAACCGGCCCGAGGGCGGCGACGAAGCAGGTACGCGGGAGCGTGAGCTCGGCTTGAAGCACCTGCCTGGTGCTCGCCCTCACAAAGCGTGAGCAGACACGACCCCTGACACCTCAGCTATTGGCACTCACCCACCGCGGGCTGCAGGCACGCCGGTCGTGAGCCAATCACTCACCTGACATGGGTGCTCGCTGTCGCGAGACGTGGGCCGACGCGACTTCTGACGCGTCGGTTCTTTGGGTACCCATCCCACCGCGGTCTGCCGGCTAAACCGGTCAGGCGCGGCCTGTCCGGTGCCTGCTATCTGCAGACCGCACCTCGGTCGAGTGGGTCGACCCAGTCTCGATTCCTGTTGTGCTGGATCGCGCGAAGATCGCCGAGTTGATCGGCCGGATGCCTTCAGGTCCTTGCATGCCAGCCGAAACTGCGCGTCCACTGCCGTTTGGACCGCCTCCGGGTGCCACCTCCATTGAGGCGGCTCCAGACCGGGTGGCCCTGAGGGATGTCGTCAGTTGCCGAATCATCCTGCCACTCAACCCTGCGGGCCGGTGGCCAGCGGCGATCAGCCAGGACCAGGTGCAGGTGTAGAGCTGTGTTGATGGTGTGAACTGCGCAGCGTACGGAGCAAGTACTGGCGCCCAGCCCCCAGGGTGCGGGGGTGTTTGCTGGTGTGGGCCCCCGAACAGCCCACAAAATAAGGGGATTCCGGCGCGGAAACTGTCGGTGGCGCCGTCTAGAGTCGGTGGTATGGAACTTCTGAGCGAGCGGCCGGCGTGGTCGATGAGTGGCGGCGAACTGCTGTCCACCCTCGACACACTCGAAGCCGAGCTCGCCCGCCTGGAGGCCTACCGGCTGAGCGTGATCGCCGCCATCGAATCCATCGGCTACGCGCAGGAGCTCGGCGCCCGCGACACCGCCGAACTCCTGCGCGTCCGGTACCGCCTGGACCCACCGGCCGCCCGCCGCACCCTCCGCCTCGCCCAGACCGCAACCCACTACCCGGCCGTATCCACCGCCCTGGAACGCACCGCCTCCTCCGCACCCACCGACGCATCCGACGACAACGGATCCGGGGACGGTACTGGTGATGGCTGGCTGCTGCGGCCGGCGCAGGCGGCGGCGATCGTGTTCGGTCTCGACCGGGTGCGGTCGCGGGTCCCGGTGGAGCATCTGGACGCGGCCGCGGAGCAGCTGGTCGGGCTTGCCGGCCACCTGTCGCCCGGCGAACTGCGTACCGCGGCCAAGGAGATCGCCGACCTGCTGGACTCCGACGGCCCCGAACCCGAGGAGCACAAGGCGTATGCCCGCGAGTCCCTGACGCTCTCGGCTGCCGACAACGGCGTGAAGTTCAAGGGCTTCTTGGCCAACGAGAACGCCGAACTCCTGCGCGCGGTCGTGCACGCCGGTGCCCGCCCGCACAAGACCGTCGACGGCGAACACGACCCGCGCCCCCGTGACAAGCGCCAGGCCGACGCCTTGTCCGGCGCACTGAGCATCGCCGCTGCCGCATGGGACACCACGGGACCCACCGCGCCCACCGCGCCCACCGCGCCCACCGCGCCCACCGGACCTGCAGCGGCGACCACAACCGCCGCGGGGAGCGCGAGCAGTGCTGGCAGTGCGGAGAGTGCTGGGAGCGTGGGTAAGGATCGTCGGGTGGCCGGGTATGGCGCGAAGGCGACCATCACGGTCACGATCGACTTCGAAGACCTCAAGGCCGCGACCGCGGACGCGATCGGGCGTACCGTCTACAGCGGTGGGCTGTCGGCGGCCACGATCCGGCGGCTGGCCTGTGACGCGAACATCATCCCGTTGGTGCTGGGCTCGAACTCCGAACCGCTCGACGTCGGGCGCCGCGAACGCCTGGTCACCAAGGCGATGCGCCGCGCCCTGGACGCCCGTGACCGCGGCTGTGTGGTCTGCGGAGCGCCGCCGATCATGTGCGACGCCCATCACCTGATCTCCTGGATCGACGGCGGCGACACCAAAGTCGACAACCTGGCCCTGCTGTGCCGCCGCCACCACACCGACGTCCACCGCGGCCACTGGCATATCCGCATCACCAGCGGCATCGTCCACGTCACCCGCCCGGCCTGGGCCACGGCCCCGCCAGCCGCCCCCGCAGCACGACGATCGGGACCACCGCACACTCAGCCACGCCCTACGGCGCCGGCGGACACTCAGCCACGCCCTACGGCATCGCCGGACACTCAGCCACGCGGGACGGCGGGGCCGACTGCTGTGCCGGATGGTACTGCGGGGCCGGGTGCTGAGGCAGGTCGTACGGCATCGGCGGACGCGGAGCCTGGACGTGAGGCACTGCGGGTCGTCCATCCAGCTGCTGGCGGGGAGGCCGGCGTGGCCCGGTCGCGGTGGCGGGCGGACGATGTCGCTTTGCAGCAAGCGGCTGCCTTCGCGGCAACCGGTTGAGGCCGGGCAGTACAACAACGTCCGGGACGGCACGAGACCAAGGTCAGCAACTTGACTCTCTGCCCTGCCGCCACCACAACGCCGAGCTGCGCAACGGCCACTGGCATACCCACATCGCCAGTGGGGTCGTCCAGTCACCCGCCCGAGCTGGGCCCCGTCGTCGCCCCAGCACGACGCTCGGCGCCGCCGGACGCTCAGCCACGCCGTACGGCACCGCGGGACACTCACGTCGTACGGCACTGCGGGATGCCGAGCCATGCTGTACGGCGCCGCGGGACGCTGACGCCGTAACGCGCCGGACGCCGAGCCACGCTGTACGGCGCGGCGGGGGGCTCAGCCAGGCTTGGTGGGAGCCGGAGGTTAGGCAAGGCCGTGGGGGACTGCCGGACGCCGAGCCGCGCTGGACGGCGCGGCGGGGCGCTCAGCGAGGCTGGTGGGAGTGCGGGAGGTTAGGCAAGGCCGTGGGGACTGCCGGACGCCGGGCCGCGCTGTGGCGCCGCGGGGCGCTCAGCCGGGCCGGGGGAGTACCGGAGGTTAGGCAAGGCCGTGGGGGACTGCCGGACGCGGAGCCACCTCGTACGGCGGGGGGCAGTCAGGCTGGTGGGCGCCGGAGGCTAGGCAAGGCCGTGGGGATTGCCGGACGCCGGGCCACGCCGTATGGCGCCGCGGGGCGTCGAGCCATGCTGTATGGCGCCGCGGGGCGCTCAGCCAGGCCGGGGAGAGTGCCGGAGGCTATGGAGGACTGCTGGAGTGCACCAGCCGGTCCATCCGCCGTGTCGACACACCGAGCAGGTCACACGCCGCCACCATGTTCGTGAGCGCCGCCTCAGTGGGCCGGCGCCGTTCCAGCAGCCAGTGGGGATAGGTCCCTTCGCGCAGTTTGGGGACCGTGACATCCACCGCGCCGACCTGGGTGTCGAGCTCGCGGTGGTGATGGCCGTTGCGGGAGTTCATCCGGCCGGGGTCGCGGGTTCCGAAGGCGGCACCGCACACGCTGTCGGCGTCCGAGGACAGCAATAGGTGCATAAACAGCGCGACCTGCCGGTACAGCCCAAGGCACGGCGCGCGCCCTCCGAGCCCTGCGGCCGGTCGTCGAGAACCTGAAACATCCGGCCGACCAGCTCCGTGACTGAGGCGTCGAGCCCGTAGCTACTGCTGGGCCCGGCGGTTGGCTCGCTGGGTTAGTTCGGCTTCTGGGACCAGGGTGAACATTTCCTGGTGAGGGGCGCACAGCATGGTGACGGTGAACTTCAGCGGGATGTCGGAGCGGTTGTTGCCGTCCTGGTAGTGGATGACGTCGCCGCCCGGTTCCCAGAACGCCTCGCCGGCCTTGATCACGCGGGGTGGTTCGCCTTCGAGTTCGAAGAGCATCTCGCCGGCCACGACGTACCCGAAGGCCGGGCCCGAGTGGCGGTGCGGCGGTGCGCCGGGGTCGCCCGCCGGGTACTCGATGTCGACGGTCATCACGTGGCAGCCTTCGGGGACGTACGGCGGTTCGACCTCCTGCAGCATCGTCAGGGCGGTCTGCCAGGCAGTGGATCGGTGCTCGGTCGTGTCGGTCATCGGAGTTCACCTTCCAGTTGATCGGTCTGTCGTGAGAGACCAGGCAGGAACGCGCGGTGTGACGGTCACAGGGGAGCTGGCTGGGCTGTCTCACCAGGTATGAACCAGCGCATCGAGACAATTGACAGTCTTCACGAGCACCTGCAGTGGGCGATCGAACTCGAGCACGCCACGATCCCGCCGTACCTGTGTGCCCTGTACTCGCTGGACCCGGCGCGGAACCCGGACGCGGTCGAGTTGGTGAGCAGTGTGTTCGTCGAGGAGATGATCCATCTCTCATTGGCGTCCAACCTGCTGAACGCCGTCGGCGGTGAGCCGCGGCTCGATATCCCGGACATGCTGCCCGGCTATCCGCGCCGGCTCCCGCACGGCTCGATCGACCTGTCGCTGTTGCCGTTCGGGCCGGACGCGCTGGAGATGTTCCTGCGCCTGGAGAAACCCGAAGCGCCCGGCTCGCCGGCCGAGAGCGACCACTACGAGACCATCGGCCAGTTCTACGACGCGATCGAGGACGGCCTGCGGTACCTGGCCGGCACGCTCGGCGAGGAGAAGCTGTTCGCCGGCGACCCGGCCCGTCAGGTGACGGCCGGACCGTTCCACCACACCGGCGGCAGCCTGCGGCCGATCACCGGCCTCGCGTCCGCGCTGGCCGCGCTGGACGAGATCGTCGAGCAGGGTGAGGGTACGTCGCGTGGCGAGGTGTGGGACGGCGACCACGACATCTTCCATCCGGATCGCGACGAGGTCGCCCACTACTACCGGTTCGAGGAACTGAAGCTCGGCCGCCGCTACCGGCGCGGAGACACGCCGCAGTCCGGGCCGACCGGGGAACCGGTGACGGTCGACCTGACCGGGGTGTCGCCGATGCAGGCGAACCCGGTCCGCTCCGGCAACGCCCAGATCCGCGCCGCGCAGGAGCAGTTCGACACCACCTACTGCACGGTGTTGTTCCTGCTGGAGCAGGCGTTCACGGGCGAACCCGCCCTGATCCGCGACGCGGTCCGCGCGATGTTCGGGCTGAAATCCGAAGCCCTGAAACTGATGCAGCTGAGCGAGGACGACCGCACCACGGCCGGGCCGACCTTCCACTACATCGATCCGGCGCAGCGCGACTGAGAGGCCGCTGAGAGCGGAGCTGAAAGGAGTTCCTCCCAGTTCGCCAATAGTTAACTTTCGGTCTTCACTTCACCGTACATTGCTTTCTAATGTATTAACCATGGACGCCCCGCCCACTGTCCGTGCCCGCGACCTCGCCAAGTACTTCGGTGAGGTCGTTGCGCTCGACGGTGTAGATCTCGACGTCGCCCCCGGCCAGATCCACGGGCTGGTCGGACCCAACGGAGCCGGAAAGACCACGCTGCTCGGGCTGCTGCTCGGCCTCGCCGTCCCCGACCGCGGCACGCTGGAGATCCTGGGTACGCCGGTCGGCCGCGCCCTCGCCGTTCCCGAGGGCGTCGCCGGCTTCGTCGACGGCCCCGGCCTGTACCCCTCGATGACCGCCCGGCAGAACCTGGCCGCCCTGGCAGCCCTTCGCGGTGACACCACGATGGACATCGACGACGCGATCGACCAAGTCGGGCTGACCGACGTGGCCGACGACCGGGTCCGCGGTTTCTCGCTCGGCATGCGCCAGCGCCTCGGCCTGGCCGCGGCACTGCTCACCAAGCCGCGGCTCCTCATCCTCGACGAGCCGTCGAACGGTCTCGACCCAGCCGGCAAGAAGCATGTGTACGGCGTCCTCACCCGGCTCGCTGCCAACGGAACCGCGGTGATGCTGTCGAGCCACCGCATGGACGACGTCGAGGCGCTCTGCTCCGAGGTGACGATCCTTTCGACCGGACGCGTCGCGTTCTCGGGCCCGATCAGCAAGCTGGCCTCGGAGAACAGCGAACTCGACTACCGGGTCCGCACCTCCGACCCGGCGGCTGCCCGTCGCCATGCCGCCGACGCGCGGGGCATCCGGCTCCGCGACCAGGACGCCGTACAGGACACCGCACAGGACACCGCACAGGACGCCGTACACGACGGCGTCGAGGTGCTGGTGATCTCGGCGTCCGTGCCGGCGCTGGACGAGTTCGTGAAGCGACTGGTCGGCGACGACATCGCGGTCCGCGAGCTCGCGCCGGTGGTGTCGCCCCTCGAGGCCGCGTTCCTCGCCCTCACCGAGCAGCAGGAGACCAACTGATGACAGCCACCGTGGCTGCCCCCGAGACCTCCGCGGTCCGTCGAGTTCCCGTCGTTCGCGGCTACCGGTTCGAGCTGGTCAAACTGCTGACGCAGTGGCGCGTTCGCGTGCTGATCATCGCGTGCTGGCTGGCGCCCGCGCTGTTCGTCGCCGTGGTCAGCCAGCAGGCCTCGCTGCCGGTCGACACGTTGTTCGGTCGCTGGATGCACAGCACCGGATGGGCCGGACCCCTTGTCCTGCTGGGCTTTTCCGGCTCCTGGGCGCTGCCGCTGCTGACGTCGCTGATCGCCGGTGACGTGTTCGCCGCCGAGGACCGGCTCGGCACCTGGCGGCATCTACTGGTCGCGGTCCGCTCGCCGCGCCGGATCTTCGTCGCGAAGGCGCTGTCGAGTCTCACCGTGATCCTCGTGCTCGTGATCGGTCTGGTCGTGTCGAGCACGATCAGCGGTCTGCTGGTCGTCGGCAACCGGCAGCTGACCGGCCTCGACGGCCACCTGCTCTCACCGGGCAGCGCGGCCGGCACCGTCTTCCTCGCCTGGTTGTGCGCGCTCGCGCCGACCCTGGCGCTTGCGGCGATCGGCCTGCTCGGGTCGGTCGCGCTCGGCCGGTCGCCGATGGGTCTGCTGCTCCCGGCCGTCGTCGCGCTCGCCATGCAGATCGTCCAGCAGCTTCCGGTGCCGGTGGCCTTCCGTCTCGCGCTGCCCGGTTACGCGTTCATCAGCTGGAACGGCCTGTTCACCAGCCCGGCGCAGCTCGGCCCGCTGCTGATCGGAGTGATCGTCAGCCTCGCCTGGGCTCTGGTCGCGACCGGTCTCGCGTACTTCCTCTTCGTACGCCGTGATTTCACCAACCCGACGCACGACGGATCGGGCCGGCGCGCGCTGACGGCCGGTCTGCTGCCCCTCGTCGTCCTGCTCGGTGTGACGACGGCGGCGGTCGCTCCGGTGACCGGCTTCGGATCGGGCATCGACCAGGACAAGGTGCAGCGTGCGGTCGCGGTCGAGTTCGCGCACCTCTACCGGTTGCAGACCAAGCAGCTGAACCGCGCCGACGTCAGCGAGGAGCAGCTGCAGGCCGCGGCCGAATGCACCAAGGGCGGCGACCAGGTCGCGGCGCGCGGACCCGGCAACGACTGGCGCTGCGTCGTCAGCTGGCACATCCCCGGAGTGGCCGCGGCCGGCTCGGCGATCTACCAGCTCGACATCAACCCACTCGGTCGGTACGTGGCCGACGGGGACGGACCGAAAGAAGTGAACGGCTTCTTCCTGGTCCGCACCCCGTCCGGGGACGAACCGAACCCCCTGTGGCAGTTCGACGGCAATATCGAACTGCTACCTGTCAACCCGAAGGGATAACCCATGCAGGTAACACGCCGCCGCAGGCGTGACGACAAAGGTTCGTCGAGCCCCCTCCGGCGCAGAGTACCACTGCTGACGGCGGGCACCACGGCCGTCGCGGTGACGCTCGCCGGCACCGCTGTCGCCTCGACGACCGGCTTCGGTCACGACCAGGTCGGGCAGGTGACCGACAAGGGCCAGGTCGTCTCCGCCGACCAGTACATCAAGCCGATCGGCGACCGGCTCGTCCTCCAGAAGGGCAAGATCATGTCGTCCACCGTCAGTCCGGACGGCAGCCACCTGGCTGCCTCCGTGACCGACGGCGGGATGGCGATGGCGATCGTCGACCTGAAGAACTGGAAGGTCCAGCAGTACATCGGCAACAACGCCGCCGCGGACCTGAAGATCCCCGGCAACGACGTCGGCCAGGAGGGACCGACGTACTCGCCGGACGGCTCGCAGGTCTGGCTCGGCCAGGCCGACGGCTACCGGAAGTTCACCGTGAATCCGGACGGCACGCTGGCGAACCCGACGTTCGTCGCGATCCCGGCCGACGGCAGCAAGCGCGCACTGGCCTCCGAGGCGGTGTTCTCGGCGGACAGTTCGACGGTCTACTCCGCGGTGAACGGCCAGAACAAGGTTGTTGCGATCGACACCGCCACCGGTGCGATCAAGCAGACGTGGGCGACCGGCAACGCGCCCCGCGACATGGTGCTGGTCGGCGACAAGCTGTACGTGAGCAACGAGGGCGGGCGCCCGGCCAAGGCCGGTGACACGACGATCAACTCGTACGGCACCCAGGTCGTCTCCAACCGGAACGCGATCACCACCACCGGTACCGTCAGCGTGATCGACCTGGCGAACCCGTCGGCCGCACCGGCCGGCATCGACGTCGGCCTGCACCCGACGGCGATCTACGCCAAGAACGGCGCCGTGTTCGTCACGAACACCGCGACCAACTCGGTGTCGGTGATCGACGCCAAGCGCGGCAAGGTCACCCAGACCATCGCCACGCAGCCGTGGACCGAGGCGTCGATCGGCTACGAGCCGGACGGTGTGACGCTGACCGACGACGGCCACCTGCTGGTGTCGCTCGGCCGTGCGAACGCGGTCGCCGTCTACAAGTACCGCAACCCGCTCGAGCCGGTCAGCTACGTCGGCCTGCTGCCGACCGACTACTTCCCGGCCGAGCTCGCGCAGGTCGGCAAGGACATCGTCGTGTCGAACACCCGCGGTGTGGACGCCCGCCGGGAGACCACGGCCGCCGGCCACAGCACGCACGACACCACCTCGAGCCTGACCAGGTTCCAGCTGCCCGACGACCACGCGATCAAGAAGTCCACGCAGACGGTCTTCGAGCAGAACGGCTGGACGAACGGTTCGGCCCAGGTCGCGACCGACCAGGGGCACCGCAACCCGGTGCCGGTCCCGGCGAAGCTCGGGGACCCGTCGACGATCAAGCACGTGTTCCTGATCGTCAAGGAGAACCGGACGTACGACCAGGTGTACGGCGACATCCCGGAGGGCAACGGCAACCCGGCGCTGGCGCAGTACGGCGAGAACGTCACGCCGAACCAGCACGCGCTCGCCAAGCAGTTCGGGCTGTACGACAACACCTACGACATCGGCACGAACTCCGCCGAGGGTCACAACTGGCTGATGCAGGCCGACAACCCGGAGTACACCGAGTCCTCGGCCGGTGAGTACCTGCGCAGCTACGACACCGAGAACGACGCCCTCGGCCACCAGAAGAGCGGGTTCCTCTGGACCGGCGTGCAGGCGGCCGGCAAGTCGGTGAAGAACTTCGGCGAGTTCCTGTCGATCGAGCAGAAGCCGGCCGACGGCACCTGGCAGAACTACTACTGCGACACCAAGAACATGATCGCGACCGGGGCGGACACCAAGTACCCGATCACGACCGGTTCGGCGATCCCGTCACTGAACGACGTGTCGGTGCAGGGCTTCCCGCAGTTCGACACCAGCGTCCCGGACATCTACAAGGCCGAGATCTGGCGCAAGGACTTCCGCAAGAACGGCCCGGCGAACCTGAACATGTTCTGGCTGTCGAACGACCACACCGGTGGTCCGGCCAACGGTCCGGCGCAGGTCGCGGACAACGACCTGGCCACGGGGCGGATCGTCGACGAGATCACCCACAGCAAGTACTGGAAGGACTCGGCGATCTTCGTCGTCGAGGACGACTCGCAGGCCGGTCTCGACCACGTCGACGGGCACCGGGCGCCGATCCAGATCATCAGCCCGTACGCACAGCACGGTGCGGTGGACAGCCACTACTACACGCAGATCACGATGATCCGCACCATCGAGCAGATCCTCGGGATGAAGCCGATGAACCAGAAGGACACCGCGGCCACCCCGATGTTCGGCGCCTTCACCAGCAAGCCCGACTTCACGCCGTTCAGCGTGCTGCCGAACCGGGTGCCGCTGACCGATGGCCTGAAGACCCCGCCGCCGTGCGGTGTCGACGTGCCGGCGGCGCAGAACCCGACCGTCGCCGCGGCGCCGACGGTGTCCGTGCCGGCCGGCACGGAGTCGATGGCGGCGCAGTGGTCGGCGTGGAAGGACCAGCAGCGCACCACCGGCCCGAACGCCCGGGCCGACTTCGCGAACCCCGCACAGATGAACCACTACAACTGGTACGAGGCGCACAGCTGGTCCCTGCCCTACCCGGGTGAGGCCCAGATCTTCGCGCCGCAGAACGTTCCCGGCGCGGTGATCCCGGCCGCCGAGAACGACGGCTGACACCCTCGGCCGGTAGAAAGAGCGCATGACTGAACGACCGTCGCGGGCGTCGGTCAGGATCGAGCAACCCGCCGATCCGGCCGACGTCCGCGCGGTCGGTTACGGCCCGGACGACGTACCGGTGGTGCCGGACAAGTACGCCCGGCTGCCCGTGCACAAGGAGGAGTCCGGGCACGTCGGCGACTGGAACGGCAGGCTGATGGAGCCCGCGGCGTCGGCCGTGTACATCGTCGACCAGCGCTACCTGTACGTCACCGACGACCACGGCCGGGTGTCGCACGCCGAGGGCTGGCTCGGCTGGCTGCCCACGGCGGAGAACGACGAGCGCCGCAACGTCGAGGCGCAGCGGGAGGCCGGGGTCCCCGACCGGCAGCGGACCGACGACGGTGGGCACCTGTTCGCCACGGTGTTCGACGGGCCGGGGGAGTCGGTCAACCTGACCGCGCAGTCGCAGGAGCAGAACCGCGCCGTCAAGGGCAGCGAGAACTGGCGCCGGATGGAACAGACCTGGCAGGCGATGCGCGTCGCCGGTGTCCAGGTGCATGCCGCGATCGACGTCAAGCACCCGAACGGTACGACGCGCCGCCCGTCCAGCCGGACGGTGGTCGACCGTCATCAGGGTGAACGGTCGCCCCGGCGTATCTTCAGGGAGACCAAGCCGACGGCCCGGGGAGCGGGATGAGCGAGATCGAGATCATCGACACGATCGCCCGCGCGCTCGTCGCGGAGTTGCCCGCCGGGTGGCGCGAGGTCGGCGCGGTCTACCGGACGACCACCTCGTACGCCGAACTCGACGCCGAGGTCGACGGCGCGCAGCTGGATCCGTTGCCGGACGATCTCGAGGACCGGTTCGAGGAGCTGCGGCGCGTGATGTACCAGCCGGGCAAGGGCGCGTGGCTGACCGCGCGGGTGAGCGTGACCGCCGACGGGCATTTCGCCACGGACTTCGACTACGACAACCAGCCGGCCTGGTCGATCCCTGTCGACGAAGGCATCTACCCGGCTGACCTCGCCGAGTTCCCCAGGGCCCCGGAGAACACCCCGCCCTGGATGCGACAAGCCTCCTCGGATTAATCAGTAGCGGCGCTCTGGTGGGGCTGGTAGCGTCGCCGGTCTGTCTTTTCGGGATCGAATCGAACCGGATGGATCTGCTCCGGGGCGGGACCCAGCTCACGATTCGAGGCTCATCGACGATGGTCGAACCGGAATTAGCGGCCGAACGCGCCTATCTCTCCCAAGCTCGCACCGCCCTGCGCGGTATGTACGCCGAAGTCGTGGACCGTGAGGTGCAGGTGATCGGCGGCGAGGACAACGACGAACGCTTCACCAACGAGGCCAACCAGCGGGCGAAGGAGATGCGCACCCACGCGCTCCTCGACCTGCCCGACGTCCCGCTCTTCTTCGGCCGGCTCGACTACGAGCACGGCACGATCGAGGACCTGGACCAGATCTACATCGGCCGCCGCCACGTCCACGACGGCACCGGCGTCCCGCTCGTGATCGACTGGCGCGCGCCGGTCTCGGTGCCCTTCTACCGCGCGACCCAGAGCGACCGGCGGCGGGTGCTGATGCGGCGCCGCTACGGATTCTCCGATCACGCCGAGCTGACCGGCTTCGAGGACGAGCCGCTGACGGGCGTCGTCGAGGTGGATCAGGCCGACGCCTTCCTGCGCGCCGAGATCGAGCGCCCCCGCACCGGTCCGATGCGCGACATCGTGGCCACCATCCAGCCCGAGCAGGACGACCTGGTCCGGGCGCCGCTGCACCCGAGCGTGTGCGTGCAGGGTGCGCCCGGCACCGGGAAGACCGCGGTCGGCCTGCACCGCGTCGCCTACCTGCTCTACACCGAGCGCGACCGGCTCGGCCGCGGCGGTGTCGTGATCGTCGGACCGAACCGGTCGTTCCTGTCGTACATCCGCAAGGTCCTGCCCGCGCTGGGCGAGGTCGACGTCCGGCAGATCACGATCGACGAGCTGCTCACCCGCCCCACCGCCGCGACGGACGAACCGGGCGCCGAGGCCCTGAAGGGCGACGCGCGGATGTCCAGCGTGCTGCGGCGCGCTCTCTGGTCGTACGTCGGTACGCCGACCGAAGGAGTCCTGTACAGCAAGGGATCCCGGCGCTACCGGGTGCACGACTACGAGGTCGTCGACATCGTGTCGGACCTGCGCGAGTCGACCCGGTACGCGCCCGGCCGGAACGCTCTCGCGCAGCGGATCGCGCACGTCGTCCTGGTCCGGATGGAGGAGCGCGCCGAGTCGCCCGACGACCGGGTGCAGAACGCGGTCGCGCGTTCCAAGCCGGTGAAGGACGTCCTCGACGCGGTCTGGCCCCGCGTCGTCCCGGAGCAGATCCTGCACCGCCTCCTCTCGGACGCCGACTTCCTGGCGGCCGCGGCCCCGGACCTGACGGACGAGGAACGGACGGCGTTGTTGTGGGCGAAGCCGCCGCGCTCGTGGAAGTCGGCGAAGTGGTCGTTCGCGGACACTGTCCTGCTCGACGAGCTGGAAGACCTGATCGAGCGGCGGACCGGGTCTCTCGGGCATCTGGTCCTCGACGAGGCGCAGGACCTGTCGGCGATGCAGTTGCGGGCGCTCGGCCGGCGCTGCCGGACGGGATCGGCGACGGTGCTCGGCGATCTCGCGCAGGCGACGACGCCGTGGGCGGCCGGGCCGTGGGACCGGGTGCTCGGTCACCTGGGCAAGAGCGACGGCATGGTGGCCGAGCTCGATCGCGGGTTCCGGGTGCCGGCCCAGATCATCAACTTCGCGGCGAAGCTGCTGCCCCAGATCGCGCCGACGCTCGGCACCCCGAGCGGCGTCCGGACGGTCGCCGACGCGCTGAGCATCGTGACGGCCGACGCGTCGACGTTCGCCGGGCAGGTCGTCGCCGAGTGCCGTGCGGCGCTCGCCGGTGAGGGCTCGGTCGCGCTGATCGCGGCGGACGACCAGGTCGGCGGACTGCGGGACGCCATCGTCGCCGCCGGGCTCGAGACCGCGATGCTCGGTGAGACCGACGACGAGATCGACACCGTGCGACTGGTGTGCGTGCCGGCCACGCTGGCCAAGGGCCTGGAGTTCGACGCGGTCATCGTCGCCGAGCCGGCGCACATCGTCGCAGCCGAGCCCCGCGGCCTGCACCGCCTGTACGTCGTCCTCACGCGGGCCGTCAGCCGCCTGCAGATCGTCCACGCCGAACCGCTGCCGGAGGCCCTGGCCTGATCCCGTCGCGGCGCTGTCGTGCAAGCAGCCGGGACGGATCGGGGGAGTGGAAGTGAGCGGACTGGTCGTCCTGATGGTGATCGCGCTGCTGCTGCTGGTGGTGGCCGCGATCGTCTGGGGGATCGTCGCGCTCGTCCGCCGGCAGCGGTACATCGGGTCGATCCGTCAGCGCGGCTGGAGCTTCGTCGCGTTCCAGCACCACTGGAAGACGTCGCACACCGAGTCGTACACCGACAGCAACGGCAACTCGCAGACCCGGACCGTGGTCGACCACCACTCCGAGCCGATCCTGGGGTTCCAGCTGCCGGTCCGGATGCCGCAGCTGAGCGTCGGGCAGCGCGGGCTCCGCAAGGGCATCGGCTTCGAGAGCAACGCCTTCAACGAGCGGTTCGCGGTGTTCTCGGCGGACACGAAGTTCGCCTACGACGTAGTCCATCCGCGCCAGATGGAGTACCTGATGGCGACGCCGGGCCCTCCCGGACACGCCGTACCCGAACCGCGAGACAACTGCCGGGTAGGGAATGCGGTTCCCGCTCTCGTGGTTGAGTGTGTCCGTGTCAAGTCAACGAACCGTCGTCATCTTCGGTGCCAGCGGCGACCTGAGTTCCCGGTTGCTGCTGCCGGGCCTGGGCAGTCTGCTTGCCGGACCGCGCGCCTCGAGCGTGCGGATCATCGGCACCGGCCGCTCGCCGCTCGCCGCCGACGAGTGGACCGACCGCGTCCGCTCCGCCTTCGGGACCGAGCTGAGTCCCGCCGCGGCCGGCACCCTGGCGACCACGCAGTACGTCGCCGGTGACCCGACCGACGCCGGCCACCTGCGCACCCTGCTGGAGCTCGCCGGTCCGGCCCCGGTGCTGTACTTCTCGCTGCCGCCGGCCGTGACGACCGAGATCGTCGCGAAGCTGCAGGAGGCCGATCTCCCCGAGGGCACCGAGCTGGCGTTCGAGAAGCCGTTCGGCACCGACGCCGCGTCCGCCGCCGCGCTCAACAAGCTCGTCGGCGACCTCGTCCCCGAGGAGAACGTGCACCGCGTCGACCATTTCCTCGGCCGCACCGCCGTGCTGAACCTGATCGGCCTGCGCTTCGCCAACCGGCTGTTCGAGCCGGTGTGGAACGCGGAGCACATCGAGAGCGTCGAGATCGTGTACGACGAGACCCTCGGACTCGAGGGCCGCGCCCAGTACTACGACAACGCGGGCGCGCTCGTGGACATGATCCAGAGCCACCTGCTGCTCGTCCTCGCCCTGCTGGCGATGGACGCCCCGGCCACGATGGACGCCGTCGAGGTGCGCAGCGAGATGGCCCGCGCGCTCCGCAGTACGCATCTGTACGGCGGCTCCGCGCTCGAGGCGAGCCGCCGGGCGCGGTACACCGCGGGTGTCGCGGACGGTCGCGTGGTTCCGTCGTACGCCGACGAAGCGGGCGTCGACCGGGCCCGGGAGACCGAGACGCTGGCCGAGGTGACCGTCGAGGTCGGCACGAACCGGTGGGCCGGCGTCCCGTTCACGCTGCGGTCGGGCAAGGCGCTCGGCGCGGCCCGCAAGGAGATCGTCGTCAAGTTCAAGCCCCTGCGGCATCTGCCGTCGGGTCTGCACGGCGGCCGCGACGGCGAGACGCTGCGGATCGGCCTGAACCCCGGCGAGCTGTCCCTGTCCGTCCCGGCGCTCGGCGTCGACGGCCCGTACACGATGGGCCAGGTCTTCCTGGACGCGACGCTGCCGTCGTCGGCGGTGCTCCCGTACGGCGAGGTGCTGAACGGCATCCTGCGCGCCGACCCGCTGCTGTCGGTGCGCGGTGACGTGGCCGAGCGGTGCTGGGAGATCGTGGAGCCCGTGCTGGCCGCCTGGCGTGCCGGCGAGGTGCCCCTGGAGGAGTACGCGGCCGGCTCCGACGGACCGGCCGACTGGCAGGCGGAGCGGGAGTCCGCCGCCTAGCGGCCCCGGCAGGCACCGGACCAGGGACTTACCCTGGGGCGACGGGTGGGCGTCCGGCCCGAGAGTGAAGGCAGTAGCGATTCACTCTCGAGCAAGGAACGGATCCATGACCACCATCCACTTCAGCGCGGTCACCACGCTGAAGCCTGAGCAGTTCGTCGCGGGGCTGACCGACTTCGGGCCGGGCCGCGCGGAACTCTTCGCCAACAGCCACGACGACTACCTCCGGGTCCACAGCCAGGGACCTGGGTACGCCGATGTCACCGAGGGTGGCGGCGGTGTGTGGGAGCGACTGAGCTACGACTGGTCCGACCCGCGGCACATCGTCCTGACGACGACCGACTCCAGTCACTGGGGTGGGGCGTCGGGCCATACCTACACGCTCACGGAGCGTGCGGACGGCACGACCACGATCGACGCGGTCGTGGTGCGGGACGGCAAGAACCTGAAGGGCCGCCTGGTCGGCGCCCTGTTCGCGCTGGTCGGCCGGCAGGTCCTGGGCAAGGCGTTCACCAACACCCTCCGGGCCATCGAGGCCCGCCACGTTCCGCTCACAGACGGGGTATCCGAAGCATGAGAATCATCCCTTCCCGCCGACCGCGCGTCCTGCTCGCCGCCGCGGCCGCGACGCTGGCGGTCGGCGCCGGTGCACTGACCGCCGCGGGCGCAGCCGACGCCAGCTCCACAGCCGGCACGACGTCCAGCGCCGACACCAGCCCGTTGGTTGCCACCGACAAGGGTCTTGTCCGCGGCCGGTCCGTCGACGGCACGTCCTCGTTCCGCGGCCTGCCGTACGCTGCCGCGCCGACCGGGAACCTGCGGTGGCGCCCGCCGCAGCCGGCGGCCGCGTGGCTCGGCGTCCGCGACGCCACGACGTACGGCGCGAGCTGTCCGCAGGCGCCGAGCGTCGTCGCCCCACCCGGTGCCGCGCTCCTCGAGGACTGCCTGTTCCTGAACGTCACGACGCCGGCGCTGCACCCGGCCGTCAAGAAGCCGGTGCTGGTCTGGATCCACGGCGGCGGCCTGACCGGCGACAGCGGCTCGAACTACGACGGCACGAAGCTCGCGAAGGCCGGTGCGGTCGTCGTGACCGTCAACTACCGGCTCGGCGCCTTGGGCTTCCTCGCCCACCCGGCGCTGGCCTCGCGAGGCGCGGCCGGCAACTACGGACTGATGGACCAGCAGGCGGCGCTGCGCTGGGTGCAGCGCAACATCGGCCGGTTCGGCGGCGACCCGCACAACATCACGATCGCCGGTGAGTCGGCGGGCGGCCTGTCGGTGCTCGCGCACGTCACGTCCAGCAGCTCGAAGGGCCTGTTCCAGCGCGCGATTGTGGAGAGCGGCGCGTTCGCGCTCGAGCAGGAGCCGCTGGCGAAGGCGGAGGCGTCCGGCAAGGAGTTCGCGACGAAGGTCGGCTGCGCGGACCAGTCGGCGGAGTGCCTGCGCAACGTTCCGGTGCAGGCGCTGGTCGACAACGTCGACGCAGCGAGCGCCACGATCCCGGGTGTGGTCGACGGCGCGGTGCTGAAGGAGTCCATCGGTACGGCACTCAGGGCCGGGCGATTCAACAACGTCGCGATCCTGAACGGCAGCAACCACGACGAAGAGGCCTTGTTCACGCTGGGCGGCCGCGTGGTCAGCCGCGGCTACAACGTCGCGTACACCAGCCCCGTCACGGCGGACAACTACGAGTCGAACATCGCCTCCGCACTGCGCGTCTCACCTGCCCAAGCCGCGGCGATCGCCAAGGACTATCCGCTGCCGGCTTACCCGACGCCTGACAAGGCGTTCGGCACCTTGATCGGCGACGCGACCTTCTCCTGCGGCGTCGATCAGGTGAACACCGCGACCGCGAGCCGCGTCCCGACGTACGGCTACGAGTTCAACGACGACACCGCCCCCTTCCTCTTCGCCCCGGCAGGTCTGCTCGACGTGGCCACGCACGGCTCGGAGATGTGGTACCTGTTCGACCTGCCGAACGCGCCCTTCCCGGTCGCGCTGAACGCCGAGCAGACCGCGCTGGCGGACTCGATGCGCGCGGCCTGGGTCAGGTTCGCGTCGACCGGCAACCCGTCGACGCCGTCGGCGCCCTGGCCGTCGTACGCCCACCAGGGCAAGGTCCTGTCGCTGGAGCTCCCGGCAGCACAGGTCTCGACGGACTTCGCGGCCCGTCATCACTGTGCGAGTTTCGCACAGAATCTTGACAAGGTTAAGTAATAGTTCCAATATCCTATCCGATTCGGTTCTCTCAGAGAGGTCACCGCCATGACCATGTCCGTTCGGAGCAGGGTGCTACGTGCCGCGGTTGCGGCGCTCGTGGTCGCCGGGCTGCTGCCGGCAGGTTCGAGTACGTCGACAGCAGCACCGGCCACCACCGCCGCCACCACCGCGACGGTCCTTCCCGGACCCGCGGGGGACAAGGCTGTCCGGCCCTACATGGGCTGGAGCAGTTACAGCATGCAGGTCTACAACCCGAACGGCGGCAGCTGGATCACGGCGGATCAGCTGATCGCCCAGTCCGACGCGATGCACGCGAAGCTGCAGCCGTACGGGTACGAGTACCTCAACATCGACGCCGGCTGGAACGACGGCATCGACGAGTACGGCCGGCCGAAGCCGAGCACCAAGCTCTACCCGAACGGCCTGCAGGCGGTCATCGACCACATCCACGCCAACGGCCAGAAGGTCGGCCTGTACACGATCCCCGGCATCAGCAAGGCCGTCATCGACGCCAAGCTGCCGATCTACAACGCCCCGGGGTGCACGACCGGTGATCTTCCGGTGCTGCCGCTGCAGAAGGGCGACTACTGGGGGATCGGCTACCGCATCGACTTCTCGAAGCCGTGTGCGCAGAAGTACATCGACTCGATCGCCGACCTGTTCGGCTCCTGGGGCCTGGACTTCCTCAAGTTCGACAGCGTGACCCCGGGCTCGGGCATCAGTGACCTGTCCGTGGACGCCCGCGACGACGTGAAGGCGTGGTCGCAGGCGCTGAAGCGGCACAACATCTGGCTCGAGCTGTCCTGGGCGCTGGACATCAACTACGCCGACACCTGGAAGCAGTACGCCAACGGCTGGCGGATCGAGTGGGACGTCGAGTGCTACTGCACGGGAACGGCGCTGACCGCCTGGCCGAACATCAACCGGCTGTTCCCGAAGCTCGCCGAATGGTGGCGGCACGCGGGTCCGGGCGGCTGGAACGACCTCGACTCGCTCGACGTCGGCAACGGCCAGATGGACGGCCTCACCAAGGACGAACGCCGGACGGCGGCCACACTGTGGGCGGTGTCCGCGGCGCCGATGTACATCGGCAACGACATGACCAGGCTGGACTCGTACGGTCTCGAACTGCTGACCAACCGCGAGGTGATCGCGGTCAACCAGGCCGGCCGTCCGGCGCACCCGCTGTCCATGAAGACGAATCGTCAGACGTGGTTCGCGCTCAACCCGGACAGCTCGTACACCGTTGCCCTGTTCAACCTCGGTCAGACCGACGCCGACATGACCGTGAACTTCGCCGACCTCGGCCTGAACGGCGCCGCGAAGGTGCGTGACCTGTGGGCCCGCACGGACCTCAGCACGTTCGCCTCCGGCTACACCGCGAAGGACGTCCCGATCCACGGCGTCCGGCTGCTGAAGGTCACGCCGCAGAAGGGCGCGGCGATCTCCGTCAACGACGACGACGCGCGGGTCACGTACGACGGTGCGTGGCAGCGCAACGGCAACTACGAGGTCCCCGCGGTCTCGCAGGCCCTGACCGTCAATGTGTCGGACTCGTCCGCCGCCGCCCCGCGCGCGGTCGCGCCGGAAGGTGCGCTGGAGAAGAAGCTGGCACCGACGGCCGACTCCGAGTCGCAGGCGACCACCACGGCGGACGTCGGCACCCGGACGGTCGAGATCAACAACAACAACTCGCAGATCGTCTACACCGGCAATTGGAACTACAGCGGCGGTCGTGGACTCGGGGACTACCAGGACGACGTGCAGTGGACGGAGGGGAACGGCGACTCGTTCTCGTACAGCTTCGTCGGCAACGGCGTCGACTACGTCACCGAGACCGATCCGGGACAGGGCGACGTCGACATCTACATCGACGGCGAGTTCAAGCAGACCGTGAGCACGTACCTGGATCCGGCCCAAGGACACAACAAACCCCAGCAGGTCGTGTACAGCATCTCGGACCTGCCGAACGGCAGCCACACGATCCGCGCCGTGAAGAAGTCCGGCCAGTTCATGCTGCTCGACAAGCTGAACATCCGGCAGGAGAGCCTGCTCACCCCGGACACCGCGACGTTCGACAAGTTCGCGCCGGCCGACGTCAGCGTCCAGCTCGGGCGTGACCCGGGCGAACTGGACGGCATCGCGAATGCGGGCAAGGACCTGGTGAAGGGCACCGACTACACGGTCAACGGGAACACGGTGACGATCGGCAAGGCGTACCTGGCGACGCTGCCGGTCGGCAGTGCGGCGCTCGACGTCCGGTTCCGTGGCGACTACCGCGACGACATCCACGCCGCCAAGGCCGACGGTGCGGCGGTCAGCCTGACCTTCACCGGCACCGGAGTGGAGTGGAGTACGGCGCTCGCCCCGGACCAGGGCGACGCGGACGTGTACGTCGACGGCAAGCTGGTCCGCCGGGTGAACCTGCACAACGACGCCCGGGTGACGAACCGGACGGTGTTCACCGCGACCGGTCTGCGGAACGCGCAACACGTCGTCCGCATCGTCAAGGTGAACGGCGACGTGCTCCGCAACGACACGATCCGCTACAGCCTCGCCAAGTAGCTCAGAATAGATTGCCCAGTAATACAACGCCTTCGGCGGGCGGTGGTCCCCTGGACCGCCGCCCGCCGTCGTGTTGCCGGGCTCACAGAACCGGATGATGCTCTGACTGACTGATCAGTCAGTTACTTTGTTAGCCTTGCCTTGGGGGATCACGTTGGCATCCCCGACGGACGAGCGAGGTGCCGCCTTATGTCGTTGAGCGATCTGACCGTTCCGCGCCGGCGAGGTCGCCGGCGGGAGGACTCCCGGCTCGCCGATCACGTCGACCGGCTGGGCGAGGAGCACCCGCCGATTCCGCTCGGCAGCGTGGACTACTCGATGAAGAAGCCCGGCCTGCTGGCCGAGCGGTTCGGGTCCGTGCTGGCCTACATGACCCGGGTCGAGCTCGAGGTCGA
Source organism: Kribbella sp. NPDC051936 (assembly GCF_040680955.1). Taxonomy (NCBI): domain Bacteria; kingdom Bacillati; phylum Actinomycetota; class Actinomycetes; order Propionibacteriales; family Kribbellaceae; genus Kribbella; species Kribbella sp. NPDC051936. The sequence continues at coordinate 231,415 of NZ_JBFAXS010000002.1, read as the reverse complement.
GCGTAACGTGCTCGAGCTGAACATCCTGCTTCCCGATCCGCCCGAGGTCGACCAGCACTTCTACGCCGACGTCTGGATGCCGCAGGAGACCCGCCACGGGCAGATCCTCGACAAGCTGCAGGATCTGCTCGGCGTGAACCCGCACGTCCCGAACCTGACCGACGTCTCGTTCAGCCTGAAGTTCCTCGGCGCGCTCGGCCGGGTGCCGGGTGTGCAGGACATCAGCCGGATGCTCTACTACCTGACCGGACTGGCCACCGAGCGGTCCGCGGTCCTTGCCTACAACAAGCTGCACGCCGGGCTCGTCGAGCTCGGCGAGCGGGCCGTCGCGGCCACCGTGATCGCGCCGATCCGCCGCCAGGAGCCGGGGCACTTCGCGTACTACCAGATGGCCGCGCAGCAGCTGTGGGACCAGCTGTCGGGCTGGCAGAAATGGCTGACGCGCGGGCTGCGGAAGCGTACGTTCGAAGTAGTCGGTGCCTACAACAAGCGACAGGTGGCCGATTTCGGAGACGTGATGGACGCGCTGAGGATGACTGACGGCGGCGAGGCGGAGCTGCGGGAGTACGCGCGGCAGGTCGGGCGCGCCGAGCACGAGCTGATGTGGGCACATCGCCGCGGGCTGCGGGTGCCGGACTACGTCTTCAAGTCCCTGAAGCGGGCCGCCGTGCTCGCTGCCGAGCGGAAAGGCGAGGTCTGGCCCGCGGCCCAACCAGCAGGCTCATGACCACGCACGCGCACGCGCGCCACAGCACACGCCACCCGGGCCGCCACCCAGGGCGGCCGTCGAAGCGGCAGCTGATCATCGAGACCGCCGAGCGCCTGTTCGCCGAGCACGGGTACGACGCGACCTCGACGGCCCGGATCGCCGCCGAGGCCGGCATACCGTCGGGGCTGGTGTTCTACCACTTCGCGACCAAGCTCGACCTGCTGCTCGCGGTGGTCCAGGAGCGCCCGGCGCCGAGCGAGGTGCTGCGGTCCGCGGCCCGCGGCCGGACCGTACGGCGGCGCTTGCGTGCGATGGTCGCCGCGATGGCCGAGGAGCTGGAGAACGACCGCGCCGCGCGGATCATCGTGTTCCGTGAGGCGCAGGGGCGGCCGGAGATCGCGTCCCGGGCGGCCGAGCTGTTCGCCGAGGCGACCGACACTATCGCCGACGTCCTGGCCGGTGCCGACGACGTCGTGGCGGACCGGGACCGGGTGCGGACAGCCGCGGAGCTGGTGGTCTCCCGGGTCTTCCTCGACACGGTCGCGCTCGGGCAGGCCGACACGGCCGTCAAGCGGCACGCGGCGATGATCGACCTGATCGCGGAGTCGCTGACCGGGGGCGTGCGCGCCCGGGACTGAGCGCGCACGCCGGCCGGACGGTCAGGCCCAGGGGTCGAACGGGATCCCGGACGGCTTGGAAGCGTTCAGCAGATTGCGGAACCGGTCGTCCTTGTCGGTGATCTTGATCGTCGCCGAGCCGAAGTCGGCGGTCATCAGCGTGTCCCGCAGCGCCGTGCTGGGGTAGCCGTTCCAGTCGACGAGCGGCGGGTACCGCCAGTCGTGGTAGTGGTTCTCCGGCGGTTCGTCGTTGCTGTTGGCGAGCCGGAAGAAGTGCGTGCTGGCGCCGTCCTTGTGGTAAACGACCTTCGGGTGGGAGCCGTCGAACCGGACCTGCGAGCGGCTGTAGGTGACCTGGCTCGAGTGCTGTGTCGTGGTCACGTACTCGACCTGGTTGGTCGACTGGTTCACCCAGGAGATCACGTGCTCCCAGTCGTGCCGGTGCCCGCCGAGGCTGCTGCCGGGGACCGCCTGGTCCTTCTCGAAGTAGCTGGCGTACACGATCGCGCACCAGCCGTTGTTGCACTTCGAGCGGGCGTAGGTCTGCGAGTTGTCGAGGTCGGACTGGTCACGGCAGTTGCCGTTCACCGCGCCGGTCGGGTTGAGGCCGGGGTTGAGGGTGCCGTCGGCGCCGATCGCGGGGACCGCGTAGCAGCCGTCGGTGTCGTAGTCGTACGCCGGTGAGAACGACTGCTCGTAGCCGCCGGCGTTCTGCGGCAGGTGCGGCGGCGGGGCGGCGTAGGCCAGCGCGGCCGAGGTGATCGTCAGCGCGAGGGTGCCGAGGACGACGCCGAGCGTCCTGCGCGCGCCGCGGCGGGGTGGGGCGGAATCCTGCATCGAGTGCTCCTTCGAAACTTAATTCAGGGCGGAAAGGAACGAGACGAGGATGGCAGGAACCGGCCGCTTCCGCCTAGACCTCAGATGGACAGAGCGGGAACGACACCTGCCGCGGTGGGGCGTGTACGCCGCCGGGCGCCGGGTACCGGCGGGGCATGCGCCTGACGGAAACCGCCGACGTCTGGTGGAAGAACGCGGTGATCTACTGCCTCGACGTCGAGACCTTCTTCGACACCGACGGCGACGGGCGGGGTGACCTGCGCGGGGTGTGCCAACGGATCGACCACCTGGCCGAACTCGGGGTCACCTGCCTGTGGCTGATGCCGTTCTACCCGACGCCGGATCGCGACGACGGCTACGACATCAGCGACTTCTACGGCGTCGACCAGCGGCTCGGAACCCACGGCGACCTGGTCGAGCTGATCACGCTGGCGCAGGACCGCGGCATCCGGGTGATCGCCGATCTGGTCGTCAACCACACCTCGGACCAGCACCCGTGGTTCCGCAGCGCGCGGGCGTCGCGCGAGTCGCCGTACCGCGGCTGGTACGTGTGGCGCGACGAGCCGCCGCCGGACGCGGACAAGGGCATCGTGTTCCCCGGCCAGGAGACCAGCCTCTGGCAGTACGACGAGGAGGCGGGACAGTACTACCTGCACCAGTTCCGGAAGTTCCAGCCGGATCTCGACATCGCGAATCGCGAGGTGCGCGAGGAGATCGAGCGGGTGGTCGGCTTCTGGTCGGAGCTGGGGCTGTCCGGGTTCCGGGTGGACGCGGTGCCGTTCCTGCTCGACACAGCCGGTGCCGAGGACGCGGCCGGGTTGCCCGATCCGCACGACTTCCTCCGGGACCTGTGCGCGTTCCTGCATCGCCGACGCGGGCAGGCGATGCTGCTCGGCGAGGTCAACCTGTCGTATCCCGACGTACGGCGGTTCTTCGGCGACGAGGACGGCGACGAGCTGACCATGTGTTTCGACTTCATCGGGATGCAGCGGCTCTACCTGTCGCTGGCCCGCAACGACCCGGCCGAGCTGGTGAAGGCGCTGCGGGAGCGGCCCGATCCGCCGGAGGAAGCGCAGTGGGGGACGTTCGTCCGCAATCACGACGAGCTGACCCTCGACAAGCTGTCCGACGCCGAGCGGCAGGAAGTGTTCGACGCGTTCGGCCCGGACGAGAACATGCAGCTCTACGGCCGCGGGCTGCGGCGCCGGCTGCCGCCGATGCTGGACAACGACCAGGACCGGCTCCGGATGGTCTACAGCCTGTTGTTCTCGCTACCTGGTACGCCGGTGCTGTTCTACGGCGAGGAGATCGGCATGGGGGAGAACCTCGCCGCCGAGGACCGGCACGCGGTCCGGACGCCGATGCAGTGGACGGCCGATGCCAACGGCGGGTTCTCGACCGCCGACCCGTCGCAGTTGCCGGCGCCGATGGTCGAGGGCGAGCTGGGCCCGGACAAGGTGAACGTCGCGGCCCAGCGGCGCGATCCCGACTCGCTGTTCAGCTGGATGAAGCTCCTGATCCAGCGGTACCGCGAGTCTCCCGAGTTGTCCTGGGGCACGTGCACGATCCTCGACAGCGGCGTGCGGTCGGTGTTCGCCCACCGCTCGGACCACGAGGACGGCACGATCGTTGCCGTGCACAACTTCGCGCCGGACGCCGCCCGGGTCGACCTGGCCGTCGCGGGCAACGGCCTGGGCCTGCGGGCGGTCGACCTGCTCGCCACCGGTACGCAGAGCGTCGGTGACGACGGCGTGTTGTCGCTCGACCTCGCCCCGTACGGGTGCCGCTGGCTGCGGATCGTGCGCCCGGGGGATCGGTATCTCGTGTGATTCGCGGGGGTACGGCGCGGGTACCGGCTGCTGGTACGCAAGGAAGGGGAGACGACGATGGGCAACAAGGACAAGCTCGAGAACGCGGCCGAGGCCGCCAAGGGCAAGGCGAAGGAAGCGACCGGCGACGCCACCGACAACCGCGACCTGCAGGCCAAAGGGCAGGCCGAGAAGTCGAAGGCGAATCTGAAGCAGGCCGGCGAGAAGGTCAAGGACGCCTTCAAGGACTGACGGTCAGCTCTCCTCGCGGTTGCCGAGGGCGATGAAGGCGACGATCGCCAGGGCGGTCAGGCAGGCCGGGATGAAGAACACGTGCGGCAGGCCGATCGCGGCCACGCCGACGCCGCCGATGGTCCCGCCGATCGCGGAGCCGAGGGGGATCGCGCTCAAGAAGATTCCGGACGCGGTCCCCACGCCCTCGGGGTACAGCCGTTGGGCGATCGAGACGCCGAGGGCGCCGACACACGCCCACAACCCGGCGGTCAGCGCCTGGCCGACGAACAAGCCGACGACCGACGTACTGAGGGCGTAGGCGAGGTTCCCGGCCAGTCCGAGGACGGCGCCCGCCGTCATGGCACGGATCGCGCCGTACCGGTCGGCGAGCCGCGCCACGACGGGCAGCAGCAGGAGTTCGAGCAGTGGCTGGATGCCGATGACCGCACCCCGCACCGAGTCCGACACGTGTAACTGCTCGGCCATGTAGATCGGCAGGTACCCGAACTTGATGGTGTCGCCGGTCATCGCCAGCACACAGACCGCGGTGAAGGCCAGCAGCGGCATCATGTGGTCGATCCGCCGGCGCTCGGACGGTGCATCCGCGTCGGGGTCGTCGTACCGCTCGACGCGTTGCCGGCCGAGCGGGATCACCTGTGCGAACACGCAGACAGCTGTTGCCATCAGCAATGTACGCAGGCCGAAGACGCCGCCGAACCAGCTGCCGAACACCGGACCCAGGATCCAGCCGGTGGTGAACGCCATCCGGACCATCGCGACGACCCGGTTCTCGGCCCTGGTCGGGTGCCGGCTCAACTCGTCACGGCAGGCCGCGAACAGCTGTGCCATCGAGCCGCCGGCCACGCTCAACGCGAGCGCACTGATCACGAACGGCATCCAGACCGCCGTCGCCGACGCCATCGCGGCCCAGCCGAGCGCGCCGACCACCGAGCAGATTCGGAACCACAGCAGCCGGTCCTGAGTGCGGTCCGACCATCGCCCGACCAGGAACCCGGCGACCGGAGCGGCCAGGTTCGTCACGTAGTACAGACCGGCGACAGGCAGCGGTGTGTGCAGTTCCCGCACCAGGAAGAGCGTCAGTTGCGGGGTCGCGGCCGAGAGACCGACACCGGCGATCAGCAGGGACAGGAACGCCGAACGGTAGAACCGTGATCGGAGGACGATTCCCAGCGCGGACTCGGACCGGTCGAGCATCACTCCATGCCTCGGACAGCGAGGCGCACCGTGCCGGTGAGGACAGTCACCGGGTAAGTTCATCATGTCCCGATAAAGTCTGGACATGGACCTGCGCGCCCTGCCCGCCGCTGCCTCGTGGACGCACCGTGACGCCCGGGTCGGTTTCGAGGTGCTGTTCGCGGAGCCAGGCCGGTTGCGCGGCCGGACGTCGGCTCGCGAGGACGACTCGACCTGGTACGTCGGGTACGAGATCACCGTCGGCGCGGACTGGGCGACCGAGTCCGTGCACGCGGCGAACTCGACCGTGACCGGTGATCATCAGGTCGTGCTGACCCGCTCGGCGGAGGACCGCTGGAGCGTCGACGGTGTCGCCCGGCCGGATCTCGACGGCTGCCGGGACGTGGACTTCGAGTCGTCGGCGGTCACGAACACGCTGCCCGTCCACCGGCTCGCGTTCGTCCCCGGCGCGACCTTCGACGTACCGGCGGCGTTCGTCCGGGCCGACGACCTGAGCGTCGTGCGGCTCGAGCAGTGCTACACACTCACCAGCTCGGCCCCGGACCGGCACGTCTTCCACTACGAGTCCGCGACGTTCGGCTTCGAGTGCGAGTTGGTGTTCGACGGGTCCGGGTTGGTGGTGGACTACCCGGGGATCGCGACCCGGGACCGCTAACCCCAGATCGCTTCGCTGACGGCCACACCCAGGAACACGCTGCCGAGGCCGGCGACGATGCTCGCGGTCACGTTGGCGATCGCGAGGAACCGTGCCCGGTCCTCGTAGAGGCGGATGGTCTCGTAGGAGAACGTCGAGTACGTCGTCAGCGCGCCGCAGAAGCCGGTGCCGACGAGCAGCTGGAGGTCGTGGGGGAGGGCCGCCGCCGCGCCGGTCAGGAACCCCAGGACGAGGGATCCAAGGACGTTCACGCTGAACGTGCCCCACGGGAACAACGAGTCGTGCCGGGCCTGGACAGCACGGTCGGCGACGTACCGCAGCGGTGCGCCGACCAGGCCGCCGGCGATCACGAGCAGCAGCCGCGTCATCGGGTCCTCCAGGTGATCAGCGCCCGGGTCGCGGACACGGTCGCCCACACCGCGAGCAGCGCGCCGGCGACCGTCACCGTGAGGTAGAGCAGCGCGTTCGCGGCGTGGCCGGCCGTGACGAGTCGCTGGATGTCGACGGCGTACGTCGAGAACGTGGTGAACCCGCCGAGGACGCCCGTGCCGAGGAAGGGGCGCAGCAGGCGTTGCCGGGTGAAGACGTCGGACACCATCACCATCAGGATCCCGATCAGGCCGCAGCCGACCACGTTGATGATCAGCGTGCTGATCGGGAACCCGCCCGCCGGCGTGGGCCAGCCGAGCCCGATCAGGTACCGGGCCGACGCGCCGATCGCTCCGCCGGCCGCGATCGCGCCGAGGACCAGCGGGTCGTGCGCGCGCCCGGCGCGGCCGTCGATCCGCAGGTCGACGTCAGGGTCGACCGGCCCCTTGGGCAAGGGGTTGACGGGGTGCTGCTGCACAGACAGTCCTCCTACCGGAATCGACCTCGCGGCGCGGCGCCACGAGGTTCCTCGGGTAGGGACTGTTGGCCGCCGGACGGCGACAGTTGGATCCGGCGAGCCCCACCGCCGGTCGAACTCGCACCAGCATAGCTGCCGCCGCCACCGGCCGGCTCAGCGGTCCACGGGAACGCCGCCCCCGGCCGGAGCCGGAGGGCGGCGTTCGGGTGACAGGTCAGCCGCCGTTGAGGACGTCGTACTTCGGGGCGATCCGGAAGTACTGCGGGCCGGAGAAGGTCAGCGGGACCTTGCCCAGACCCTTGATGACGGTGCTCGTTCCGTTGGCGTGACCAACGGCGTACAGATAGCCGGATCTGGTGTCCCGGTCGATGCCGAGCAGCAGCGTGCCGGTCGCGCCGCACTTGGTCGCGATCAGCTGCTCGAAGCCCTGCCAGGTCGAGCCGCGGACGACCCGGCTGGTCGGGCCGGACATGTACTTCGTCGGCCAGGTGACCGTGACCAGCGTGCCGGTGCGGGTGTTGGCCAGGAACGTCTCCGAGGTCGCGGTGCGGCCGATCAGCGCGATGCCCTTGACGGTGCTGAGTCCGCCGGCGCCGGCATTGACGCGCCAGGCGGAGCCGTCCGAGATCCAGCGGTGCGTGGTGCCGTCGGTGCGCTGGCCGTACAGCAGCTTGCGGGCCGGCTGTCCGGCGTCCGACGGCTGCAGGATGGACTGCTCGATCCAGCGGTAGTTGGACCAGCCGCCGCCGATCCGGAGGTTGTTGTGCGGGTAGTGCGGGTCGAGCTGGCTCTGGCCGTCGACGACGAACGAGCTGGAGTACAGCGCGCCGCCCATCACGGTGAGGCCGGTCCGCGCCTCGCCGTTGGTGCCGACCGGCGTGCCGGTGAACGTGCTGATCTTCTGGACCTGGTTCGCCCCGAACACCCCGGCGGTGCCGCGGACGCCGCCGATCGTGATCGGCGCGGTGGCGTTGATCATCCTGCTGGTGAACGCGCCGGTCGACGTCACTGAGCCGAGCCGCAGCGAACATGCCGCGGTGGTCGCCGTCGTGCCGGCGGCTGCGGACTGTGCGGCCGGCCCGGCCTGCGCCTGCGGCATCATGGCCGCCCCCAGGCCGAGCGCGAGCACGCCGGCCGAGGCCAGACCTACGGTCTTTCGAAACATCTGGATCGTCCCTCCCCTTCACGCGGAGGCACCCCAGCCTCCGTCGTACCGCGTTGGAGTCCGGCCGCGGGAGAAAAGTTCGACGTCGATGTGACGTCCGCGACAGCGCTGCGCGGGCTCCGGTGGCGCTGCGTACTGGTAGACACGGGAGTACGCACGCGAAGTGGACTGGGGAAGCGGATTCGATGGTGATGGCCTGGCGGTTCGGCGCCGTCGACGTCGACGCCGTCATGACCGTGATCCGTGACCCGGCAACGTTCGCGGACTGGATGATCGCCGTACCGCCGGAGCTCCGCGCCGCGGCGAACTGGCCGCAGGCCGGCAGCGTCATCCAGCGGGACGACGGCCGCGCGCCGCGCGCACGCCACGCCCACAACCGGCAGCTGGTCGTCGCGATCGTCGAGACCTGGCGGCCCGATCACGAGCTGGTCGTCCGGCTGCGCAGCGGTCTGGGCGGCTGGGTCCGGATCTCGGTGAACGTCCAGCCGCGGCCCGGCGGGGCGCTGATCGAGGTCCGCGCCGATCCGCTGACCGCGACCGCGCGGCTGCGCTTCACCGGCTCGGCCCGTGGCCGCGCCGAGGAACGCTGCGCCGAGGTCGCCGAACGCCTGATCGAGCTCGCCACCACGCCTGAAATGTCGTGATCACCCTTCCTGCAGCAGGCGCCGCAGCCGATTGGTGGCGCGGAACTGCAGTTGTTTGACGGCGCCGTCGGTGCGGTCCATCGCGGCCGCGGTCTCGCTGATCGACAGGCCGGCGAAGAACCGCAGCAGCAGGCACTCGCGCTGGTCGTCGGGCAGGTGGGTGAGTGCGCCGCGCAGCGACGCCTCGCTCACCGACGCCAGCGCGGCCTGCTCGGGCCCGATGGCGTCGTCGATCTGCGGGTCGACCTCGTCGGTGACGATCGCCAGCCGGCTCCAGCCGGAGCGGTGATGGTCGATCACCACGTTCCGGGCGATGGTCGCCAGCCAGGCCGCGAAGTTCAGGTGCGCCCGCGGCCGGCGGGCGATCGCGCGGAACGCCCGCAGGAACGTCTCGCTGGTCAGATCCTCGGCCGCACTGCGCGACGAGGTCTTGGAGTAGGTGTAGCGGTAGATCGACGGCAGGTACCGATCGTAGAGCCGCCCGAAGGCTGCTCCGTCGCCCGCTTGCGCGAGCCTGATCAGTTCGTCCTCGTCGTCGGCATCGTTGGATACAGCGGCGGTGTGTGTGGACATGTGCCGGTTACGCACCGCCCGGTGCGAAGTGGTTGATGGCCATGCGCTTCCTAAGCCCCGTTCTCAGTCAGCTACGCCGTGAACATCACGAAAAGGTTACCGAATGTCGCTCACCGTGTCACCACCTGTCCGCACAGTTGCCGACGGCGCGGGCGGCCGGTAGCTGCAGGGGCGCTGACCGGTCGGTCACCGGCGGTGCAAGATGGGCGCATGGATCTGTCTCTCGCCACGTCGTACGACGCCTCTCCGGAGGAGGTCTTCGCGATGATCACCGACATCACGTTCCAGGAGCAGGTTTTCCAGCGGCTCCGGGCGCAGTCGTACGACGTGGTGGTGGGCGACGACGGCGACGACCTGGCGGTGCAGTTCCACTGGCAGACGCAACTGGCCGACGTACCGGTGGTGGCCCGGAGGTTCGTCGGGAACAGCTTGCAGCTGGAGCAGTCGAAGATCTGGCACCGGCCCGACAACGACGGGGCGCGACAGGCCGACGTCGACGGAGCGGTGACCGGGGTGCCGGTGAAACTGACCGGCACGACGCGAATCGTGCCGGAAGGCCGCGGGACGACGCAGGCGTTCGACCTGCGGGTGACGGCGTCGGTCCCGGTCGTCGGTGCGCGCCTCGAGCAACTGGTCGCGGACGCGGTCCGGTCCCGGCTGGAGAAGAAGTTCGAGGTCGCCTGGTCGTGGCTGTCGGGCTCACTCTGAGTCCCAGTCCCAGCCCGTGATCGCGGCGCGCAGGAGTCCGGCCGCGGCGGACAGGTGCGCGTCGGCGTTCCAGAGCAGGGTCAGCGTACGGCGGCACTCCGGGTGGTCGACCGGTACGGCCGCGACCGGGTAACTCGGGATCGCGCGACGGGCGAAGACCGGGTTGAAGCCGATGCCGAGACCCGAGCGGATCAGTTCCTGGATCGCGGCTGCCTCGTCGCTCTCGCACACGATCCGCGGAGTCGCGCCGGTCTCGGCGAACAACCGGTCGAGCAGGCGGCGCTGCCAGTGCCCCTTGCGGGCGATGACGAACGGCTCGTCGACGAGGTCCGCGACCGTCACCGACGGACGGCTCGCCAGCGGATGGTCGAGAGGTGTCACCACGAGCACGGCCTCGTCGAGCAGCACCGCCGATTGCAGGCCGGCGTTCGGCACCGGCTGGGACGCGACGCAGAAGTCGACGTCCTGGGCGCGCAACGAGCGCGGCATGTCCACCGCGGACAGCTGCTGAAGCTCGATCTCGACGGACGGGTGCTCGCGCTTGAAGGCTGCTATCGGCTCGGTGAGCGCGAGGAAGGTCTCCGCCGCGAGCCGCACGCTGCCCGAACCCTGCGCGGTCGCCTCCGCGACCGCGCGGCGGCCGGCGTCGAGTTCACCGAGCGCGCGCTCGACGTATCCGCGGAACAGTGCGCCGGCCGGATTGAGCCGGAGCCGCGCGGCCCGGTCGAACAACGGCGTACCGAGTTCGTTCTCCAGCCGGGCGATCGTGCGGCTCAATGACGGTTGCGCGACGTGGAGCTCGTCGGCCGCGCGGCTGAGGTGCTCGAGCCGGGCGACGACCGCGAACTGGCGGAGCATCGTCAGGTCCATCATGACCCTTCCGTCATCACGAGATAGCGATATTGGTCTTGGACGCTCATAACGCGTGAATCATAGTGTCGCGGCATGGTCAGTGGTTGGGCTCTGCGCGGGCTCGTGAGCGCGCATCTGGTGGCGATCGTCGGTCAGCCGGTGTTCGCCGGCGTCTATCTGAGCGGCGACTTCGACGGGTTGCGCCTGCACGCGGTCGGCGCGGACATCGTCACGTCGATCGGCTGTCTGCAGGTGATCGCCGCAGCGGTGGTCTGGGCGCGGCTCCGGCGGGTCTGGCCGTTCTTCGCGTCGCTCGGAGTGGTGGCGGCCGAGACAGTGCAGTACTTCGCCGGACAGGACGGCGCCCTGTGGTTGCACCTGCCGTTGGGCGTGCTGACCGTCGCGGCGGTGGTCGTGTTGTTCATCGCCGTCTGGCGGGAGGCCGCGCATGCGTGAGCGGATGAGCCGGCGTCAGGTGCTGGGCATCGGTGGCGCGCTCGGGCTGGTCGCCGCGGGCGGGTTGTCGAGCGCGGCCGCACTGTCGCGGCGCCCGGCGTCGACGGGGGCCGAGTTGCGCAGCGCCGTACCGTTGCCGCCCGCGTTCCAGGTGCCGTTGCCGTTGCCGCCGGTGCTGTCCGGTGCCGATCGGTACGAGATCGTGCAGCGGGAGGTCACCGCGGAGATCCTGCCCGGCGTGCCGACCCGGTTGTGGACGTACGGCGGCACGTTTCCCGGGCCGACGATCGAGTCCAGGCGAGGGCACGCGATCACGGTTGCCCACCGCAACGAGTTGCCGGTGCCGACGGTGGTCCACCTGCACGGCGGGCGGACGCCGGCGGAGTCCGACGGGTATCCGACCGACCTCGTGCTGCCGTCCGGCTGGGAGCACCACGCCCACGGCATGCACGATCCGCGGGCGGTGACGAGCAACGTCACGCGGGAGTACACGTTCCCGCTGGATCAGCGGCCGACGCTGCTGTGGTACCACGATCACCGGATGGACTTCACCGCGCCGGCCGTGTGGCGCGGCCTCGCCGGGATGCACCTCGTCCGCGACGACGCCGAGGAGTGCCTCGGTCTGCCGTCAGGGGCGCGCGAGCTGCCGTTGCTGATCGCGGACCGCGCGTTCGCCGCCGACGGTTCGTTGGCGTATCCGTCGATCGACCCGTCGTTGACGATGCGGCCTGGTGTCGAGGAACCTTACCTGGCAGGTGTTCTGGGCGATGTCGTCCTGGTGAACGGCGCGCCCTGGCCGGTGCACGAGGTCGATGCGGCGCGGTACCGGCTGCGCATCCTGAACGCGTCGAACGCGCGGCACTACGACCTCGAAGCGGTGCTCGACGACGGGCGCCGGCTCGACCTGATCCAGATCGGCGCCGACCAGGGTCTGCTCAGCACCCCGGTGACGCATCGCCACCTGCCCATCGCCCCGGCCGAGCGGTACGACGTGATTGCCGACTTCGGCCGGGTCGCCGTCGGCGGCCGGGTCCGGATCGTGAACCGCTCGGGCACCGGCCGGACCCGTGACGTGCTGGCGTTCCACGTCGTACGGAAGGCGGCCGATCCCAGCCGGATCCCCGACGTGCTGTCCGACGACCTGCCGCGGTGGCAGCGATCGGAGGCCGTCCGGACGCGGGACTTCGCGTTCCGCGCCGGGCAGCTGGGCGACGGCCACGGCTGGTTGATCGGTGGCCGGCCGTTCGCGCCGGACCGGACCGACGTCACCACCCGGCTCGGCGACGTGGAGCTCTGGCGGTTGGTTGCCGACGTCCACCATCCCGTCCACCTGCACCTGGCCGGCTTCCGGATCCTGTCACGCGGTGGCCGCGAACCCCTCCCGTCCGACGCAGGTCTCAAGGACACCGTGTCGCTGCGCCCGGGGGAGTCCGCCGAGATCATCACCCGCTTCGACGGGTACCGCGGCCGCTACCTCTTCCACTGTCACAACGCCGAGCACGAGGACATGGGGATGATGGCGAACCTGGAGATCACCTGATCACTCGCGCCAGCCGGCCAGGTCCACCGACTTGCCGGTGTCGACCCGGAACGCGAACTTGACGACAGTTTCGGCGCCGGGCCCGAGGTCGAGTTTCCAGGTGACGACGCCGAGGTCGGTGGTCTCCGCCGGCTCGGGGTCGGCGGTCAGCTGTTTGACGGTGATCTCGTGGTCGCGGGCGACCGGGAACTGGTCGAGCACCGTGACTCGGGCGGCCCGCGGGGTGTGGTTCTCGATCTTCGTCTCGTAGTCGACCTGCCGTCGGCGCGTCGATCCGAGCGTTGCCTTCGTCGCGCCGCGCCGGACCATCTTCCGCTCCACCCGGATGCGGTCGTCGAGGCCGAGGGCGAGTTCGACGTCCTCGCCGGGCGCCCACAGTGGCAGCGCGGCCGAGCCGACGAAGTCCGCGTCGTGGAAGACCGCGGCCTTCCCGGCCGGGAGGGTGTGGACGGACGAGTTCACCACGGTGGCCCGCAGGTGGACGTCGGTGGATCGAACCGGGGCCGTGATGTAGTCCAGTTCGGCGTCGAGGTCGATCGCGGCGATGGTCGCGCGGTGGGTCGCGCCGTCCGCGGGTACGGCGACGGGGCGCGGCGGGGTGTAGCTGGCCGCCGTCACGCCCTGCTCGACGATCGCTTGTTGCTCCACGAAGGCGGGCGCGGCCGACTGGAGGGTCTCGGCGAACGCGTCCGTCCGCGCCGCGCCGCGCATCATCGGGGCGGCGGCGACAGGCACCGGCGGGTGGAAGCGGTCGAGGTACCAGGGATCGAGCTCGGGGACCTTCGCCGTCACGGTCGGTCGCGCCGTCGACAGGGTGAGCTCGCACTCCGGCCAGTCCTCGCCGGTGGCCTGCGTGATCACCCCGTACCAGTTGAGCGTCAGCCGATCGCCCCGCAGACGGACGTCGTACGAGCTGGACCAGCCGGCCGCGGGCACGACGTACGAGAGCTCGACCTCGACCTCCGCCTCGGACTCGGCCTCGAGCGTGACGGCCGCGGACCGCCGGTCGGGTGTGCGTTTCTCCGAGAGCGCGGCGAGCTGCCGGCCGATCGCAGCGAGACGGTCGTCGACGTCCCGGCGCTGCGCGGTCAGCTCCCGGCGGGTCGCCCGTACGGCGGCCAGTCGGCTTGCGAGCGATTCGGTGAACCCGCCGAGCTCGGCGGTCGAGTCGCCCGCCGCGAGCGTCCGCGCGAAACTTCCGCCGGCCCGCTTGGCCAGCTGCGCGAGGAACGTCTCCAACTGGACCTGTACGTCGTCCGCGTCGGTCAGCGCAGCGATCTCGTCCTGCGCCGCACGCCGCTGCCGCTCGAGCTCGCCGACTGTCTCGTCCGGAGCCTGCGGATGGTGCTGAGTCGCCACGTCCACCCCGAGTACGGTCGCCGGCCCGCGCCCGGACACGCGCACCGAATCGTCCTGCAGCAACAGCGGCAGCGGCTCGACGTACACGGTCTGATCCCCGGCCAGCACCACCACCCGCCCACGCCGGGTGACCCGTGCCCGATCCGGATACACGGTCACCGCGACGATCGGCGCATCCACCAAAAGTTCGCTCATGTGTTGACAGTAGCCGCGAGGAGTTCGAGTTGGCGGCGGTAATCGTCGAGGCCCGCGGCCGCGAGCCTGCAGACGAGGTGCGTGGCGCCGGCTTCGACGTACGCCCGGAGGTGTTCGGTGACGTGGGACGGGGGGCCGGCGACGACCGCCTGGATCTTGCGGAGGTCTTCGAGGTCCATACCGTAATTGGTGCGGGCATAGCCGCGGAGGCGGTCCTCGCCTTCGGCACGTGAGTTGGTGATCGCGACCGAGACGAACAGCGCGGGCGTGACGGCGCGGCCCGACTGTTGCACGACCTTCAGGCCGGTGGCGTAGTCGTCGGCGCGTGGGGGATAGGGCAGCCAGCCGTCGTACAGCCGGCCGGTCCGTTCCAGCGCGGCCGGGGTCGATCCGCCGAGCCAGATCGGCGGTCCGCCCGCGGTGTGCGGCCGGATCGTCGGCGGTACGTTGTCCAGCCGCAGTACGTCGCCGTGGAACGTCACCGGCTCGTCCGCACTCCACAGCCGCCGCCAGAGCGCGACCGTCTCGTCGAGCCGCGCGAACCTGCGCTCCCACGGCACCTCCGACAACCGGTGCAGCGGTACGCCGAAGCGCCCGGGGAATCCCGCACCGACGCCGACCACCAGCCGGCCGCCTGACAGCAGGTCGAGCGACGCCAGGCTGTGCGCCGCGTTCACCGGACGGCGGGTGACCGGCATCAAAGTCGCCGTACCGATCGTCACGCGTTCGGTGGTCGCAGCCGCTGCGGTCAGCACCGTCAGCGCTTCGATCCGCGGTGTCAGCACCGAGTCGTTGGTCCACACCGAGTCGTACCCCAGCTCCTCGGCCGTGAGCGCCAGCCGCACCACCTGCCGCGGCTCGTCGCCCGCCGCCCACTGCGCTTTCACCGTCGGCAGCAACACGCCGACCTTCGCCTCCAAGTCCATACCGCCGATCGTCGCGAGCGCCGTCCGCCTGGGCAATTCCCGCCTGGGAATCGGCCGCTCGGAACGATAGGTAGTTCGCCGTTTCGCCTTGCAGGCATGGGATTTCGTGGGCTCGGTGGATTTGGCGAAATCGGCATGCGTTTCATAGAATCGAACACATGTTCGATAATGATCTGGGTGTGTTGCCGACCCGCGACCTGCTGGAGGCCGCGGCTGAGTGCCGTGCGGTGGCGAGCCGGGCCGACGCGCGGGTGCTGGAGTGTGCCCAGGTCTACGCTGACCGGTTTCATCCCGCGGTGTGTGGGGTGCGGCCGGGTCGGCGGGTGGGTGATGGGCGGGAGCGTGCGGTGGTGCTGGGTGGTGAGGGTTGCCCCGAGATTGCGGAGTTCGCGGTGGCGGAGTTCGGTGTCGTGGTCGGTGTCTCTCCTGGTGTGGGGCGTCAGATCATCGCCGATGGCCTGGCGTTGCGGCATCGGTTCCCACGGATCTGGGCGCAGGTTCAGACTGGTGAGGCGACTGCGTGGAAGGCCTGTCAGATCGTGCGGTGCTGCGGGAAGCTGGACCTCCAGGGGGCGGCGTATGTGGACCGGCGGGTGGCGCCGGTCGTTGACACGATCTCGCCGTACCGGCTGGACAAGATCGTGGCCGCAGCCAAGAAGCAGGCCGATCCGGGGCTCGCTGAAACCGACGCCGCGGAAGCAGCCGCCGAGCGTCGCGTGTTCGTCGGGCGCGGGGACGGGCACGGCAACAAGACGATCTACATCAAGGCCGCGGCCGGCGGGGTGAATCGGTACAACGCGGCCATCGCCGCGATCGCCGAGGCTTTGAAGACCTTCGGTGACACCCGCCCGGTCCAGCACCGCCGCGCCGAGGCCGTCGGCATCATCTCCGACCCCGCCTTCACCCAAGAACTCCTCACCCAAGCCCGAGCTCAAGGCGCCGCGGCAGGGCACGACAACGCCCCACCTCATGCCGCCCCACAGACCGAAGCCGACCCGACAATGGACGTTCGGGCCGGAGCCGACCCCGCAGCGGACGCCCAGGGCGAAGCCGACGCGATACTGGATGTCCGGGCCGGAGCCGACGTAGCGGCCACGAGCGAGGCCACGATCAAGGCTGCCGACGAGCGCGTGCGTTCGGGGAGCGGGACGTCTGTGACGGCCGACGGTGCCGGCGTCGCGTGGGTCGACGTCGCGTGTGCGGACGGCGAGGACGATCTGCTGGAGCCGTCTGATCCGCGGGAGCCGGTCGGGCCGATGGAGGATCCGTGGTTGGAGGCGTCGGGGCCACGCGACCTCGATCTGCCGGTTGATCCGTACGACGGCCGCTCGCCCGACCCGAGGACCCGGACCGCTGAGGCGCAACCGATGGACGCTGCCACGCTCCGGGCGCTCGACGCACGACTCGCGCAAATCGAACAGGACGCCTACTCGGCAGACCCGACCAGGGCCGGCCGAGTCAGGGGCCACGTGCGTCCAGGACAGACCGAGGTGATCGTGCATCTCACCGACAAGACGCTGGCGAGTGGTGCCGGCGTCGTACGGGCTGAGGGCATCGGGCCGCTGCTGGCCAGCCAGTTGGCCGAACTGGTCGGGCACGGTCCCTACACGGTGAAGCCAGTCATCGACCTGAACGACGCGGTCAGCGTCAACGCCTACGAAATCCCCACCCGGATTCGTGAGCGGGTGCGACTGATCCACCCGGTCGAACTCTTCCCGTACGGCACCCGCGAGACCAGCGACACCATCGACCTCGATCACATCGAGCCCTACGACCTTCACGGGCCAACAGGCCAGACCAGCACCACCAACCTCGCGCCGCTCGGACGGTTCGGTCACCGGGTGAAGACGCACGCCCGCGGATGGTCTGTGCACCGCATCGACCACAAGACGCTCGAATGGACCACACCGCACGGCTTCACCTTCCATGGAGACCCCGACGGCACCCATCGAATCCCGTCTGGGCGTGAGTTGCTGGAAGGGTTCGTCAGAACGTTGCTGTTCGCGGACGCCGACAGCGTGTGCGGTGCCGCGTCCGGGACGCGTGGTCCAGGTCGGGTGAACTCCCGCAACGGCTGTCGCCACCGCGAGCTTGAGACCCGGGTCGGCACGCTGACGTCGCCGTGTCCAAACTGCGCGAGAGCGCGAGCTCGTTTCCCGGACTGGCTGCTGGAACGCCGCCGCCAGGCGGAGGCGGCTCTGACGTCAGTGGTCAGGTCAGTGTGATGGCCAGGAACCTCGACGAGCTGGCACCGACGGGTTCCGCGAGATCCTCGGCCATCGACGTCACGGCCACCTCCGCCGCCGAGTCCGGGACCTGGCTGTAACAGCTCCTTCAAGGACCTGGTCGCCCGCGGTCTGAACGGCGTCGCGTTGGTGACCTCCGACGCCCACGCCGGGCTGGTCCTTGCGATCGGCGCCTCCCGCACAGATCCTCCTCGAGCCGCCTTTCTCGGCGATCTTGGGCATCGGCACATGCACCAGGCCCTCGATCGTCACCTGCACGTTGTGCTCCCAGCGACCTTCGTCAGCTCACCTAGCGTCCGCGGCTCGGCGGGCTGCGCCTCCTGCCCAGCGCGTCATGGCGGTGCTGCCGGACCCACTACACGGCCAACCTCACATCCATGTCCCAAGCACGCCTTGGGCAGGGACAAGGCCATGCTGCACTCGGTGTTCGGCCAGCTCGACGCCGCCGCCGTGCACACCCAGTACGACTGGCCCTGGTGGCCGCTAAGCCGCCCGGGGCACGAGGATCAGCTTGTCTCTCGACCCGTGCCGGCCGGGGTCCGGTTCGGTCTGCGGGGCGCGACCGACACCTGGTGTCGCTGCACTAGACCGGTCGGCTGCACCTGCACCTGTCGGACGACCAGGGCTGGCGGATCCAGATAAACCCTGGCCAGGCCTCACGGAGTATGGCGGCAGTCTGCAGGTCGGTGGCGGTGTGGGCGGGGCGTACACGAAGGAGGACTACGCCGAGCCGATCCGCTACGCCGGGGAGCACTACGTCACCGAGATCGACACCCAAGGGCACACCAACGCGGCGCTGGCGTCGTACCCGGGAGCAGAGCAGGGTGACCTCGCGCCGGACCTCTACACGGAGACCGAGGCCGGGTTCAGCTCGCTCGCCCTCGACACAGAGACTGCCCCGCCTGAACCGCCGGCGACCTGGGAGACCCTCGGGCGAGGCGCCCGCAGGGATCGGGCGATCATGCGGCCTTCGGGATGGCGTCCAGCTGCTCCAGGGCCTCGGTGAGTGGGGGGACCTCGTGGAGATGGAAGGTGCCGGTGGTGTAGTCGGTGACCTGGTGCCACTCGTTGTCGATCACGTAATACACGTGCGGGCTGACTGCGCCCGGGCTCGTGGTGAAGAGTTCGGCGGTGCGGCTCACCATGGCAGCCAGTGCGTTCAGCGCCGTCTGATCTCGCAGCACATGAATCACGAGCTGGTCGCGCGCGGGCATGGCGACAAGACAACCGTGGGCAGGGTCTTCGACCCGGAGCGATTCGCGCAGCACCGTGTCGAACACGAGCGCTCTCGACGCGGTGAACATGCCTCCGCCGACCACGGTCAGCTCGGCCCCGGCCAGCTGCACGGTCTCGACCTCGTCCTGGATCCGGCGAAGGTTCGCGAGGCCGATCCGGGTGGCCTGATCTCGTGTCAGACCGAGCCTGTCGACGTCGAAGTACATCGCTGCCGCGCGCCCCACGTAGACAGCCGGCACCACGACGACACCCGGCACGAATTCAGGCGTGTCGCGGACCATGTCAGGATCGTGGAACGCTGCACGCGCGAGCCTGAGACAGAGCTTGTTCTCCAGGTCGTCCGGCACCGTGATGACTTCGTCGGGTCTGGGCATCTGATCGAAGTGATCACTGACCTCGGCGTGCCACTGCTGTCGTGGCAGGTTCGCGACCTTGAGGGCGAGGTTGCCCAGACCGGCGGTCATTCCGTCGGCCGCGTCTGCAGACACATCCCCGGTTCCGACCGGCACCAGGGCCGCGACGCCGTCGTACCGCATCGCGAAGCCGCGCTTCGCCGCTGCTGCCTCTGCGAGGCGCACCAATCGCGCGGCCTGCCCGACGGTCAGCGGCCTGAGCTGCGGATGCGGGTGCTGGTCGGCTCCGAGCGTCTGCCGGCCACGCCGGCGGTGATTCCTGTGCTTGTTCATTCGAGCACCTCCTTGCCCCAAGAACGTACGGTTTTCCGCCGGCCGCGGACGGAGGAACCTCGCGGCCTGTGGATAACTGCCTGGGGATAGGCGGCTGTTAGCGTTAAAACCATTGACTCCGCTTCAGCTCTTGACGATGCCACTCGCGACTCAGTAGCTTGCAGGCAGTCTTTTTAACGTTAATATCCCGGGAGTGCCAATGCAGCACGCCAACCGTGGGCCGGCTCCGCACGGTCATGTCACGCTGGTGCAGGTCGCTCAGCGGGCGGGTGTGTCGGCGCAGTCGGTGTCGAACGCGCTGAACAACCCCGACCGGGTGGCGCCGGAAACCCGCAAGCGGATCCTGGCCGCGGTCGAGGAGCTCGGGTACGAGCCGAACCTGTCCGCCCGGGCGCTGCGCAACCGGAGCTCGTCGCTGATCGCCTTCAAGATGCGGCCGTCCCGGCCGGACAAGGCGTCGCTGCTGATGGACGACTTCCTGTACGTGCTGAACGCTGCCGCGGTCGAGGCGGGGTACCACCTGATCCTGTGCCACGCCGAGGACGGACCGGCCGGCGAGATCAAGGCGTACCGGGACCTGCTGAAGAAGACCTCCATCGACGCGTTCGTGCTGGCCGAGACGCATCACAACGACGACCGCGTTGCGGCGCTGCGTTCGTGGGGCGTGCCGTTCGCGTCGTTCGGCCGCTCTTGGGACGGCGACGACAGCCTGGCCTGGGTCGACGTCGACGGCCGCGCCGGAACCCGGGCGGCGACCGATCACGTGGCGGCCCAAGGGCACCGGCGGATCGGCCACATCGGCTGGCTCGCGGAGTCCGAGCTCGGCCAGGACCGCCGCGAAGGGTGGCTCGACGCCTGCCGCGCCCGGGAGCTGGAGACCGACCTGCAGGCCGCGGTCGCCGACTCCCTCGAAGCCGGCCGGCAGGCCGCGCACCGGATGCTCGACGCCTCCCGCCCCGCGACCGCCCTGGTCTGTGCGTCCGACACGCTCGCGCTCGGCGTGATGCGCGCGCTGCACGAGCGCGGGTTGCGGCCGGGCGCCGACGTCGCGATCACCGGGTACGACGACTCGCCGACCGCCGCCCTGGTGAGTCCGGGACTGACCACCCTGCGCCAGCCGATCGACGAGGTCGGACGGCAACTGATCCAGGCCATCGACAACCTGATGGCCGGCGATCCCCGTGAGCCGCAGCACGTGCTGCTCGAGCCGGAGCTGGTGGTCCGCGGATCCAGCCTCCCCGGGCCCCGCACGTCCGCTGTGCCAACCTCCTGAAGGGACACAAGATGAGGCACGGAACCAGAATGCTCGCGGCGGTCGGCGCCGCGGCACTCGTGGTGACCGCAGTGATCTCCGCCCCGGCCGCTCCGGCGGCCACCCCGCCCGCCGACCCGTTCGTGGTCGGCGTCGAGAACCTCCCCAACGGCCGCGGCGTCGGCGGCGCCATGGACCTGACGTCGTACGGCGACCTCGACTGGGTCCATGTGACAGGTTCAGGGGTCGACCGGAAGGCCGGCGTACCGCAGGCGCTCACCGTCGACGACCTGAACCCGGCGGGTGGCCGGACGACGCTCGACGACAGCCCGATCTCGTTCGGGTGGTCGGACGGCGCCTCGCCGGCGACCGGCGTCACCACCGGCGGCGTCTTCAACTACGACACGACGACGGTGGGGGACACGACCGCCCACGACGCCGGGTACCGGATCACGGTCCCGGCCGCAGACTCGCCACGACGCCTGGTGTTCGTGGGTGGGATCTGGCAGGCCCGTGGATCGGTGACCGTGACCGCGACCGACGGCAGCAGTCCGTACACCACGCAGATCAACGCGGGCGGCACCGCCGGGGCGAAGCGCTACACCGTGACGATCCGGCCGGGCCAGGGCGTTGTCGTGACCGGTCGCTTCGCGAGCAAACTCAATGCCGCCGGCAACCTGTCGTTGTCGGCCGCGACGCTCTCGACGCTGGGAACCGGGTTCTCGGCGACCGCTGCGCCGGTGTCGATGAACCTGACGGCCGAGGGGGTCAGCGACTGGATGCACCTCGACGGATCGACGATCAACCGCCGGGCCGGTACGCCGGTGCTCGCGGTCGCGAATCGGCAGTCCGGGGGAGCGATCGGCTCGCAGAACGACAACCCGGTGAGCTACTCGTGGACCGACGGTACGCCGACTGCCTCCGAGCCTGGCACCCGTCACGGCGGCATCTTCTTCGCCGACGGCGCGAACACAGGCGTGGACCTCACCGATCCGTACGGCTACGACCTTACGGTCCCGGCGGCAGCGGACCGTCGTACCCTGCACTTCGTCTCCGGCGTCTGGCGCGCCGCGGCGAAGATCTCGGTCTACCTCGACGGTGCGTCGACGCCGACCTACGTGAGCACCGAACTGGTCAGCACCGACCCGTCGGTCACCCGGGTGTTCGAGCTGAACCTCCAGCCAGGGCAGTCGGCCCGCGTCAGCGCACAGCTGACCCGCAAGACGCATGCCTCCGGCAACGTCACACTCGCGGGTGTGACTCTGGCGTCGGCCGGTAGCTACCGAGCTCTGGTGCAGAACATGCTCGACCAGGCCGCGGCGGCGGACGTGTATGCGGCGAGCGAGTCCGCGCAGCGGCAGCTGGACAACGAGATCGCGGCGGCGACCGCGACCCTCGCGGACGGCGGCGCGCAGGCGGACGACCTGCGGCTCGCGTACGACTTCCTCAAGGCGGCGTTCGACGAAGCGGTCTCGTCCGCGGCGAACGCGCAGTACACCTACGTCACCAACCCGGGTCTCACCTCCTCGTTCGGCTGGGAGGGTGACCTGAACGCGCCGATCGCCTTCATCGACGGCAGCTACCGGCTGCGCAGCCGGGGCGACGCGATGATCACCTTCGGGGTGCCGAACATCCCGGGCAAGATCAAATGGTCCAACGCCGAGGGATACCTGCCCGCGTTCATCAGCGAGTACTCCAAGGACGGGCTCGGCATCAAGGTCGAGAACTTCGCCGACCTCGTGGTTGTCAACGGCAACCGTTTTGAGATCGCGTACTCGCGGATGACCGTCACCAACACCACGTCGGCGCCGGCTCGTCTGCCGCGGGTGTCGAGCCTGCTGACGCCGCTGAACGATGCCGGTGAGACGGTCGGCGCCGGGCAGACCGTCGTCCGCGACTATGCGGTGGCAGCGGATCGGTTCGGCGGCACGTACGACTGGCCGACGGCTGAGCAGGTGCGGCCCCTTGGCGGCTTCGACGAGCACTACCGGCACATGCGGCAGTACTGGAACAACCGGCTGTCGGCGATCGCGGACATCACGGACCTGCCCCACCGGCGGCTGATCAACGCCTACAAGGCCGGGTACATCTACACGCTGATCATCCGCGACGACATCAACGGCGCCAAGGAACTGCACGTCGGCGAGAACGGGTACGACGAGATGTTCGACCACGACACGATCGGCATCGTGTCGACGCTGCTGACGGTCGGCGACTTCACCTACGCCCGGGACTACCTGTCCACGCTGCCGGCGCAACTGCAGTACGACGACGCGAAGTGGAAATACAGCTGGCCGTACGCGCTCTATCTGCAGCGCACCGGCGACAAGGACTTCATCCGCAACCGGTTCGAGACGATCAAGAAGAACACGCACACGATCGAGACCGACCGGATCGACGGCGGCACGGGCATCATCAAGCAGACCGACGCGATCGACTCCCACGGGTACTGGACGATCGACAACTGGTCGGCGCTGACCGGGCTCACGACATACCGCTATCTCGCCACGGCACTCGGCGAGACCGCGGAGGCGGCGTGGGCGAAGGCCGAGTACGACGATCTGCTGAAGGTGGCGACCGCGCGCATCGAGCAGACGATGAAGCAGTACGACCTGGACTACCTCCCGATCTCGATGGTGGAACCGAACGAGACCGGGCCGCGCAAGGACCCGCGGGACGCGAACTGGGCCTCGATGTTCCTGTTCGGGCGCTGGGCGTGGGACGGGTACCTGTTCGGCGCCGACCAGCACGGGACGATGTTCGACAAGATCGACGACACGTACACGCACGGGTTCGAGCGGCGCAAGGACGTCTCGGACACCATCTACAACTTCGGCGGGTACCCGCACGGGTACTTCTCGAGCGCGTACAACGCCGGGTACGGGAGTGCGGCGCTGCGGGGTGAGGAGTACCGCGACCTCGGGATCAAGTCGTACCAGTACATGATCGACAAGACGATGAGCGGGCCGTTCGGCTGGTGGGAAGGCGTCGACTACCCGAGCGCCGACTCGCCGTGGAACATCGACCACGCCCGGGGCGGCGGCGGTTCGAACCAGCACATGTGGGGCCAGTCCACCGCGACCAAGGTGCTGTTCGACTCGCTGATCGCGGAGAAGTCGGACGGGACCGTGATCATCGGCCGCGGTGTGCCGAACGAGTGGATCCGCAACCGGCAGCAGATCGCGCTGAACAGCTACCCGGTCACCGGGGGCCGCATCGGCTACCAACTCACCACGTCCGGCAGGACGGTGACGCTCCGGCTCAGCGGTGACACCGCGAAGCCGACCGGTTACAGTATCGAACTGCCGGTGCTGCGCGACAACATCGCCCACGTCTCGACCGAGGGCGCCGTCGTCGACCAGGTCACCGGCACCGTCCGCCTTCCCCGCGGCACCACCCAGGCGACCGTGGTGCTGCGCCGCGCCCCGTAGGTCGGCGAAACGGCTCCGGCTGGCGCATACTGGGGCCAAATGGAGACAACACGCGCGAAGCGCCGCCTAGCCACAAGTCCCTTCAAGCAGCCGGTGCCCGCACCGATCAAGACGTTCGAGGTCGGTGGCCGGGTTTCCCACGACAAGGAAGGCATCGGCCGGATCACCGCGGTCGAGGGCGCCGAAGCGGTGGTGGTGGACCTCGGGAAGGGCCGTCTCCTCCGGGTCCCGGCCCCCTTCCACAAGCTTCACCAGCTCTGACCGGATACCGAGGCGATCATCCGCTCGGCCGGACGACCTCCACCGGAGGCCGTCCGGCCGGGCGCGGGTCCGCACGCATCACGACCATCAGAAGCTGAGCTCGACGCGGGTCCCGGCGGGATCACCTGGATGGCGAAGCCACAGCACGCCGTCCTCGTACTTCGACTCGCTGACGCCCTGCACCGCCGTCGGCTCGGACGGCACGCGGAGCGCCGTCGTGACCTGTACGCCGCGCGGCGCCTCGCAGCTGAACCTGATCGTGGTCGCGTCCCGCTGCCAGTCCACGACGCGGCCCGCGGAGGCGAGGAGCGTCTCGTCGTCGTAAGTGAGGTCGCGCAGCCAGGCCAGCTGTCCGGGCCCGAGCTCGCGGCGCCGGACGATCGGCAACTGCGGGTCGAGCAGATCGAGGTAGGTGCCCTCGAGAAGCTGTGAGCCGCCCGCCTCCTCCAGCACGGCGCCGATCAGGTACGGACCGCGCTGCACCGACAGCCAGTTGCTCGACTTCCAGGTGTGCCCGCCCGCCTCGGCCAGCTCGCGGATCGCCGACACCAGCTCGGCCGCGCGCTCCGGCGACTCGGTGAACTCGGCCGGCCGGGACGCGATGAACCGCACCCGCCCCCGACCGCTCGCCTGGACGCCGTCACGCGAGCGGTCCGCCCCGAGCGCCTCGGCCAGATGGTCGGCGCAGGTGTCGTATCGCCCGGTCCACCACGAGCGGATCTCGTGGTACGGGTCCGCGCCGTCCCCGACGTACAGCAGGCTGCCGCCGCGACTGACCCATCCAGCCAGCGCGTAGTGGATGCCCGGCGCCAACGGCTTCTGGAACTCGTAGCTCAGAACGAGTACGTCGACGTCGTCCAGCGCGTCCGGAGTGTCGATGACGTTCTCCAGCTGGACCGGGCAGACCCGCTGCCCCTCGAACAGCGCGGGCAGCGCCAGTCCGTAGAAGTCGGAGAAGTGCAGCTGCTCACGGCCCTCGAGCGCCAACGCGTCCTGCAGACCGTCGTAGTGGCCGCTCTCACCACCGGGCGCCCAGCGCTGGAACATCGCGGTGTCGGACAGTGCGATCCCGATCCGCGGACCCTCCTGGGACCAACGCACGTCGGGCTGCTCGAGATCGCGCAGGCTGTTCATCGCGATCAGGTAGCTGGTCGCCGTGTCCGGCGGGATGAGCTCGCGCTCGGCGGATCCCTCCCGCAGGTACGGGCGGTTGAAGATCCGGTGCGGCCACGGCGCCACCTCGTACCGCGCGACGCCGGGGTGCAGCAGCGACGCGACCAGCGTGCGCCGGTAGTTGGCGAGGTAGTCCTCCCAGGTGCGGTCCGGGTGGTCCTCGATCGGGTCGTGCAGGAACCACATCCGCCGGTCCGTACCGCGGGTCAGGTCCTGCGCGATGCCGTACTCCAGGTACGCCGTCTCGAAGGTGCGCTCGGCGACCTTCCCGGCGTACACGTTCGGCGTCCGGGACGTGCCGGTCCACACCTGCGCGATCGCACCGTCGATCGACGGCAAGGTTCGCAGCCGCGATTCGGGGCTGATGATCTGCCACTGCGTGTAGTTCAGAAGGCTGTGTGTCGGGACGTAGAAGCGCACTTCGCGGCCCTGGGCGAGCGCCTCGTCGCGGAGCACGGACGTCACACGGTCCAGGCTGCGGGAGAGCAGGTGCTGCTTGAGTTGCCCGGAGCGGAAGTGCGCCTCGGGTGTGCTGTGCGGCGCCTGCCACGGCTCCTTGAAGAAGCCCTGCCACTCACGCTTGAACGACTCCGAGTAGCCGGCCCGCGCCCAGAACTCCGGCTCCTCGAGGTGGATGCCCTCGACCCCGAGCTCGATGATCGGGCGGAGCTTGTGCACCAGGTACTCGGTGAAGGCGAAGGTCGGCACCATGTACGGAATGTCGGTGCTCTCACCGTGCAGGATCGGCGAGCCGTCGCCCGCGGTCTGCGCGTCGGCCCAGTGGCCGGAGCCGTCCCATCGGCCGTCCAGGTAGTCCTGGTACGTGCCCCAGGAGATCCCTGTCATCAGGTGGATCCGGTACCCGGCGTCGCGCCACCGGGCGATCCGCTCCGGCGTGCTGTCGTTGAGGCCGTAGACCATCACGAAATCGGTGCGGAGGTCGATCGATTCGTCGTACGGCGCCTGCTCCTGGAAGCCGGTCGCCTCGCCGTGCTTGTCGGTGCTGTCGGTCATGCGCTCTTCCGTTTCCTCGACGTCCGACCACCCTTTCCCGCCGGAGCGGCCGGGCGCCAGGGTGCTGTCAGGAACTGGACAGCGCGCGCTAACCGAGCAGGTCCGCCTGCTGGAGTTGGCGCCAGATCTCGGACTGGTCCACGACCTCGACGCCGAGTTTCTCCGCCTTCGTGAGCTTGGCGGCGCCGACGTCGGCGCCGGTGATGAGGTAGTCGGTGCTCGCCGAGACGGAGGAGGCGATCGTCGCGCCTGCCTTCTCGCAGAGCCGCTGGAAGGCGGGCCGGGCCACCTTCTCGCCGGAGCGCGGGTCGCTGATCGCGCCGGTGACCACGACGGTCTTGCCGGCCAACGGCGCGCCGGCGGCGACGACCGGCGGCAGGTCTTCTTCGCGGACGTCGAGTGACACGCCGGCGGCGCGCAGCCGCTCGAGCTCGGGGCGCAGCCGGGTGAGGTGCTCGATCAGCGAGGCGGCGACCTTCGGACCGATGTCGTCCACGGCGACCAGGCCGTCGACACCCGCGTCGGCGACCTCCTCGAGGGAGCCGAACCCGGCCCGGCACAACCGGGCCGCGGTGCCCTCGGACGCCATCGGGATCGCGAGACCGATCAGCGCGCGGCGCAGGCCGACCTGCCGGCTGGTGTCGATCGACTCGATCATCCGGGCCGCCGAGATCTCGCCGATCCGGTCGAACTCCAGCAGCCCTTCGGCGGTCAGCCGGTAGAAGTCCGACGGGTTCTCCAGGATGCCGGACTCGGCCAGCCGCTCGATCCAGACGCCGCCGATCGCGTCGATGTCGGCGGCCGCGCGGGACGCCCAGTGGATCAGCCGCCGCACGGTCTGCGCCGGGCAGGAGACGTTGGTGCAGAACAGTTCGCGGCTGTTGCCCTGCTCGGTCAGCGGCTGGTCGCACGACGGGCAGGTGCCGGGCGGCACGATGTCGCGCTCCTGCCCGGTGCGCTTCGACGCGTCGAGCACGCCGGCCACGAACGGGATCACGTCACCGGCCCGGCGGACCAGCACCGTGTCGCCGATCTTGATGTCGCGGGCGCGGATCACCTCCTGGTTCGCCAGGGTGGCGCGGGTGACCGTCGTACCGCCGACGAAGACCGGCTCGAGCCAGGCGACCGGCGCGATCTTGCCGGTCTTGCCGACGTCCCAGACCACGTCGGCGAGCAGCGTGGTCTTCTCCTCGGCGGCGAACTTGAACGCCAGCGCGCCGCGGGGCGAGCTCGACCGGGTGCCGGCGGCGGCGAAGGCGTCCCGGTCGGCGAGCCGCAGCACGGCGCCGTCGAGGTCGTAGTCGAGCTCGTTGCGCTGCTGCTCGATCGTGGTGATCACCGCCTGCGCCGCGGCGGCGTCATTGCAGTGGCGCATGTCCGCGACCGTGAACCCCATGGTCTGCAGGGCGCGCTCGAGGTCGGCCTCGGCCTGGTCGCTGAGGAGGTCGAACGCCAGGAACTGCAGCCGCCGCTCGGCGACGGTGGCCGGGTCCTTCGCGCGCAACGTCCCGGCCGCCGCGTTCCGCGGGTTGATCAGCGGCTTGTCCGGATGTGCGGCGTTGTAAGCGGCGAAGGTGGAGCGCAGCATGACCGCTTCACCGCGCACCTCGGTCCGGTCCGGCACGTCGAGGCGGTCCGGGACGCCGTCGGCGAGCGCGCGCACGAGCGGGGTCACGTCGTCGCCGGTGGTGCCGTCACCTCGCGTGACTGCGCGGGCGAGGCGCCCGTCCTCGTACACCAAAGCCAGGGACAGGCCGTCCAGCTTCGGCATCACGACCACCGGCTGGCCGGGGAAGCGGGCGAAGAACGCCTCGACCTGCTCGGGGCGGGTCGCCTTCTCCAGCGACAGCATCGGTCGCGAGTGCCGGACCGGCGCGTGCAGCACCGCGGGCGCGCCGACCTGGTCCAGCGGGTTCGGGTCGGGGGTCAGCTCCGGGTTGGCCTGGACGAGCGCCCGCAGCTCGTCCTCGATCGCGTCGTACTCCGCGTCGGCGACCGACGGCGACCCGCGGTAATAGGCGTCACGCAGCACCACGATGCGATCGGCGAGTTCCTGAATCCGCTCCCCAATATCCACGCCAGGACCCTACCCGGGACGTCCGACAATCCGCGGGATCTCCTGTGCCGGGTGGGAATCGCCGGCGGTCACTCGATGACCGCGCTGCCCTCCGTCAGGTGCGTCTCCTCGCGTTTGCGGGGCAGCATCAGGGCGGGGATCAGGGTCAGCACGACCAGCACCCACGCCACCCAGAACGTGCTCGCGAACGCGGCGGCGGCGTCGGCGAGGCCGCGGGCGAGCGCGACGGGATCCAGGTGCAGCGCGGCGATGATGACCGGGCGGGTGTTGGCCAGGATGGCGGCCTGGGTCTCGCGGAGCCCGTCGCCCAGCCCGGGGATCTGGTCCGTCCCGGGGATGATCGGCGAGTCGTTGAGGTGGTTGGTGAGGATGACCGACATCGTCGCGACACCGCACGACGACGCGATCTGCTGGCTGATGTTGAGCAACGTCGAGCCGCGTGCCACCTGGGGCCCGGCCAGCGTCCGCAGCGCCGACGTGAACAGCGGCATCATCGTGCCGCCCATCCCGAAGCCCATCACGACCAGCATCACGATGATGATGCCGTACGGCGTCGTCGCGGTGAGCTGCGTCAGGCCGAACATGCCGATCACGATCAGCCCGAGCCCGAACGGCACGATCCGGCCCACCGGCACCTTGTCGACCAGCCGTCCCGCGATCGGCATCGTCACCATCGCGCCGATCCCCTGCGGCGCGACCAGCAGACCGGCCTGCAGCGTCGACTCGCCGCGGATCTGCTGGAAGTACGTCGGCACCAGGAGCAGCCCGCCGAAGAAGGCGGCCGCGAACAGGAACATCGTCACGATCGACACCGTGAGGTTGCGGTCCTTGAACAGCCTGAGGTCGAGCAGCGGATGTTTCGGCCGGAACGAGTGCCAGACGAACGCCGCCATCAGCAGCAGCCCGGCCAGGATCGAGACCCACACCCGGGGCGCACCGAAGTCACCGTTCTCGGCGGGCAGCGACGACACGCCGAACAGGAACAACGCCAGCCCGGGCGACATCAGCAGGACCCCGACGACGTCCAGGGTCTCCGAGCGGTGCGGCGTGTCCCGCTGCAGCGCGAACCAGGCGTAGACGATCGCGATCACGCCGAGCGGGACGTTGATCAGGAAGATCCAGTGCCAGCTCGCCACCTGGATCAGCCAGCCGCCCAGGATCGGGCCGAGGATCGGGCCGAGCAGCATCGGGACGCCGAGGATGGCCATCAGCCGGCCCATCCGGTGCGGTCCGGCGGCCCGCGTCATGATCGTCATGCCGAGCGGCATCAGCATGCCGCCGCCGAGACCCTGCAGGACCCGGAACGCGATCAGCATGTTGATGCTGGTCGCGGTGGCGCACAGCGCGGAGCCGGCGGTGAACAGGAAGATCGCCATCATGTACAGCCGCTTGGTGCCGAACCGGTCGGCGGCCCAGCCGGTCAACGGGATCACCGTCGCCAGCGCGAGCGTGTACGCCGTGACCGTCCAGGCGACCGTCGAGTAGGAGACCGGACTCTGGGGCGTGCCGAACTCGTCCTGGAACGTCGGCAGCGCGACGTTGACCACGGTGATGTCGAGGATCGACATGATCGCGCCCAGCACCACGACGCCGGCCACCTTCAGGACCGCGGCGTCGATGTGGTCGGGATACTCGGAACGGGTCGCTGCTGGATCGCTCACGGTCTGGCCCCCCTCGCACGATGCGCTCTGTGCAGACACTACGCC
Source organism: Kribbella sp. NPDC051936 (assembly GCF_040680955.1). Classification (NCBI taxonomy): domain Bacteria; kingdom Bacillati; phylum Actinomycetota; class Actinomycetes; order Propionibacteriales; family Kribbellaceae; genus Kribbella; species Kribbella sp. NPDC051936. The sequence goes on along the minus strand of NZ_JBFAXS010000002.1, from coordinate 200,993 downwards.
CCTCCACCCTCCGGATGGCCAGACTTTTCCCATGGCTACGCAGAGCGACGTCGTCAACGGCCCGTCTTCGGCCTGAAGCGGGCGATTGCCCGGGCGGCGGGGCGAGGCGGCCGGCCGGGCAGCGGATCGCGCAGGGCACACTGATCCTGTCGGTCCCCGCGAACAGATCTACTCGGCCACTGCCCGGCGCTTCTACCGGATTACGAGCGTTCCGTCGGCGGGTGCTGTTCGAACGAGGTCTTGATGTCGGCCAGGGCTTGTTCGAGTTCGCGGTCGACGTCCGTGGTGGCGGTGGTGTCCAGCTGGACGGTGAGTTTCGACGTACCGTCGGCGACGAAGTCGACGGCCAGTTCGCCGCGGTAGGCGTGCGGTCCCTCGATCTGCCAGCGGAGGATGCGGTCTTCGTCGAGGACGTCGATCCAGCCGTCGCGGTGACCGTCGCCGGCGGTGACATCGACCTCCTCGTGCACCGCCTGGTGCGGCCGGCGTGCTTCGGGGCCCTGCGCCTCGACAGGCATCGCCTCGGTACGCCGCAGCGAGGTCAGCCACGGCAGGTAGTCGGGGAGATGGTCCAGGTCGGACAGCCGGTCGAACAGGACGTTCGGCGCGACGTCGACGGTGGTCCAGGCTTGGTGGCTACTCATGGGACTGCTCCTTGCGGAGACGGAGTTCGGGGAGGACCTCGGTGCGGTAGAGATTCATCATGTCGACGCTGTGCGGGCCCATGTTCGCGACGTACACCTCGTCGAACCCGGCGTCGACGTACGGCGTGAACGCCGCGACGTGGGTCTCGGCCTTCGGCCCGCAGGCGACCGACTGCGCGGTGGACTCCTTCGTGACCAGCTCACTGGCCTGCTCGAAGTGCCGTGGGGAGGGGAGGACCTGGGCGAGCTCGCCGGGAAGACCGGAGTTGCGCCAGATCCGGTGCGCCTGCTCGACGCCCTCGTCCTCGGTCGGCGCGTAACTCACCTTGAACCCGGCCTGCGCCGGCTTGTCGAGGCCGCCGTGGTCGCGGAACCGCCGGAGCAGGTCCCGGTCGGGCGACGTCGTGATGTACCCGTCCGCGATCCGCGCCGCGACATCGGTTGCCTCGGGCCCGAATCCGGACATGTAGATCGGCAGCGGGTCCGGCGGCCGGGTGTAGATCCGCGCGGTGTCGACGGTGTAGTGCTTGCCGTGGTGGTTGACGAACCCGTCCTCGGTCCACAGCCGGCGCATGATCTCGACCGCTTCCTCGAGCATCTCCAGACGTACGTCGAGGGAGGGCCAGACCGATCCGAGGATGTGCTCGTTGAGCGCCTCGCCGGTCCCGACGCCGAGCGTGAACCGCCCGTTCAGCAGGACCGCGCTGGTCGCCGCCGCCTGGGCGATCACGGCCGGGTGGATCCGCACGGTCGGACAGGTGACCGCGGTCGTCACCGGCAGCTCGCACACCCGGGAGACCGCGCCGATCGTGGACCAGACGAACGCGCTCTCGCCCTGTTCGTCGTTCCACGGATGGAAGTGGTCACTGATCCACAAGGCGTCGAACCCGGCCTCCTCGGCCATCCGTGCCTGCTCGATCAACTCCGCCGGCGTGTACTCCTCGCTGGACAGGAAATATCCGATCTTCACGCGCACCTCCGCGTCGTCGCTTGGCTTTCGGGTGCCCGATGCGGCGTTGTCCAATCAGATCCGCTACCGCCGGCCCCGGGCGAAGTACAGGGTCACCGCGGTGACCCCGGCCGCTGCCGCGCCGATCAGGCCGCGATGCCTCGACGCCCACATCTGGTAGCTGCGCGCCGACGAGCGCTCGTCGAAGGCTCCGTGCGCGCCGTAGTCGCGACTGCGGTCGTCGGCCGGACCCCACAGGTTCGCGGCCTGTTCGTTGGGCATGTTCGTCTGCTGTGACTTGTAGCCGGTCCGGCCGAGGTAGTGGTCCAGCAAGCCCGGCGCGAACTTGTTGGCGATCAAGGTCGCGGCGGTCGGTGCGCCGACCCAGTACTCGCGCCGGCGCGGATGGTCGGCCGCGTACACGATCGCGTCCGCGGCCACCTCGGGCTGGAAGATCGGCGGCACCGGCTGCGGGTGTTTCGGCAGTCTGGACAGCACCCAGGAGAACTGCGGGGTGTTGACCGCCGGCAGTTGGACCATCGTCACGCGCACCCGGGACTTGTCGTGCAGCAGTTCGCAGCGCAGCGAATCGTGGAAGCCCTGGATCGCGTGTTTCGCCCCGCAGTACACCGATTGCAGCGGGATCCCGCGGTAGGCCAGTGCCGAGCCGATCTGCACGATCGTGCCGTGGTCGCGCGGTTTCATCCGCGTGAGCGCCGCCCTGGTCCCGTAGACGTACCCGAGGTAGGTGACCTCGGTGGCGCGCTTGAACTCGCTCGGCTCGATGTCCAGGAACGGCGCGAACACCGAGGTGAAGGCGACGTTCACCCAGACGTCGATCGGGCCGAGTTCCTTCTCGACCTGATCCGCGGCGGCCTCGACCCGCGCGGCGTCGGAGACGTCGACCGGGATCGGCAACGGCGTTCCACCGGCCTCGGTCACGTCCCGCGCGGCGGCCTGCAGGCCGGTCTCCCCGCGGGCCAGGAGTGCGACCTTGGCGCCGCGCCGCGCGAACGCGACCGCGGTCGCGCGGCCGACGCCGGCGCTGGCCCCGGTCACCACAACAACCTGTCCCATCGATGACTCCTCAGTTGGTTGCCCGGGGCCAGAACCCGATCCGTACCCAGGCGTGGTTGAACGTGCGGGGGAGCTCGCGGCCGAGCTTCGCGCGGGTGGCGGGATCGACGTCGAGGTCGTAGCGATCGGCGATATGGCTGACCGCGGCGCTGGCGGTGAGCAGGACGACGTTGCGCCCGGGACACTCGGCCGGACCTTCGCTGAACGGGATGACCGGCCACGCGCCGTCGGTGCGGCCGTCCAGCCACGCGCTCGGCTCGAAGCGGTTCGCGAAATCGAGCGCGTCGTCGTCGCGGTGGAACACCGAGCTCACGATCACGAACTCGGTACCGGCCGGTGCGGAGCGTCCCCGCCACTCGGTGTCCGCCGACGACTGGCGCAGCACGACCAAGGTGGTCGGCCAGAGCCTGAGGGATTCCTGCAGCGCGGCTCCGGCCTCGGCCAGCAGCGGCGAAGCCTCCGGGTGGCGGGCCTCGGAGACGATCGTCCGGAGAGCCGACGGATGAGTGCCGAGAACGGCGAGCAGCCGCCACAGCGCGATGCCGGCGGCGTCGAACGCGAACAGCCAGTGCGGCACCTGGCCCGCAGGATCCAGCGTCCCGGGCCGGTGGTCGAGCCCTTCGACGAGGCTGCCGGGTTCCGACTTGTCGACGTACTGCGACAGCGAGGCCAGGAACCGCGAGCGCTGCTCGTCGTGGCTCGGACCGAACTGGGCCCAGTTCGCGTCGGCGCGGAGCTGGTCGAGGTGTGCGGTGAGCTCTACGTCGTCGCGGGCGCCGTCGCCGAGCACGATCCGGCGTACGACCCGCGACCAGACCTCGCGGAACTCGTTCCAGCCGAGGGTCGCGTGCAGGTCGGACAGCTCCTCGCGGACCACCTCGACGAACCGATGGCCGTGGCGGTGCACAGGGCTGTGGCTGTCGAGCGCCTGTTCGTTCAGCTCCCGGCGCGCGGCGCGGAGCGGGGGATCGGTCACCAGGACCGCGTGCGGCTGGAAATGCTTCAGCGCGTCGACTTTCTCGTCGGTCGCGGCGGCGAACGGATCAGGTGTCTGCGCGAGCAGTCGATGGACGTCGTCCGCGGCGAGAACGAGCGCGAGCGTACGGCCGGGGATGCGGAACAGCACGGGTCCGTCACCGTACGTACGACGCAGGCGGCGGACACAGCGCAGTGCCCGATCGTCGACGCGCAGCCTCTCGGCGAGCGCGCCCAGAGCAGGTCTGCGCAGGATCGCCCCTTGGGCCACGACAGGTCCCAGGACGTCGCGCAGGATCCGGCCGCTGTCCGGCGCGGAGGCGGTCGGCAGGAGTGTCGGCATGCCTGTCCGGTGTCCGCCGGTCCGCCACCGAAACGGTCAGGTTTGCGCCCGGATCGCGCGGGCACCGAAAGGTCGCACGGGGATTTCAACTGCCGGGCGTGCCCGGTGTCGGAAAGGGAAGGGCCATGGAGTTTGTTCTGTGGATCATCGCTGTGATCCTCGTCGTGTCCGGAATCGTGTCGCTGTTCCGCGGTCAGATGTTGTGGGGCGCGGCGCTCATCGTCATCGGCCTGCTGGTCGGCCCGGGTGGCGTCAGCCTGTTCACCTGACCGAAGCCGGCGCGGCGTCACCCCCACGGAGTTCGTCGTGGGGGTGACGCGGCTGCCGTTCAGCCGTGCCCGCCGTCGAGCAGCTCATGGATCTGCTCGAGGGCCCGCTGGATGTCGGGGTGGTCGTACTGCGCGGCGCGCGACTCGGCGCTGATCACGCCGCAGCGGTGCACCCGCCGGAAGTCGCCGTACGGGAACTCGTAGTGGCCCTTGGTCTCCTCGTCCATCTCGGTGTCGATCCCGAGGAACCACAGCCCGTAGTCCTGCCAGCCGTGCTTGTCCAGGTACGCGTTCTGCTCGGCCGCGGTCGGGGCGTGCTGCCTCCAGTCGTCCCGCTCGTCCTTGGCCGTCTGCCCCTTCCGTACCAGGGATTTCGCGTGTTCGAAGGCCTTCTCGTTCAGCTTCACAGTCATGACCGGCCGGTGCCCGATCGGACGGCATGCACGCACCTCGATCGTGGTCAGTGGGTACGGAAGTCGATGCGGCGGGCCACGACGTGCTCCGCGATCTCGTTCAAGGTCGTGTCGTGGGCGAACGCGTGGGCGCGCAGCATGGCGAGTGCGTCGACGGGGGAGACCTGCAGTTGCACCGACACCATGCCGGTGGCCTGATAGACGACCGACCGGCTCGACCAGATGTCATCCGTCCCGGGGGCGGACGCCTCCCGCAGTACGGCGGTTCCGATGACGTCGGCCAGGAACTGTACGACGTCGTCCGGCTCGGTGAGTTCGTCGTACGCGTAGACGGCGTAGACACCGAACGGACGGCTCGCCGCACGCATCGGGAAGCAGTGCAGGGTGACTTCGCCCGCCGACTCGAGGGCCGAGCGGCTGAACTCCGGCCACAAGGTGCTGACGGCATCGTCCAGGTCCGTCACGATCGCCTCGTCCTGCCGGTACGCCTCCCGGCACGGCCCCTCGCCGAGGATGTCCTGCAGGCTCTCGAGCTCGGCCGCCACCTCGTCGGTCGCGGCCAGCGTCAACCGGGCCTCGGTGTCGTCGCTGTTCACACTGATCGAGCCGCCCCGGCCGCCCACGAGCCGCCGGCTCGCGTCGCACAGGCGGGTGGCGAACTGCTCTCGGCGATCAGTGGCAGCAAGCAGCCTCCCGAGTCGTCCGAGCACCGCCGCGCGATCCACTGCGTCTCCGTGGGGTCAGTTGGGCTTCTCCGGTCCCTTGTGCCTGACGTACGCCGGCAGCGCGAGCCACAACGCCAGGAACACGATCAGCACACCGCCGACCATAGCGCCCGCAGCAGGTCGGGGGAGTACGACGTCCAGCGCGATCAGGACGCCGCCGGACATCGAGGCGAGGAGCAGCGTCATGCCGCCGCGCGCCAGTCGGTCCGTGACGGTGACCAGACGATCACGCAAACCACGCCCGTACAGCACCCGGTGCAGTGCGACCGGAGCCAGGAAGAACGCCGCCGCCAGCGCGCACGCGACGAGAGTGCCCGCATACACCGCGTGCGTGAAGGCGTCCGCCGAGTGAAACTGATTCTGGAACGCGATCCCCAGCAAGAAGGCGAACAGGATCTGCGTCCCGGTCTGAGCGAGCCGCAACTCCTGCAGCAGCTCGTTCCAGTGCCGATCGAGGCGCTCACCGGAACTCTCGTCGTCCCGCACGTACGTCACGAGCGAGCCGGTACCCACCGAGACCAGCCACCACACGCGATTGCGCAGGCCAAGACGGGGCGCGCTATGGGACTACCGAGCCAGAGCGACGGCGATCCGGGCCGCGACGGCGGCGTTGTTGCGGGCCAGCGCGAGGTTGGCCGGGATGCTCTGGCCGTCGGTCTCTTGCTCGATTCTCGCGAGGACGTACGGCGTGACGGCGGGGCCGGTGATTCCGGCCTGGGCGCCGGCCTCCAACGCGGCTTTCATCTGGGCGTCGATGCGGGCCGCCGGGATCTCGTCCTCGACGGGGATCGGAACGGTCAGCAGTACGCCGGTGTCCTGCCTCGACCGGAAGCGCAGGACGTCGCAGACCGTGCGCTCGTCGTCGACGCGGTGCGGCACCGGCAGGCCGCTCGACCGCGTGTAGAACGCAGGGAACCAGTCGTGCTGCCAGCCGAGGACCGGGACGCCCGCGGTCTCGAGGTACTCCAGCGTCCGCGGCAGGTCGAGGAACGCCTTGGCGCCCGCGCAGACGGTGACGACCGGATGGTTGGCGAGGGCATCGAGATCGGCCGAGATGTCGCCGGTCAGTTCGGATCCGCGATGGACGCCGCCGATACCGCCGGTGGCGAACACCGAGATCCCGGCGACGTGGGCCAGAGCCACGGTGGCCGACACCGTGGTGACGCCGACGTCCCAGCGCTGCGCCTGCGCCACCGCGAGATCGCGTTCGGCGACCTTGCGGGTGCCGTTGAGCACCCGCTTCTCCTCGTCCGGCGACAGCCCGAGGTGTGGCCGGCCGTCGAGGATCGCCGTGACGGCGGGTACGGCGCCGTGGGCGACGACGGCCTGCTTGCACAGCTCGAGCGCGTCGGCGTTGGCCGGGGCGGGCAGGCCGAGGTTCGAGAAGATCGTCGACTCGAGCGCCACGACCGCGCGCCCGCCCGACAATGCTTGCGCCACGTCGTCGGACAGGATGGGTTCAATCACCTGTGGTTCCGTTCTTCTCGGCCTTCGCGGACACCATGGACAGGGTCGCGCCCGGTTCGGCGAGGACCCGCTGAGCCAGCCTATGACCTGCCGCGACCGCGTCGACGGCGTCGACCGTGCCGGCGTCAGCGAGGACGGCGGTGAGGAGGTGCGGCGGGGCACCGGGACAGTTGACGTCGAAGGAGGTTCGTCGTGCGGATCGGGTTCAAGTTGATGGCGGAGGCGTACTCGCCGGGTGACATCGTCGACCAGGCGGTGGCGGCGGAGGAGGCCGGGTTCGACTTCGTGGAGGTGAGTGACCACTTCCATCCGTGGGTGAGCGAGCACGAGCACTCGGGCTTCGCATTCTCGATGCTCGCCGCAATCGCCGTGCGGACCTCCGCGATCGAGCTGGCAACCGGTGTCACCTGTCCGTTCCTGCGCTACCATCCGGCGATCGTGGCGCAGGCCGCCGCGACCACCGCGCTGCTGTCGGACGGCCGGTTCACACTCGGCCTGGGCGCGGGCGAGCGGCTCAACGAGCACGTCGTCGGCCGCGGCTGGCCCGCGGTCGCGACCCGGCACGAGATGCTCCGCGAATCGCTGGAGATCATCCGTCTGCTGTGGAGCGGCGGCTACCACTCGTACGACGGCAAGCACCTGCGCCTGGAGGACGCCCGGGTCTTCGACCTGCCCGCCGAACCTCCCCGGATCGCGGTCGCCGCGGGTGGATCCGAAGCCGCGGAACTCGCCGCGCAGTACGGCGACGCGCTGTTCGCCACGGAGCCGAGCGCGGACCTCGTCACGGCGTACCGGCAGGCGGGCGGCGACGGACCGCGGTACGCCGAGGTCCCGCTGTCCTGGGCCGACTCGGTGGAGGCGGCGGCGGAGTCGGCACGGCGGCTGTTCCGGTTCGGCGTGACCGGGTGGAAGGTGCACGCGGAACTCCCGACCCCGGTCAACTTCGACGCGGCGACCGAACTGGTGACGGCGGCACACATGGCCGAACAGTTCGGGTGCGGTCCGGACGTCAAGCGGCACATAGAGGTTGCGAGTCGGTTCGCCGATGCCGGCTTCGACCGGTTGGCGCTGATCAACGCGGGGCCGGACATGGACGGCTTCTTCGACTTCGCGCGGACCGAGCTACTGCCGGTCTTGCAGGAGGTCTGAGCTCAGGTGCGGGGGAGCCGGCGGTTGTCGACGAGTTGCTGGGCGACCTCGCGGAGCTTGGTGTTGGTGTCTTGGGAGTAGCGTCTGAGGACCTGGAAGGCCTCGTCGCCGGTCAGGTTGTAGCGCTCCATCAGGATGCCCATCGCTTGGCCGACCAGCTTGCGGGCGTCGACGGCGACCGACAGGTTCTCCTCGCGCCGGGCGGTTGCGACCGCCACCGCCGCGTGGCGGGCCAGGATGTAGGCGATCGCCTCCTCGTCCGCCCCGAACGCGTTCGTCTGCTTGCTGTACAGGCCGAGGACGCCGACCGTGCCGCCGCCGGCCCAGAGCGGTACGTCGAGCACGCTGTGGACGCCGAGCTCGAGAACCTTCGCGGACCACTCGGGCCAGCGGAGTTCCTGCACCGTGTCCGGCACCCGAATGGTCGACCGGTCGCGCATGCACTGCACGAGCGCGCCCTCCGCACCCGCCAGCTGGAAGTTGTAGATCTCGGCGACCACCGGATCAGTGACTGCCGGAACTTCCGGCCTGCCGTCGGCAGTGCGCAGCGCCACGCCTGCGTAGTCGCAGTGCAGCGCGTGCAGAGCGAAGTCGACGACAGCCTGGACGGTCTCCTCCACACCCTCCGCCTTGTGCATCTCCATCGCCAGTTGCGCGAAGGTCGCCGCGGTCGGGGTGGCGTCACCGGCGTTGGTCCCGCTGATCTCGTCCACGTGTTCATGATGCATCGCCGTTGTCCCCGGCCACAGCAGATGAGCATCTGAACTCATCGAGCGTCCCCGCCGGTCAGGGCGTCGCGGAACTTGTCGATCATCCCGGTGCCCGAAGCCAGGACGAGGTCCTGCGGTGGGGTGTCCGGGGCGGACGGATGCGGCCGGGTCGGTGCCGCCGCGTTGGTGCGAGCAACGAGCTCGCCGAGCTCCCGCAGTTCGTCGGCGTCGCACGCGTCCTGCACGCGCGGGAGCACCTCGCGTTCCTCCTGCGCGACGTGGTCCTGGACGTCGACGTACAGCCTCCCGATCAGTTCGTCGAAGGTGCGATCGGCCGGGTCCACGCCTTCCAGGTCCTTGAGGATCCGCTCGATGTCGGCGTGCTCCTCGATCCCGCGGTCGGCGACGTCGTCGCCGTCCGGCAGCGCCCGGCGGGCCGCCGGGTACAGGTACAGCTCCTCGGCCACCGAGTGCCGGACCAGTTCGGTCGTCAGGTGGTCTGCCAGGTCCCGGCGATGCTGCGCGTCGCCCGCGCCGGCGATCAGCTCGGCGAACAGCCGCTCCGCCGCTCGGTGGTCGCTGACGATCAGTCCGATCAGGTCCTTGCGGTCTCCAGGGGAGACGGTAGCCATGTCATCTCCTCGTCATCTGCTCGAACTCGACGTGTACGAGCGGTGCCCCGGCGCTCGGTCCGCAAACGCGCCGCCGGTTCGGTGGACGGACCGGGCGTTGTGCGTTGCTGCGCGAATCTGCATCATTGGTTCCACGAATACGCAGGATCGGGAGAGGAGTGGTCCGGAGTGACCGCGAAGTGGGAGTTCGTGCTCTGCGATGCGCTGGCCAAGGTGCACCCGGTCCGGGAGCCGCGCCCGGTGTCCGCGCAGACCCGGTTCCAGGCGTTCCTCGGTGAGCCGGCGTCCTTCCAGCTGGCGTACCGCCCGCCGCTCGATCCGGCGTTCCGCAACCCGAGCCCGCTGCGGGTGCGGGTCGAGGGAGCGGCGGCCGACCTGGTCGCCGTGTCGTGCGTGGAGCTCGTGCCGTGCTCGTTCGTCGCCCTCCCGGGACACGACGACGGGTACGAGTACGACGAACCCGGCCTCTACCCGGACGTGCTGCGCCCGCTGCCGAACGGAGAGGTCCCGGTGCGGTTCGGCAGCTGGGGAGCGCTCTGGTTCGACGTCACGGCGACCGATCCGGCGCGGGCCGGCGTCCACGAGCTCACGATCGTGGTGGACGCGCCCGACGGCTCCGAGCTGCACCGCGCTCCCGTCACCGTCGAGCTCACCGGGATCCAGTTGCCGCCGCTCGACATCGTGTCCAGCCACTGGATGCACGTCGACGCGCTCGCGGATCATTACGGCCTCGAAGTCTTCGGCGAAGAGCACTGGGCCGTCGTCGAGCGGTTCATGGCGTCGGCGGCGGAGATGGGCGCGACATCATTGCTCGCGCCGGTCTGGACGCCGCCGCTCGACACCGCGATCGGCACGTACCGCACCGTGGTGCAGCTGATCGAGATCACCACGACCGACGACGGGTACCGCTTCGGGTTCGAGCGGCTGCGCCGGTGGCTCGACCTGTGCCGGCGTACCGGGATCACCGGGGTCGAGGTCGCGCATCTGTTCACCCAGTGGGGCGCGAAGGCCACGCCTGCCATCGTGGTGAACGAGGAGCGCGCCTTCGGCTGGGACGTCTCGGCCACCGACGCGCGGTACCGCGAACTGATGGAAGCGCTGCTACCGGCGCTGCAAGCTGTGCTGGACGAGGAGTGGGACCGTGAGCATGTGGTCTTCCACGTCTCGGACGAGCCGTCCGGTGAGGAAGGACTCGCCGGCTACCTCGCGGCGAAGGCCGTGGTCTGCGATCTGCTGAAGGGCTGGACGGTCGTCGACGCGCTCAGCGAGCACTCGTTCTACACGTCCGGCGCCGTCGCCGTACCCGTCGTCGCCACCGATCACGTCGAACCGTTCCTGGCCGAGCGACCCGAACGCCTGTGGGTGTACTACTGCGTCAGCCAGGATCGCGATGTCGCGAACCGCTTCGTCGGGATGCCCTCGGCCCGCAACCGGGCGATCGGGCACCAGCTCTTCGCGTCGGGTGTGGACGGTTTCCTGCACTGGGGATTCAACTTCTGGTACACCTGGCACGCGCTGCGCCGGATCGACCCGTTCGCGGACACCTCGGCCGGTGGCGCGTTCCCGTCCGGCGATCCGTTCGCCGTCTACCCCGGCCCGGACGGCACGCCCTGGCCGTCGCTCCGGCACCGCGTCTTCGCCCAGGCGATGTGGGACCACCGCGCGCTCCAGGCCGTCCGCGCCTCCCAGGGCAGCGCCGCCGCGCAGGACATCGTCGACCCCGACCGGACCTTGCGCTTCGACCGCCCGGTCCTCGACCCGAACCACTACTACGAAGCCCGTCGGCGCATGACCGCGGCGCTGACGGCCTAGCGCGGGGAAGGTCGCGGTCTAGGGACGGTAGCGGGCGATGAGCGTGTTCATCGCCTCGTCGACGGCCGGGTCGACGCGGCGGCGAGCCAGGTCCTCGTCGTACCAGGCGACGATCTCGCGGGCGCCGGTCTCGAACGGGATGGTGGCGACGTAGTCGGGGACGACGCTGCGCAGCTTGCTGTTGTCGAAGACCGCCGAGTGGGTCTTGTCGCCGAGCAAACCGTCGCCCCAGCCTTGATGGACCGCAGCGATGGCGTCCGAGGGGACGTGGACGATCTGTGCCGCCGTCCCGGCCGCGGCGGCCAGGGCGTGCGCGATCTGGTCCCAGGTCAGGACGTCGTCGGACGTGATCTGGAAGGTGTCGCCGTGGGCGCGGGGATGGCCGAGCAGCGGGACCAGACCGCGGGCGAAGTCGCGGTGGTGCGTCAGGGTCCACAGCGAGGTGCCGTCGCCGTGGACGACGACCGGCTGCCCACGGCGCATCCGCTCGACGATGGTCCAGCCGCCGTCGAAGGGGACCAGGGTGCGGTCGTACGTGTGCGACGGCCGGATGACCGTCACCGGGTAGCCCTCGTCGCGGTAGAGCGCGGTGAGCAGGTCCTCGCAGGCGATCTTGTTGCGCGAGTACTGCCAGAAGGGGTTCCGCAGCGGCGTCGACTCGGTGATCGGCAACCGGGCCGGCGGCGTCTGGTACGCCGATGCCGAGCTGATGAAGACGTACTGGCCGACGTGCCCGCGCAGCGCGTCGGTCCGGGCACGCACGTGACCGGGCGTGAACGCGATCCAGTCGACCACCACGTCGAAGTCCTGCGCGGCGATCTCGGTCAGCGTCGCCGGGTCGTCGAGGTCGGCGGTGATCACCCGCGCCTCGGGCGGGACCGGACGGCCGGCGGTCTTACCGCGGTTGACGACCGTCAGGTCGAGGCCCGACTCGATCGCTCGCCACGAGCAAGCTGAGCTGATGATTCCGGTCCCGCCGAGGAACAGGACACGCAGGCTACTCATACCTCGCAATCTACTCGCTATCTACTTGGCGTACGCCAGCGTGCCGAAGCCGGTCTGATCGAAGCCGCCGCTCGTGGATCCGTAATCGCCGCCACCGCCCTCGGGACGGACCTGCGCGGCCATCGCCGAGATGTACGGCACGGAGAGGTACTTCCGCCGGGTGTAGTGGTAGTGCAGGATCTCCCACACCGGCCGGAGCTGACCGCGGCTCGCGCTCGAGATCACGGTGTGCTCTTGGTAGGCGCAGTTCTGCCCGGTGCCCCAGGTGTACTTGGTGAACGGCACGTCCTCGCCGAGGTTGTACTTCGCGACGTACTGCGCGGCCTTCAGGAAACGGTTGTCGTCGTACCCGTACAGGTCCTCGCCCTGGTTCCACACCATCTCACAGAAGGCGCCCAGCTGGCCGATGCCCATCAGCGTGTGTCCCTGGTCCCGCCCGGATTCCTGCCACTGCGCGAGGCCCTGGTCGTCGTAGACGAACGGGATCGCGTGCCGGATCGAGCCGTTGCCGGCGCCGTTCTTGAAGTAGGTCACCGCCTGGTCGTACTTCGCGGCGTCGTCGCAGAGGACGCCGATGGCAAGGATCGAGTTCATCGAGCACAGGTCCCAGTTGGCCCAGTAGTTGGTGATGCACGCGTCGTTGTGGTTCAGCAGGAACGAGTTGTTGAGCGGGTAGAAGACGTTCAGCATCATGGTCTTGAACCGGGCCAGGTCGAAGCCGGAGTAGCCGCGCATGAGCTCGGCCACGTTCGCGAACTGGTACCCGTAGATGCCGGCCGCCAGGAACCGGTCTGCGTTACCTGTCACGGTCGTGAGCGTGGCCGACCAGGCGTTCAGGATGTTGCGCGCACAGTCGCCGTGCGCGGTCGAGCCTTGGACCCACCAGCGCAGCGCGTTCTGGTACGCGGCGTGGATGTCGTTGTAGAGGATGCCGTAGTTCTCACCGGTGCCGCCGCGGACGATGGTCGCCTGCGGATTCGGTTGCCAGGTGGACTGGGCGTGCGCGTTGGCGGTCAGCCGGTTCCAGCCCGACAGCCACGGGTCGTCACCGGCCGCGACCCGGACCTTCGCCCGGTTCAGATCACCCCAGTTGTGCAACCCACCGGGGTGGGTGAAGGTGGCCGGCGCCGCGTCGGCGCTTCGGGCGAAGGCGGTGGCGGCCAGCCCGGCGACGGCCGCACCTCCAGCGGCTGTGAGCAAGGTTCGTCGATCGATCTCCCTGTGTTTCATCGTTCTCCTTCGGGGCGGTGGTGTCAGGAAACGGTCAGGATGAGGCTCTTGGTGGTGGTCCCCGCGACGTTCGTGACAGTCAGCGTCACGTTGTGGACGCCGGGGCCGGCCGCGGTTCCCGAGACGACGCCGGTGACCGCATCGACGGTCAGTCCGGCGGGTAGGCCCTGGGCGGCGAAGCCGGTCGGGAAGCCGGTTGCGGTGATCGTGAGTACGACGGGTGCGCCCGCCGTGACCGCCGCGGTGTCCGGGGTCGTGAGCGTCGGCGGTGCCGTCGTCGGTGCCGTGGCCGCGTCCAGCCAGCGCAGATTGGTGACGTGTTCGTTGACGTGCATGTTCGCCATGTCGGCGACCGTGAACCAGCCGGGTTTGCGCATCGTCGACGCCATCACGGTGCCGTTCACGACGAGGTTCTGGAACGTGACGTCCTTGATGCCGCGCGACTCGTCGTACCCGAGCATCATCGCGGTCTCGGCGTTCCGGCCGGTGTAGGTGAGGTTCTTGACGTACACGCTCTCGATGCCGCGGCCCGGCGAGGTGTTGTACGACTTGTTGTAGGCGACGCGCAGGTGCAGGAACTGCCCCCAGCGGAAGTCCTCGACCCGGACGTTCTCGATCCGGACGTTCCGGACCAGATTGCTGTCGCCGGGGTTGAGCGCGATGCAGCCCTGGTACCACTTCTGCGGTTCGCGATGGTCGAGGATGTCGACGTTGCTGATCGTGAGGTTCTCCAGCACCTCGGGGTCGTCGGTGTTGCCGTGCGTCCCGACGTTGACCGGATGCGCGACGTCCGCCCACAGGCTGGAGTTCGCGACGGTGACGTTGCGGGTGTCGCCGTAGTAGTCCCAACGGTGCGTGTAGAGCGCCACGCAGTCGTCCGAGCAGCGCAGGAACGAGCGGTCGATCAGCACCTCGCTGCTGGAGAAGATGTCGATCCCGTCACCCCACTGCCCGGCGCTGAAGTAGCCGAAGTCGGTGATCGACACTTGGTCGGACATGCCGGCGGTGATGGCGTACCCGGTCGCCAGGTTGAGCATCGAGATGCCGTCGACGCTGATGTTCTTCGAACTCACGATCGTGCACCCGCCGCCGTTGGTGCCGTAGATGACGCCGCGTCCGCGCAACCGGGCGTCGGTGACGTTGCTGAAGATCACCGACGTCTTCAGTACGGCGCCGCCAGCCAGGTAGACGGTCTTGCCGCTCGGGACCATCAGCTGACCGGTCGCGGTCGTGTGCACGCCCGGGCCGAAGTAGATGACGTCCGGGTCGTCCGGAGCCGGCGCGGCGGTCTCGACCGGCCGGGTGAGCAGATGCAGGCAGTCGAAGATCTCGCCGTTCACCTCGACCACGATCTTGCGCGGCCCGGTCAGCGTGAACCGGACCGTGTCGTCTTCGATCCGCGGCTCGATGCCGTACGACAGGGGCCGGATCCGCGCGGTCTCGACGGTGCCTTTGGTGTACCTGACCATCACCTCGACCGCTCCGTCGATGTCGAAGTACGCGAGCGAGGACTTCAGCACCTGCCCCGCGCCGGTCGTGGCGTTGATCTGCTTGAGGTTGACCGAGTACGTCGCCACCGGTTGCCACCGGCCGCGCGGGGTGCGGACCTTGACCTCGAACGTGGTGGCCTGCGCGATCCCGTCCGGGATCGGGTACGTGACCACACCCGGTACGGCGGCAGTGGCGGTCGCTGTGCTCGCCTGCGTGGTGACGTAGCCGGCGGCGATGGTCGCGCCGGTGGCTTGCAGCAGCCGGCGGCGGGTGATGTCTGAGTTCATCGGCGGGGCGCTCCTTGGCTGATCGGCTAGCTGATCGACACGTTGTCGAACACAGTGGTGTTGAGGACGAAGGGATTGCGGGACACGACCGCCAGACCGGCGTGATAGGGCGCGTCGCCGAAGCCCGCGATCGCGGCGGGCTCACCGAGCGGCGTCCAAGTGGTGCCGTCGAGAGAGGTCTCGGCCGCGAACGTCTCGCCGGCTCTGCGGAGCCGCAGCCAGACCGCCGCCCCGCCGATTTCCGTGGTGACAAGTCCGGTCGCCACGCGCAGGCGTCGTACGAACTGCGTCTTGTCGCCGGTCACGATCGCACCGGCCTGCTGGTCGAACGGCGACAGCGACTTGGCCATGATCAGTCCGACCCGGCCGCCGGGGTCGGTGCTCACGATGCGCGCGGTGATGGTGTGGTCGCCGGTGAGCAGCACGGACGCGTACTGCGCGGTCATGCCCTGGTTGATCACGTTGAGGTCCGAGCCGGCGCCGCGAACGGTGAACCTCCCGTCGGCATGGCTGGTGATGCCGGGCGTCCGGATCGCGACGGCGCTGTAGGTGGCGAGCTCGCGCTCGTCGAGCACGTAGTCACCGATGTCGCGGTACGCCCACGGCTCGGGCGGCGGCGCGGCGACGGTCAGCGCGACCTGTGTGGTCGACGTACCCGCCCCGATGGTGATCGTGAAAAGTCCTTGTTCAACAGGTGTTCCCGAGATGACGCCGGTGCGCGGATCGAGCGAGAGTCCGCGGGGGAGTGCGGTCGCGGAGTAGGTCGCCGGGTCGTTCGTCGCCACGATCCGGTACCGGAACGGTTGGCCCGCGTTGGCGTACGCGACGGTCGCGCTGGTGATCTCGGGCGCGGCCCGGGTCGGCATCGTCGCACCGGCTTCCGCCGACCGTTCGCCGGATCCCGCGACGTTGGTCTTCGTGACCACGTAGCGATAGGTCGTTCCCGGTACGCCGGTCGCGTCGCGGTAGCGGGTCTCGACACCGAATCCGGTGACGTCGCGCGCGATCGTCTGGTACCGGCCACCCGCGCTGCGGTGGATCGCGTAGGAGGCCGCGACGTCCAGATCGGTCCAGGCCAGCTCGATCGCACTCGACGCGCTGCGTGCGGTCAGCGGGCCGGTGAGTCTGTCCGGCCGACGGACCGACCAGCCCGGCACGGTGACGTTGTCGAAGGCGGCGGTTGTCGTCTCCGTGTAGGTCGCGTCGAGCGAGGAGCATGCGGCGATTCCGACATACAGGGTGGCGCCGAGCTGGAGCTTCGACGAGCCGACTTCGGTCCAGGTCGTGCCGTCGGGGGAGATGAATCCGGTGTAGGTGCTGCCCTTGCGGACGACCCGGACCCAGTACGGTCTGCGCAGCCGGTAGCCGTCGCTCGCCGCCTCGACGTACGGCGCCTCGAGCGGTGTCGCGGACTGTGGCAGGGAGCCGAGGTTCGAGATCGGGAACCCGGCGCCGACGGTGATCGCGCTTTGCTGGGAAGGCGGGACCAGCGTGCTGCCGGTGCCCGTGGTCGGGGCGTGGGTATCAGGCCTGACCGTCCACACCCCGCTCCACGTGTGCAGCGGGAGACCCTTGATCAGCATGGATGCGTGCGCCGATCCGGGCTCGAGTGAACGCCGCAGCATCACGCCGACGCTCGCGTACTGCGAACTCACCGGCGCGACGACGCGCGCCGTCACGACGCCGTCGCCGGTCATCGGCACGGAGGCGAATCGGAAGCTGTCCCGCGTCCCGCCGATGTCGGAGCCGCCGGCCTCGAGCACGAAGGTACGGCCGTCGAAATCGGTCCTGCCGGGGCGCCGGACCGGCCCGATGTCCTGGCTGATCCACGGCGATCGCTCCGCCGCGACCGGCAGCGAGGCCGCGCTGGTGCCCGCCGCGTTCGTTGCCTCGACGAGGTAGTAGTACGTCCGGCCCGGCCGCACTGTGCTGTCCGTGAACACCGTGTCCGTCAGCCCGGTCGCGATCGTCGCGAACGAGTCGCCGGTCGCACGCTTGACGGTATAGCTCGCCGCGTCCGTACAGCTCAGCGGTTCGACGGATCGGGCCCAGCGCAGTACGACGCCGGCCGGTCCGGTCTGCGCGCTGAGGCCGTACGGCGTCCCGGGCGGGCGGCTCGGCGCCGTCTGCGGGATCTGCGGGTTGGCATGGGTGAGCGTGCCCCAACCGGGATGGTCGTCGTTGGTTCCTTCGACGAAGCGGCTGCCGTTGCGGAACACGACTTGTTCGAGGTACGGCGTGGGCAGTCCGCGACGTCCGGCGTAGTGGCCGTAGGCAAGCTCGTAGATCGGTTGGAACTGGCCGCGGTTGCCGGTGGCAATGACTGTCTTGATGTACTTCCCGGTGCGGTCGAGGTCGGGCGTGAACGGCACGCTGTCGTCGCCGAGGTTGTAGCGCGCGGTGTACTCGAAACCCTTCAGCAGGCGGTCCTCGGCGTGGCCGAAGAGATCGACTCCCTGGTTCCAGGCGACCGCGGCCGTATCGGCCAGCAGGCCGAGCGCGAGTTGCGCGTAGGCCTGACTGCGTCCGCTCTCCTGGCCCTGACCGGTCGCCTCGACCACGATGTGCTCGATCCGCCCGTTCCCCGCACCGGCGACGGCGTACCGGACGGCGTTCTCGAACAGCACCCGGTCGTCGCAGAACACCGCGATCGCGATGATCGTCTGCAGCGCGGCGACGTCCCAGTTGCCGTTCGCGAACAGCGCGTTGCCGGCGAACGAGCGGTACCAGACCTTGCGGAACGACTCGCGGCACCTGTCCACGGCCGCTGCCGGCCAGCCTGTGTAGCCGGTGTGACGGAGCAGCTCGGCCGCGTTGACGAGCTTGAAACCCTGCAGGCCGGAGCCGAGCTGCCCGTCCGCGCCGGTGATCGCCTCGAGACTCCCGGCCCAGGCGTCGAGGATGTCGCGCGCCTTGTCGGCGTACCGGACGTCGCCGGTGACGGCCCACATCAGCGCGTTCTGGTACGCCGCGCACGAATCGCTGACCGCCTCCGCCATGAAGTTGGCCGGACCGCGGCCCCAGGAGGTGATGTGACCGGTGTTGCGGACCACGTAGTCGTACGACGATCGGGGATGTGCGGCGAGCGCCAGGAAACCGTCGTACTGCGGGGCCTGGCGGCCGGCGACCGCGGCGCGCATCCGGTCCAGGTCCGCCGCGCTGTGCAGGATCCCTGGATGGGCGAATCCGGTGGTCGTCGCGGAGGCCGTTGCGAAGCGGAGTTGGGTGGCGAGGACGGATCCGCCGGTCGCGAGCAGGACGGTCCGGCGGCTGGGTCGTGGGTTCACGCTGGATTCCTCCGGTCAGGGGGCGTCGAGGAGCTGGACCTCGGCGAGATTGGTGAAGCCGCCGTGGCCGTCGTAGATCCGGAGCATCGGTTGCGAGGTGGGCGCCGCGAGCGGGAAGGCGTACCACTGGTTCCCGTCGGTGATGCCGGTGATGGTGGCGAGCGTCGTCCAGGTGGCGCCGCCGTCCGAGGACCCCTGCACGAGGTCGCCGTTGGCGCGGGCCGGGAAGTTGCTCCGCGGGTGCACCCGGACGGTGTCGAAATCGAGCGAGGTGCCGGCGGGCGGGGTGACAGTGACCCAGCCGTTGCCGCTGGTGGTGTCGGTGAAGGTGTTCAGGTCGCCGTCGAACATCCGCCGGCCGTTCGCCTCCGGCGTGCCGACCCCGGGGAAGGCCGGGCTGGATGCGGTCACCCAGCTCGGATCGACGGCGACTGTGCGAACGGCGGTGTTCCAGAGCTGGAGCGCGGTGCCGTCGGTGGTGTCGACGATCGTGGCGCCGGCACGTCCGGCGGCCGTCGTGTAGTCGACGGTGAAGCGCAGTGCCCGCCCGTACGCCACGTTGTCCGGCAGCGTCACGGATGCGGTCCACTGAGCCGGATCGGTGTGGTCGACCTGCGCGTCGGCGCCCTCGATGGTCGCGGTGACCGTGCCCAGCGGCTCGGTGGCGGCCAGGGTGAGCGTCACCTTGTCGCCGTTCTGCGCGACCTTGGGGTCGGTGTTGCTCGACGCGATCGAGACCGCGTTCAACGCCGTACTCATCTCGACGCGTTCGCCGTAGATCCGGAACTCGCTGAAGCTCGACAGCCCGGGGTACGCCGGGTCGGTCGGTACGCCCGGGTGGTCGACCTGAAGTTTCAGGAACCGGAAGCTCTGGTTCTTGACCTCGTCGCGGACCGGGATCCGTTCCAGGGCGAAGCCGTTGCCCGACGTGTCGGTGGTCTCGCGAGAGGTCAGCAGGGTCCAGGTCCGGCCGTCGTTCGAGCCGTACACGTTGGCGCCCTGGGACCGATTGGCGAAGTTGTAGCGCGCCTGCAGACCGAACGCGTCGGACCGGACCCGGAAGCCTGCCCCGTAGTCGATGACTGCCGGTGCCCGCAGGTCCCCGGAGAAGGTGTTGAAGTCACCGTCGAGCAGGTTGCCCAGGGCAATCTGGGAGAGTGCTGCCGAGGTGGCGCGTCCGTAGTAGTCGAACGACCCGTCGTCGGCCATGGTCGGCGTCAGCTTCTCCAACCCGGCGACCGCGGCCTGGACGGCGGTCAGATCGGCCGCGAACGTCGCCGCGTCCGCACTGTCCAGCTGCGACTCGGCGACCGACTTCGCGCGCTCGAGGGCGTTCTTCGTCGCCTCGACGTACTGGGCCGTGGGATCGTAGCCGTCCAGCGCGGCGTCGACGGCGCTACGCCGATCCGGGCTGACAGTGAGCCGGACCCGCAGCACGGCGTCGGTCGCGGCATCGGACGCCACGACGAGGGTCTGATGTTCGCCGGCCTGCTGCGACGTGGGCTTCCAGGTGAGCGTCCCGGTGCCGGCGTCGAGACTCGCGCCGGCGGGCAGCGTCGTGCCGGCCGCGTACGTCAGTGCGTCCTGGTCCGTGGCGGCCAGTGGAGCTGTCAGCTGCTCACCGGCGACGGCGAGCAGGCGTACGTCGGTGCCTTGCGGGAACTGCGGCGGCGTGAGTTGGGTCTTGGCCTGCAGGTTGACGGCATCGACGTCCACGTCGACGCCCGGCGAGCTGAGGATCGTGTAGTACGCGAGGTTCTCGCCGCCGGCGCTGCCCCGGAGCTTGCTGGTGCTCATGTCGTAGGTGATGTAGCGCCATTGCCCGTGCGTGTCCGGAAGCGTCACCGTCGAGTAAGGCGCGAGTGGTCGTTCCTTGCGGATCTGCAGCGTCGCCGTACCGTTCGTCCGGATCAGGACACCGACGGGGCTGTACCCGGTCCGGTCGGCGTACATCAAGGTGCGAACGGCGAGGGTGGCTCGAGTCTTCATCCGGACGAAGGTCCGCCCGTCCTCCCGCCGTACCGAGGTCCCGGGCGTGACCGGCACGGTGCGGGTCTCGGCCTGCACCAACGCGTCCTGCTGCACCGGCGGCAAGGCGGCCGAGGCGGGGAAGGACAGCCAGGCGTCGGGGTTGAAGTCCGGGTTGCTGTTCCAGTAGTTGTACGGCGACGTGCCCCAGAAGAACCGAGGGCCGCCCTCCTGGGTGGTCGCGAACTCGGTGATACTCGGCGCAAGTGTGGAGATCGCCGGCCCGAGCAGATCCTTGTACAGGTGGTACAGCTCGTTCGTCGGGTCGAACAGCCGCCCGCGATAGGCCTGCGAGAGCACACCGCCGCGCTGGGTGGTGTCGATCCACGGGACGTCCTTGCCCATCATGAACGCGAAGAACTGCTCGGACCCACGCAGCAGCCGGTAGCCGCCGAAGACGTACGGCGAGACCGCGTCGCGCCGTGTCGACGGCGTGCCGCGGACCGGGTCGAGACGGGTTCCCTGGACGTCGATCACCCGGGCCAGCTGGGTCAGCATCGTCACGTCGTCCCACGCGTGCGCCTGGTCGCGGCCCATCTCCTGGAGCTGGACGAACGTGCGGCGGTACGGATTGCGCGGATCGTTCGCGGCGATGACGGGCATCACCTTGCCGAGGGCGCCGTTGGTGTCGTCGTCCGGGTTGGTGGCGTTGACCGAGAACCACTCGACCGCCTCGCGGTAGCGGGGGAGGTTGTCGGTGAAGATGTAGCCGGCGATCGCGCCGACGAGCGAGTAGCTGTGCTGGTTCATGAAGTTGCGGTTGCGGTACAGGAACGTCTGCGTCATCGGCACGATCAGGTTCGCGGTCAGGTTCGCGGTGTCCTCGGCGTTCCAGCGCAGGTCGTAGCCGGTCGTCCCGGAGTTCACGCTCGTGAACCGCAGGATCTCCGCCGCCGCGAGCATCCGCATCAGTGGCGGTCCGCTGTGGATGTGCGCGTCCGGGTAGTAGGCGTACTCGGCCGGATCCATGTGACTCCAGATCCGGACCAGCCGCAGCCCGTTCTCGCGGTACGCCGGGTCGCCGGTGACGACGTACTGGATCGCCTGCGTGTACGCGCGGAACGCGTCGTCGATGAACAGCGACTGGACGCCCTGGGAGTTGAACGCGGCATTCGCCGGCTGGTCGGTGCCCGGGCCGGCGTTCCTCGAGCTGAACGCCGCCGACGCGTACGACGTCGCGACCATTGCGGCGTAGTACGACGCCCATGGTTCGGCGCCCTGCTGCACCTGTGTGCGGGCCCGTTCGAGCGCGGACGCGCTGACCGCGATACCGGGATGCACGAACCCGGCGGCCGACGTCACCCGCTCGATGGCCGGCAGCGGATACGATTCTGCGCGCGCCTGAGCGGACGGCGTGCCGAGCAGGCCGCAGAGGACCGCGATCACCGCCGTAGCGACCAGCAGGCTGCCGCGGAATCGGGTCGGTCGGGGCGGGGGAACTCGGTCCGGATCAGCCATCGCTGCACTCCCAGGTCGTCGGTCTCGGCGCGATCGGGAGCCTGGCATCGCCGTCGGCCGCGGCCAAGAACGCAGCCGGGTCCGAAATTTTCCGAACCTCAAAGACAACGTTTGCTATGCGACGCTGAGGCGCAGATTCTTGCGTGCTTCAGAAAGCGCTCTCGATGCGCTCAGACTCCTGGAGGTACCCGTGTCCGATCGACCGGCGGCCGTCATCGCCATGTCCGCAGTGCACTGGCCGTCGCTGTTCCCGGACCCCGTCCGCCGCCGGGTCGGCGACCTGGTCGCGTTCGACCCGGCGCTGATCGTGGACTGCTTCGACGACCCGCGGCTGGGGGCACGGCTGGCGGACGTGGAGATCCTGATCACCGGCTGGGGCTGCCCGGCGATCGACGGGCCGGCGCTCGACGCGATGCCGAAACTGCGTGCCGTGCTGCACGCGGCCGGCAGCGTGAAGGGCCACCTGTCCCCGCAGGTCTGGGACCGCGGCATCGCGGTCTCGTCGGCGGCCGCCGCCAACGCCGTACCGGTCGCCGAGTTCGCGCTCGCCGCGATCCTGCTGGCCGGCAAGGGCGCGTTCGGGTTCCGGGAACGCTATCGCCGGGAACGCTTCTTCGAGCTGGGGTTCATGCATCCCGGCGTCGGGAACTACCGGCGTACCGTGGGCATCATCGGCGCGTCGCGGATCGGCCGTCAGGTGATCGACCTGTTGCGGCCGTTCGACGTCGAGCTGGTGGTGTACGACCCGTACGCGGACGATCTCGACCTACCCCTCGTCGACCTGCGGACGCTGCTCGCCTCGAGCGACGTGGTCAGCGTGCACGCACCGGCGACGGCCGAGACGCACCGGATGCTCGGCCGTGCGGAGCTCGCCCTGATGCGGGACGGCGCCACGCTCGTCAACACCGCCCGCGGGCAGCTCGTCGACACGGACGCGCTGGTCGCGGAGTTGCGCTCGGGGCGGCTCTCGGCGGTCCTCGACGTCACCGACCCCGAACCGCTGCCGGCCGACTCGCCGCTGTTCGGGCTGCCGAACGCCTTCGTGACGCCGCACGTCGCCGGATCGCACGGCAACGAGCTGGCCCGGCTCGGCGCCTGTGTCGCGGACGAGCTGGCGCGGTTCCTGGCCGGCGAACCGCTGCGGCACCCGGTCGGGCTGGCCGACCTCGACCGCGGCGCCTGACCGGTAGGACAACGATGCCTACGCCGCCCAGGCCTTGACACCCTTCGATCGCCGCGGCTACGGTCACGGCCAGATGGAAAGCGCTTTCTATTCGAGAAAGGAGATCGCCGTGTCCGACCGGTCGAGAGATCGCCGTCGTGCGAATCTGCGGGGCAACCTGTGGCTCGCGGTGCTGGCGCTGCCCGCCGTGGCGTTCTTCCTGGTGTTCAGCTACGCGCCGATGGCCGGCCTGGTGGTGGCCTTCAAGGAGTTCGACATCAGCAAGGGCATCTTCGGCAGCGCGTGGAACGGCCTGGACAACTTCCGGTACTTCTTCAGCTCCGGCGACGCCCAGCGGATCCTGGTGAACACACTGCTGCTGAACGTGCTGTTCCTGGCCGCGACGCTGGCGGCCGGCGTGACGCTCGCGATCATGCTGAACGAGCTGCGCGGCCGGTACTTCAAGCGCGTCGCCCAGTCCACGATCTTCTTCCCGTACTTCGTGTCGCCGGTCGTGATCGCGATCATGCTCCAGGTGCTGCTGTCCGGCCCGGCCGGATCGGGCGGCGCGGTGAACGACGCGCTGGCCGGCTTCGGTCTGCCGACCGTCAGCTGGTACACCGAGCCCGGGCCGTGGCCGTGGATCCTCACGGTGGTGAAGGTCTGGCAGCTGGGCGGCTACCTGAGCGTCATCTTCCTGGCGGCGATCACGTCCATCCCCGAGGACGTCTACGAAGCCGGTCAGATCGACGGCGCGAGCCGGGCCCAGATGGCGCTGCGGATCACACTGCCGCTGCTCAAGCCGACGGCCGCGGTGCTGCTCGTGCTCGGCGTCGGCCGGATCTTCTACGGCGACTTCGGCACGATCTACGCGATCGTCGGCGACAACGGCACGTTGTTCCCGACCACCGACGTCATCGACACCTACGTCTTCCGCTCGCTGCGCCAGATCGGCGACTTCGGCACCACGGCCGCGATCGGCCTGTTCCAGTCGGTCGTCGGGTTCGTCCTGGTGGCGACGGCGGTGCTGATCCAGCGCAAGTACTCGAAGGAAACGAGCCTGCTGTGACCCCTGTTGCTACCGAGGCCCTGACCTCGAGCCTCGCCAAGACGTCCGCCCGGACGGCGACCCGCCGGCGGCGGCGGCCGGAGGCGTTCACCGTGTTCAGCGTCATCGGCGTGACCGCGTTCATGATCGTCTGCCTGGTGCCGTTCTGGATGATCGTGTCGGGGTCGTTCACCGACGAGCAGACGCTCGCGACCACCGGCTACAGCGTCGTCCCGCGACCGTTCTCCACCGCGGCGTACGACCTGATCTTCACCGGCCCGACGCTGCTGAGCGCGTACGCCGCGAGCGTGTTCATCACGCTCGTCGGTACGGCGCTGGCGCTCGCCTGCACGTCCGGACTGAGCTGGGTGATCGCGCGCCGGCTGCCGTACATCAGCAGGCCGCTGTCGGTGTTCGCCTACATCCCGATGCTGTTCAGCGGCGGACTCGTACCGCTCTACCTGCTCGTCACGCAGTACCTGAAGCTCCAGAACAGCTACTTCGCCGTCATCCTCCCGTTGCTGGTGGCACCTTTCCTGGTGTTCATCCAGGTCTCGGCGTTCCGGCAGTTGCCGGAGGAGATCCTCGACTCGGCGCGGGTCGACGGGGCGGGGGAGCTGCAGATCTTCTTCCGGATCGGGCTGCCGCTGTCGAAGCCGATCCTCGCGGTGGTCGGCCTGTTCTACGCGGTCCACTACTGGAACGAATGGTTCACCGCGCTGCTGTTCATGTCGGACATCCACAAGTACCCGCTCCCGCTGTTGCTGCAGAACCTCATCTCGAACGTGTCGTTCTCGCAGATGCTGCCGACGGCCGCGGAGCAGTCGACGCCGGTCTACCAGCTCCGGCTCGCCCTGACGGTCGTGACCATCGGCCCGATCCTGCTCGCGTACCCGTTCGCGCAGCGCTACTTCGTCAAAGGCATCACCCTCGGAGCCACGAAGGGCTGACGGCTCCCTCCCTCACCTCAGGCACTACTTTTCTGGAGGCATCGTGCCCGCCACATCCCCAGCCGGCCTCAGCAGGCGCGGCTTCCTGGCCGCGAGCGGCGGCCTGTCCATCGCGGCCCTGCTCGGGCTGAACGGCTGCGGCGACTCGTCGTCCGGTACCAAGAACAGCGCCGACACGCTGACCGTGCTGCTCCCCGGGGACGCGAAGCCGGGCTGGGACACCGTCCTGGCCAAGGTCAACGAGAAGCTGAAGAACGACCTCGGCTTCACCATCGCGCCGCAGTTCGTCGCCTGGTCGAACTACCAGCAGCAGTCGCTGCTCAAGTTCACCGCGGGCGACACCTTCGACACGGCCCTGCAGGCCCGCTGGCTGAACATGCTCCAGCTGGTCGCGAGCAAGTCGCTGGTCCCGGTCGGCGACCTGATCGGCAAGTACCCGAACCTGAGCAAGACGCTCGATCCGCAGCTGCTCGAGCAGAACAAGTGGTCCGGCAAGCTGTACGGGATCCCGCAGGTGAACTCGGCCGCCCGGTTCCACCACTTCACCGTCCGCCAGGACCTCGCCGACAAGCTCGGCATCGGCGAGATCACGACGTTCGACCAGCTGGAGAAGTACTGGTACGACGTCAAGCAGAAGGAGAAGGTCACGCCGGTCGGCATCTCCTCCAACATGCCCAAGCTGCTCGTCGCGTTCGCGCCGGTCGGCTGGCTGAACCAGCACGACTGGGAGAACCCGCACGTCAGCGTGCAGTCGTTCAGCGGCGGCTCGTTCCCGTTCTACCTGGCGCAGGACGGGAAGACGACCGGCTCGGCGCACCCGATCCCGTTCTGGGAAGCGCCCGGTGTCGTCGACGCCCTGCGGCGGGTACGTAAGTACTACCTGGACGGCATCATCAACAAGGACGCGCTGAACGTCGACTCCTCGACGATCGGCACCCAGTTCGAGTCCGGCCGGATCGCGACCCGGTGGGCGATGACCGACGGCCTGTCGTCGCAGTCGCTGACCTCGCTCCGCAAGGCGGTGCCGGCCGCACAGATCGCGAACGTCATGCCGCTGGCCGGCGGCAAGAGCGCGAAACCGAACCAGACGTTCCAGGCCGACAACTTCGTCGTCCTGAACGTCAAGGGCAAGAGCAACGAGCGGGCGATGCAGCTCGAGGACTGGGTCTCGATCAAGGAGAACCACGATCTGATCAGCTACGGCATCGAGGGCACCGACTGGAAGCCGGTCGGCGAGGACAAGTTCCAGCAGCTGTCGCAGTACGGCTTCCCCGGGTACGCCCTGTGCTGGCGGCAGAAGCTCGAGTTGAAGATCAAGGACATCACGCCGACCGAGGAGGCGTGGTTCGACTGGGCGCAGGACTACAACAACTTCACGGTCGACCCGTACGCGTCGTTCGTCCCGGACGTGACGCCGGTGAAGCGGCAGGACAGCCAGGTGAGCGCGGCGATGACGCAGTACGGCAACCCGCTGTGGATCGGCGCGGTCGACGTGGACAAGGGGCTCGACGCGCTGAAGAAGGCGGTCGAGAAGGCCGGTCTGGCCGATCTCCAGGCGGAGCTCGAGAAGCAGGCGAACGCGTACCTCAAGGGTCAGTGAGCGTCGATGACCGCCCCACGGAGGAAGCTCGCGGTCGTCGCCCGGGAGGCCGGCGTCTCGGTGTCGACGGTGTCGAAGGTGCTCCGGGCCTATCCGGACGTCGCACCGGCGACGCGGGCCCGGGTGCGCGAGGCGCTGCGGCGGTTCGGGTACCCGGTGGAGCAGGCCGCGGCCGGCGTACGGCGGGAGGAGTCGGCGCTGGTCGACGTCGTCGTCGCGGATCGTGAGCGGAGCTGGGCCGGCGAGGTTCTCGCCGGCCTCGCCGAGCGGGTCCGGGAGCCCGGGCTGGCCGTCGTGGTCACGACGGTCGCTCCGGGATCGCCGGTGCCGAGGGCTTGGCTGGAGCAGGTGTTCGCGCGCGGCACGCGCGGTGTGATCGGGCTGGGCGCCGAGTTCACCGCCGCGCAGCTCGGCTATCTCACGGCGCACGACATCCCGTGCGTGCAGGTCGGACCCGACACCGAGGACGCGGTCGGCCCGGCGCTGGCCGTCGTCCTGGACGGATCAGCCGCGGTTCCCGTCGACCTGGCGGGGTGATTCCGCCCGGGTGACCGAGCTCCGGATCACCACGTGGGTCTTGAACAGCCGGTGGTCGCCCGTCCAGCCCGGCTGCAGGTGCTGGTCGTCGACGGCGATCTGCGCGGCCGTCCGCCCGAGATCCTCGTACGGCACGTGCACCGTGGTCAGCCGGGGGCGCAGGTCCTGGGCGAGCTCTACGTCGTCGTACCCGACGACGGACAGGTCGCCGGGGATCGTCAGCCCGTGCTCGGCCGCCGCGGCGTACACCCCGGCGGCCACGACGTCGGTGGCCGCGAACACGGCGGTGAAGTCGGTGCCGGCGGCTACGACACGGCGCATCGACTGGTAGCCGGACGCGCGGGTGAAGACGCCGTGCTCCACGAGCTCGGGTGCGTCCGGTACGCCGAAGTCGGACAGCGCCCTGCGATGTCCGGCGAGCCGCTCGTTGCTGGTGCTCTGCCGCTCCGGTCCGGCGAGGAACAAGATGCGCCGATGGCCCTGTGACAGCAGATGACTCGTCAGCGCGTAGGCGCCGTTCTCGTTGTCGTACTCGATCACCGCGGCGGGTACGTCGTCGCCGAGGGACGGGCGTCCGCACAGCACGAGCAGCGAGCCGGCCGCGTGCAGCGACCGGGCCAGCTCGGTCAGCTTCTGCCGGTAGTCGGCGGCGTCCTCCATGATGCCGCCGATCAGCACGACCGCACCGGCCCGCTGTTCGCGCATCAGTTGGACGAGGGCGAGCTCCCGGTCCGGATCGCCCTGCGTGGTGCCGATCAGACTCAGCCAGCCCTGCTTGGCGGCCTCCTGCTCGACACCGTGGGCGGCATCGGCGAAGGACTGCCCGCGAACGTCGGCGAGGATGAACGCGATCGTCTTCGACCGGGCTCCCGCGGCGAGCGCTCGCGCGTGCGTGTTCGCGGAGTAGTTCAGCTCCCGGACGGCGTTCATGACGCGTTGCCGTGCCGACCGGGAGACCGGGTAGTTGTCGGCCAGGACGCGGGAGACGGTCGCGGGGGAAAGGCCTGCGTGGGCCGCGACGTCGGCGAGCGTCGGGCCGGTGGAGGGCCGGCGGCGCCCCGGCGTTGACTCTGTCATGACTCCCTCTTGGCGGTGGACGACCGGATGACGACATGGGTGCCGAGCTTCAGGTGCTGGTCGAGCGCGTACTCGTCGCGGTGCAGCGCGAGCCGCACGGCGGCCCGGCCGAGTTCCTCGTGGGGGAGGTGCACGGTCGTCAGGTCGAGGTCGCCGCTGAGCGGGATGTCGTCGTACCCGACGACCGAGACGTCCTCCGGGACGCGGACTCCGGCGTCCCGGAGCGCGGCCAGCACGCCGCTGGCAACCACGTCCGTAACGGCGACCACCGCCGTCATTCCCGCGCCGCGCTCGAGGAGCAGCCTGGTCTGCCGATAGCCGGACTCGCGATCATAGTTGCCGCTGACAACCAGCTCGTGGTCGACCTCGAGTCCGCGGGTGGCGTGGGCGTCGAGGAAGCCGTTGAGTCGCGCCCCGGTCGTGGTGTGCTCGGGCTCACCGGCGCCGACGAACGCGATCCGGCGGTGCCCGAGCGAGATCAGGTAGTCGGTGACCGCGAAGGCGCCGCCCTCGTTGTCGTACTCGACGACGGTCGCCGGGACGTCCGCGCCGATCGGCGGCCGGCCGCACAGCACCAGGCGCGACCCGGCGCGGTCGAGCGAGTGCGCGATCTCGGCCATCCGGCGCACGTGCGCCTCGGTCCGCAGCCCGCCGCCGACCAGGACGACCGCCTCGGCGCCCTGCTGGCGCATCAGCTCGATGAGTTCGAGCTCGCGATCGGGGTCGCCGTGATGGGTGCAGACCAGGCAGACCCGGCCCTCGGCAGTCGCCTGCAGCTCGACGCCCTGGCCGATGTAGGCGAACAGCGGGCCGACGAGGTCGCGGACGATGAAGGCGACCGTGCGGGTCGAGCCGCCGACGAGAGCGCGGGCCTGGGCGTTGATGACGTAGTCGAGGTCGCGCACCGCCCGCAGCACCCGGTTCCGGGTGGAGGCGCTCACCGGGTAGCTGCCGCCGAGGACCCGGGACACGGTGGTGGCGCTGACGCCGGCGGACGCGGCGACGTCCTTGACGGTCGGCCGTCGGCCGGAGGTCGTTCGGGCCACCTGGACGTGCTCCTCCCGGATCGAAACTTTCTGCCGTGGCAGCGGACAGCTGAGGATAGAAAACGTTAACTATGCTGCCATCCATGCAGCCCGATGTCGAAACCCTGCACTGTGTCGTGACCGGCGGCGACGACCGCGACGCGATGCTGCTGGTGCACGGGTGGGGTGGGGACGGCCGCGCGTGGCAGCCCGTCCGGTTCGCCGGCCGGCGGGTGATGACGGTCGACCTGCGCGGGCACGGGCGGTCGCCGGTTCCTGCCGACGGCTACCGGCCCGCTGACTACGCCGGGGATCTGGCCGCACTGGTGCGCGCATCGGGGCTTGCGCCGGTGGTCGCGGTCGGTCACTCGATGGGCGGCCAGATCGTCGTACGGCTGGCCCTGGATCATCCCGACCTCGTTCGCGCGCTGGTGGTCGTCGATCCGGCGTACGGCGCTGACGAGACCGAGGCCGCGACGTTCCACCGGCGGCTGGCCGAGCTCCGGCGCGACGGCGCGGCCGCCGCCGTACGGCAGCTGGGCCCACTGCCGACCGGCGTACGCGAACAGTTGTCGCGTACGCCGGGTCACGTTCTGGCTGCCAGCTACGCCGGGATGTACACCGATCCCGGTGCGTTCGGTGCTCGCCCGGCCGCCGCGAGGACGGTCGCGCCACTGACGCAGCCGGTGTTGTGCATCCGGCCGACGCCGTCGATGGCGGCGTGGGACCTGACGTGCGCCCTTCCTCCTGGATCCCGCGTCGTCGTCTGGCCCGGCACCAGCCACTTCCTGCACCACGACCGTCCGGACGCTTTCGTCCGGCTCGTCGAGAGCTGGCTCCAGGATCTGTTGCTCAGATGACTTGGAAGCGCCCGAGACCGAGGTTGGTGAGGTCCTTCGGGCCCGGGATGCCGTCGATGAACTTGGGCGCGCTGCCGATCGCCTTCTGGTGCTTCTTGTAGGCCTCCCGGGTGAACTTGCCGGCCTTGCCGTCGACGAGCAGGGTCAGCTTGAGCCGGGCGTTGAGTGCCAGCTGGATGGTCTTCACGTCAGGCAGTGCTTTGGTGCCTCCGGCCCGGAACTGCGCCTGCACCGACGCCAGATGCACGACAGGTCGTGCGGTGCGCACGGCCGGGGCGATGCTCGAAGGCATGGTCAACGGGAACACCGTGATCTTCACCCGTGGCCCGTCGAGCGGTCCGTTGCCCTTCAGCCCGTCGCGGCCGTTCTTGTACGCCTCCACCTGCCGAGCGGCGGACGGGTCGAGACCGGGATCACCGATCGCCACCGCGTGGATGTGGTCGGCGAAGCCCTGCTTCGTCGTCCGGTGGAACGCCGCGAACGAGATCTTGCGCAGCTCGAGCAGCGTCTGCGCCTGCTGTGCGGGCGTCTGGTCCTTGGTACGGATGTCGATCACGCCGGCCCGGTTGTGCGTCGGGCCGGAGCGCTTCGCGGCCTTCCCGGCCAGGAACGATCCCTGCACGATCACGAGTTTGCGCCCGAGTTTGCGCTCGGCGGCCTCGAGCATCGCCATCGTGCGGCGATTGACCACCAACGGTCGTCCCGACGAGTCCCTGCCCAGCGAAACCTTGTCCAGAAATGCATTCGGCACGGTCTTCCTCCCCCCTCAAGGCCGGTCCCACCCGGCCTCGAACCCGCGGCGCCGCCCCCGACCCCCCGGGTCCGCGAACATGTCCATCTCAGTGAACGCCCGCCACCGCCCACTGGCAAGGTGTTCAAGAGCCTGAACCGCCACCCTTGGTGAGCGCGGACGGGAGCTGGCGTCGTGAGGTGACGCCGAGCTTGGTGAAGACCTTGCGCAGGTGCCACTCGACGGTGTGCCTGCTGAGGAACATCTGCGCACCGATCTCGGGATTGGTCAGACCGGCCGCCGCGAGTTCGGCGATCAACGCCTCCTGCGCGGTCAGTGCCTGACCCGGTGGTTCCGCGGGTCGGCTGATCGCTTCCCCGGTCGCGGCGAGCTCGCGACGCGACCGCTCCGCGAACGCGTCGGCGCCGGGCGCGGAGAACATCTCGTACGCCGTTCGCAGGTGTGCACGCGCGTCCCGGCGCCGGCCCTCCCGCCGCAGCCATTCGCCGTACAGCAGATGCGCGCGGGCGAGCTCCATCCGCAAACGCGTCCGGCCGAGGAGCTCGACGGCCTGCTGGTAGTGCGACTCGGCGACGTCGCCGATCGCGAGCAGCGCGCGCGACCGGGCGAGAACGCCCAGGCCCCAGTCCGTTCCGCCGGCTTGGGTCAACAGGGCCAGGCGTTCCAGAGCCTCCGCCGCCAGCTCGGGTCTGCCGGTGTGGACCGCCGACTCGACGAGTTCGCTCCAGGCCCAGTTCGAGACGCCGTACTCGATCGGGTAGGCGGTCGCCTCCTGAGCCGCCGTGAGCGCGCCCTGGTACTGACCGAGGCTGTTCATCAGCAGGGCGCGCGCCCAGAGATGGGATGCGACCCCGCCGCCTTCGCCACGGGCCTTTGCGTCCGCGAGACTCGTGGTGATGAGCCGGTCGGCGAGTTCCTCGTCGCCGCGCCACGCGGCCAGCGTGATGGCCTCGTACCGGGCGGCGGCGGCGAACGTCGCCTCGCGGACCATCTCGATCTCGCGGACCATCGACTCCGCGACCGCGAAGTCCCCGGCGAACAGGTCGATGACGAGCCGCGGCCCCAGGACCAGCGGGAGCTGGGTGAGATCGCCGAGGTCGCGCGCGATCCGGACGTGCCGCGCGGTCAGGTCGTTCCAGCCCGCGTCGTCCCACAGGTTGATCGCCACCAGTCCGGCCAGCCACAGCCACCGGACATCGGCGTAGTCGTCGGCCCCGTTCCTGCCGGAGAAGGCGTCGATCACCTCCCGGCCGAGCGGCACCGCCGCCGGGAAGTCGCCGGAGAAGAAGCGCGCGAGTGTGTCCAGCAGCAGGTCCCGCTTGTCGCGGGCCGCCGGCTCCGGCGCCGCCCGCGCCGCCTGCGCGACCGCCGGCAGATCGACGTCGCCGCTGAGCCGGCCGGCGAGCATCGCGGCCATGATCGCGTCGAGGTACGTGTCGCGAGCCAGACGGGCGTCGAGCGGTCCGAGCCGGCGTGCACTGTCGAGCAGCAGCCGGGGCGCTTCCATGCCGTGACCGGTGACGAAGGTGATCTGCGCCCTGAGGAGCTCCGCCTGTGCCTGCCGGAGTTCGTCGGCCGGGTCCTCGTCGGCGATGACGAGCAGTTTCAGCGCGGTCTCGAAGGCCCCGGCGCCGAGTGCCGCCTGGGCGGCGGCGAGGGCACGGTCGGCCCGTGCGCCGGGGGCCGGGGTGAGGTCGGTCGCGCGGTGCAGGAACGCGGCGCTGGCCGCGATCCCGCCACGACGCAGGGCGCGATCCGCGGACGCGATCAGCTCGCCGGCGATGGTCTCGTCGGGGCCGAGCGCGCTGTTGGCGCGATGCCAGGCGCGCCGGTCGGGATCGAGGTCCGGGTCGGTGGCCTCGGCGAGGGCCCGATGCACCACCCGCCGGTCGGCCGGTGCGGCCTCCCGGTATGCCGCGGACCGCACCAGCGGATGCCGGAACCGGACAATGGCCCCGAGCTCGATCAGTCCTGCGTCCTCGGGCGGACCGGCAGCGCTGATCGGTACGTCGAGGACTGCCAGCGCCCGCTGCAGGAGACCGATGTCACCGACCGGCTCTGCCGCCGCGGTCAGCAGCAGGCGCCGGGACTGTGGTGGGAGCGCCGAGATCCGCTGGGCGAAGTTCTGCTCGAGTTGACTGGCCAGCGGCTGGGCGTCCGGTCGCTCGAAGCCGCCGGCCAGCTCGGCCGGGCTGAGACCGCGGGGGAGTTCGAGCAGTGCGAGCGGGTTGCCCCGCGTCTCCGCCACGATCCGGTCGCGCACGTGCTCGTCGATCCGGCCGGGAACGACCGCGGTGAGCAGCGCCCGCGCGTCCTGGTCCGCCAGGCCGCGGACCACCAGTTCGGGCAGCCCGCGCCATTCCGGGCGGGTGAGCGGCTCACGGACGGCGAAGACGAACCCGATCCGATCGGCGAACAGCCGCCGCGCGGCGAAGGTCAGCGCCTGGGCCGACGCCTGGTCGAGCCATTGCGCGTCGTCGACGATGCACAGCAGCGGCCGATCGGCGGACGCCTCCGACAGCAGGGTGAGTGTCGCGGCACCCACCACGAACCGGTCCGGCGTGGCACCCGCCCGTACGCCGAAGGCCACCTCGAGCGCCTCGCTCTGCGGATGCGGGAGCCGGCCGGCGAGGTCGAGCATCGGCGCACACAATTGGTGAAGTCCGGCGAACGGCAGCTCCATCTCGGACTCGACGCCGGACGCCCGGGCGACGATGCAGCCGTCGGCCGTCCGGGCGAGGTGGTCGAGCAGCGCCGACTTGCCGATCCCTGCCTCGCCGCGCACGAGCAGGACCTGACCGTGCCCGGCGCGGAGGTCGGCGACGAGTCGCTTGAGTCGGGCGAGCTCCGGACGCCGGCCGCGCAGTGCGTACGACCCGCCACCGATCATCGCGCCACCCTCCTGTCCAGAGGCTAGGACGGATTCGCGGCGAAGGCGACCGCTGGTTATCGGTTTGCTCTCCGTGGACAGGTGGCGTGATGCTCGGCAGGTGGCCGGTGAGGCGAGTGGTGGCCGGGAGGTTCGTACGGCGAGCGGTGTGCTGCGCGGCAGCAGTGCGGACGGGCTGCTGGTGTTCCGCGGCATTCCGTACGCCGCGCCGCCGATCGGCAGGCCTCGATTCCAGGCGCCTGCACCGGTGCACGCGTGGGACGGCGTCCGGCCGGCGACGACGTACGGTCCGCCGCCACCGCAGTCCGGTCTGCTCGGATCGGCTCAGGCTGCCTCCGGTGACGACTGGCTGACTCTGAACGTGTGGACGCCGGATCTCGCGGCCCGGCTCCCGGTCATGGTGTGGATCCCCGGTGGCGGTTATGCACTGGGCAATTCGAGCCTCCCGGAGTACGACGCCACGCACCTCGTCGCGAACGGTGTCGTCGTCGTGACTGTCAACTACCGGCTGGGGATCGAGGGGTTCACGCAGCTCGACGGAGCGCCGGCCAACCGGGGACTGCTCGACCAGGTGGCCGCGCTGCGCTGGGTGCAGGACACCATCGGCGTGTTCGGCGGCGATCCGGATCGGGTGACGATCTTCGGGGAGTCGGCCGGCGGCGGCTCGGTCGCCGCTCTGCTCGCGATGCCGCGCGCCGCCGGACTCTTCCGCCGGGCGATCGCGCAGAGTGTGCCGGGCACGTTCTTCTCCGCCGAGTTGGCCGGTGAGATCGCCGTCGCCCTGGCCGGCGAGTTGGGTGTCCGGCCGACAACACAGGCGCTGTCCGCGATACCTCCCGCCCGACTGCCCGAAGCCGGCGATGCGATCCTGCCGAAGATGGCCGCGTGGCGGGAGCGGTGGGGACCGATCACGCACCGGCCGATCCCGTTCGCACCAGTTGTCGATGGCAACGTTCTTCCGGTGGCGCCGTGGCAGGCGCTGGCCGCCGGCGCCGCGCGCGACATCGAGCTGCTGGCCGGGCACACCCGTGACGAGCACCGGCTGTTCAGCCTGATCGACGGCGTCCTCGGCCAGGTCAGCCGCGAGCAGACCGAGACCGCCCTGCGGATGCTCGCGCCAGAGCCTCACCGCTACCGCGACGCGTACCCGGCCGCCTCCGACGAAGAGCTGTATGAACTCGTCAACGCGGACTGGTTGTTTCGGATGCCGAGCCTGCAACTGGCCGAGGCGCAGGTCGCCGGTGGCGGCCGGGCGCACCTGTACGAACTGACCTGGCCGGCACCAGCCCTCGGTGCCTGCCACGGCCTCGACGTACCGCTGGTGTTCGGCAATCTCACCAGCGGTCAGCCCGCGATGCTCATCGGCGATCCGCCGTCCCCGGAGGCGATCGACCTGTCCGCGCAGTTCCGTACGGCGTGGACCGCGTTCGCCACGCACGGCGATCCAGGGTGGCCGGCGTACGACGTCGACCGTCGCCTGACGCGGCTCTTCGATGCGCCGTCGACCGTCACGGCGTACCCGGAGGAAGCCTCCCGCCTGCTCTGGCGGAAGCACGAGTTCACGGCGCTCGAGCCGATCGGCTCCCGCTGACTGCAATCCCGCTCTTACCGCTGGCAGGGGGGTCCTCGCTCGGTGGGCCGGTCGCTTACCCGGCTAGCTGGAAGCCGGAGTTGGGTGCCTGCAGCGACGAATTCATCCGCCCTTCGAACGCATGCTGACGGAGTACTGCGGCTCTCGGAGTACGACGGGCTCCATCTCGCACGATCAAAGGACGCACCGATGCGAACACCAAGGAGGGCGGTAGCGCTGGCCGGAACGGTCCTGGCGCTGATGGCCACACTGACCGCCTGTGGCAACAACAGCACGTCGACCGGCAGCGCCGCGCCGGCGAACACTAAGGTAGGGATCCTGCTCCCCGACACGGCGTCGTCGCCGCGCTGGGTCTCGGCCGATCCCACCGAACTGAAGCAGCAGTGCGCGGCGAACAAGCTCACCTGCTACATCGACAACGCCAACGGCAGCGCCACCACGCAGCAGGCCCAGGCGCAGGCGCTGATCAACGCCGGCGTGGGCGTCCTGCTGGTCGTGAACCTCGACTCCGGCTCGGGCAAGGCGATCGAGTCCCTCGCCCAGCAGCACAACGTCGTGACCATCGACTACGACCGGCTGACCCAGGGCGGCAGCGCGTCGTACTACGTCTCGTACGACAACGTGAAGGTCGGCGAGGACCAGGGCACCGCACTGACGCAGGCGCCGCAGGTAAAGGGCAAGAGCTCGGTCAACTACGTCGAGATCGACGGCGCACCCACCGACAACAACGCGACGCTCTTCGCTGACGGCTACAACTCGGTGCTGTCGAAGCAACCCGGCTGGAAGAAGCTGGCCGACCAGACCGGCAACTGGGACGCCGCGACCGCACAGACCGTGTTCACCACCATGCTCGGACAGCACCCCGACATCAACGCGGTGATGGTGGCCAACGACACGATGGCGCAGTCGGTCATCAACGTCCTGAAGGCTCAGGGCCTGGCGGGCAAGGTCGCGGTCTCCGGGCAGGACGCCACCGCCGGCGGTCTCGACAACATCATGGCCGGCACCCAGGCCTTCACCATCTACAAGCCGGTCGCCGGTGAGGCGGACGTGGCGATCAAGCTGGCGGCCCAGATCCTGGCGGGCCAGAAGCCGACCGCGCCCACGACGACCAAAGACCCGACGACCGGTCGTGAGATCCCGTCGTACCTGGCGAACCCGACCGTCATCACCAAGGCGAACGTAGCGCTCCCGGTCACCGACGGGTACGAGACCGCCGCGTCCGTCTGCCCGACGCCGGCGCTGCAGCAGCTGTGCGCCGCCAACGGCATCCACACACCGTAGGGGGACGGCATGACTACTGTTCCTACTCTCGAGCTCCGGGGCGTCGACAAGGCGTTCGGGCCCGTCCAGGCGCTGTCGTCGGTGAACCTCGTCGCGAAGGCGGGCGAGGTGACGGCCCTGGTCGGCGACAACGGCGCCGGCAAGTCGACGCTGGTGAAGTGCATCGGCGGCATCCACCGGATCGACGCGGGGGAGCTGCTCTTCGACGGTACGGCGCACAGCGTCGGCGAGCCGCGCGACGCCGCGCGGCTCGGCGTCGAGATCGTGCACCAGGACCTCGCGTTGTGCGACAACCTCGACGTCGTCGGCAACATGTTCCTCGGCCGCGAGCACCTCACGCGGCTGCACACGCTGGACGAGAACTCGATGGAAACGCTGGCCCGTCAGGCACTGGACTCGTTGTCGGTGACCACGATCCGGTCGGCGCGCCAGCTGGTGGCGAGCCTGTCGGGCGGGCAGCGGCAGACCGTGGCGATCGCCAAGGCGGTGCTGTGGCAGTCGAAGATCGTGATCCTCGACGAGCCGACCGCCGCACTCGGCGTCGCCCAGACCGCGCAGGTGCTCGATCTCGTCCGCCGGCTCGCGGAGCAGGGCGTGGCGGTGATCCTGGTGTCGCACAACATGAACGACGTACTGCGCGTCGCCGACTCCATCGCCGTCCTGTTCCTCGGCCGGACAGCCGCACAGGTCCGGCGCGCGGAGGTGACCCAGACGCAGGTGGTCGAGCTGATCACGACCGGGCGATCGGGCGCGCTGGGACTGTCGCCCACCCAGGCGGGAGCGACGCTGTGAACGCGCAACTGCTGGAACACGGCGGCGCGGAGCAGCGCCACGAGTCGCCGGCCGGCTCGTCAGGCGTCGGCGCCTATGCGAGGGGCTATGTCGCGCGGCTGCGGGGCGGCGAGCTGGGCGCCGTTCCCGCACTCGTGGGTCTGGTCGTCATCACGGCGTTCTTCGCCATCGTGCACCAGGGATTCCTCAGCGCCTACAACCTCGAGGCGCTGGTGATCCAGGCCGCGCCGATCATCGTGATGGCCATGGGCCTGGTGTTCGTCCTGCTGCTCGGCGAGATCGATCTCTCCGCCGGTACGACGGGAGGGCTGTGCTCGGCGATCACGGCGATCCTGATCCTGCGGCACGGGGTCGCGTGGTGGATCGCGGCGGTCGCCGGGCTCGCGGTGGGCATGCTGGTCGGGTTCGGCACCGGCTGGCTGCGGGCGCGGATCGGCATCCCGTCGTTCGTCATCACGCTGGCCACGTTCCTGGCGTTCCAGGGCGTCACGCTGATCATCGTCGGCGGCCAGGGATCGGTGACGCTTCCGGCCGGCTCGCCACTGATCGGCCTGGAGAACAGCTTCCTGCCGCTCTGGCTCGGCTGGACGCTGCTGGCGGTCTTCGTGATCGGGTACGCCGCGCTCAAACTGGCCGACGCACGGGCCGCCCGGCGGGCCGGGCTCCCGGGCACGCCGTACGCCGTGATCGCGGTCAAGGTCGCCGTGGTGGCCGCACTCGGGGCGGCGTTCACCTTCGAGATGGGCGTCAACCGCAACGTCACGACGAACGCGTTCTTCACCAACAAGGCGCAGGGGATGCCGTGGGTCGTCGTCCTGCTGGTGGTGCTGTTCGCGGTGTGGCACCTCGTCCTAAGCCGGACCCGCTACGGCCGGCACGTGTACGCCGTCGGCGGCAACGAGGAGGCTTCACGACGCGCGGGGGTGGTCGTGTCCCGCATCCGCATCTCGGTGTTCGTGATCTGTTCCGGGATGGCCGCGGTCTCCGGTGTCGTCGCGGCCTCGTTGCTGCAGTCCGTCCAGTCGAACGCCGGCGCGGGCAACACGCTGCTGCTGGCGGTCGGTGCCGCGGTCATCGGCGGTACGTCGCTGTTCGGCGGGCGCGGCCGCGTCATCGACGCCGTCCTGGGTGGTCTCGTCGTCGCGGTCATCATCAACGGTATGAGCGACCTGATCCAGGGCGCGAACTCGGCCGGCTACGAATGGGTGGTCACCGGCGCGGTCCTGCTGCTGGCGGCCGGCTTCGACGCCGTCGTCCGCCGCGCCCGCAGATAGACCGGTCGGGAATCACCAAGGCCGCCGGGTCGTCACCGACCCGGCGGCCTCAGTGCGTGGCGCGCCGGAGAAGATTGCCGATGGCAACCGCCGACAGGCGCGTCTTCGGCACGAAGCCGATCGCCGCACTCGCGTCGATCAGCTCGGTGTAGTCCTGCTCGGCGTACGTCGAGATCAGGATCACCCGGGGCGGCGGGCGCAGCCGGTGCAGCCGGGCGACGATGTCGAAGCCGCTCTCCGCGCCGAGGTCGATGTCCACCAGGACCACGTCCGGGTGCGAGTCCTCGACCAGGTCGACGGCGCCGGCGCCGCTCGTCGCCGTACCGACGACGGCGACGCCTTCGCGTTCCAGGAGTCCGCGTGCGGCGTCGAGGAAACGCCGGTTGTCGTCGACGATCGCGCAACGCAGCATGACACCAGGGTCGCAGGGTCCGGCCGCGGTGGCATTCCTGCTAGCTGGAGATCTCCTCAGGGGCCACCGGCAACGAGACCTGCAGGGTGGTGCCCTGGCCGGCCGGGCTGTCGACGGTGAGCGTACCGCCCAGCGCCTGGACACGGTCGGTGAGCCCGATCAGGCCGGAGCCGTTCGCCGGGTCGGCCCCACCGGCTCCGTCGTCGCGGACAGCGAGCCGCAACGAGCCGTCGAGCAGCCGTACGTCGACGTACACGACAGAAGCGTCCGCGTGTTTCGCGGCGTTGGTGAGTGCTTCGGAGACGACGTAATACGCGGCCGACTCGACGGCCGGTGGGAGGCGCTCCGTGACGGTGACCTCCGCCTCGACCGGGATCGCGGACCGGCGGGCCAGCATCCTCACCGCGGGACCGAGACCGCCGTCGGACAGGATCGCCGGGTGGATGCCGTGGGAGATCTCCCGCAGTTCGTCGAGGGTGCTGCCGAGGTCGTCCGTGATCTCGTCGAGCCGGGCCCGCAGGTCGCCCTGGTCGCCGGTCAGGCCGGCCTGGACCGTGCGCAGTTCCAGGGCCAGGGTCACCAGTCGTTGCTGGATGCCGTCGTGCAGGTCGCGCTCGATCCGCCGCCTGGTTTCGTCGGCCGACGCCACGAGGCGGGCCCGCGAGGACGCCAGATCGGTACGAGCCTGGTCGAGCGAGGCGGCCATGCTGTTGAAGGTGCGCTCCAGACCGCCGATCTCGCCGACTCCGTCTTCGGGCACCCGAACGGCGAGGTCGCCCGCCGCGAGCCGGTCGGCCATGGCGGCGGTGATCAGCACCGGGCGGACGACGGCACGGGACAGGTACCAGGTGAATCCCAGGATGAGCAGCACCGATCCGACGAGCCCGATCGCGGCCGCGATGGCCGCCCGGCCGGCCGCGGCGTCGGACCGGGCCTGCGCGGCGGCCGAGAGACCTCGCTCGGTTGTGATCAACCCGTCGAGGACGGTCCTGATCGCGTCGACCCGGCGCTGGCCGTCCGTGGTCGCGGCCTGCGACGGTGCCGAGCCAGGACGACCGCGGATCGCTGCGACCAGCGGCTCCGAGTAGTCCCGGAGGTACGACGTCGCGCTGCGGCTGATCTCCTCGGCGCTGGCGCGTTGCGCCGGCTCGTCCGCGACCACCCGCTCCAGCGCCGCGAGCCGGTCCGGAAGCTGGGACCGCGCGGTCTGCCACGGCGCGAGGAACTGCTCCTCGCCGGTGATGGCGAACGCCTGCCGGCCGGTCTCCAGGTCGACGACCGAGCGCTCGACCTGGTTCGCGGCCGCGAGCACCGCCGCCGCCTGCCGGGCCTGGCGCTCGGAGTCGCGCAGATCCTGGACCGACGCCAGCAACACGGCGAACCCGGCGCCGACGAGCAGCACCAGCAGCGCACTGGCGACGATCACGCGACGCGAGACCCCGCCGGTCATCGGCCGGTCACCCCGAGGTCGCCGCTGCGATCAGCTCCGTCACCGGTCGTCCGCCGTACGACGGTCGCCCTGGAGGTAGGCCAGGACCGCCCGGACGCGACGGTGGTCGTCGTCGGTCTCCGGCAGGTCGAGCTTGGTGAGGATGCTGCGGACGTGTTTCTCGACGGTGCCCTCGGTGACCCACAGGCGCCGGGCGACGCCGGCGTTGGAGCGGCCCTCGGCGACCAGCGCCAGCACCTCACGTTCCCGGTCGCTGAGGGAGGCGAGCGGGTCGTGGCGGCGCCGGACGTCGACCAGCTCCTGCACCAGTGCGGGGTCGACGACGGAGCCCCCGTTCGCGACCCGCCGTACGCTGTCGAGGAACTCCTCGACGTCGGTGACCCGGCGCTTGAGCAGATACCCGATTCCGTGACCGGCGGCCATCAGCTGCACGGCGTGCTCGACGTCGACGTACGCCGACAACAGCAGGACGGCGGTCTTCGGGCGCTCGCGACGGATCACCTCGGCGGCCTCGAGCCCTTCGGTCGCGTGGCCAGGCGGCATCCGGATGTCCACGACGACCAGCTCCGGACGCCGGCTGCGGACCAGGTCCAGCAGCTCCGGGCCGTTTCCGGCCTGCCCGACCACGTCGAATCCCGACGCTGCCAGCAGACTCGCGATTCCTTCCCGTAGCAGGACGTCGTCGTCCGCAATCGCCACCCGCGTCCCGCTCATGGCGGCGAGTGTAGCCCCGGGCACCCGGTGCCCGAGCAGGTGATTGGACGGATCGCAGCGGGGGACTCATGCTCTACTCATGGCCGCGACCGACGACGAACAGTTGTTCGGTCGCGACCAGATCCTCGGTCGGCTGACGGCCAGGCTCGACGAGGTGGAGGCCGGCGGTTTCGCGATCGGACTGAGCGGCGAGCCGGGAGTGGGCAAGAGCGTGGTGCAGGCGCGCGTCGCCGAGCACGCGGAGTCCCGGGGTTTCACAGTTCTGCGTGCGCACGGCAGCCAGTCCGAGACCCACCTGCCCTACGCCGGTCTGCATCAACTGCTGCGGCCGGTCCTGTCGCGCGTGGACACTCTCCCGGCCCAGCAGCGCGACTCCTTGCTGGCCTGTTTCGGAATGGTCGAAGCAGGCCAGGTGAACCCGTTCTTCACGTCGCTCGCGGTGCTGGAGCTCCTGGTGGAGTGCGCCGGGCGGGCACCGGTCCTGATGAGCCTCGACGACCTGCACTGGATGGACCGGCCCAGTGTGGACACGCTCGCCTTCGTGGCCCGTCGTGTCGCGGCGGAGCGGGTGGTGCTGCTGTGCACATCTCGCTCCGCATCGCAGCTTCTCGGCGACGAGCAGACCGTCAGCTGGATCGAGCTGGGCGCCTTGCCGGACGCGGACGCGCAGGCGTTGCTGCGGTCGCGAGCTCCCGATCTGGCACCCGGGTTGCGCGATCGGGTTCTCGGCCACGCCGCGGGTAATCCCTTGGCGCTGGTCGAGTTCGCTGCCGCTTGGCAGTCCGGGATGTACGCCTGGACCGAAGTGGACGACGACCTGCCGATGACGGCTCGCCTGGAGCGCGCCTTCGCAGCGCGTGCCGACGAACTGGAACCGCCCGCTCGCGCTGTCCTCGACGTGGCCGCGCTGGATGACGGCGACGACCTCGAGCAGGTACTGACCGCGGCGGCGATCCTGTCCGGCGTCACCGTCGATCGCGGTACGGCGCTACCGGCCGTCGAGCTCGGCTTTCTCACGATCGCCGGACCGACGTACGCCATCGGGCACCCGTTGATGGGGTCGGCACTGCGGCAGGTGATGCCCGCAGACCGCCGTACGCAGGCACACGCCGCCCTCGCGACCGCTCTGTCCGCCGAGCCCGACCGCGCGATCTGGCATCGGGCCGGCGCGGTGGCCGGCCGCGACGAACCCATCGCCGCAGAGCTCGAGCGGGCGGCCGGCGAAGCCCGCCGGCGCGGGGCGTACGCCACTGCGCTGGCGCGGCTCGAGCGGGCCGCCGCTCTGAGCCCCGATCCCCTGGACCAGGCGGCCCGGCTGCTGGGTGCGGCGGAACTGGGCTATGAACTCGGCAGGTTCACCCAGGTCGAACAAATCAAGACCCGGGTGACGCGGATGGCACTTCGACCGCGAGATCGGTCCCGCCTCACGTGGCTGATGGGTGTCTTCCACGACGGCGCCACGAGTGATCCGGCGGAGGTCCGTCACCTGGTCGATCTGGCCCGGCAGGCCACCGCCGAGGACGACGTCGAACTCGCCATGCAGTTGCTGTTCGGCGCCGCCCGCAGGGTTTGGTGGCGCGATCCGGGCGAGTCGGTACGGCGGGAGATCGTCGGCGCCGCGCGGGAGGTTCCGCTGGCCGCCGGTGACCCCAGGTTGCTCGCGGTGCTCGGTCTCGCGGAGTCGCTGGAATCGAGCGCGCCGATCATCGAGCAGCTCGAACTGTGGCCCGCGGACGGCGGCGGCCGGGCGGAACCCGCGGCCCTGCTCGGCATCGCGGCCTTCGGCGCCGGTGACTTCGTGCGCGCGGAGTCGTTCCTGTCGGTGGCCGTGCACGAGCTGCGCGCGGACGGGCGGCTGAGCCTGCTCGCCGAGGCGCTCGCGATCCGCGCCTGGGCCGAGATCAACCTGGGCGTCTTCGACGCGTCGCGGTCCGCCGCCGAGAGCATGCGCCTGGCCGACGAGACCGGCCAGCGGGTGTGGGCCGGTACTGCCCGGATCGCGGCGGCACTGATTGACGCGATCGGCGGCGGCTGGGACCCCCGGCACGCCCTGCTCGCCGACGCCGAGCGCACCGCTCTGCAACTGCCGAACGCGAGCTCCTCCCTGCTCGCGGGTGCTCAGTTGGTCCGCGGGCTCGGCGAGCTCGGCGCGGAGCGTGCCGAGCAGGCGTACGGCGAGATGCTCCGCGTGTTCGTACCGACCGACGCCGCCTATCAGCGCGTTCAGCAACTGTGGACGGTCAGCTACCTCGCCGAGGCCGCCGTACGGGCCGGTCGCCGGGACGACGCGAGGTCGTTGGTCGGCACCGTCGAACGGGCGGCGCGAGGCACGCCTGCCGTCGGTACGACGATCGCTCTGGAGTACTCACGCGCGGTTCTGGCCGACGACGCATCGGCCGAGGAGTTGTTTCGGGGTGCGCTGGACGGTGCGAGCCGGCCGTTCCCGTGGCATCAGGCCCGCCTGCAGTTGGCGTACGGCTCCTGGCTGCGTCGCCGGCGGCGGGTGACCGAGTCCCGCGATCCGCTCCGGGCGGCGCGCGGCGCCTTCGACGCGCTCGGTGCCAAACCGTGGGCGCTTCGCGCCGACCAGGAGCTGAGGGCGACGGGAGAGCGTGGCTGGCAGCCGACGTCGAGTGGCCGGGAGCAGCTGTCGCCCCAAGAGGCGCAGATCGCCGAGCTCGCCGCCCGCGGACTGTCCAACCGGGACATCGCCCAGCGACTCTTCCTGTCGCACCGCACGATCGGCTCGCACCTGTACCGGATCTTTCCGAAGCTCGGCATCACCAGCCGCCAGCAGCTCGCCGGCGTACTCACCGGTGCTCCGGAACACGTGCTGAGGCAGGCACAGTCATTCGACTGAAGACGGCCGCGGCCCGGACGTCCTAACGTCGGTTCCAACGCGGTGTG
Organism: Kribbella sp. NPDC051936; assembly: GCF_040680955.1. Classification (NCBI taxonomy): domain Bacteria; kingdom Bacillati; phylum Actinomycetota; class Actinomycetes; order Propionibacteriales; family Kribbellaceae; genus Kribbella; species Kribbella sp. NPDC051936. Next base: position 156,718 of record NZ_JBFAXS010000002.1, on the reverse strand, counting down.
TCCAGCACCTCGGGACCGACCAGGAGGACGACTGTGGGAACACCGGTGCTCTTCATCCACGGACTCTGGCTGCACGCGACGTCGTGGGACGCGTGGCTGACGCGATTCCGCACCGAGGGGTACGAGCCCGCGGCGCCGGGCTGGCCCGGTGACGGCCCGACCGTCGAGGCGTCCCGGCACGACCCGGAGGCGATCGGCGATCACGGCATCGACGATGTCGTGGCGCACTTCGCCGCCGTCATCGAGGAGCTCCCCGAGCCGCCGATCCTGATCGGGCACTCGTTCGGCGGCATGGTCGCACAGAAGCTGCTCGGGCAGGACCGCGCCCGGGCGGCGATCGCGATCGACGCCGCCCAGATCAAGGGCGTGCTGCCCGTCCCGCTGTCCGCGCTGCGGGCCACGTTGCCGGTGTTCAAGAATCCGGCCAACAAGCACCGGGCCGTCTCGCTGACCGCCGAGCAGTTCCGGTTTGCGTTCGGCAACGCGGTCTCGCGGGAGGAGTCCGACCTGTTGTTCGAGCGCTGGACCATTCCGGCGCCCGGCCGGCCGCTGTTCGAGGCGGCGTCGGCGAACTTCAACCCGCACTCGCCGGCCAAGGTCGACACCGGCAACCAGAAGCGCGGGCCGCTGCTGCTGATCGCCAGCGGGAAGGACCACACCGTCCCCGAGTCGGTGACCCGCGCGACGCTCAAGCAGTACCGCCACTCCGACGCCGTCACCGACCTGAGGACCTTCCCGGACCGGGGCCACTCGCTCGTCGTCGACTCCGGCTGGTCCGATATCGCCACGGCGTGCTTGGCCTGGCTGAAGGAGCAGTCCCTGTGAAGCTCGACCTGGCCGGCCGGACGGCAGTGGTGACCGGCGCGAGCAAGGGCATCGGTCTTGCGGTCACGCAGGCGCTGCTCGGCGAGGGCATGCGGGTCGCCGCCGGTGCGCTCGGCGGTTCACCCGAACTGGACGCGTTGGCCGAGGACGGTGAGGTCGAGGTCGTGCTGGGCGACCTCACCACCGCGGCCGGATGCGAGGCCCTGGTGGGTGCGGCCGTGACGCGATTCGGTGGCGTCGACGTGCTCGTGAACAACGTGGGTGGGGTACGTCCGCGCACCGAGGGTTTCCTCGCCGTCACGGACGCGGAGTGGCAGTGGGCGCTGGAAGTGAATCTGCTGTCGGCAGTGCGCGCGACCCGGGTCGCGGTGCCGCACCTGTTGGCGAGTGCGCCGTCCGCCATCGTCACGATCTGCTCGGTGAACGCCACGCTGCCCGATCCCGGCGTCATCGACTACAGCGCGGCGAAGGCCGCGCTGCGCAGCTTCTCCAAGTCGCTGTCCAAGGAGCTCGGACCCGCTGGTGTCCGGGTGAACACCATCAGTCCGGGACCGGTCGAAACCGCGCTCTGGCTGGGCCCCGGCGGCGTCGCGGAGACCGTCGGCCGGGCCCAGGGACTCGATCCCACCGCGGTCCGGGACGCGGCAGTTGCCGGTACACCGACCGGGCGATTCACCCGTCCGGAGGAGGTGGCGCAGCTGGTGCTGGTCCTCGCCTCCGGAGCCGGCGGCAACATGACCGGATGTGACGTGCTGATCGACGGCGGCATGGTCACCACGATCTGACGGCGATCTGACTACCGGTGGGCGCCGGCCTCGGCGTCGGAGATGAGTTCGAGGGCCACATCGCGGAGTTTGCGGTTGGTCTGGCGGCTGAAGCGGACGAGGGTGCTGAAGGCGCGCTCGGAGGTGATCGAGTACCGCTCCATCAGCAGGCCGACCGCCTGGCCGATCTGGTCGCGGGTCTCCAGGGCGGCCAGGAGGTTCTCCGTGCGCTGGGCGCCCGCGTAGGCCACCGCGGCGTGGACGGCGATCAGGCAGCCGATCTGCTCGGACTCCGCGGAGAAGGCGTTCGCGGTATCGGCGTACAGGTTGAGCGAACAGAGGTTGTCGTCCTTGGAGAACAGCGGGAACGTCAACACACTGAGCGCGCCCAGCTCGGCGGCCCGTGGGGCCAGCCGCGGCCACCGGGACTCGGTGCGCATGTCGTCGACGCGAACCACCGCCTTCTGATCGCGCAGCGCGTCCAGGCACGGGCCTTCGCCGAGCTCCGACACCAGGGCGTCGACGCGCATCGGCAGGGTGCCGGACTCGGCCTTGTGGGACAAGAGTTTGCCGACCACGATCGTGGTGACCGAACCGTCCTGGGCGCCGGGCACGAGCTCGAGCGCGGCCTGCACAGCCTCCCGCAGTACGTCGTCCGGCGCGTCGGCGCGGTGCAGGTCACGGGCCAGTTCGCTGAGGTCGCGGGCGAGCTGGTCGTGCGTGGAGTTCGGCGGCGAGCCGGAATCGGTCATGGCAATTCCCTCGGACCATTTCTGGATAGCACCGACCGGCCGGGGTCGTCCAGCAGGAAAAGAATGTTCCGGACGGGGCTTGCCCAGAACACGTTCGTCCGGTCATAGTGGTTCAGCCTCAGACAGCCGGGCGCCGAATTCTTCGAGCTTGCCGAGGCCGTCATGCGCGATTCCGATCCCCGTACCGTTCGTGAACTACTGCATGCCCTGCAGGCCGTCGAGGACGAGTTGCGGACTGCGCGCCGGCAGGCCGACCGCGAACAGCTGACGGCCGTGATCGAGCGCAAACGCCGCATTCTCACGATTCTTGCCTGCCGTCGCCGGCATCGGTCCGCCGTCGCGTGACCGCAACCCACAGACCGATTGCGGGCCTGTCGCAGCACAGGGGAGGGGGACGGGCCCGCAATCGCAATCCTTCAGTCCGCGGTGACCTTGACGATCGTCTTGCCGCGGCTGCCGAACGTGGCCGGGACGTCGGCCAGCTCACGGACCGCGGTGACGAGAGGGACGAGCCGGCTGTCGCGCAGCCGGGCGGCCAGCTGGGCCGTCTGTGCACGATCGGGCTCGACGACGAAGAAGATCGCCCTGCCGTCGCGAGGCTGGACGGTCGGCGGCTCGGCGACGGTGACGAGTGTGCCGCCCGGCCGCAGTAGTGCGGTGGAGCGGTTGAGGATCTCGCCGCCGATCACGTCGAACACCACGTCCACCTCACCGGCGTCCTCGAGGCGGTCGTTGTCCAGGTCGACGAACTCGTGGGCGCCCAGGCTCTCGGCGAGCTTCCGGTCGGCGGCCCGGCCGGTGCCGATGATGTGGGCGCCGGTCTCACGGGCGAGTTGTACGGCCAGCGAGCCGACGGAACCACCGGTGCCGTGGATGAGGACGGTCTGCCCCGTCTGCAGGTGAGCGTGGTCGTAGAGGGCCTGCCAGGCCGTCAGACCGGGCATCGGCAGGGCGGCCGCGGTGACGTGGTCGACGTCGGCGGGAAGTGGCGCCAGGTTGCGGGCCTCGACGGCGGTGTACTCGGCGAGCGTTCCGTTGCGGGCCCAGTCGGTCAGCCCGAAGACCCGCTGACCGACTGACAGACCCGTCGTGCCGTAGCCGAGCTCGACGACCACGCCGGACAGTTCGTGGCCGGGCACGCTCGGCGTGCGGTCGCGGCCGGCGCGGTCGACCCAGGTCGCGGGCCACTGCGGTTCGGTGCGGATGAAGCCCGCGGCGTGGACCTGCACGACGACGTCGTTCTCGGCGGCATGGGGATGGGGGAGCTCGGTGAGGGACAGCCCGAAGTCCTCGGCCTCGGGGTCCCGAACGGTGATGGCACGCATGATGATCCTCGGGGTAGACAGCTGCTGGTTCACCTTCGACGCTACGCGCTGGTGGACCGCTGCCGGGATGCCATTCGCGGCCTGTGTCGATGGGCCATTTCGGCGGCCGGTGGCCCAACATCCCGCCGTCGGAATGGACCAGCCGCGCGGGCCTTCCGCGCCGTACCGTCGAGGCATGATCACGATTCCTGACACTGCTGCCTCGTCGGCGGCCCTCGACGTGGCCGGCACCTACCTGTCCGCCGCCATGCTCAGTCACTCGCACCGCGTCTACCTCTGGGGAGCGACGTACGGCGATGAGCACGGCCTGCGGTACGACGCCGAGCTGCTGTTCGTCGCGGCGATGTTCCACGACGTCAGCCTGGTGCCGGTGTTCGACAGCCACACCGTCTCCTTCGAGGAGACCAGCGGACACGTCGCGCGGGTGTTCGCGGCCGGTGCGGGATGGCCGGACGAGCGCCGCGAGCGCCTGGGGGAAGTCATCGTCCGGCACATGTGGCCGGAGGTGGACCCGGCCGAGGACGTCGAGGGACATCTGCTGTCGCGGGCCGCGGCGGTCGACATCGTGGGCAGGGACCTCGACGACTTCACCCCGGCCTTCCGCGCCGAGGTCCTCGAGCAGTTCCCGCGCTCGGGTCTCGCCGCCGAGTTCCTCGCGTGCTTCCGGGCGCAGGCGGACCGCAAACCCGACAGCTCCGCGGCCCGCGCAGTTCACTCCGGTCTCGTGGACCGGATGGCGGCGAACCCTCTCGACCGCTGAGCGGAGCCGTACGGCGAGTTCCTCAGCCTCGGCGGGTCCATTGCTCGAGGACGACAAGCGTCTTGGTGCTTGCGATCGCTTCGGCGGAGCGTAGTGAGCTGACGACGCGGCGCAGATCCTCCACGCCCTCGACCTGGATGCGGACCAGCGCGTCCGGGTCACCGGCCAGGGTGAGGACCTCCTTGACCTCGGGGACCTGGGCCACGAACTCCATGATCTGTGCGAGGTCGAGGTCGTCGGCGAAGTGCAGCTCGGTCATCGCCTCGATGCCGCCGGCGATCCGGCCGTGGTTGATCTGCACCGTGTAGCGCTCGATGACGCCGAGTTTCTCCAGCCGGGTGATCCGGCGCTGGACGGGCGCGACGGTGAGGCCGACCGCGGTCGCGATCTCGCGCAGCGGGCGGCGGGCGTTGTCGCGCAGCAGGTCGAGGATCGCGCGATCGGTGGCGTCCAGGCTGGCTTGCTCAGGCACGCAACGAACTCTACTCCGAAGGAGTCCTTTGTTGCGTCCGGACCGCGATCGTCGCGGCAAGGATTGCGGATCGTCGCCAAACTCGACGACAACTCTTGTGACTCGGCCCACCCAGCCCGCACGCTCTGGGGAACTGCCGCGGACCCCTGGAGAGCCGATGACCGCCATCGCCCCCGCCGAGATCAGCGCGGAGCGACTCGCCGCTGCTCCGCCGTACGACCTCGACGACCGGTTCCGGCCGGCCGGCCCGCCGACGCTACTGACCGGCGTCCAGGCGATCGCGCGACTCCTGGTCGAGCACCGCGCGCTCGACCGGCGCCGTGGGCTGCGGACCGCGTCCTTCGTCTCCGGCTACCAGGGCAGCCCGCTCGGCGGCCTCGACCGGCTGCTGGCAGGCATGCGGGACGTGCTGGACGAGAACGACATCCGGTTCGTGCCCGGGCTCAACGAGGAACTCGCCGCGACCTCGGTGTGGGGCAGCCAGATCGAGCTGCCGCTCGGCACCGGCACCCATGATGGCGTGACCGGCTTCTGGTACGGCAAGGGCCCCGGTGTGGACCGCGCGACCGACGCGCTGCGGCACGCCAACATGTACGGCGTGAACCCGCGCGGCGGCGCCGTGCTCCTGGTCGGTGACGACCCTGCCTCGAAATCTTCGACCGTACCGGCGGTCAGCGAGCGGTCCCTGGCCGCACTGGGGATCCCGGTCCTCTTCCCGCGCAACGCGGCCGAGATCGTGACGCTCGGCCTGCACGCGATCGAGCTGTCGCGGGTGACCGGCTGCGTCGTCGCGCTGAAGATCGTCGCGGACGTCGCCGACGGCGCCTGGGCGGTCGACGCCACCGCGGGCGACGTACTGCCGGTCGTCCCCGCGATCGAGTGGGACGGCAAGCCCTACCGGTACGAGCAGCGCCCGATGGTCGTCCGGCCCGACGCGATCGTGCGTGCCGAGGCGGACCTGGTCGGGCCGCGCACCGAGCTGGTTCGCGCGTACGCCGTCGAGAACGGCCTCGACGTGGTCGACGTCGACCCGGCGCACGCCCGTGTCGGATTCGTTGCCTCCGGCAGCTGCTACGACTCGATGCGGCAGGCGATGAAGGACCTCGGCGTCACGGACGAGGCGCTCGCTCGGGCGGGCGTCCGGGTGCTGCGGCTCGGGCTGATGAGCCCTGTCGCGCCCGGCACCGTGCGCTCGTTCGCCGAGGGGCTGGACCGGATCGTCGTGGTCGAGGACAAGACCGCGTTCGTCGAGACCCAGATCCGGGAGATCCTCTACGGTACGCCGGACGCGCCGCAGATCGTCGGCAAACGCGACACCGCCGGCCGGCTGCTGATTCCCGCCGACGGTGAGCTCACGGCGGGCCGGCTGCTCGCGCCGCTGCGGTCCCTGCTGCAGGACCTGGTCGCCGTCACGCCGCCCCCGCCGCGGCGGATCTCGCTGCCGTTGCTCTCGACCAGCCGCTCGGCGTACTTCTGCAGCGGCTGCCCGCACAACCGCTCGACCGCTCTTCCCGAGGGGTCGATGGGCGGCGGCGGGATCGGCTGCCACGCCATGGTGACGATCTCCGACCGGCAGGACAGCGCCGTCACCGGAGTCACCCAGATGGGCGGTGAAGGAGCCCAGTGGATCGGCCAGGCGTGGTTCACCGACGCCGGCCACATCTTCCAGAACGTCGGTGACGGCACCTTCTTCCACTCCGGGCAGCTGGCCGTCCAGGCCTGTATCGCCGCCGGCGTGAACATCACCTACAAGGTGCTCTACAACGACGTCGTCGCGATGACCGGCGCGCAGGACGCCGAGGGCGCGCTCAGCGTGCCGCAGCTGACCCACAAGCTGTCCGTCGAGGGCGTGCGGAAGATCGTGGTCTGCGCCGACGAGCCGGAACGGCACCGTCGTCGCGACCTCGCGCCCGGCACGCTGCTGTGGAGCCGTGACCGTCTCGACGAAGCCCAGCGGATGCTGCGCGAAACCCCCGGCGTCACGGTGCTGATCTACGACCAGCACTGCGCCGCCGACGCACGGCGGCAGCGCAAGCGCGGCAGCCTGCCGGCCCGCACGCAGCGCGTCGTCATCAACGAGGCGGTGTGCGAGGGCTGCGGCGACTGCGGTGTGAAGAGCAACTGCCTGTCGGTGCAGCCGGTCGAGACCGAGTACGGTCGCAAGACCCGCATCGAGCAGACCTCCTGCAACACCGACTACAGCTGCCTCGACGGCGACTGCCCGTCGTTCGTGGTCGTCGAGACGGCGCCGCGGTCCACCCGGACGGCAGCCCGGAAGAAGGCGGCGTTTCCGGCGCCGCCGTCGGTGCCGCCGAGCAGCGCCGAGGACCGCGTCGCCGGTACCCAGAACGTCTTCCTGGCCGGCATCGGCGGCACCGGCATCGTCACGGTCAACCAGGTGCTCGCGACCGCCGCGCATCGCGCCGGGTACGCCGTCGAGTCGCTCGACCAGACCGGACTGAGCCAGAAGGCCGGCCCTGTCACCGGACACCTGCGGTTCGCCGACGGCGAGCTCGAGCCGGCCAACCGGCTCACTCCCGGCTCCGCGGACTGCCTGCTCGGGTTCGACCTGCTGACCCTCGCCGAGGACCGGAACCTTGCCTACGGCAACGGTGCTGTGAGCCGGACCGTGGTCTCCACCAGCCGCACCGCGACCGGCGCGATGGTGTACGACCCTGCCGTCCAGCACCCCGACGAGGCCGGGTTGCTGGAGCGGGTCCGGACCGCGAGCGCGGAGACGTTCGACTTCGACGCGCTCGAGGCCGCGGACCGGATCTTCGGCAACACGATCGCGGCGAACTTCCTGCTCGTCGGCGCCGCCTACCAGACCGGTGCGCTCCGCCTGCCGGCCGCGGCGATCGAGGAAGCCATCAAGATCAACGGCACCGCGGTTGCCGCGAACATCGCCGCTTTCACCTGGGGGCGTGTGGCGGTCGCCGACCCGGCCGTGTTCCGCGCCGCCGGGAAGCAGTCGGCCGCGGTCGCGAGTCCCGACGTACCTGTCTCGGTCGCGACCTCCGGGCTCGAGGGCGAGGTGCTGCGCCTCGTCGCCCGGCGTGCCGCCGACCTGGTCGCCTACCAGAACGTGAAGCTCGCGGACTCGTACGTCGACTTCGTGGCGCGGATCGCTGCCGCCGAGGGAGCCGTCACCACGCAGACCCGGTTCAGCGAGGCGGTTGCCCGCAACCTGTTCAAGCTCACGGCGTACAAGGACGAGTACGAGGTCGCGCGGCTTCTCACCGACCCGGCGTTCCTCGACTCGACCGGCGAGTCCTTCCCGGGCGGTGTGGTGTCGTTCAAGTTGCACCCGCCCGTGCTGCGCGCGCTGGGCCGCACGAAGAAGATCTCGTTCGGCCCCAAGTCGCACGGCACGCTGCGCGTCCTCGCCAGGCTCAAGTCACTCCGCGGCACCCGCGCGGACCTCTTCGGCTACGCGCACCTCCGCAGGGTCGAGCGCACCCTGCGCGACCACTACCGCACCCTGATGACCGGCCTGGCCGCCGACCTCAGCCCCACGTCGTACGACCGCGCAGTACAACTCGCCGAACTCCCAGACCTCGTCCGAGGCTACGAGTCCGTCAAACTCCGCAACGTCGACCGCTACGCCACCGCCCTCCGCGAACTGAACGTCGAACCCCCCGCGCTCGGCAGCCTGAAAGCCAACTGAAAGCCCGTCTGTCTGGCGTCGTGCGCCACTATCAGGCTCGACGGACGAGGACGAGGCTTGCGCCGGTGAGGAGCACGACAAGTGCTGCGATGGCCAGGCCCTGGCTCAGGCCGGGCGGGTGGTAGGTGCAGGAGACCGTGGACGCGCCTGCCGGTAGGGGTACGGCGAGAAGGCCTGCCCGGTTGTCGGGGGTGTGGGCGGGGCCGTGGTCGACGGAGCAGCGCCAGCCCTCGATTCGGATGGTTGCGATGACGAGCGAGGCAGACGTATCGCTCGGGTGGAGGCGGATGTGGATTGCGTGGCCGCTGACGTCGACTGCCGGCGGGCTGGGCGGAGTGAGAGTGTGGACGGCGGTGGCGAGGCGGGATCGATCGAGGCAGCCGATGGGGGATGAGGGGAGTGTCGCGCGGGGGCTGAGGCGGATGGGTACGGCGGCGACGCCGTCCGCGCCCACGGTGCCGACCCGGAGCATCGGCGCGCCCGCGTAGACGCCGGGGGACTTCACCTTTGCGGACAGGTTGACGACCCAGCCGCGGCCGGCGACCAGGACCGAGCCGACGAACTCCGGCGCCGCGAACCAGATCTCCGAGCCGGGCGCGCAGGCCGCGAGCAGCACGTGGCCCTTCTCGGGGCGCACACGCGGCACGGTGTAGACGTCCGCGCCGAGCGCCGACTCCTGCGCGCCGAACGGTCCGGGGTCGCTCGACGACCAGGCCGCCGCCGGTCGAACGGTGACCAGCGGCGGTACGTCGTACTTCTCCAGCGACAGCCGGCCCACGACGCGCGACCGGATCGCGAAGATCGCGTCGACGACCGGGTTCCGTGGGTCGACCAGCGCCCGTCCGTACGAGCTGTACCCGAACCCGAGATCGAGCAGCTGTTGCGACACCCGGTCAGGCATCGTGCTCGAGTAGTACTGCGGCCCCTGCCCGCCGATCAGCATCGGATCGTTGACGGTCTGCTCCGCGCCGGGCGCCGTGCGGTACGCCGGCCAGTCCGCCGCCGAGGTGACCAGCGAGCGCAGCGCGGTGTGCTCGGCGCCCCACGGCGCCTTCGCACTCAGGATCTTGCTCCGCCGCTCGTCGATCGCCACCGCCGACAACGAGACCTCCACGAACACGGCGGCGACGAGCACCGCCGCCGCTCCCCGCCGTACCCATCGCGGCGATCGGCTCAGGAACCACGCCCCGAGCGCGACGACGACCAGCACCGGTACGACGAGCTGCGTGGCCCGCGTCGTACTGCGGACGTCCCAGGACAAGACGTACAGCAGCAGCACAGCGCCCATCGGGGCAGCGACCGTCAGTACGGTGCGGATCCCGGCGGACCAGGAGATCCAGCCGACGATGACCTGCAATCCGGCCACGACGAACGCCTGCCGGTACGGGCTGCCGTTCGGCGCGTCGAAGCCGTGCCAGATCTCGTGGGTGATCCGGATCTGCAGGCTGAGCATCGTGAGCACGACCGTGGCGGTCCACACGATCCGTTCGCGGGCCGGGACGAGCCGGTTGAACGGCAGGCTGACCGCCAGCAGCAGCATGACCGTGCCGACCGCGAGTCCCGGGGTCGTGCCGACTCCTTCGCTGCCGGGCAGGAGCCGGGCCAGGAAGGTGAGCGGGAGGACCGGCCGGAAGACCACATCCGGGCTGGGCCGTGCGGCGCGCACGGCCTCGAACGTCGGCAGCAGCAGCGGAGCCGCCAGTCCGGTTCCGAGGCCGATGGCAACGAAGCAGCGCAACGCGCCGGTCAGCCGATGCCGCCACGACACCGTCGCGTCGTCCGCGAGCAGACGCGCCACCACGACGAGCGCCGCGCCGATCATCGCCATGTAGACGGTGTAGAAGTGCGACGTCCACAACAGCGCGACGACGAGCGACGTCACCAGCAACGACAGCGCTGACCGCCGCCGCAGGATCCATTCGCACAGCAGGCAGATCACCGGGAACGCGACCAGCCCGTTCAGCCAGACACTCATGTACGCCGCGTCGTCGATCGCCCACCCGCACGCGCCGTACGACACGCCCGCGATCACCGCCGGCCAGGCCGGGCCCGGACGCAGGTACCGCAGGTACGCCGTCATCGCGCCGGCCGCGAGACCGATGGCCAGGACGTCGACGAGGAACAAGGCCAGGTCGACGTGATCCCGTGGCATCAGCACGGTGATCCACGACAACGTGGAGCCGACGTAGGCCATGAAGTCGCCCAGGAACGGTACGCCCAACCCGCTCGACCAGTTGAAGAACAGATCGCCGCCGTGGCCGGTCAGGACGTCGCGGTAGTGCGCGTACATCGGCACGATCTGCTGACCGAGGTCGTTGGTGCTCCGCGGCCGGTCCCCGAACGGATAGGTGTGGCGCAGGATCCCGCTCAGCACGAAGGTCAGCCCGGCGGCGAGCGCGGCGACTGCCGCCGGCCAGTGCCGCCTCATGAACCGGCCCCGACCGTCGCCGCGACCTGGGCAGGCGCCGGATGTGTCAAGTAGCTCAACCGCGCGGCCTCCTGCCGGCTCCGGCCGATCGCGTCCAGCAGATAGCCGAGCACCAGCGTCAGGATCGCGGCCAGCCCGATGGACGACGCGAGGATCGCGGTCGGGAACCGCGGGACGAGCCCGGTCCGCAGGAACTCCAGGACGACGGGAGCGCCCAGCGCCAACGCCGCCGTACCGAGGATCGCCGCGATCACGCCGTGGAACAGCACCGGCCGCTCCAATCGTGCGAGGTGCAGGATCCAGCGCAGGATCCGCAGCCCGTCGCGATAGGTCCGCAGCTTGCTCTCGCCGCCGGCCGGCCGCTCCTTGTAGCCGACCTCGACCTCAGCGACCGGAACCCGTAGGTGCAGTGTGTGGATCGTGAGCTCCGTTTCGATCTCGAACTCCTGGGCGAGGGCGGGGAACGACTTCACGTACCGCCGCGAGAAGGCCCGGTAGCCGCTGAGCATGTCGGTGATGTCGCGGCCGAACAGCGCGCCGACGGCGGCGGTCAGCACCCGGTTCCCGAGCGTGTGGCCCGGCCGGTACGCCGCGGCGTCGGAGTGCCGCCGTACGCCTACCACCTGGTCGTACGGACCGGCCAGCAGAGCGTTCACCAGGTCGGCCGCGCGGGCCGCCTCGTACGTGTCGTCGCCGTCGATCAGCAGGTAGACCTCGGCCTCGATGTCCGCGAACGCACGCCGGACCACGTTGCCCTTGCCGCGGCGCGCGACGTGCCTGACGGTCGCCCCCGCGGCGGCGGCGATCGCGGCCGTGTCGTCGGACGAGTTGTTGTCGTAGACGTAGATCTGTGCTGCCGGCAACGAGTCGCGCAGTTCGGTGACCACCTTGCGCACCGCCGCGGCCTCGTTGTAGCACGGCACGATCACCGCGACCGCGGCCATGTCTCTCCTTCGGTGTTCTGCGGCGTGGGGTGCCGGAGCAAGATCAGGTCGCCGTCCCGGACGACGACATCGTCCGGGCGCGGCGACAGGTGCGGGTCGTCGTGCGGCGCCAGCGTCCACTCGGTCGGCCGTTTCGCCTTGAGCAGATACACGTCGGTCCGGGACGACAGGTGCGGCGCGATCGTGTCCGTCGTACTCACTGTCGCACCATCCGGGATCCTGGCGATCAGTCGGTCGGCAGCGGCCGTGAACTCCGACGGGTGCCCGGGACCGTTCGCGGCGGATGACTGCAGGAACAGCGTCACGCAGGTCGCCGCCAGAGCCGCGCAGACGACAGGCAGGAGGCCGCGCAGGCGTGGCCGGAGCAGGACCAGTCCGTGAACCAGCGCGCAGAACAGCATCGGCATCAGTACGGCGTCGTAGTGGAAGGTCGGGATCCAGTAGAGGATGTACGTGCTTGTCAGACGCCAACCCAAGGTCGGCACCAGCAACAGCACCAGGGGCGACCTGAGCGCGAGGAAGAGTGTCGGCAGCAGAAGCAGCACGACCAGGTGAAGCTTTCCCGGCGAGAGCAAGTCGCCGGCCAGGGCGGGCTCCGGTGCCCGCAGACCACCTGCACCCAGATAACGGTAGTTGCCGTAGGCACTGAAGGCCGGAATGATCACGAACACGCTGAGCAGCGACGCCGCGGTGCCTCCGGCGGCGGTGAGCAGCCCGAGCCGACGGGTGCCGGGGCGCAGGGCGATCAGCAGTCCCAGCACGGCCAGCGTCAGTCCGAGGTCCTCCTTGACCAAGACCAGGGGAGCGGCTATCGCGACGGCACGCCCCGGCCGGCCGTGGAGCAGTTCGGTCAGGGCGAACGCGAGCAGTGGTACGGCGAACGCGATCTCGTGGAAGTCGAACGTGATTGCGTTCAGCAGGCCCCAGGACAAGCCGTAGCAGGTCCCGACGACCAGTCCGGTTCTGGCGCCGAGCGTCGTACAGGCGAGGCGGGTGATGGGGAAGACGGACACAGCGAGCAGCATCGCCTGGGCGACCAACAGCGTCTCGGCCGTTGGGAAGAGCCGGTAGAAGGGTGCGAGCACGATCAGGATCGGATGGAAGTGGTCGCCGAGCAGGATCAGCTGCGGGTCCCGGATCGTCGACACCGGGAGCCGGCCGTGGGCGTAACTCCGCACGGCCTGGTCGAAGATGCCGAGATCGAAGCCGCCGGAGCGATATGCCCAGTGGCGCTGCACCGCGAACCAGGTGTAGGCGGCTGCGAACCCGGCGGCCAGGGCGGCCGACGGCCAGGGGCTCGCGCGACGGTCCGCGACCGCGACCAGGGAACGCGTGAGCCGGCGCGTGGCCGGGCGATGGGCGAGAAGCATGCGGCGGAGTCTGCGGCCGGCGTACCAAAGGGGGCCTGAAGCAACCTGAAGACTTCTTCAGGATGGTCCGCGGGATGTGTGATCCTGGGACGGTGCGGCTACTGGTGGTGGAGGACGAGCGCCGGCTCGCCGCCGCGCTGAAGTGGGGCCTGGAGTCGCACGGCTTCACCGTCGACGTCGTGCACAGCGGGCCCGAGGCGTTGTGGGCCGCGGAGGAGAACGCGTACGCCGCGATCATCCTCGACGTGATGCTGCCCGGCCTGAACGGCTACCGCGTCTGCGAGAGTCTGCGCCGCGGCGGCGACGCGACGCCGATCATGATGCTGACCGCGAAGGACGGCGAGTACGACCAGGCCGAAGGGCTGGACACCGGCGCCGACGACTACCTGACCAAGCCGTTCTCGTACGTCGTCCTGGTGGCCCGCCTGCGCGCACTGCTGCGGCGCAGCGGCGCGGTCCGAGTCGAGCTCGATGTCGGCGATCTGGTCATCGACCCGGCGGCCCGGACCTGCCGCCGCGGCGAGCGGGCGATCGACCTGACTGCGCGCGAGTTCGCGATCCTGGAGTGCCTGGCGCGGCGGCGCGACGTGGTGGTGACCAAACGCGAGATCCTCGAACAGGTCTGGGACGCCCACTACGACGGCGACGTGAACGTGGTCGAGGTCCATGTCAGCGCCCTGCGCCGCAAGATCGACCAGCCGTTCGGCCGGAACACCCTGCAAACCGTGCGCGGCATGGGCTACCGACTCACCGGCAGCAGCCATGCCTGACCTCCGGCTGTCGACCGCCCTCCGCGCCGCTGTGGTCGCGGGACTGGTCGCCGCGGTGCTGGCCGTCGGCTTCGCGTTCTGGATCCACCACCAGATCTTCACCTCGCGCTACCACGACCTCGAGCGTCAGGCGGACAGCGACCGGCAACAGCTCATCGCGAACATGTACGGGTACCGAACCCTCCAGCCTGTCACCGGGAGCTTTGCCCAGGCTCCCACGGACGCGGTGTTCGAGGTCGTCGACGGCGCCGGCAAGGTCGTCGAGTCGAGCCCGGTGATCGGTGCCCTCGGAGCGGTTCCGGTCGCGCCCCGTCCGAACCGGTACGACCTGACGGACAGTATGTTCGTGACCGTCCGCGGACTCGGCCCCGACTCCCACTGCGCCGCCGCGCCGCAGGGCGACTGTGCCATCGCCAGCAGGATGGCCGGACGGCGCGTATGGGTGGACCGGCAGGTCGTCGCGGTCCGCGATGTCCTGCTGAAAGGCGATCCGAACGACGTCGTGGTGGTGTCGGTCTTCGTTGTGCCGTTCGAGGCCGAGGACGCGGCCGCCGAGGTGGACCGCGTCCTGCAGCGAACGCTGCCGCTGGCGGTTCTGCTGATCATGGTCGGCGCGTACGTCGGCACCCGGCTGGCGCTCCGGCCGATCGAGCGGATGCGGGCCCGGGCGGCGGCGATCAGCCAGCGGAACCTGCACGAGCGGCTGCCGATTCCTCCGACCGGGGACGCGGTCGCGCGGCTGGCGGCGACGCTGAACGACACGCTCGCCCGGCTGGAGGCGGCCGCCGAGCAGCAACGTGGCTTCGTCGCCGACGCGGCGCACGAACTACGCAGTCCGATCGCCACGTTGCGCACCACCTTGGAGGTGGCGGGCGCGCATCCCGAGCGCGCCGACTGGCCGCGGGTGAACCGGGTCGCGGTCGAGGAGGTCCAGCGGCTCCAGCAACTCGCCGACGACCTGCTCCTGATGGCGCGACTCGACGCCGACGCCACAACCACCGTGCAGCCGGTCGACCTGGCCGAGCTGGCCCGCCGGCAGCTCGCGCGGCGAATCGACGAGGGGCCGGACCTCCACTTCGAGTCGGCCCAGTCCGCGATGGTGGAAGGCGATCCCAGGCAGCTGGACCGGCTGCTCCGCAACCTGCTCGACAACGCCGTACGGCATGCGCGGACCAGCGTCACCGTGCGGATCGAGCAGCGCGCCGACCACGTCGTACTGCACGTCGACGACGACGGCCCCGGCATTCCGGCGGCCGACCGCGAGCGGGTCTTCGAGCGGTTCACCCGCCTGGACGAGGCCCGCACCCGCGATGCCGGGGGAGCCGGGCTCGGCCTGGCCATCGCGCGGGAGATCGCCCATCGCCACCACGGCACGCTCACCGCCTCAGCGCCGGAGTCCGGCGGCTCCCGGTTCACGCTGAGCATGGTCGCCGGCTGAATTGGTCCGCGATTCCGCGGGCCGATTGGGCGTGGATACCGCCGGACCCGCACCTAGATTGGCCGTGCGAGTGACCAACGGTGCAAAGGAACTGGATCGATACATGGAGTACCGCAATCTGGGTAGGACGGGACTGAAGGTCAGCGAGGTCTGCCTCGGCGCGATGCACTTCGGCGGCCCGACGGACGAGCAGACGAGCGTCCGGATCCTCGACGAGTTCGCCGACGCCGGCGGCACCTTCGTCGACACGGCCGACGTGTACAACGCGGGTGAGTCCGAGGCGGTTCTCGGCCGCTGGCTCAAGGGCCGCGACCGCGACGCGTTCGTGATCGCGACCAAGGTGTACGGCGCGATGGGCGACGGACCGAACGACGACGGGCTGAGCCGTAAGCACATCCTGTCCGCCGTCGAAGCGAGCCTGCGGCGCCTCGGCACCGACTACATCGACCTGTACTACACCCACGTCTGGGACACCGCGACGCCGATCGAGGAGACGCTGGCGACGCTCGACACCCTCGTCACGTCGGGCAAGGTCCGGTACCTCGGAGCGAGCAACGTCACCGGCTGGCAGCTGCAGAAGGCCATCGACCTCGCGGGGCCGAACCGGTACACCGCGCTGCAGCCGCTGTACAACCTGCTCGACCGTGAGGCCGAGTGGGAGCTCCTGGCGATCTGCCGCAACGAGGGCCTCGGCGTGATGCCCTGGAGTCCGCTGCGGGCTGGGTGGCTCGCAGGCCGGTTCCATCGCGGTATGGAGGCGCCGCCGGCGGACAGCCGGGTGGCGGCCGCGGCGGACCGTGGGCTGCTGGAGGCGTGGGACTACTACGACAACGAGCGGACCTGGAGCGTTCTCGACGCGCTGCACGACATCGCGGCCGCGACCGGTCGGAGCGTGTCTCAGATCGCGCTGCGGTGGCTGATCCAGACGGAGCCGGTCACCGCTCCGATCATCGGACCGCGCACGCTCGAGCACTACGTCGACAACATCGGCGCCGTCGGCTGGTCCCTCACCGAGGAGCAGCTCGACCGCCTGACGGCAGTCAGCGAGAAGCAGCCGGTCTACCCGTACGACCTGCTCCGCAACTTCCAGCGCTGACCTGGGGCCGGTGCGGCGACGCGCCGTACCGGCCCTCGGACGTCGTGACTAGGATCTGTGGTCATGGCGAGGCAGTCCACGCGCGCGGCCTGGACTGTGGTCCTGACCCTGGACGGCCTCGGCAAGCTCCACCAACAGGTCGAGCGCGCGTTGCGGGAGGCCGTCCGATCGGGACGCGTGTCGAGCGGCACGGTGCTGCCGCCCAGCCGTGAGCTGGCAGCGCAGCTCGGCTGCTCGCGATGGGCCGTCACCCAGGCATACGGCCAGCTCGTGACCGAGGGCTACCTGGCTACGCGAGTAGGGTCCGGGACCTGGGTCAGCTGGTCCGGCTCCAGCCGGCCGCCGGTTCGCCGTACGAGCACGGCCGGCGTGCCGACGTACAGGTTCGATCTGGCGCCCGGCGCGCCCGACCTGCGCGCGTTCCCGCGCACGCGGTGGGCGGAGGCAGCCCGGGCGGCCTCGCGGACGATACCGACCGCCGGCCTCGGGTATCCCGACGAGCAGGGCTATCTGCCGTTGCGCGAGCTGATGTCCGACTACCTGCAGCGCAGTCGCGGAGCGATCGTGACGGCCGACGACGTCGTCATCCGCAGCGGTGTCAGCGCGAGTGTCCGCCAACTCTGCACGGGCCTGCGCGCGACGGGCATCGATCGGATCGCCGTCGAGGACCCGGGCTGGACGCGCCTGCGTGCCGTGATCGAGTCGGCGGGTGTGCGGACCGAGCCGGTGCCGGTCGATCAGCACGGTCTCGACGTCGAGCGACTGGCCCGGCGGGACGATCTGCGCGCCGTGCTCGTCACCGCGGCCCATCAGTTCCCGACCGGCGTCGTCCTCGCGCCGCAGCGACGGCTGGAGCTGATCGAGTGGGCGCGGCGGCACGGCGGCGTGATCCTGGAGGACGACTACGACGCCGAGTTCCGGTACGACCGCAGCCCGGTCGGCACGCTGCAGGGGATGGCGCCGGAGCACGTCGTACTGCTCGGCTCGGTCAGCAAAACGCTGAGCCCCGCGATCGGGATCGGCTGGCTCGTGGCCCAGGGACGCTTGCGGGAGCTGCTGGAACGATCGTCCGGCCACGGACCGTCGACACTCGACCAGGCGACCTTCGCGGAACTGATGGCGGCCGGTGCCTACGACCGTCATCTGCGCGCGATGCAGCGCCGCTACAAGCGCCGCCGGGATCAGCTTCTGGCCGCGGTACGCCGGGAGTTGCCGACGTGGACGATCGGCGGGGCAGCGGCCGGCCTGCATCTGACGCTCACCCATCCCGCGAGCCTCGACACCGCCCGGCTCACGGTCGCCGCCCGCGACGCCGGAACCCGGATCGTTCCGCTCGCCGCGTACCGCATTCACGCCAATGGCAGCGACAACGGCATAGTCCTCGGCTACGGCAACATCGCCGACAACGAGGTCGCCCCGGCCATCCAATCGCTGGCAACGGCCTTCGCAAGCGCGGCCACGTCTGCCTAGGGCAACTGGTGGGCCTTGCCGGCGCTAGCATGCGGCGATGCTGACGTGGGGCGACGACGACATCCTCGACCAGGAAGGCCGGACGGTCGTGGTCACCGGCGCGAACTCGGGTCTGGGGCTGCGCGCGGCGACTGTGCTTGCGGCCAAAGGGGCAGGGGTGATCCTCGCCTGCCGGTCCCGCGAGCGCGGTGAGCGTGCCGCGGCGGCGGTCGGTGGAGAGCTCGTGCTGTCGGACCTTGCGGACCTGGACTCGGTGCCACGGCCGCCGCGGAGATCCGGGAACGTACCGGAGAGCGCGTCGACCTGCTGATCAACAACGCGGGCATCCCGGCGGGCCGGCTCCGGCGTACTGCCCAGGGACACGAATCGATCTTCGCGACCAACTACCTGGGCCATGCCGCGCTGACCTGGCTGCTGATGCCCGCACTCCGCGCCGGAAAGTCGGCCCGCGTCCTGACCGTGTCCAGCATCGCCCAGCGCGGCAAGGGTTTCGACGTCGAGGACCCCGACTTCGAGATGGGCGCCGCCGGTGCGGCGCGTTCGCGCGACCGCTGAACGCCCTGACGAAGGCTCTGTCCCAGTCCGTACCCGAGGGCACATTGCCCCTGCTGTACGCCGCGACCGCACCCGACGTCCGGGGCGGTGACTACTACGGCCCACGGAAGTTCGGCGAGTTCTTCCGCGGCGTCGGCCCGGCCCGTATCGACCCTCGAGCCCAGGACGAGAACCTCCGAGCCCGCCTCTGGGACCGCACCGCCGAACTGACCGGCGTACGGCCGGACCCCCGCCTGACATTCAAAGCCGGGATCCGGCCGATCAAGGTGCCGGGATGATCGTCACCGTGATCTGTGGGGGTGCGGTGATCTCGGGTGGTTTGCCGGGTTCGGCTCGGACCTGTAGGGGGCCGTGCGGTGTGGGGACGGAGGCCTGGGCCCACTCGAGGCCGCCGAGTTGCGGGGCGATGGTGACGGACGTCATCCCGGGGGCTGTCGGCCGGACTCCGAGCAGTGTCGCGACGTAGTGGTACAGCGGATGGGCGCCCCACGCGTGGCAGTCGCTGCGGGTCGGTTCGGGGTGTTCGACGACGGTGCGCAGGCCCTGGTCCAGCAACCCGAACCACAGGTCGAGCCGGGCGAGCAGAACGTCGGTGCGCCCGATCGCGTGCAGTGCTTCGAACAGGTAATGATCGAAGTACACCGTCGTCCGCGCCAGCGGTACGGGCGGTTCCAGGAGCATCGTCCGCACGGCCGGCTCGCCGTACTTCGCGCCCGCGAGCAGGGCCAGCGCTTGTGCGTGTTCGCTGAAGGCGGTGTGGCCGAGGTCGTCGGCGTACAGCCCGCGATCGGCGTCGTAGAACGCTTCGTCGGCGGCTTCGAGGAGTTGGTCGGCCAGTCGTGCGTACCGAGCGGATGCGTCGGGCTCGCCGACCCAGGACTCCAGCTCGGCGACCTGCCGTGCGACCAGCGCCAGCTGGAGGTGCAGCACCGCCGATACCCCGCGCCCGGGACCTGGCCAGTCAGGATGTCGCTCCCCGTCCTGGACGATCCCGGGCGGGCTACCGCCGTCCCATCCCGGCACCCAGTCGGTGAAGTTCCAGCCGTGCAGGGCGTGGAAGATCCCGCGGTCGTCGACCGACTGCTGATGAACCTCGACAGCCGCACGTACGGCGGGCATGAACTCGGTGACGAACGCCAGATCGCCGCGCCACAACGCGAAGTCGTGCACCATCGCGACCCACCACAGTGTGAACGGCGGGATCGGGGAGGACCGGCGGGACGGCGTTCGGGACGCGACCAACCCGTTGCCGTCCTGGCTGTGGGCGAACGCGCGCAATGCCTGCCGGGCGAGGGCGTCGTCGCCGGTGGTGGCGTAGGCGATCAGGCATTGCAGCCGGGTGTCGCCGGCGTACTGAAGCTGCTCGTAATACGGGCAGTCCATGGTCGTCTCGTGGCTGCAAGCCTGCAGCGTCCGGAGCGCGAGTACGCCGACCTGCGCCAGCCGCGGGTCGCTCGCGGTGAAGCGGCTGCGGTCTTCGTACGGATAGTGGGTCTCACGGAACCGCAGCCCGGTGATCGTCAGCGGTTCGGCCGCGGTGGTGACGAGGACCTCGACATAGCGGCCGGACTGCCACCACAGCGTGCTGTGTCGCTCGTGACCGCCGCCGGCGACGAAGCTGTCACCGATGCCGTCCGCTTCAAGACAGGGACGGCCGAACAGCTTGCCCGCGACGACATCGCGATGTCCCTTACCTGCTCCGGCCTCCGTCTCGTAGAGGGACTCCTGCCAGCGCAGCCGCACCTCGGCATCGCGGCCGCCGTCGAGATCGAGGACCGGGTACGCGCAGACGTACTGGTCGAGATCGATGAGCACGCGGCGGCAGGTCCCGGCCGCCATCGACAACGCCGTACCGTCGAGCAGCCGCTGCCAGTCGCGGGCCTCGTCGTCGAGGTTGTCCGCCGGCCGTACGACGCGGTCGTGCGTCGGCTCGCCCGCGGGGTGGGCCGCGACATGGCGAATGCGGGCGCCCTCGGCCCACCGCTGTGCCGGTGCGGGCAGGCGAGACGGCACCAGCAGTCGCCGGCCGTTTGTCGTCCGTCCTTCGGTGGCCGCTGACCACTCGAGGTCGTCCGCGCCGGTCTGCCAGCCCCACGGGTACGTGCGGCCGTCGCTGGCGTGCCTGGCGCCGCAGCCGTACCCGTCACCCTTCGGCCGGCGGCCGTGTCCTGGCAGGGCCGCCGCTTGCCAGGTCGCCGTACCGGTGTCGAGCTCGGGCGGCCGACCGCGCACAGTCTCGGCCGCTAGCAGGAAGGTGGGGCCGTCGCCGAGGCTCAGCTGAGCGAGCGGCGCGTCGTCGCCGAGGCTCCACACGCGAGCGGCGAGCCAGTGAGCGCCGGGCGGCAACAGCAGCCGGTAGCTCTCGAACGACCAGTGGCCGATGTCGCCCCGCGACGGCCCGCGGCCGACGAGGTCGCCGTCGAGCCACAGTTCGTATCGTTCGTCGGCCGAGACGTGGACAACGATCTCAGCCGCCTCCGAGCACTCGACCTGCAGCCGGAATCCCACCACGTCGCCGCTTTCGGCCGCCAGAATCCACCGCGCGGGCCAGGCGGCCTGATCCGCGAACGGGGCTCGCTCGAGCTGAAGCTGCTGAACGTCAGCGGTCATCGTCACGGGCTCCCTTCCAGGGAGAGTTCAACTGGCGTCGGAGTCGCAATCATCCACGAGTTCCTCGAACGCGGGTGGTTTGGCGTCCTGTTCTGCGGGAACCCGACCCATCGAGCGGGACTCTCGCCCGCTGCGCGACGCCTCGGTCTGTTCGCTGACGCGAGGGGTCGCCGTTTCGGCACTGTTCGAGGTGAAGCCATGGCTCAGCATCGGCGGCCGACCGAGCTGCTTCCTGTCCCCGGCGTCGAAAAGGCCGTCGATGCGGTCGTACGGTTCGCCGTCCAGGCCGTCGGTTGCACGTACGCCTCGGTGGTGCTGGTTCACCAGCGGACAAGCGTCGAGATCGTCGCGCTGACCGACCCTAGGCTGGTCGGGCTGTGCCAAGCGCAGATCGAGCTGGGGGAGGGGCCCCTGATCAGCGCGATCCGGACAGATCGGGAGCAGATCGTCCCGGATGTGCTGATCGAGCAGCGCTGGTCACATCTGTGGACCGATCGGGCGCTCGCAGCGGGCATCCGCGGCGCTGTTCACGTACCGGTGCGTGCCGGACGGCAGGCGTCGGTGACGCTGAGTCTGTTCAGCGAGGTCCCGGACGGTTTCGATGACGACGACGTCGCCTTCGCGCACGTCCTGGGCACTCATGCGGCGATGGCGATCGCGGCGGCCCGTCCCGAGGCCGGCCTGGTCGTGACGCCCGACGTACGCGACTTGGTCGGGCGGGCGACCGGCATCCTGATGGAGCGCGCAAGTATGGACGGCTACCAGGCGTTCGAGGCGCTCAAGCAGATGTCGCTGGACACCGGGCGGACACTTCGCGAGGTCGCCCAGGAGTTGATCGACGCCCGCGACTTCGCCGAGTCGTCACGCTAGCGCCGGCCTCGGGACCTGATCCGGGTCAGCGCCTTCGCGGCGCGCCGAGGAGCCGTCGGCGGCGCGCGGTGACGGGCGCCGCGGCGACGTCGGCGGGTTCCTCGGCGGCGGGCGTGGTGGGGAGGCCGCTGGCGGCGGGGTCGAGGTCGATACTGCGGGCAGTCGGGGTGTCCGCAGTCGTCGCCGGTGCAGGCTTCGGTTTGCGGACGACGTACGCGCGGATCCGTCCGGACTGGACCGTGCGGTACTCCTCCTCGACCGACTCGTCCAGGGCCTGCGTCGCGACGCGGCGGCGCTTGTTGGTGATCACGTACGACAGCCAGATGCCGGCAGCTCCGGCCAGCATCAGGATCACCCCGAGGGCAGGCAGGTCGACCGCGTCACTACGGTCGCGCAGGCCGAACGCGATGATCGCGCCGGCGGCCATCAGAAAGATCCCGAACCCAATGCTCATCACGCGCCTCCCTTGACCGGGCTCCGACAAGTACCCGGTACCCGCCGTTCAACCCTCGGACCGGAGCCGCACCGCGAGGTCGGCGGTCTGATGGAATGAGCGGATGACCACGACAGACCCACGGCCGACGCTGCGGTTCGCGGATCCGGAGAGCCAGGCGCTGTACGGGGCGACCTACGACGCGGCGCTCGAGAACCTGCTGGGCACCAACACCGTTCCGTTCGGCGAGATCTACGCCAGGAGCGGGCTGATGAACCCAGCAGTCGGCATGGTCCGCGCCGGTGGCGGCTACGAGCAGCCGTGGACCCGGGACGCGACGATCAACAGCTGGAACGCGACGAGCCTGCTGGCGCCGGCGTTGGCCGCGAACACGCTGTGGGCGGTGGTCGAGAAGGATGCCGAGGGCAACCTCAGGGTGCAGCAGGACAGCCAGCAGTGGGATCAGGTGGTGTGGACCGTCGGCGCCTGGCACCACTATCTGGTGACCGGCGACGGGGACTTCCTGCGGAGTGCGTACGAGGTCGTGACGAACACGCTCGCCCTCCGCGAGCAAGCGACGGTCTTCGGCGCCGATGCGCGCTACGGCCTGTTCACCGGCCCGTCGTTCTTCAACGACGGCGTCTCCGGTTTCCCCCTGCCGACGGCCGACGGGGGCGAGTCGCGGGGGAGCGAGAGTACGTCGTACCCGGATGTCGTCTCGGGGATGTACCTCAGCACCAACGCGCTGTACTGCGCGGCGTACACGCGGGCGGCCGAGATGTCGGACGCGCTCGGCCGGCCGGCCGACGGCCACCTGTCCAAGGCGGCGGCGCTCAAGCAGGCCATCAACGAGCATTTCTGGAACCCGCGGACCGGAAGCTACAACTACGAGCTCACGGCCGATGGCACGCCGGGCGTCTATCAGGAAGGCACGGGCCTCGCGTTCGCGCTGCTCTTCGGGATCGCCGACGACGCGCAAGCCAGTGCGCTGATCTCGAATGCGCAGCGGATGCCATGGGGAATGCCCGACACGTATCCGCACTGGGACAGATACTCCGGCGCGGAGCCCGGACGGCACAACGCGATCGTCTGGCCGCTCGTGCAAGGGCTCTGGGCCAAGGGGTTGGCCGAGCACGGCGAGGTGGAGGGGTTCGCGACGGAGACCAGGCTGCTCGCGGAGCTCGTCAGGAACAGCGGCGGCTTCTGGGAGATCTACGACGGGAACACCGGCGCCGTCGAGGGCGGCTACCAGGGCGCGACCGGCGTACTGAGGCGCCGCTGGGACTCGGAACCGGACCAGACCTGGTCGGCGACGGCGTACATCGACATGATGCACACCGGGCTGTTCGGGATGAGGTTCGACGACCGCGGCCTCACCTTCGCGCCGTCTCTCCCGGCTGGTTGGGGTGATGTCACGCTGAGCGGCCTGCGGTACCGCGACGCCGGGTTGACGGTGACGCTCCGCGGCACGGGCACCGTCATCCGCGGGTTGGAGCTCGACGGCAGCCCGCAGTCCGGCGTACCGGCGTCCCTTCAGGGCGACCACACGATCGAGATCACGCTCGGCGGGTAGCATCTGGTGCCGATGCCTTCAGTTCGCACTCGCCGGCCGCGTCCGGCTGATATGACAGTTCCCCTCGGCGCACGCACCGTGTTCACCGACGGCGCGTGCTCGCGCAACCCTGGACCCGGCGGGTGGGCCTGGGCGTTGTCGAAGACCGAGTTCGCGGCCGGTCACGAGGCCGCCTCCACGAACCAGCGGATGGAGATCCGCGCGGCCCTGGAGGCCGTGCGAGCCAACGACGGTCCGCTGCTCGTCGTCTCGGACTCGACGTACGTCGTGAATTGCTTCCGCGACCGATGGCACGCCGGTTGGCTCGAGCGAGGCTGGCTCACGTCGGCGAAGAAGCCGGTCGCCAACAGAGACCTGTGGGAGCCGCTGGTCGGGCTGGTCACCGAGCGCGGAGATGTCGCGTTCCAGTGGGTCAAGGGCCACTCCGGCCACGACATGAACGACTTCGTCGACCAACTGGCCGTCGCCGCCTGCTTCCCGTCGCCCTGAGCTCGACTCAGCTGCTGCGGGGCAGAGGCGCGCAGCCCGTGGGGGATGCGCGCCTCGTGCCGGTCAGACCTTCTTCGCGATGCCTGCCATCAGGATGCGTTGGTACGCCGCGAGCTCGTCGGCGGCCGGGACGTCGGCGTCCGGGTCCTCCGGGTGCCAGCGCGCGAGGAAGTCCACGCCGGGCGGGACCAGCGGCAACCCGAGGAAGTGCTGCTCGATGCGCTCCGGGGTCCGGATCCAGCCGTTGCCGAGGCTCTCGAGGCCGGCCCGCTCCATCGACTTCTGCAGCGGCTCGCCGGTGTCCACGAAGTCGGTGATGAACAGGTAGCTGCCCGGGGCGAGCGCGTCCATCAGCGTGCGGACCCATTCGTCCGGCTTCTCGTCGTCGTGGAAGTGCATGTGCAGGCCGACGACCATCAGCGCGATCGGACGCGAGAAGTCCAGGTGGGCCTTGATCTCCTCGTTGTCGAGGATCGACTGCGGCTCACGCAGGTCGGCGGTGACGACGATCGTGCTGTTGTTGGTCGCCAGCAGGGCGCGGCCGTGTGCGAGCACGATCGGGTCGTTGTCGACGTACGCAGCCCGGGCGTCAGGGTTGATCTCCTGCGCCGCCTGGTGGGTGTTCTTCTGCGTCGGCAGGCCGCTGCCGATGTCGAGGAACTGGTCGATCCCCGCCGTCCGCACGAGGTAGTGCACGCCCCGGACCAGGGCCTCACGGTTCTCGATCGCGCAGCGTCCGGCGTCCGGCACGTACTTCAAGTACAGCGCGGCGCCCTCGCGGTCGGCGGCGAAGTTGTCCTTGCCGCCGAGGAGAGCGTCGTAGACGCGGGCGATGGTCGGCTGGGAAGTGTCGAAACCCGGATCGTAATCCGAGTCGTCTGATGGGGCCATTGGCGCAGCCTTCATGTCGGGAAAGGAACCTCTTGTCATCCTAGGGGAGACGGAAGTCACTTGGCATTCGGGTGCGGCCTGTCGGTGCGCCTGACCGAATCTTCACCAAAGTCCCTGATTCCTCAACTGTCAAAGGCGTTCAGGCCGCTAAAGTCCTGACATATCAGCCGCACCGCCGAAATCGGTCCCGGCGGCGATCGCCGGGGCGCTACCGTAGGCCCGTGAGCGTCGATCCGGTAGCGCACAACCGCGTGGCGTGGGACCTTCAGGTCGAGAGCGGCAACGAGTGGTCGAGACCAGTCACTCCCGAGACCGTCGCACGGGCACGCGCCGGTGACTGGTCGGTCGTGCTCATCGGGTACCGGCCGGCCGACCGGGCGTGGTTCCCCGCCGACCTGTCCGAGGTCGACCTGCTGTGTCTGGCTTCGGGCGGCGGGCAGCAAGGCCCGATCCTCGCCGCGGCCGGCGCGCGCGTCACGGTCTTCGACAACTCGCCGCGCCAGCTCGCCCAGGATCAGCTGGTCGCGGAGCGCGAGGGCCTGGAGCTGCGCACGGTGCTGGGTGACATGCGCGACCTGTCGGAGTTCGCCGACTCGTCGTTCGACCTGGTCTTCAACCCGGTCTCGAACCTGTTCGTGCCCGAGCTCGCACCCGTGTGGCGCGAGTGCTTCCGGGTGCTGCGGCCGGGCGGCGCGCTGCTGTGTGGCTTCCTCAACCCGGACGTGTACCTGTTCGACAACGAGGCCATGGACACCCGCGGCGAGCTGGTCGTGCGCCACCGCCTTCCGTACAGCGACCTGACCCACGTCCCGGCCGAGGAGCGCGAGCGGCTGTGGGGAGCCGACGCGCCGCTGGAGTACAGCCACACGATGGCCGAGCAGCTCGGCGGGCAGCTCGCCGCCGGCTTCGTGATCACCGGGTTCGACGAGGCGCCGCACCATTCCGACGCCACCGCAGGCTGGCTGCCCGGCTACTTCGCCACGCGGGCCCTCAAACCCTGACGGACCTGGAGGAATTGTGGGACGTTTCGACCGTCGCCGCGGTTACCTGGTGATGATCTGTGCGTTGGCTCTCGGACTGGTGGCGGCGCCGAGCCTGACTGCGAATGCGGCCCCCGTACGAGCACCGCTGTTCTCGCCCGGCGCACCGGGTGCTGGGGATCCGTACTTCCCTGACATGGGAAACGGCGGCTACGACGTCAGTCATTACGACATCAGGCTGGCGTTCGATCCCAGAACCAAGGCGATCAGCGCGACCACGACGATCGTTGCCAGAGCCACGCAGAATCTCTCCCGGTTCGACCTGGATTTCCTGGGACCGCTGAAGATCAGCAAGCTCTCCGTCAACGGGCGCGACGCGGCATTCGCCCGCAGCGGTGCGCAGGAGCTGGTGATCACTCCACGGCACGGTCTGTGGCGGGGGAGCACGTTTCTCGTCTCGGTGACCTACGCAGGCGTCCCGCAGAAGATCGACGACCCGGCGCTGGGTCTTTCCGGCTGGGTCGCCACCAAGGACGGCGCCGTCGCGCTCAACCAGCCGATCGGCGCGGCGACGTACTACCCGGTGAACGACACGACCGGCGACAAGGCGACGTACACCCAGACCGTCACCGTGCCGACCGGACTCACCGTGCTGGCCAACGGCGAACCCGGACCGACCACCAAGCACAACGGCCGGACCACCTTTCGGTGGCAGATGAACCAGCCAATGGCCAGCGAGCTGGCGATGCTGGCGATCGGGAGGTACAACGTCACTCGCTCAGCGACCGCCGACGGCCGGCCGAACATCACCGCGATCGGCCGGTCGATCGACACGAAACCCGGTCAGGGCCAGGTGTTCAACCGGACCACGGCGCAGATCGTCCAGTGGGAGTCGTCGATGTACGGGCGCTACCCGTTCGACTCGACCGGCGGCATCCACGCCGACGTCGGCGTGCACTACGCCCTGGAGACGCAGGGCCGTCCGGTGTACGACCAGCGCACGAGCAAGGTCAGTGGTGACCTGCTCGCCCACGAGCTCGGCCACCAGTGGTTCGGCGACAGCCTGACGCCGGTGCACTGGTCGGACATCTGGCTGAACGAAGGCTTCGCCACCTACTCGGAGTGGCTCTACCAGGAGAAGTTCAACGGCGTCCCGGTGCAGCAGAGCTTCGCGGAGACCTACGCGAACGAGAAGGACTGGTCCGGCAAGGTGGCCGACCCGGGGCGGGACCAGATCTTCGACGACCTGGTCTACAACCGCGGCGCGATGACGTTGCATGCGCTGCGCCTGAAGATCGGCGACCGCGCGTTCTTCCAGGTGCTCCGGCAGTGGCCGACGACGTACCGGCACGGCAACGTCTCGACGCAGACCTTCATCCGGTTCGTCGAGCGACTGACCCACCGCGACCTCGACACGTTCTTCCAGACGTGGCTCTACCAACCGGGAAAGCCGAGCCTCTGACGCCGCGGCCCGGCCTGCGGTAGTGGTCCGATAGCGTCGGGGCGTGTTGCTGCCTGAATCGTCGGTGCCGGGGGCTGATCTGCCGGTCCGGGCGGTTCTGCCTGCCACAGTCGAAGCGGTACGTTCGCGCGGTACGGCGGTCTTGGTCGCGCCGCCCGGATCGGGTAAGACCTCGCTGCTGCCGCTGGCGTTGGGTGACGCCCTGGGCGGGAAGATCATCGTGGCCGAGCCGCGAAGATTGGCAACCCGCGCAGCGGCGGTCCGGCTCGCGACGCTGGTCGGCGAGCCGCTCGGGCAACGGATCGGCTACGCGATGCGCGGCGAACGCAGCGGCGGCCAAGAACCACATGGACTACGTGTCGAGGTGGTGACGACAGGGCTCCTCGTACGGCGTCTGCAGCAGAACCCGGAGCTTCCGGGCGTCGCGGCGATCGTGATCGACGAGTGCCACGAGCGGCACCTCGATGCCGACCTGCTGCTGGCGTTCGGCGTCGACATCCGGGCGAACCTTCGGGAGGACCTGGCGATCGTTGCGACCTCCGCCACGCCGGACACGGTCAGGCTGAGTCGCGCACTGGGCACCGACGTTCCGGCGCCCGTGATCACCGCGTCTGCCGCGCTGTACGACGTGGCTGTCGAGTGGGCGCCGCCACCGCTTCCCGTGCCGCTGCTGCCGGGCGGGCGGGTCGACCCACGACTGCTGGACCACGTCGCGGCCGTCGTCGAGCGTGCGTGGACCGAGAACGACGGCGACATCCTCGTGTTCGTCCCGGGGGAGGCCGAGATCAACGGTGTGACGCGCCGGTTGGCCGGCCGGAACGTCCTGCCGTTGTTCGGTCGCCAGTCCAGGGCCGAACAGGACCGCGCGCTGGCCCCGACCGCCACTCGCCGGGTCGTGGTCACGACGTCGGTCGCGGAGAGTTCGCTGACTGTGCCCGGGATCAGGGTTGTGGTCGACTCGGGTCTTGCCCGGGAGCCGCGGACGGATCAGTCCCGGGGCCTCGGTGCGTTGGTCACCCGCCGGGTGTCGAGATCGTCGGCGGACCAGCGAGCGGGTCGCGCCGGGCGGGAGGCCCCTGGCCGGGTCTATCGATGCTGGTCCGCCGTCGACCACACGCATCTCGACGATCATCCGGCGCCGGAGATCGCGACCGCCGATCTGGCCGCCTTCGCTCTCGACCTCGCGGCCTGGGGTGCGCCCGCCGGCGACGGTCTGACCTTGCTCGAGGCGCCGCCGGCCGTGGCGATGACCGCGGCCACCGAACTGCTGCGCCGCCTCGACGCCGTCGACGACAGCGGCCGGATCACCGAACGGGGACGGCGGATGGCGGCGCTCGGGGCGCATCCCCGGTTGGCTCGTGCGCTGATCGACGGTACGCCGCGCATCGGCTCCGACCGGGCCCGCGAGATCGTCGCGATGCTCTCGGACGACTCCGGCCGCGACTTCGGCGACGATCTACCGGCCCGCTGGCGAGCACTGCGCCGCGGCGACGATCGCGGAGCCACGGCCCGCTGGCGAGAGGAAACACGGCGCCTCGGCCGGGGCTCATCGGGTGGTCCAACGGAGGCAGTGCCGGACGACCTTGCGGTGGGGGTTGTGGTGGGGCTGGCGTATCCGGACCGGATCGCGCGGGTTCGGGGCGCCGGCTCGGCGACGTACCAGATGTCCGGCGGTACGGGTGCGGCGCTCGATCCGCAGTCGCCGTTGCGGAGCACGCCCTGGCTGGCGATCGCGGTGGCCGACCGGGCACCGGGGCGCGCCGACGCCAGGATCCGTTCCGCGGCGCCGATCGACGAGCAGACCGCGCGGGACATCGCCGGCGAACTGGTCTCGACCACCGACCAGATCCGCTGGGACAATGGCCGGATCGTGACGCGGCGCGTCGAGACGCTCGGCGCGATCGTGCTCAACGACGTACCCCTGGCAAAGCCCGACCCACTGCTCGTCCAAGCGGCCGTCCGCGACGGTATCCGGCGCAGCGGTCTGTCCGTACTGCGTTGGTCGGACGCCGCTCTCGCCTTGCGGCAGCGGCTGGCGTTCTGCCACGCCCACCTCGGAGCTCCGTGGCCCGCGGTCGACGACGAAGCTTTACTGGCCGGTCTCGACGCATGGCTGGGTACCGAACTCGCCTCGGTCCGCAATCTCGCCCAGATCGACGTGACCTCGGCGCTCCGGCGACTACTGCCCTGGCCGGCAGCAGCCCGGTTCGACGAACTCGCCCCGGAACGGCTCCAGGTCCCATCAGGCTCACACGTCCGCCTCGAGTACGACGGCGCCGAGCCACCGATCCTCGCCGTGAAGCTGCAGGAAGTCTTCGGCTGGACCACCACTCCGCTCATCGCCGACGGCCGCGTCCCAGTCGTCCTGCACCTACTGTCGCCCGCACGACGCCCGGTCGCGATCACCAGCGACCTCACGTCGTTCTGGAAGCAGGGCTATCCCCAGGTCCGAGCAGACCTCCGAGCCCGCTACCCCCGCCACCCCTGGCCCGAAGACCCACTGACCGCCACCCCCACCAACCGCCCAAGACCCCGCCGGTAAACCGAGCGGGGCTGGCGGCCAGCTGATTCAGGTGTTATCGGCGGCGGTCGACGCGTCGCGCTGTGCGACGGGCTGTCCGTCGGGCCACCCTGCGGGAGCCGAACATGGTCACCTCCAACGTCGTGTTCGGGTCGGCGGCGTCATTTGGCCGACGCGGCCTTCTCCATCTCGTGCAGTTCCTTGGCCTCGGCGGCGTCGAGCAGTCCGATGCTGACCAGGTCGAGCGGACTGATGAATCCGTCGGCCAGCCGGAAACCGCCGGCTCGCGCGACCGCGTCGCGCAGCGGGACGGCCCAGTGGTGCTCGATCAGCAGCAGTGCGGCGGCAGAGTCGTTCGGGATGTCCTCGAGAACGTCCCATTCCTCCCCCTCGAAGACCTGCATCCCGTCGGCGGCGGCCTCGGCCCCCAACTCGGCGCCCTCCTCCATGCCTTTCTCACCTTCGATGCCGAGGCCGATCAGGGCGCCGATCTTCGTGCCCAGCTCGACAGCTTCGTCCAGGGTGAGGTTGCTGAGATGGGCGACCTCGATCTCGCCTTCTGCGTCCTTGTGGACGGCCAGCGCGTCGATCACCTTGATGGTGTCGCTGGCGCGCAACCGTTCGAGTTCGTCGATGATCTCTCCGTGAAAGTTCGGGTGGTTGAACCCGAGAACGATCAGCTGCACCGGTCCGATGGCCATACCCGTTCCCCCTTCCGTGCCGGGCGACCGCTCCTCAGCCAGCCCTGAACCATCCTCGTCGCCGCCCCCGCCGGCGGCATCACCCGCAGCGGATAGCTCGGCAGGTCGGCTGCGCCGCCATCGCGCCTACCTGAGTGGCTGCAAGTCGCGCGAGCCGGACTCGCTGGAGACCTCGATGGGCTTCCCGGCGCCGTTCCCCACGGTCGTGTCGCCTGCGTCCCGCAGATATTGCGCTCTGAATTCCCGGGGGCTCATGCCGTAGCGCTGACGGAAAGCGGCACTCAGGACGCTGTTGGAGGAGAAGCCGCAGCTGTGGGCAAGTTCGCCGATGACGATGTGAACAGGGCTGCGCAGGCGTTCGTGCACCAGCGCGAGTCGTTCTTCCCGGATCAGTTCCCGGGGCGTCGTACCTGCCTGCTGCATGGCCAGCTGAACCTGCCGCAGCGACCAGCCCAGGGCACGTGCCACCGTGGCGCCGGTCAGGTCCGGATCGGTGGCGTGCTCTCGCACGTAGCGTCTGATCATCGCCTCGACCTCGCCCAGGCCGCCCTCGGTGTCGGGTCGGTCGTCACCGACGGCGAGCATGCACAGCAGGTCGACCAGCCGATCGCAGACCGCATCGAATTCGGCTGCCGACAGATGTGCCCGCTGTGCGAACAGTTCACCCAGCATGCCGACGAGGACCCGGCCCAGGCCGCGGTTGGTGTCCAGAATCCGGGCTGCCGACCGGCGCGACCCGGGGCGCAGGCGGTTGTCCATCTCCGCCCCGGGGATCGTCAGCAGCGCGATGTCGGCGTGGTCGAGCTTCGCTTCGAACGGCGATGTCGACGACGCCAGGAACGCCGCGCCTGGGCCGACGCGAAACTCCTGGTCATCTTGGCTGACGAGCAGTTGACCGCGGATCGTCAGCATGAGCGTGCGGATGTCGTGCGGATCCTCGGACGCCATTGCGGCGGTCCGATGTCCTTGCGCACAGTCGGCCGACGCCCGGCCAAGCATGTAGGCGACCGTGCCGATGCGAAGCAGCCGGCCCCGGAAGGTCCCTGGCGAACAGGTCGGATCCACCCGGTAGCGCGTTGCCGCACTGATGACACTCATCCAGTACTCGACACGTTCCGGCGGTCTGACGTCGTCCGTCGACCACGAGTCGATCGAACAGGACGAACCCGGGGTACCACGCCTGCAGATCGCGGTTGACATAGGGACCTCACTGTTCCGGCGCATAGAGCCTTGGGCGGTTACTTCTAACGGCTCGTCAATCGACGGTGGGCGCTCAGTCCAGTGCGTCGATGGCCTTCTTCGCGGCCGGGTGCAACGGCACCGGGTCGGTCATTGCGGCGTTCTTGAGGTCTATTCCCTTGGCCGCGGGATTGACCTGGACGAGGGCTTCTTTGTTCTGGAGGAGCAGGCTGGTGAGTTTCCCGGCCAGGTCGTCGGGCATGTCCTTACGCACCAGCAGCAGGTTCGGCACGATGATCGTCTGGGTGTCGGTCGGCTGCTTGTACGCCGCGGCCGGGATCACGCCCGCGGCGTACACCTTGCCGTGCTCCTTCTGCAGGGCGGGCAGCACGTCGTCGAGAGGGATGAAGCGCACCTTGGCGCCCATCGACGTGGTGAGGTCGGTGATGCCGCTGGTGGGCAGGCCGCCGGACCAGACCAAGGCGTCGATCTGTCCGCTCTTCATCGCGTCCACCGATTCGGGCAGGCCGAGCCGCTGGGCCGTGACGTCCTTGACCGGGTCGACGCCGGCTGCGGTGAGCAGGCGCCGCGCGATCACCTCGGTGCCGGAGTTCGGCGAACCGGTGGAGATCCGCTTGCCCTTCAGATCGGCCATCTTCGTGATGCCGGAGGCCGCCCGCACGACGACCTGGGTGTAGTTCGAGTACAGCCGGCTCAGCGCGACCACGTCCTGCGGGGCGGTGAAGCTGTTCTTGCCCTCGACCGCGTCGGCGGCGGTGTCGGCCAGGGAGAAGGCGATGTCGTAGTTCCCGGCGGTCAGTCCTTGGATGTTCTGCACGGAGGCGCCGGTCTCGCTGGCGGTGGCGCGGTAGCCGTCGAGGTTGTCCGAGATCAGTGAGGCCAGGGCACCGCCGAGCTGGTAGTACACGCCGGTGGTGTTGCCGGTGGCGATGGTGAGGCGGCCACCTCCCGCGCCGTCACCGGGCTCGGGCTTGCGTTGCCCGCCGCAGGCGGCCATCGAGACCGTCAATGCGAGTGCGACCACCAGAGTGGACAAAGAACGGAGTCTCATGTGGGTAACGGCCCTTTCGTGGTGTTCCGCAGGCGTTGACGCCGTGCGAGGTTGATGACGACGGCGGCCCCGAGCAACCCCAGGCCGACGCCGATCGTGGTGGGTGCGAGATACAGCAACAGCAACGCGGCAGGAAAGCAGAGGAGACGCTCCAGCCAGCCGGTCCGGACGGCGATCCATCCGCCGGTGACCACCGCCAGTGCCGCGACGGCGAGCGCCGAGACCACCAGCGTCCACGCCGCACCTCCCAGACCCTCGAGGCCCAGCAGGTTGGCCCCGTTCGGCGTCAGCACGAACGCGAAGGGCACCAGGAACGCAGGCAGGGTGTACTTCCACGCCTGCCACATCGTCGGGATCGCCCGCCCGCCGGTGATCGCGGCGGTCGCGACGGCAGCGAGCGCGGTGGGCGGCGAGACCTCCGACAGGACGGCGTAGTAGAAGATGAACATGTACGCCTCGGCCGGGGCCACGCCGAGCTGGAACAGGGCGGGCGCGATCACCACCGCGGCGATGATGAACGATGCGGTGACGGGCACCGCCAACCCGAGCACCATGACCGCGAACGCTGACAGCGTGACGGTCATGATCAGCACCACGGTGTGGTTCTCGGAGATCGCGGAGGCCGCGGACACGATGATCTCGGCCAGGTTCAGGCCGAGCCCGGTCTGGGTGACGACGGCGACGATGATGCCGGCTACCGCGCAGGTCGCCACGACGGGTAGGACCGAGCGGGTGCCCTGCGCGAGCGCCAGGCCGAGCCGGCGTGGCGTCAACCGGTGCTCACGGTCCAGGAACGACAGCCCGATCTGCAGCAACGTCGCGTAGACGACGGCCTTGAACGGCGGAATGTCCATCGCCATGAAGCCGATGATCAGGAACAGCGACACGAAGTGGTATCCGAACCGCAGCAGCAGCCGGCGCGCCGACCGGGTCGACGGCTCGGCCGCGTCCGTGCCGTGCCGCCGGGCGTCCATCTCGATCGCCAGCAAGATGCCGAGGTAATACAGAACGGTCGGGACCGTCGCGTAGCCGAGGACCACGAGATAGCTGACCTGGAGATACTCGGCGATGATGAACGCCGCCGCGCCGAGCGTGGGCGGAGACAGGATCGCCCCGATGCCGGCCGCTGCCAGCATGCCGCCCGCCGGCTCGGGCGGATATCCGGCGCGGCGCAGGATCGGCCAGGCGACCGTGCCCAGCGACACCGCCGTCGCCGTACCGGAACCCGACACCGTGCCCAGCAAGAAACCCGCCAGTGTGACGGTCCGCCCAGGCGCCGTGCGGCTGCGTTTGAACGCCGCGAACGACACGTCGATGAAGAACTTCCCCGCACCCGAGGCGTCCAGCACAGCGCCAT
The DNA here is from genome assembly GCF_040680955.1 of Kribbella sp. NPDC051936. NCBI lineage: Bacteria > Bacillati > Actinomycetota > Actinomycetes > Propionibacteriales > Kribbellaceae > Kribbella > Kribbella sp. NPDC051936. Next base: position 121,944 of record NZ_JBFAXS010000002.1, on the reverse strand, counting down.
AGATCGTGAACAGGACGATGTAACTTGCCGCCACCGCCAACGGCGTCCCGTAGAAGCCCGCCGTACCCATGAACAACTGCGCCACGATCGCCGAGAAGTCGAAACCCTGATGCGCCAAGGACCACGTGTACGGCAAATAGCCGCCGTAATAGGCGTATCCGATGAACAACAGGCTCACCACCGGCAGCACCCAGCCCGTCGTACGCCGGCAGGCCTCCAGCGCCAGCACCAGCAGCAACGAGCCCGCGAGCAGATCGAGCTGCGTAGGAGCCTGCCGCCGCTCCAGGAACGCGTCGAAGTCCAGCAGCGGATACAGCGAGACCACCAGCGCAACCGACGCCAGAATCCAGTCCGTCACCGGCGGGTCGTCGCGGCGCTGATCTCCGCGGAACGGGTTCAGGAACGCCGGCACACGCCAACCGCGGTAACACAGCAGCGCACCCGGCAACACCGCGGCAAGAAACAGCATCAGATAAAACTGCGTTCCTGCGGGAATCGGAAAGAATACCTGCACCAGAACGCCGACACTGATCGACGCGCAGCATACGGAGATAGTGCGGTCCAGGGCCGGGCTCAGCCTTCGCGCCGGCCTTTCCTGCTCGAAAGCAGCAAGCTCCTCTGCGCTCGGGCCGGTGTTTACCGAATCGACAGTGACAGTCACCGGCACGCCTTCCTGCGCCCGCGACCGGTCGATATAGCGCTGGTTATCATAAGGGGCCTCCTGTGAATGATCTGCCGCAAACAATCCTCAGTTCGCAGCTATCTCACAACCCCCACCCGCGCATCCTTACCTCGCCTTAAGAAGAATCCCTGGACAACACTGTCCGGAGGCCGGACGGACGCCTGCACCGGCGGGGTGATCCCCGCCGGTGCAGGCAGAACGTGCGTTCAGGCTCAGCAGATGCTGAAGACGTTGTGGCCCCAGACCTTCCACGAGACCACGCACTTCGTCTTCTGCTTGGGCTTGTCGTTGCGATGTGGAGAGCGGGTGTCACCACCGAGCATGTCGTAGAGGAACCACAAGCCGAGGCCTCGTCTCATGACCCGTCCATCGGCTCTGAATTCGCCCTTGACCTTGCCGAGTTGTCCTCTCGGTGTGACGCCGCCCTTCTTCCAGATCTCGCCGACCCGGTAGAGGGTCCAGCTGCCACGGGCGACGACGTACCACTTGACGTAGTACCACCCGCCGCCGTCGGCCTTCCCCTTCGCGATGGCCGAGCCGAGGACGGCGCAGGTGTTGGCCGGGGTGCCCCTGATGAACCGGCAGATCGCGTAGCCGGTGCCGGCGACCTTCACCAGGGCGTAGTTCTCGCCGCCCAGGATGGAGTTCCCGGCCTTCTTGGGCCGGTGCTTCGCCTTGCGGTGTTCCTTCTTCTTGGGCTTCTTGGCGTGTTTCTTGGCCTTCTTCTTCTTGAGCTTGGCCGCCTTCTCGCGCGCCTTCTTGGCCGCGGCTTTCTTGGCGGCCCGCTTGGCCGCCGCGATCTTCTCCTTCTTCTTCTTCGCGAGGTAGCGCTGGTAGTCGCAGCCATCGCAGTAGTGGCGGGAGGCGGCGCTCTTGGTGGCCTTCTTGTGCTTCTTTGCCTTCTTCTTTTTCTTGGGCGCGTGGTTGTAGCCGCCGCAGCCGTCGCAGTAGTGGCCGCCGGGCAGGACGCGCCATTGGCCGTCCGGGTCGCTGGCCGTGATCGGGGTGTTGTCGGCGTACGCGTAGCCGTTGAGCTGTTGCGGGTTGTCGAAGTCGGCGACGGGGTCGGTGGAGATGAAGCGTCCGCGGGCGGAGTCGTACTCGCGAGCGCCGAGATGGGTGAGTCCGGTGGGGTCGTCGACGCCGTCGACGTAGCCGTGTGCGTCGGGCCAAGTCGCGGGTTTGGTGCCGCGGTCGACTCCGAACGGGGTGAAGCGGCGCCGCTCCTGGCTGAGGTCGGTGGCGTTGACCGAAAGGGTGTTGGTGCCGTTGTGGTCGGCAACGGTGAAGGTCAGACCCGACTCGGTGCGGACGGCGCTGGTGCTGCCGAGGTCGTAGTAGCGGGTGGGTGTCACGGTGCCGGTGGAGCTGAGGTGGAGCTCGGTGTTGTCGAGGTACAGGGTGGTGCCGTCGGCGTCGCGGGAGATGAGCCGCTCACCGTCGGCGTCGTACAGGTAGCTGGTCGCCTTGCCGTTCTCGGTGAGGGTGGCCAGATTGCCTTCCGCGTCCCAGGTGAGGGTCTGGGCCTTCCCGGCGACGTTGCGGGCGGTGGTGTTGCCCGCGGCATCGTAGGTGAAGGTGTCGTTCCGGGTGCCGGTGGCGACGCCGCCGAGCGCGTGCGGTCGAGGCCCTCCGGCGGCTGGGTAGGTGTAGTTGGATGTGGTGGCGGCGCCGGTGACCGGGTCGTGGTTGGTCTCGCTCAGGCGGTTGCCGGTCTTGTCGTAGCTCCAGCCCTGCCAGTACGGCGCGGGTCCGGCCAGTGCGCCGGCGCCGGGCTGGGTGGCGCAGTCGGCAGCAGGGGTCCACGCCTCGGTGAGTCGGCGCAGGTAGTCGTAGCTGAAGCACTGGACATCACTCGTACCGCCTTGGGGTGTGTCGGCGATCTTGGTGATGTTGCCGGCCGGGTCGTAGGTGTACTTCACGTCCGCCAGGTGTTCGGGGGCAGTGGAGCGGTCGACCAGGACCCGGTCCAGGTTCCGGGTCGCGTCGTCGTAGAACGCGGTGTGGACGACCTGCTTGCCGGCCGCGGCGGACAGGGTCGACTGGGCGACCTCGTCGTACGGCGTGTAGGTCGCCGCGGTGAGCATCGTGCCGAGACCACTGCCTGCGGTCTGCAACCGGCCGGCCGCGTCGTAGCCGTACCGCAGCGTCTCCGCCGCGAGCCCACCCGCCGCCGGGTAGGACACCAGCGACGGCAGCCCGGTGGCGGTGTAGCCGGTGTTGGTCTTGTACGACCCGGCCAACGCGCCCTCGGACGCGGGAATCGTGACCGTGCTGGTCAGCGGCCGGTACCGGATGTCGTAGGCGTCGACCGACTTGGTGTAGGCGTTGCCGTTCACGAAGCGGGTCGAGGTCGCGAGCATGCCCTTGACACTGGTGCCCGAGACGAGTGTGTCGTAGGTCCACTGAGCACGTTTGGTGCCGGAGGTGGACCCGTCGTACATGCCGGTACGGCGGCCCATGGCGTCGTAGGTGTACGCGAGGGTGGTGCCGCGCGCGTCGGTGCTGGTGAGCAGCTGGCCGGCGTTGTCGTAGGTGAAACTGCTCGTCCCGGTGTCGGGGTCTTCGCGTTGGACGACACGGCCGCGCAGGTCGTAGGTGGTGTCCCAGGTGTTGCCCGCCGGGTCGGTCGTCGTGACCATGTCGCCGCGGTTGTTGTAGGTGTAGGTGGTCGCGTCGTACAAGCCGGTCGGCGAGCCGCCGGTGTACTGGCGCAGCTCTACCACCGCGTCGTCGGCATCGGTGATGGACGTGGTGGCCGTGTCGCCGTCCGGCGGGTCCACGCTGACGCGGTCTCCGCCGTAGGTGGTGGTGGTGCGCCATTTCTCGAACCCGTGCGAGCGGAAGATCTCCACCGTCTCGCGTTCGGCGCCGTCGTAGACGGTCAGGTCCTGGCCGGGCACAGCCGCATCGGTCACCCCGGTCAGCAGCGTCGTACCGGCGGCGCCGCTGTTCCAGTACGCGCCGTTGGACTTCACCTCGAGGCCGCGTGAGTCGTAGAACTTGTCGGTCACGACCCGGCCGCCGTCAGCCGCGGGATCCTGCGTCTGCCGTTCGCGCAACTGCCCGTCGTACAGGTCGTAGCTGGCCTCGTACGTGCCGTCGTCGCGAACCTCCTCGGTGGTGATCACCGACGGCGCGTCCTGGCGGATCAGGTAGGAGTACTTGGTGTTCGGGGTCTTCCCGGCCGCCTTCGACCGGTCCGGCAGCCACACCGCCGTGATCCGGCCGAGCGGGTCCCGCGTGGTGTCGGTACGCCGCCCGTTCTGGTCGACCTCGGCGACCGACTCACCGAACGCCGGCTCGACGGTCGTCGTGGTGACATGCCCGGCCGGGTTGGTGACGGTGATATCGGTGACGGCCGCGCCACTGGCCGGGGTGTAAGTGGCGGACGACTTGCGGTCGAGCTGGTCGTACGTCTCGATCGGCCGGCCGTAGGAGTCGTAGACCGTGCGCCCCTCCTGGGTGTAGACCGGCGTGGTGCCCGAGTAGGAGGCGAGTTCCTTGCTGAGGGTCTCGTTGCCCTTGGTCGGCGCCGCACCCAGAGTGGTGGATCCGTCGTAGTAGGTGAGGTCGTCCGACTCCGCGTCGGCCGGATAGGACGGTGTCACGGTGCAGGCCACGGACACGGTCTGTTCGCGGGCCTCGAAATCGATCAGCCACGACGAGGTGTTGCGGGCGTACGTGGTGCGGGTGCATTCCTCGTCGCCGGTCTTGGCGGTGTCGCCGAGGTCGTTCTCCTCGACCTCGAGTCCGTAGGAGTCGTAGGTGGTGCGGGTCTCGGTGTTGCGCCATCCGCCGGACGACAGCGCCTCACGGTGTCGTTCGGCGGTCTCGTTGACCATGTAGGCCTTGAGTGTGCCGTTGCGGGTGACCTGGGTGGCGGTCGGGGCGGAGATCGACGGGTCGGTGATCTCGCCCTCCAGCACGCTGCCGCCTGCCTCGGTATAGGTGAGGGACTCCCGTTGGAACCCGGCCAGCGCGGGGTGATCGGCGATCGTGCCGCCGAGGGAGTCGGTGACGGTCACCGAGCGGGTGCTGCCGTTCGCGAGTTTGTCGCCGTCCATCCCGCGCAGGTACAGGTTCTCCTCCTGGGAGCGGGTCTCGCCGGGGTTGCCGTGGAGCTCCCGGACCTGGCCGTAGCCGCGCCACTGTCCCCACGTGCGGTACTTCAGCGGCGTCAGCTCGTTGTCGTCGTAGTGCCACGCGCCGCCGCCGACGTACTCGTAGTCGGTGCGCTCGATCCCGGCCACGCCGGACTGGTCGTCCTCCAGCACCGTGACCGGCACGTACTTGTGGAACCAGTCCCGCGTCAACGACTCCGACCCGTCGGCCTGCCAGTACTGCGGGAAACACCGCTTGGTGTTCTGGTCCGGAGCCGGCAGCGAACCCGCCGTACACTCCGCCGCGGAGTAGTTCACGTGGGTGTGCCCGCCGGCCTCGTCGTACACGTCGGTCAACCGCCACTTGTACATCGGCGGGATCCCCTCCGCGGCGTCCACCCGGTTGGCCAGCTGCACACCCTGGAACGACACCGCAGGAAGGGACGCGGTCCCGCCGACCTTACCGGTCGCGGTGATCGACGCCAGCCACAACGCCGGCGATGTTCCGTCACCGGGGTCACGGAACTCGTAGCCCAACGCCCACGACGTCGCGTCCCGGTAGGTCGTCCCGGACACCCACAGCTGGGTCGTCACCGCCGCCAACCGCTTGCGCGTCCAGAACGTGGGTGAATACAACCCGGTGCACGACTTACCCGCCGAACAGCTCTGGTCGTACGGCACGTCCGGCCAGTTCGCGGCATTGGCCGACGTGATGTCGCCGGTGCCGCAGGTCGCGCCCGCCGCGCAGCGCTCGTCCACCGTGAACGACACCCGCATCGGAGCCGGCGCTGAGTACATCGACGTGGACCGCTGGCCGTAGTCGATCCGCTTCAGATACCCGCCGCGCACGTACTGGGTGCCCGCGCTCGCGGTCAGGTTCCGGCCGTAGTAGTTCGTCTCGCTGCCGTAGAAATACGACATCGCGTTGCCGTTCGGGTCGACCACGTAGTCCAGGTTCCAGCGCCACGCCTGCGTGCAGTACGACGCCGCGAACGACGTCCCGTGGCACGGCTCGCCCGTGTCGTTGCCGAACACCGGCGCCGTCCAGACCGATCCGGTCTCCTCGTTACCTGTGGCCCACCCCGGCAGCCGGTTCAGCCCGAAGTAGTACTGCGTGCCGTCCAGTGACGTCAGCCGCCAGTGCTCGCCGTCGTTGTCGCCGTTCACTCCACCGGTCAACCGCTCCAGCCGCGAGCCGTCGTCGTCCCGCAGTTTCCAGGTACCGGTCGCGTCGTCACGGACCAGTTCGGACGCGGTCCCACCCAGCACCAGGTACGCGTTGTCGGTCTCCCAGCACAGGTCCTGCGGCTTCGGTGTCGTCGTCACCTCATCCGCGCACGATGAGTACCGCCGCTCGACGAACCCCTCGTCGAGGCCCCAGCCTTCTCCGACCCACGACGACTGGTTGTTCGTCGACGCCACCCGGCCGTCGATGTCACCCGAAGAATAGCCCAGATCCAGATCCGGTTCCGGGCCGCCGAAACCCTCCGGGCCATCCATCGAGTAGCTCCACGAGAACGCACCTGACGATCCGCCCGCGTTCCACGACGCCGACGCGGACAACGCGGTCGGCTTGTAGCTACCCGCGCTGCCGGACGGCGCCGACGTCAACGCCAGCACCGTCGCCTCACTCGACGCGGCGACCTCGGTGGCGATCCGGCTGTCGCCGGTGACGCTGGACTTCAGCACCTGCCCGTCCGAGCACCCGGCCTTGTCCGGTGTGGTCAGCGCACACGCCGGCAGCCGTACCAGCCGCAGCCTGCTTGCCCAGTCACCGCCGTACGCCGAACGGAACGCCGAGTAGTCCACCTCGACCTTCACCGGGCCGCTGCTCGCAACCCGGTCGGTGCGACCGACGCTGAAGAGCATCCCCGAAGCGCCCACCTCTTCGGCGGCCGCACGGTCGTGGACCTGAACGCGGACCCGGTTCACGGGCGTCAACGCAGCGCCCTGAACCCGCCCTGCGCCGACCCGAACCGGCAACCGGCCGGCCTGCGTAGTGGTGCCGTCGCGGGGGAGCGACACGTCCGCCTCACCCGCCTCCGGTCGACTGACTTGTGGAGGTTGATGCAGCACGGACGCCGCCTTCGGATCGGCCGGGCGCGACCTCGGCGCGGAATCGTGCCCAGGTACCGAGAACTCGGTCTGCGCCGCGGGCCGCCACGCGTTCGACGTACCGACATCGGCCTGCGCGGTGGGCACCTCGACCAGGCAGGTGGCAGCGAGCGCGACGGCCGTGACTATTCCGGTGAACGGCACCAGCATGGCGCCACTCCTTTCATGGGGCGGGGCGGAACTGTTCCCACGGACGGGTGGGTCACAGCTGGGACGGCAAGTACAGGTCGGCGATCTGCTGATCCGAGAGCACACCGGAATACATCTGAACGTCGTCGATGGCGCCGGTGAAGAAGCCACCGAGGCCGGCGGCCGACGTCCATCCCGCTCCGAAGCGTGCCGCCCCGGTCGCGTTCCACGCACTGCGGTGATACGTCTCGGCCACGAACTGGCCGCCGACGTACAGCCGCAGCGTCTGAGCCTTCGCGTCGTACACCCCCGCGACGTGCGTCCACCCGCCGGCCACCGGCTCGTCGAACGGACCAACCGCCGTGTGCACTTCCGCCACGGCCGAGTCCGCGACCGGCATGGCCATTGACCAGCGGTAACCGCCGTACATGTCGTCCCAGGCGTATCCGAGGCTGAAACCGCTCACCTGCGAGCCGTCCTGACTGATCACGACTTCGTTCTTGCCGACCGCGGACGGCTTCACCCAGGCGGCGACCGTGAAGCTGCCGTCGGTGCGGACCGCCGGCCCGGACGCCGTCAGCACACCGGTGGTGCCGTTCAGCTGCACCGCGTTGCCGGTCTTGCCGGCCACGCGTGACACACCGCCGGCCGACCAACTGGCCGGATGCGCCCCGCCGGTGTCCCCGGCCGTCGTGCCGGAGCTCTCGTCCATCAGCCACTGACCGTCGCGCCGGGCCACCTGCTGGATCTCGCCCGGCAGCATCACCCGGTTGTAGACCTGCAGCTGGTCGAGGTCACCCGGCCAGTACTCGCCGTAGACGCCGTTGACCTTCGACCGCCCGATCTGGAACGAGCCGGCCGCGCTCCACGGCGTGGTGTACGCCGTGGTGGCCTCGAGGACACCGTTCACGTAAAGCCGGATCTGGGCGTTCGGCGCGTCGTACACACCGGTCAGGTGGACCCACCTGCCGTCCGCCGCGGGCACCGTGCTGGAGATCGCCCGGATGTACGTCGGCGAGGCGACATCGGCCGAGGTGCGGTTGAAAATCCACCGCCGGTACGAGCTCGAGTAGTACAACGTGAACGCGCCGGCCTGGGTCCCGACCTGGGTGGCGATCACCGCGTTGCGCGACGTGTCGGTCAGCCGTACCCAGCCGGACACGGACAACGAGTTCAGCGTGTTGACCACCGCCCCGCTCGTCGCCGCGTACCCCGTGGTGCCGTTGAGCGTCAGGGCACCGCCTTGCCTGCCGTCGCCCCAGGACGCGCCGCCACCCAGGGCGGCGCTGTGCCCTCCCGGCGCGGAGTCGACCGCCACCGTGCCGTCACCGGTCTCGTCCAGCCCCCAGTCCGCGACCGGACCGGGCGCCGGGCCTGCGTAGAACACCGCCGTCACCACCGCGGAACGGTTGCCTCCCGCATCGACCGAGCGGACGTGCACCCAGTTCACGTACCGATCCGGCACGACCGAGACCGTCACCTCGCCACCCGGCGCCGACGGCGTCGCGGTCAGATTCAGCGCGGTCGAGGTCCCGTTCAGGGCGTACTCGTACCTGACGACATCGGACTCGCCGTTCGCGCCGAAGGTCACCGGCAGGCTCGTCCCCATCACCGCGTCGCCGGCCCCGTTGTCCGGGAACCCCGACGACGCCGCCGTCGGCGCCTCAGGAACGGTGGCGTCCACGGCGAACTCGCACCACGGACTCCAGGCGCTGACGTCGATGCCGTCCTCGGCCCGTACCCGCCACTTGCCGACCGCACCGTTGCCGAAGGCACCCGACGGAACAGTGGTCGCCACGACCGTCGGCGTCGCACCCGCGACGGTCGGGGAGACGTACTCCCCGACAGGGGCCGAACCGTCGACCGCCCACCACTCGAAGTGCGCCTGGACCGAGTTGTCAGCGTCCTGGAGAGTCGCTCGAAGCGTCGGCGTCACCGTGGACACGACCAGCCGATCGGCGCCCGTCACACACGACGCCGAGCCTTCCGTGGTGAGGTTGGCCGGGTTGTCGGGAATCGTGTTGTAGTCGATGGTGATGCTCGGGTTGTTGGCGAACTTCTTCCACGAGTACGAGTCGTTGTGGCTCTCCGCCCACGTCGACGCGCGAAGTCCCTGCGTGACGTTGGACCAACCGTTGGCCGCGGCGTTGGTGACCTGGCTGGTCACGTTGAACTCCACCCCGCCGGCCGGGCAACTGGACGACGAGAAGCCCTTCGCGAAGCTCTTCTTCTCCATCTGGTACGCCCAGGTCGGCTGGTTCTTCCAGGTCGTCGCCGAGGAGATCGGGTTGGTCGCCCACACCTGCACCTCGCGCACCGTGCAGGACCACGACCAGTTCGCGGAGGTCTGCAGCGTGGCCTTGAGGATGTGCTTGTACTTCACGCCGCTGGTGTCGAACTGGAAGAACGAGCGGGTGCGCTTGTTGTCCGTGCTGTCGTAGCCCACCCGGGCGACCTTCTCCGAAGTGCCGAGGTTCGCGCCGTTGTAGAACGACGTGGTCGGGTAGTTGCTCCACACCTGGGTCCAGGCCTGCTTGATGCCGGACCACGACGGGTCGATGTAGACCGGGAACCGGGTGGTCTTGGCGGTCAGGAACGCCCGATCCGGCACCAGTGACAGCTGATCTCCGGCGACCCTGGCGCCGACTGCCGTGACCCGGCCACCGGGTTGTGCGGCGGACCCTTGACCGGAGGAGTCCCACATGTACGGCGCAGGTCCGCTGAACACGACCTCGCCGGCCGGATCCGTCGCGGTCAGGCCGGCGGCCGTGGCATGAACCGTCAAACCCTTGGCAGTCAGGCGATACGGCAGCGATCCGAGTCCCGGGTTCATCGCGGCCGCGGCGTTCTTGACCACCAGGATCTGTGACAGACCGGCAGTCGACGCAGTGAGGACGAGGTCGACACCGGGGAAGACCTCCCGGTAGGTCGCGGTGTCGCCGGACAACACCGGCTGCGGAAGTTTGCCCGGCCAGCCGACAGCCAGCTCACGGCCGTCCCGGCGAAGCCGCACCAGAGGCGTATCGCCGCCCCCGGAGAACGCCAGATCGAGTGGGCCGGCGACCGGCGCTACCGTTCCGTCCGCTCCGGCTCGCAACGTCATGTCCACCGGCACCCACCCGGACGACCCACGGACCCGGACCGGCAACGCCGACTCGTGCCGGGTGTACGAACCGTCCGGATTGGCGAACACCTGCCCTGTCTCGGTGGTCAGCGTGCCGACCTCGACCTGGCGCCCTGTCCTCGCGGCGACATCCCGCGCCTGCGCTTCGCCCAACACCGTCGAGGCTTCTGCCGGCGTCGAGGCGGTGACGACCAGCAAACTTGCGAGGAGGGCGAGGACACTGCTCATCGCCACCGCCAACCAACCGGCCTTACGCGGGCGTTGAAGAGTACGAGACGGCATGACGGCCTCCACGGGGCGACGAAGGAAGAACTGAGTCCTCCGTGTCAAGGAACACGGCCCGGCACTGTCGCGTCCACGACGTCCCCCACGATCCTGCGCGTATCGACAACAGACGTGCGCGTGTCGATCGGCACCCGGTCCAGAGGTGGTTCTCAAGGCCACGTAAGGATTCGGCGCCCGGGGTTGCGCAGTGCGGCCGTTGTCACGACATTGACGTCGTGCGGATACTGATCGCCGAGGACGACGACAGCGTCGGTGAGGCGCTGGTGGACGTCCTCGGCGCGCATGGTCACCAACCGGATCGGGTCTCCAGGGGCGCCGACGTGCTGCTTCGGCACAGCTCGGCCGATGTCGTGTTGCTGGACCTCGGCCTGCCCGACGGAGACGGGCTGGACGTGCTGCGAAAGCTGCGCCAGGTCAGCGAGGTACCGCTGGTGGTCGTCACCGCGCGCGGTGACGAGCGGTCGGTGGTGCGCGGCCTGCGACTCGGGGCGGACGACTATCTGGTCAAGCCTGTGCGGTTGGGCGAGCTGCTGGCCCGGATCGACGTGGTGGTCACCCGTCGAGCCCGGAGCTCGCTGCCGGCCGGCGTGGTCGAGGTCGGTGACGTCGTGATCGACCTGACCGCTCGACGTGTCAGGGTCGGCGAGCGGGAGATCGCGCTCACTCCGAAGGAGTTCGACCTGCTCGGGGCGCTGGCGCGCCGAGCAGGTGCCGCGGTGAGCCGCGAAGTGATCCTCGACGAGCTGTGGGGCGACGCCTTCCTGGCGAGCTCGCGGGCGCTCGACGTCCATCTCGCCCAGCTACGCGTCAAACTCGGCAGTCCCGGCCTGATCACCACCATCCGCGGTTTCGGATACCGGCTCGGTTCATGAGAACGCGAGTCCTGATCGTGCTGACGGTCTTCTCACTCGTCGCAGTTGCCGGGTTGGTTCTGCCGCTGCTCGCGACCACCTCTCAGGCCCGCACGCAGGAACTGCTGCTCAGCCGCGTCGCAACGCTCGACCGGCTCGCTGCACTGGCCAGGGAAGTGAGGGACGCCGGCGACCTGGCCACCGTGCAGGCAGAAGCAGACCGGATGACCGAGGTGTACGGCGAAGACCTGCTGCTGGTGGGCCCGAGCGGACACCCTCTCATGTCCACGGGCTCGCTGGACCTCAACGATCCGGGGGTGCGGGAGACCCTTGCCTCCGCGTCCCGGAACCTTGCGCAGACGACCCTCGACCCGGTGCGGCCGTGGAGCGAGCGACGGCACCTGCTGGCCCGTCCCGTGGGCACCCCGCATGAGTTGGCCGGCGCAGTCGTGCTGCGCGTCGACGCCGGCCGGGCGATCTCCGGCGTCCGCCGCGACTGGGCGCTGATCGTGACCGGGGCGGTCGCCGCCGAGTTGCTCCTCCTCGAGTTGGCGATCCTCCTCACCCGCTGGGTGGTCCGTCCGGTCCGCCGGCTCGAGGAGGCCGTCGTCGGCCTTGCCGAAACGCCGACGACGGGCCCGGCTGTCATGCTGTCCGGGCCGCCCGAGCTACGCCATCTGACCCGATCGTTTGCGGACATGGCAGCCACGGTCACACGCTCCCTGGAGATGCAGCGCCGGATGGTGGCCGATTCGTCGCACCAGCTGCGGAACCCGCTCGCGGCCGTCCGCCTCCGGCTCGACGCTCTGGCCTCGGAGCTCCGCGATCCGTCCAGCCCGCGGTTCGCCGGCATCCAGCAGGACCTTGATCGGCTCGAAGCGCTGCTCAACGATCTGCTCAGGCTTGCCGAGGCCGAGAGCCGGCGCCCGGATGCCGTGGCCGGTCAGTCGGTGGTGTCCGAGGTGCTGCCCGGTGAAGTGGGAGCATGGCGGCTGCTCGCTGCCGAGAACGGTGTCGACCTGGCAGCCGAGCTCGCCGCTGTACCGCCGGTGGCGGTCAGCGAAACCGACCTGCGACAGATCGTCGGCGCCCTCGTCGACAATGCGATCAAGTACGCCGGCCACGGAGCGCGGGTGACCGTCCGGATCGAGAAGTCCGGCGCGGACGGCGTCCGGCTCAGTGTCGTCGACGACGGGCCAGGGCTTCCCCGAGAGCAACGCGAGTTGGCATTGCAGCGGTTCTGGCGCGCCGATCAGCACCAGTCGCCGCGAGGCAGCGGCCTCGGCCTGGCGATCGTCGACCAATTGGTGAGCGCCGCCGGCGGGACGCTCACGATCGAGGCGGTGACGCCACACGGCCTGGCGGTTCACGTCGACCTGCGGACGGCGACATGAGCGACGAAGCAGGCACTGGGCAGCACATGCTGCGCTTGTCCCGGCGGGTTCTGCTGGCCGCCGGACTGGCCTCGCTCGTCGGTGGTTGCGGCTCTGACCACCCCGTCGTGGACCGGCTGGTCGTGGCCGGCGGTGAGCGTGGCGGGTTCTACCTGGAGTTCGCACAGCTCCTCGCCACCCAGCTGACGGCTGCAAAGGTCGCCCGGGCCGTCGAGGTGCGGTCGACCGAGGGCAGCCTGCAGAACCTCGAGCTCCTGCGTCTCAAACAAGCAGACTTGGCAATATGCCTCGCCGATGCCACGGCGCAGTCGCGCGAGGTCGTCGCTCTCGGCAGGGTGTACGAGAACTATTTGCAGTGCGTGGTCCGCGCGGCCGGACCCGTCCGCAAGTTGCCTGACCTGGTCGGCAAGCCGATTTCTGCCGGGCCACCAGGCGCCGGTGCCGCGCTGACCACGAACCGGCTCCTGATCGCGGCCGGCATGCACGCCGAGCGTGCCCCCGTGGTCGCCAACCTCCATCTGTCGGACGCCGCCGACGCGCTTGCCGCCGGACGGATCGACGCGATGTTCTGGTCCGGCGGGGTACCGACCCGGCGGCTGTCGGATCTTTCCGCTCAGGTGCCTATCCGCCTGCTGCCGCTCGATCGCTGGCTGTCCACGCTGCGCACGGCGTACGGCGTGGTCTACCAGCGGGCGCAGATCCCGGCCGGCACCTACAGCGGTGCCGAACAGGTCAGCACGATCGGCGTACCGAACCTGCTGATCTGCCGGCCTGAAGTGCCCCGTGCGGTCGCGTCGAAGATCGTCGACGTACTCGTCAAACATGCGTCAGGGCTCGTGCCGGCCGCTGCGGTCGGCGCACACTACCTCGATCCGAACTCACTCATCGGTACCAGCCCGTTGAAGCTCCACCCGGGCGCGGCCGAGCGCTACCGCAGCGTCCACGGCTGAGCTCAGCGTGGTCGGGCGGCCTTCTTGGTCGAGGCGTACGACGATGTGCTCGTCCCATCGTTCGTCGGCGTGCGGATGGTCGGAACGCCAGTGACAGCCGCGGCTGTCCTGGCGGACGGTCGCCGCGACGACGACAGCCCGCGCCACCGTCGCGAGCGGTCCGGTGCCCATGGAGTCGAGCTCGTCCACGGCGGCGTTCAGACCGGCTCCGTCGCGACGGATACCGGCGTACCTGCTGAGGATCGCGCGGATCCGCTCCGGTTGCCGATCCTCGCCGAGCAGGAGCTCACGGGGGCGGCCAACGGCCTTGGCGGGGAGGTCGAGGGTCAGGGCCGTTGCGACGCGCCGTCCGAAGACGAGTCCTTCCAGCAGGCTGTTCGAGGCGAGCCGGTTGGCGCCGTGGACGCCGGTCGCGGCGACCTCGCCGACCGCGTACAGGCCGGGTACGTCGGTGGCGCCGCTCCGATCGGTCCGAACGCCGCCGCACAGGAAGTGTTCGGCCGGCGCGACCGGTATCTGCTCGGTCAACAGGTCGACACCGATGCGTGCGCACGAGGCCAGCACGGTCGGGAACCGCCTCCGGAGGACGTCGGGCGCGACAGCGGTCGCATCCAGCCAGACATGGTCCGACCCGTCGCGGCGCATCGTCGACTCCATCGCCCGAGCGACGACGTCTCGCGGCGCCAGGTCGGCTCGCGGATGCCGTCCGGCCATGATCCGGCGGCCGTGGACGTCGCGCAGTACGGCGCCCTCACCCCGGACGGCCTCGGTGACCAGGGGCAACTGACCGCTGGTCTCACCGGTATGGAGCGCGGTCGGGTGGAACTGGACGAACTCCATGTCCACCAGCGACGCGCCGGCTCGCAGCGCCAAGGCGATCCCGTCACCGCGTACCGTCGCGGGATTGGTGCTGGCCAGGTACGCGTTGCCGATACCACCGGTGGCCAGCACGACGGCGCGCGCCTCGATCTGCTGAACCTCGGTGCCCGTTTCAACGAGCACGCCGACCACGCTTCCGTACTCCGACTGCAGCAGACCGACGGTACGCCCGGTCACGGTCTGGACGCTGCTTCGCTGCAGGGCACTGAGGAGCGCGCGATGAACCTCGGCGCCGGTGGCGTCACCGCCTGCGTGCACGATCCGGGGACGACTGTGGCCGCCCTCCAGGGTCCTCGACAGCGAGCCGTCGCTGTTGCGGTCGAAGCGGGCCCCGTGGGCGATGAGTTCGGCAAGGCGCTGCGGTCCCTCCTCGACCAGCGCACGGACGTTGCGGGGATCGCAGAATCCCGCGCCCGCGACCTCGGTGTCGTACAAGTGGTCGAGCGGATCGTCCTCGCCGTACGCGGCCGAGATGCCGCCCTGCGCCCAGGGCGTGCTGCCGTCGCCGGCGCTGAGCAGGAGTACTTCGCGGGTGGCCGCGAGGCCGAGTGCGGTTGACAGGCCCGCTACGCCGGAGCCGATGACGACGACATCGGCCACGCGCTTCATCGAGCGCCCGCAGGCTTGCCGATGGCAACCATCCGCTCGACCGAGCGCCGGGCCCGCTCGACGACCTCAGGCGGTAGCTGGATCTCGTCGCGTCCCTCCCGCAGGCACCGCACCAGCAGCTCGGGGGTGATCATCTTCATGAAGCGGCACGAGGCCTTCGGGTTCACCGGCAGGAACGTCGTCCGCTGGTTGACCTTGCGCAGCTGATGGAGCATGCCGATCTCGGTCGCGACCAGAGCCGTCTTGGCGGTCAGGCCGCGAGCGGTGTCCAGCATGCCGGCGGTGGAGAGGATGTGGGTCCGCTCGGCCGGAAGGTCACCGACGCCGGCGAGCCAGATGGCCGACGACGCGCAGCCGCACTCGGGGTGTACGAGGACCTCGGCCGCGGGATCGGCGGCTACCTGAGCGCGCAGATCGGCCGCGCTGATGCCGGCATGCACGTGACACTCGCCCATCCACACCTCGATGTTGTCCCGGCCGGTCTGTCGCCGGACGTGCGCGCCGAGGAACTGATCGGGCAGGAACAGGATCGGCCGGTCCGCCGGAATCGAGTTCACCACCTCGACCGCGTTGGACGACGTACAGCAGACGTCCGCCTCGGCCTTCACCGCCGCGCTCGTGTTGACATAGGCGACAACAACGGCGTCGGGGTGCTCGGCCTTCCAGGCCCGGAGCTGGTCGGCGTCGATGGTGTCCGCGAGCGAGCAGCCCGCCTGGGCCGTCGGGATCAGCACGGTCTTGTCCGGGCTGAGGAGTTTGGCGGTTTCGGCCATGAAATGCACGCCGCAGAACACGATCGTGGACGCATCGGTACTGGCCGCGATGCGCGACAGTGCGAGTGAGTCGCCGACGTGGTCCGCCACGTCCTGGATCGCCGGTTCCTGGTAGTTGTGGGCGAGGATCACCGCATCCCGCTCCTGGGCGAGGCGCCGTACCTCTTCCTGCCAGCTGATTGCCGTGGTCACAACAGGTCCTTCTTTCGGGAGGTTTTCGCTTGATAAGCGATAACTGGGCATGACGATGCCTGGTTCATCCGTCGTTGCCGGCCACCAGCAGACTGATGTCAAGTGCGGCAGGGGAGTGGGTCAGGGCGCCGACCGAGATGGCATCGACGCCGGTGGCGGCGACATCCGCGATGGTGTCCAAGGTGATGTTGCCGGAGGCCTCGAGCCGGGTGGGGGATCCGGAGATGTTGCGCCACTCGACGATCAGGGCCAGCTGCTCGATCGTCATGTTGTCCAGCAGGATCCACTCGACCCGGCAGTCCAGCGCTTCGCGGGCCTCATCCGCAGTGGTGACCTCGACCTCGATGGCCATGCCGTTGTCTTCGGCGGCCATGCCGTCCCGGACCCGGCGAACGGCCGGGAGGACGCCGCCGGCCGCGGCGAGGTGGTTCTCCTTCAGCAGAACCATGGCGGACAGGTCGAGCCGGTGGTTGGTCCCGCCGCCGCAACTCACGGCGTACTTGTCCATCGCGCGGAGGCCGGGTGCTGTCTTTCGGGTGTCGAGGAGCGCGACCGGACGCGCTCCGATCGCGGCCACGAAGGCCGCCGTGAGGGTTGCGATGCCCGACATCCGCTGGGCGAAGTTCAGCGCCACCCGCTCGCCGGTGATGATCGACCGCGCCGCCCCGCTGATCCACGCCAGCGGCTGCCCCGGGACCACCGGATCACCATCGGCAACAGCCGTCCGCACTTTCACGGTGGGATCGACTGCGGCGTACACCTCCTGTACGGCGGTCAGACCGGCCACGCGACCGGACTGCTTGGCGATCATCGTCGCCTCGGCCTCCAGCGTCTCCGGGACGCTCCACCGAGTGGTTACATCGTCTGCCGCCTGGTCCTCGGCCAGTGCCGTCAGCACCGCGCTCCGGACCGTCTCCGTTTCCATCTGTTGCACCCTCCATGATGTTTTCGCTTCACAGGCGATAACTAACTGGCACGCTACCATCGGCCTCGTGCCCACAGCCAAGAAAGGTGATCCGGTTAACTTCCCCAGTTACCCGCACGAGGTGCTCGCCGTGGTCCTGTCCGTTCGCGAGGGCAGGCTGTGTGTGCTGCTGTGGAAGCGCGCACAGAGCCCGTACCGCGGCCGCTGGGCGCTTCCCGGCGGCGGGGTCGAGCCAACGGAGCGGCTCCGGGAGGCCATCACCGGACACCTTGCGACGAAGGTCGACGTTCGCGACGTCGCGCACCTCGAACAGCTGGCCACGCACAGCGCGATCGATCGTGATCCGCGGGCCCGCGTGCTGGCGACGGCGTATCTGGGCCTGGTTCCGTCCGACGTACAACCGAGGCTTCCGTCCGACACGCAGTGGCACCCCGTGGACGAGCTGCCGCGGACCGCGTTCGATCATCACTACTTCATCGAGGCCGCGGTCGCGCGGCTGCGCGCGAAACTGTCGTACACGAACATCGGTTTCGCGCTGGCTCCGCTGGAGTTCACCATCGCGGAGCTTCGCGATCTGTTCGGCGCCGCACTCGGCTACGAGCTCGGCGCCACCAACCTCACCCGCGTCCTGACCCGCCGGCACGTGATCGACCCCACCGACCGCCGAGCCAGCCCCGGCCAGAGCGGCGGCCGTCCGGCGACCGTCTACAAGTTCGCGGCCCGCGAGCTGACCGTCACCGACCCGTTCGCAGTACTCCGCCCACCCCGCTGACACCGTGCCGCTCTCGCAGACCGTCTGGAAAGCGCGGGCGACCGGCGTCCGCCGGCCGCCCGCCGGCATTACCTGAGCCCGAAGGCCCGGACGATCGTCTGGCTGATGCCACCGCCGTTGCGTTGCTTGGCCATGACCCGCAGCGACACCTGCCCGGCCCGCGCCGGCGCCTGCAGCCGCGTCTCCCAGCTGCCCTTGCTCTCCTTCAGCTGCAGGCGTTGCCAGGTCGCCCCGTCGTCGTACGAGACCTCCAGCCCGACCGAGACCACCGCGTCCTGCCGGGCGCTGCTGCCCAGCACCACCGGCTTGACGGCGAAGACCGAGTTCCGCTTCGCCCGGCCAGCCGCGTTGACGTCCACGCCGTAGTCGAGCTGGGCCAGCGGCAGCGGCTGGTTCTCCGCCTCCCCGGACGTGAAAGTCCACTCGGTGTGCGTGCTCGTCGAGTACGGCGTCAGCTCGGCGTTTCCGACGGTGTCGGCCACCAACCGGTACGGCCGCTTCTCCGGCGCCAGGTCGCCCACGCCGAAGTCCGGCCGCGGGCCGTTCCCGACCAGCTTCTCCTCGCCCTGGTACAGCGCGAAGCTGCGTGTCATCAGCGAGTCGCCGCTGTGCGCGGAGCCGCCGTCGCCGAACCCGGCGATCATGCCGCCCATCGCGTTGCCGACCCGGTGCGGGAGCTCGAACTCGAGCATCCGCGGCCGCACGATCGGACCGAACCAGCGCTGGCTCTGCACGCTGCCCGGCTGGTAGCTCGTGATGTCGGTGAACGTCGCCCAGCCGTTGATCGAGGCGTACTGCTGCCACTTCGCGCCCGCCGACACCCAGTCCGTCCGGTGCCCCACCGCGGGCTTCGCCGGGAACCGCGGTGCCCGGATCGACCCGAACACGGCGTACGGAAAGGCGGCCGGGAAGTACTCGTACGCCGGGCTGTCCTCGCGGCTCTCCAGGACCTGCTGCCCGTTCGGGGGAGCGAAGTCGTTCTCGATCCGGGCGAGGCTGCCGGGGTCCGTGGCCGCGGACGGGTCGTCCGGGACCCTGCCCTGGTGGTAGTCGACCAGGTCGTACAGGTACGACGGCACCGGGTTGGCCGCGACGGTCAGCTCGGTCCGGCGCGTGCTGAGCCTCTTGATCAGCGCCTCGCCGTCGTCGAGGGTGAGCGACACCGTCGGGATCGGGCCGAGGGTCCGGCCGTCGGCTCCGCCGTACCAATCGTTGTAGCGGCCGATCCCGTCGTTGACCACGAGCAGCATGGCCGCGCCGGCGGCGTGCGCCGCGGCGACCCGGTCCGCGGGCGGCACGTCGATGCTGTTGCGGACGACGACCGCCTTGCCGCGCGCGTCCAGAGCGGCGTACTCAGCGGGCGTGCCGGTGCCGGCGAGGACGGCCGTGACGCGCGTCGTACCGGCGCGGAACGCGGGGGAGCCGGGCTGAACGAGCAGTGAGTCGTCGAGGCTGCGGCCGTCGTAGCTGATCGTCAGCGGCGTCTGTTCGGCCCGGAACCGGGTGGTCAGCACGAAGCTGCCAGTGCGCACCTTGTTCTCCGTCGGCAGCGCCCAGAAGCTGTCGTAGTCCGGCGGTGGCATGAAGATCTCGTGCAGCGCGGCCCTGTCGTCTGGGGTCGGTTGCGCCGAGGTGAAGGACCGGAAGAGGTCGAACCTGCTCGTGGTGACGGTCGTCGGCTTGGGCGTGTCGACCTTGATCGGACGGCTCCGCGACGCGTCCAGGACGACGTCCCGGTCCGCGGTGAGGTCGACCTCGGGCGCGGTCAGGAAGGCCAGGCCGAGCGAGTGCGGGCCGTTGCTGCCGGGCACGTCCAGGGTCGAGACGATCGTGTACGAGCCGGGCGCCCACCGGCTGGTGAGTTGGCCGTCGGCTGCCCACAACATGGTGGACTTCCCGTCGGCGCCGGTGACCTCGACCTCTCCGCTGACCGGCTTGCCGGTCTGGTCCTTCAGGTGGACGGTGAGGTTGTACTTCTTGGGTTCGACGGCCAGCCCGACGGCCGTGTGCACGGTACCGGTCGAGGAGGTCGCGAAGACCTGGGCGGAGTACTGGCCTGGAGCCAGGCCGTTCGGGTCCGCCGTGAAACCGACCGCGGCGGTGCCCTTCGCCGGCACTGTCACCTGGGTCGCCGCGAGGCGGAAGATCCCGGCCCGGTCGGTGGACAGCCGCAGCGTGAGCGGCTTGTCCGTGGTGTTGCGGTAGCTGATCTGCCGCTCGACCGGCGTCCGGGTCGGCTCCGGCGACCATGGGACGAGCCCGGCGTCGACCGAGCCGCTGGCGAGGAGCTGGCCGTGCAGCGAGGCCGCCGCAACGTCGACGCGTCCGGTCCCCGCCTGGTACGGCGTGTACGCGGGCGTCAGCTTGCTGGTGCTCATCAGCGCGTCCTTGAGCTGCTGCCCGGTCCAGTCCGGGTGCTGCGCGGCGAGCAGGACGGCCGCGCCGGCGACGTGCGGAGCTGCCATCGACGTACCGCTGTCCGTCCGGTAGTAGCCCTCGCCGCCGTCGTTCATGTACTGCGACCGCGCGGCCAGCACGTCGACGCCGGGTGCGGTCAGGTCGGGCTTGAGACCGTCGTCCATCAGCCGCGGGCCGACGCTGGAGAAGTCGGCCAGCTGGTCCGAACCGTCCACCGCGCCGACGGTCAGGGCGGCGTCCGCCGTACCCGGTGAGCTGACGCTGTACGGGCTGCTCCCCGAGTTGCCCGCGGCGATCACGAACAGGGCTCCGGTCTCGGCGCTCAGCTCGTTCACGGCCTGACTCAGCGGATCGTCCTGGGTGTGCCAGGCCGCCGTCCCCAGGCTCATGTTGATCACCTTGGCGTGCTCGGTCCGCGCCGCCCACTCCATTCCGGCGATGATCCCGGAGATCGGACCCGAGCCGCTGTCGCCGAGCACCTTGCCCACGATGAGATCGGCGTCCGGTGCGACGCCACGTTCCTTGCCGTCCGAGGCCGCGCCGGTGCCGGCGACGGTCGACGCGGTGTGCGTGCCGTGACCGTTGCGGTCGACGACGTCCTCACCGGCCACGAAGCTCTTGGTCGCCACGATCCGCGGTGCCAGGTCCGGGTGCCCCAGGTCTACACCGGAGTCCAGGACCGCGACCCGCACGCCCTTGCCGGTCTCGCCCGCCGCCCACGCCGCGGGCGCGCCGATCTGTGCGGTGGTGTCCGCGAGCATCGTCCGCGCCTTGCTGTCGAGCCAGACCTTGCCGATCCCCGCCGCGAACGAGGGCGCCGCGACGGTGCTCGCCTTCGCCCGCGGACCGCTCTGCCCGGTCAGCGCCGACCAGAGCGCCGGCGCTTCCGCCTTCTCGGCCTTGACGGCCGCGCCCTCGACCGACGGCAGGTCGAGCGTGGTGGTCGTGCCCGGCAGCGCCGAGCGGCGCGCGGACTTGGCGGCCACGCCAGGCGAGCCGGTGACGACCAGCGGGAGATCCTTGCTCCTGGCGTTGTCGTACCCCTGGGCCACCAGCTCACTGACGTTGAACAGCTGCTTGTCGAGCTGCCCGGTCGCCAGGTACGGCATCGCGGCGCCGGGGTAGACAAACGTGTCGCCGTTCTCGACGCTGACCCGCACCGGTCCCGTCGACCGTGGAGCGCGTTCGACGGCCTGCACCGACACAGCGCGGCCGGGACCGGGCGCGACCGTGACCTTGTCGCCGGTGATGAGCGTCAGGTCGAGAGGTGTCCCCCCTGCCGCGGCCGCGACGCCGGCAGTGGGGAGCGGTGGGGGAGGTTCGGCGCCGGCCGTCGTCGGAGTGGCAAGACCGACGACCAGGAGAAACGCGGCGCCCGGCACGAGCAGCCGACGGGCAGAAGAACGCATGGTGTCCTCTCGGTGGTCTGGAGTGACGGAATCTGATCAGCACCGCGGACAGATGTAAACGAATTGCCCGTTCTCGCCACCAACCCCGGGATTTGGCAAGAATGGGCACGCAGTCAGGTCTGCTGTAGCAGCCGTTCCTCCCACAGAACCCAGCGGGCCGACGCGAAGCCGAGCCGCATTCGTCTTGGCATCGGCGACAGCATAGGTTGTATAGCTACATGTAGGGCGGCTATTCTCGGCCAGGTGGAGCGACGGATGATCCTGCGGGCGGGCCATGTCTCGCCGCGGGGTGTGGATGTGATGCTCCTGGTTGCGGTGGCCGGATCGGTTTCGGTGGCGGTCGCGGCGGATCAGGCCAGTTCGCGGCCGGTCGACCCGCTGCCCTATCTGTGGGCTGCGGGCCTGGGCGCGTTGATGATGCTGCGCAGGCAGACGCCGGCCCTGGTGCTGGCCATGACTGCGATCGGCTTCTTCACCTACTACGCCGCCGGCTTCCCCGCGATCGGCGTCGCCGTGCCGATCGCTGCTGCCTTGTACTCGGCCGCCGAAGCTCGGCGGACGTTTGCGGCCGTGGTGACCGGAGCCGTTGCGCTGCTGGCCTCGACCTGTTACCGGCTCGCGAGCGGACAGTCGATCGCTTTCGTGCTCGGCTACGAGTTGGTGTCGCACGCTGCTCTGATTGCGGCGGTCATCGCGTTGGGAGACGGCGTGCGGGCTCGCCGCGAGCTCGCGGAGCGCGGACGCACTGTCGCCGAACTGACAGCGCGCGAGAGCACCCTGCAGGCTGAAGCCAGCGCCCGCAGACAGCGGTTGGGGCTTGCTCGTGACCTGCACGATTCCCTCGGGCATGCGCTCTCGGTCGCCGCGTTGTTTCTGGGCGCCGCCAGGGACAAGTACGGCGTCACCTCCGTCGCCGGAGAGGATCCGCTGAATCGAGCGCGAACTGCTGTGATCGAGGCGATGGCTCACCTTCGGTCGACGGTCTCGTTGCTCAGATCACCGGGGGATCAGCCGTCGGCGCCCACATTGGACGACCTTCCGGCCGTTCTTCAGAGCCCGAGGCTGGCCGGCGTAGACGTCGACCTCCGGATGGACCAGGGACTGCGAGCCGATCCGGAGGTGCAGCACGTCGTGTATCGGCTGGTGCAGGAGGCCGTCACGAATTCGCTCAAGCACTCGGACGCCTCGTGTATTCGTGTCCACATCGGTTCCGACGACCGGGGAAACCTCACTGTCGACGTTATTGACGACGGCACGTCGTGGTCCGGGTCGGCTGCCGTTCCGCCGTACGGCAACGGCCTGGAAGGAATGCGGGAACGAGTCCACGCCGTATCAGGTGTGCTCGAGATCAGCGTCGACAACGGCTGGCGGGTCAGCGCGAGCCTTCCGGCAGGGGGTGCGGATGATTCGCGTACTGCTGGTCGATGACCAGGCGCTGGTGCGAGTAGGCCTGCGCGCACTGATCGACCGCGGCGACACCATGCGCGTGGTCGGAGAAGCCCGCGACGGCCGGCAAGCCCTGAACTTGGGGCGGCAACTCCGCCCGGACGTCTACCTCATGGACCTGAGGATGCCGGTGATGTCAGGCATCGAAGCGATTCTCGCCATCCGTGCGGACCCCGCGCTCGCGTGCACCCCAGTGCTGGTCCTGACCACGTTCGACGACCACGACGAGGTGATCGAAGCGGTGCGGGCCGGCGCGACAGGCTATCTGCTCAAGGATGTCGAGCCTGAGGACCTGCGACAGGCGATCCGCGTCGCCGCTCGAGGCGACGCGGTACTGGCGCCTGCGATCGCACATCAGTTGATGCAACGATTGGCTCGGTCTGCCGGTCCGGTGAAGCCTGACCCGAGGGTCGAAGCCTTGACCGACCGCGAACGCGAGGTCCTGACCGAGATCGGCCGCGGCTGCTCGAACGAGGAGATCGGCCGCGCGCTGTTCATCAGCCCGGAAACCGCCCGTACCTACGTCAGCCGGCTTCTGACCAAACTTCAATCCCGCGACCGCGCCCAGCTGATCGTGCTCGCGCACCGCTGGGGACTCGTGAGCGGCTGAACAGCCTTCTACCCGCGATCGGCGGACCGTCGGCGAAGAGCCTGTACGAGTACGGCTACGAGGCCGCATACCAACCCGGTTCCCGCGCCGGTGAACAAACTGCTGATGCTCGCCGCCGCGCGCAGCACGACCTCCTCGGCACCCGGTGACAGGGTTCCCTCCAGGTTGCCGCCGAGACTCGGGCCTGCGCCGTCGAATGCCTCGTTCCAGGCCAGATTGTGTCCGAGCGCGAGGATGACGCCGTAGCACGTGCCGATGACGAGCAGCGTCAGCAACGGCGATCGAGCGCGCGAGCGCAGCGTGGCCGCGATCCAGATGGCACCAGGAACAAAGACGAGCAGACCTGCGACTGCTGTGTTCGGGATCAGGTCGAGGTCGTGCAGCACGACGCGGGGCGCCGCAAGCAAGGACAGCGCGGCGAGCTGCCACAGTGGGCGGCCCAGTTTGGCTGCCGTCCGCGGATCCGATACGAGGTTGATCATGACCTGACCGTAGAAGTGCCGCCGCGGCGACGAATCCGCGCAGGAGCGACAGTCTCGACGCTGTATCGCGACACTTGCGTCGCCTGCTGCGGACGTCAGATCGAGGCGAACAGCTCGCCCAGGGCGGCCAGCGACTTGTCGCGGTAGGTGTCGCGCCCGGGCTCCTGCCCGAACTGAAGATCCTCGAGCAGGGAACAGCGCGCGTAGAACCAGGCACGGTCCCGGAGATCGTCGCCGGCCGGGTACCGTTCGAGGGCGGCCTCGAAACCGGTGGTGCCCAGGTCGCGCAGGATCAGACCGAGGTCGCGGGCCGGGTCACAGATGGCAGCGTCGGACCAGTCGATGATGCCGGAGACCGAACCGGTGCTCTCGGCAACGAGAACGTGCTCGATGCCGAGGTCGTTGTGGGAGAAGACCAGCGTCTGTGCCGGGTCAGGCAGTGGCGCGCGCAGGAAGTCCTCGATGCCGCGGTGCTGGCCGGGTGCCAGGCGTTCTGCGACGTCTGCGTACAGCTCCGCCGCTTCGTCACGCCAGTTGGCCAACGGCTCGTCGTCGACGTCTGCGATATCGGACCAAAGGTCTGGCTCGGACGCGTGCAGGGCGGAGAGGAACCCTCCGAGCTCCGCGCCGACACCTGCAGCCCAGGCCGACCGGCGGGCCGGCGAAAGATCGATGAGCGGCGTACCCGGGAGCTTCCGATAGGCGATGCAGTCGTGCTCGGGCAGGATGAAGACCGGTTCCGGCGCAGGCAGCGTGCTCACCTCGCCGAGCAGATCGAGCAGCGCCGCCTCTCGCCGTACCGCACCAGGCTCCCGGGCGATCCGAACCACGAGCTCGCTGTTCACCTCGTAGGCGACGTTGTCCAGTCCCGCGCCGAGCGGCACGACGCGTCGGACGCGGTAGCCGGGCAGCCCGATCGCCACCAGCTCGCGAACCTGAGAATCGGTCATGCCTGGACATGCTAATGGCGTATATGTAGCCAGACAACCTATGATGGCGTGATGGATCTTGCGGAGCACGCGGCGTGGGTTCTCGCTGCGGCCTTCACACTCTCGTTGGCCTACGAGCTGTACAGGGCCGCAGTGAAGACCGGGACGTCACGGCACGACTCCTGGCGAGCCTTCGTGCGCACCAACCTCACGCTGTACGCCGCTGCCGCACTGACGATCGGCGCGTTGTTTGCCGACTTCCGGTGGGCGCCGTTGGCCGGATTGGTCTTCTCGGTCGCGGTGACCGCGGTATCGATCCTGTACTACAACCCGATCATCCTGCCGGCGCGAAAACCGGCACGCATCGACTGGTTCGAAACTCTCGTGTTCACCAGCCTGGTCTTCCTGGCCGCGACCCTGCTCGCCCACAAGGTGCTCGGTCTCAGCCTTCTCACTTGAACCATGTTGGGCCTCCACTCCAGGACGCCGCAGGCTCAACCGTCCCGGGTGGAGGCACTGTCAGGTGCCCTGCGACTGGGACAGGGAAACCTGGTTCGGTGGCGCCGAAGGTGGGGTGCTGGACGCGTGGGTGACGATGCCGGCGGCGAGTTCGTACTGGGCGACGGTGTAGGTCAGGCCGACCAGGGGAGCGCGGGTCGGGAAGTCGTGCCCGGCCAAGCGGGTTCCGATCAGGGCGTCGGAGACGAGGAAGAGAGCCCCGCCGACACCTGCGCGGCGGCCGTACCAGCTGGATGTCACCGCGGTCGCCGTGAGCATCAGCGAGTAGGCGGCGACGGGTGCTCGCAGGGGACCTAGACCGGGCCAGAGGAGCATCACAATGCCGGTGCTGAGTCCGCCGTACACGGCGACGGCCTGCCACGGTGAGTGGCTGCGGCCCCGGAGGAAGAGCGTGACGTAGCAGGCGTGTCCGGCGCTGTACATTGCCATGCCCGGCAGAAGCAGCTTCTGTTCGAGGAGAGTGTCGCCGGCGGCGGCGGCGAGAAGTGCAGCGACCAGCAGACGTGGGCAACCGCTGGCGCGGCACCAGGTCGCCAGCGTCGGCATCAGAGCGGCCTTGGTGACGATACGCAGTCCCTGGTGATCAAGCAGATGACCTAGTCCGTGTGCGAGGGCGCAGCCCCAGTAGGCGGTTGCCCAGCGCTTGGTCCTGGAGAGTTGCCTGGTCATGTCACCCGCTACCGAACGGACTCGATCGTGTTCTGCCGGCCTCATGATCTCTCATCGCCTACGAGATCAGTAGGGCAGGAGGTCGCACGGCCCGGCGTCGTCCATGCCGGCCAGCGCGATGTCGGTCGGCACGTCCTTGCCAAGCGCAACGAGATCGTTGGCGGCGGCCGCGACGACGTACCCGTTGGCGCGGAGTACGGCGGTGGGTGGCTCGTCGGAGTCGAGCACCGAGCAGGCCGAACTGGAGCTGGACGGAGGACACCGGCGGGCTCGTGGTGACGGCGGCAAGCCGGGCGCGGAGGTGCGGGTCCGGCCCGGCTGCGCCGGTGGGGCGGTCGATCTACTGCTGGATTCCGTGATTTGGCTGAGGGCTGACGGAGTCAGCAGCCAAGCCAGAGCACAGGATGCGCCTGCTGGTTGTCGATGAGCCAGCCAGCCGCTACACCGTAGTCGCTGAGTGTGGCCGCCGCGCCGCTTTCGCCTCCGGCGACGCCTGGCAGCGGGACGATTCGTCCGCCGCGATGGGCGATGGCGGCGGGCAGACCGGACCCGGACACCGCCAGGTCGCCGTGCCGGTTGACCGCCGCCGCGCGACCGATGACGCCGGGCACGTTGGCCGCTCGCGCGTGGATCCGCCAGGCGGCCGGCACCTCGCCGGCAGGGCTGATCAGCCCGCCGGCGTGCGCCCGCGCCGGCCGTGCCCCCGGCGGTCCCGGCGAAGCTCGGCACAGCGACCGCGCCTGCCGGGAGGACGGCGACGGCCAGGACGGCGAGGGCGGTTCGGATCGGTTTACGGATGGTGCTCATGATGTCCCCCTTTCGGACACCCGCTTGGACGCGTTCCGGGAGATCGCAGGTTGGTTCGCCGTTGATGAAGTGCCTCAACGGGCACGCGGGGCAACCGGAATTTGTGTTGCCCGGTCGCACGGGCGGCCTTGCCCCCGTGCGCAACTTTGCCGCCGGGTGCAGCATCGAGTTGATTGACGGCTGTTTCGGCCAGGTCGGAACCTGTGCTGAGGTTGGCCGGCACACCAAGGAGTCGACGTGAATGATCCGTACGGTGAGGCACAACCTGGCCGATCCCCGCGTCCCGGGCAGCCCCGGTCCCGGCCGTTCGCGCAGCCGACGACCCATGGCCGCGAACCACCCGGGAATGCCGACCCGTCGAACCGCTCGAGGGATTCACTTGCTGACCCGCCTGCATCGGGGCCGGTTCCCGCCCGCCGGATGGACACGCGGACGCAGGTGATCAGCTGGCTGTGGGCGGTCTCGCCTCTGGTCACCTTCGGTCTTGCCACACCCGTGACATTCCTGTGGGCCGCGCAGCGGGCGCGGTCTCGGCACTTCGTGATCGCCGCAGTCCTGTACACCGCGTCGGTCGTCCTGTTCTTTGTCCTGCCGGACGACGTCGGCTTCGTGTTCTTCATTGTCGCCTGGCTCGTGGGCACGGTGCACGCACTCGCCTTTCGCGCTTCGGTCTTCGGCACGCACCCGCCGATCCAGGAGACGGCGTTGGATGCTGCCATCGAAATGGCCGAGGATCGTCGTGAGCTGCGGCGCAAAGCCCGCAAGATCGCCACCGACGATCCGGCACTGGCGCGGGAGCTGGGAATCGGACGGCCCGACGCGCAGCGCAACTTCGATGATGGCGGGTTGATCGACGTCAACTACGTTCCCGCTGATGTGCTCCTGCGGCTGTCCGGGATGACTGTGGAGATGGCCGAGCGCGTGGTGCAGGTGCGCGAGATCCGTGGACCGTATGTGTCTGCTGACGAGCTCAGTGTCTTCGCCGAGGTCCCACCCGGCCTCGCCGACCGCCTCGCCGACTACCTGCTGTTCCTTCGCGAGTAGAGGGCACCGGCCGGTGTCGACGCCGGAATCAGCGGCGGATGAGGCCCAGTTGAGTGGCGGTGGCCAGGGCGGCTGTGCGGGAGTCGACGTCGAGCTTGGTGTAGATGCGGGCCAGGTGGGACTTGACGGTGCCTTCGGTGAGGTGGAGGCGGTCGGCGATCGCCCGGTTGGAGAGGCCTTCGCCTACCAGAGCCAGGACCTCGGTTTCGCGGCGGGTGAGCGTCGTGATCGGCGTACGGAGTCTGTTCATCAGCCGGTCGGCGATGGCGGGGGCGAGGCTGGTACGGCCCGCGGCGGCGGTTCGTACGGCGGCTGCGAGTTCCTCTGGTGCGGCGTCCTTGAGCAGGTAGCCGGTGGCACCGGCTTCGATCGCGGGGAGGACGTCCGCGTCGGAGCCGTAGGTCGTCACCACGAGTACGCGCGGGGCGGCCGGATGGGCTGTGATCAGAGCCGTCGCCTCGGCGCCGGTCATGCGTGTGCCGAACTGCAGGTCCATCAGGACCACGTCGATGCCACCTTCGGCGCAACGGGCGACGGCGTCCTCGGCGGTAGCGGCCTCGGCAACGACCGCGAGGCCGGCTTCGGTGTCGAGTACGGCGCGCAGCCCGGCCCGGACGATCGGGTGGTCGTCGGCGAGGAGGACGCGGATCGGGGTGTCGGTCACGCAGGAGCCTCGGTCTTGGCAGGGATGGCGAGTGGCAACTCGGCCACCAGCGTGGTGCCACGCCGTGGGCTGGATCCGACGTGCAGACTGCCGCCGAGTTCCTCCATCCGGGCACGCATGGCGGCAATCCCGAAGCCGCCGGTATCGGAAGGGGCGATCCGACGAATGGTGTCGAAGCCGACGCCGTTGTCGGCGATCCGGAGTGCGACGCGGTCGCCGAGGTAGTCGAGTGCGACGTCGACTGTTGTGGCTTCTGCGTGTTGGACCGTGTTGGCGAGGGCGGACTGAGCGATGCGTAGCAGCGCTACCTCCTGCTCAGTCGACAGCGACACCGGCTCGCCACTGCTGCTCCACCGCGCGGTCAGCGGAAGCCGAGCAGAGGTCGTGGTGCACAGTCGCTCGAGCGCTCCGGCGAGCGAGTTCCGCTCGAGCGCGGGTGGTGTGAGTGCAGCCACGAAGCGGCGGGCTTCGGCGAGATTGTCCCCTGCGGTCTGGCGGGCTTGGGCCACCTGCGGACCGGCGACCTCGGGACGATCGGGTAGCGCACGCTCCGCGGCGCTCAGCAGGAGGTGGATACTCGACAGGCCCTGCGCGAGAGTGTCGTGGATCTCGCGTGCAAGGCGTTCGCGCTCGGCCAGCATTCCTGCGTTGTGCTGAGCGGTGGCTAGGTCAGCCCGGGTGGCAGTCAGGTCGTCGATCAGACGCCTACGTTCTTCACTCTCGCGGTACAAGGCCTGGTAGCCCCGGACGACCGCCACGGCTACAGCAGCGCCGAGCGCCGGTCCGATGGCGACAGCCGGGCTGAATGAGTGCTGGTGGGCGGCGAAACCGGCAACGGCCGCAGCTGCGGTGACGAGTACGGCGACCAAACCAGCCCTGCGAGGCAGCAGGTGCAGTTGGAGGAAGTACAACGGGAAGGCGACCCACACGCCGTCAGGGGACAGGGCCAGCAGCGCCAGCCACACCAGCCCGACAACCGCCAGCCACCACGCAGCCGCAGTCTTCGAGAGGCGGACGCGGGGCAGCAGCGGCCCGACGGCGTACGCCAGCCCGCATCCGGCGGCCAAGGCAACGATCCAGCCGGCGTTGGGTCGGCTGTCGATCACGGCGCGGGTGGCGGCAAGCGCGAGCAGACCGATGATCAGCAGGTGCAGGCACCACATCAGAGTTCGGCTGGTCGGGGTCAGGGCAGAGGTCCTCACAATGTCTCCAGACTACGGAGCCGGACACGTTGGGACATCCATCGAAAGTTACAGGCAGCGCCCTGCGTTTCGGCCCGGAGAGTGCTGTCCCGTGCCAGATGCGTAGGCGTCGGCCGGCGGCGAGGCTGGAAGACATCACATCTTCTATCGCTGGAAGGCCGCCGTGTTCGTTGCCTGGAGAGATCTGAGATTCGCCAAGGGGCGGTTCGCCCTGATGGCTACAGTCATAGTTCTGATCACGCTGCTGGTCGGCCTGCTGTCGGGCCTGACCGCCGGACTGGGGCAGCAGAACATCTCCGCGATCACAGGTCTGCCGGCCGACAAGATCGCGTTCCAAGCGCCGAGCGGTGGGCAGAAGCTGTCGTATTCCAACTCGACCGTCACGGAAAAGCAGTGGCTGGAGTGGTCGAAGGTACCTGGAGTAGCGAGGTCCGAGCCGCTCGGGATCATCACCACCAAGGCCAGTGCCGGTGACAAGAGCATCGGAGTCTCCGCGTTCGGCGTCCAGCCTGGCTCCCGTCTCGCGCCTGACGGCGGCAAGGTCGACGGGAGGTCTGTCGTGCTCTCCGCAGCCGCTGCCGACGACCTCGGCCTGGTGCCCGGTGGCACGCTGTCGCTGGCTGGACAGGAGCTGGAGGTCTCCGCGGTGCAGGGGGATGCTTCGTTCAGCCACACGCCTGTCATCTGGATCAGTCTGGACACGTGGCAGAAGATCGCGCCGCGATCCGGTGTTCGGCCCGCGGCCACTGTGATTGCTCTCACCACCACCTCCGCGGTCGATCTCGCGGCCGGCGATCAAGCAGCAGGTACCAAAACGGTGTCGACCAAGGAATCACTGTCCGCGATCGGCTCCTACACCTCCGAGAACGGCTCGCTGCAGCTCATGCGGGGGTTTCTCTTCGCGATCTCGGCGCTGGTCATAGGTGCCTTCTTCACCGTGTGGACAATTCAGCGCAGCGGCGACGTCGCCGTACTCAAGGCACTCGGCGCCTCCACAGCGACCCTACTCAAGGACGCGTTGGGTCAAGCTGTGGTTCTCCTGGTCGGCGGCACGCTGATCGGAACCAGCATTGCGGCCGGCGTCGGCGCGCTCGTGTCGGGTTCCGCCGTACCGTTCCTGCTCACTCCGGCCAGCATTCTCCTGCCGGCCGTCGTGCTGGTCCTGCTCGGCGCACTCGGGGCCGCGCTTGCTATCCGCCGCATCACCTCCGTCGACCCCCTGACCGCTTTGGGAGGCGTCCGATGAGCCTGATCCTGACCGACATCACTCTCACCTACCCAGACGGCGACACGCGTCTGACGGCTCTCGACAATGTCGGGCTGGAGGTTCCGAGAGGCAGCCTCACCGCGGTGATCGGCCCGTCCGGCTCGGGCAAGTCCAGTCTGCTGGCGGTAGCGGCGACGCTGATCACGCCCGACTCCGGCACGGTCACCATCGACGGCACGCCGACCACCCGACTCAGCCGCGCAGAACTCACCAACCTGCGCCGCAAGTCCATCGGCATCGTCTTCCAGCAGCCCAACCTGCTGCCCTCACTCACCGCCGCCGAGCAACTCCAGGTCATGGCCCAGATCGACGGCCGCCAACCGTCCAAGGCCCGCACCCGCGCGATGGAGCTGCTCGACGCCGTGGGCATGGCCCGGTACGGCGGACGCCGCCCGCACCAACTGTCCGGAGGCCAACGCCAGCGCATCAACATCGCGCGCGCCCTGATGAACAACCCCACGGTTCTCCTGGTCGACGAGCCGACCAGCGCCCTCGACCACGAACGAGGCGCAGCAGTCATCGACCTGATCGCCCGCCTGACCCACGAACAGTCCACCGCCACCGTCCTCGTCACACACGACCACACCCACCTAACCACCGCCGACCAATCCGTCGAGGTCCACGACGGCCGCATCCGGCTCCGTTGCTGAGGTGGTGATCACCGGCGGACCTGAATCAGCTCCACGGAGCGCTCGCTGACACCTGCGAGAGCGATGAACTCGTCTCGGCGCAGTCCTGGCACGCGACACGCTCCCCGAGCCGATCCCCGCCGCTCATTTGGCCCGCTGTGCACAGCTGCCGACAAGCATCCGGAGCGATCAGGCGGGGACGTTACGGACCGACTCGGGTTGGTTTGCCGCTGAGGAGGTGGGCGATCAGGGCTGCGGTGATGGGCTGGCCGGAGGAGCGTTCGACGTAGAGGAACTGGCCCGCTGGGTTGACCTCGAAGAACACGTACTGGCCGCCCGGAGTGAGTCGTAGGTCGATGCCGCCGTACTCCAGGCCGAGCGCCCGCATGAGGCGGAAGATCGCGATGACCACCTCGTCGGGCAGTGTGTGCGGCTGGTAGCCGATTCCTGGGTTGAAGCGGACGTCGACGGCGTACCCCGCCTCGTCCAGCACAGCGGCTGCCGCGAACAGCTCGTCGCCGATCACCGTGACGCGCAGGTCGGCGACGCCTTCGATCAACTCCTGGAAGAGGACCGGCGCCAGGTGAACGGCTTCGATGCCCGAGACGTCCTCGGGCAGGAGCATCCGGGTTTCGCGCCAGGCGGTACGAGTCTGGCGGAACGGCTTGTAGACGACATTTCCGGAGTGGCCCTCCCAGAACGAGCGAGCCTCTTCGGGGTCGTTCGTGATCAAGGTGTCGGGGATCGTGAGTCCCGCGGATCGCGCGGTGGCCAGTTGCCAGGGTTTGTGAGCGGCCGCAGCGTCGTTGACCGGATGGTTGACCCACAGGCAGGTGGTGGCCTGCCAGATACCGGCCGCCGCGGTCGCGGTTTCACTCGCGGCGAAGTGGCGCATGGCGGCGTCGGTGATCTCGGCAGCGATCCGGTACGGCTGCGGACGTCGCCACCAGACAGCGCGGACCTCCGCGAGATCGACGATCACGCCGTCCGGAAACCGCAGCTCGAACCGCGGATCGCGGTTCCGGGGATAGCGGGCGGTCAGTGCGAGGTGCTGCGGAAACGACGACAGGTCGAGAAGGCGGCACGGCGCGCCCTGCTCGGCCAGCTTGGCCAGGACCTCTTCGGCATGGCCGTCGCCGGGCGCCGAGCTGACGAGAATCATCGAACTGCCGCGGCCGGCCCGCAGTTCGGCTCAGAAGGGGAGCGTCTGGTCGATCGGCGCGTCGAAGAACGCATCCGTGTCCCCGTCTCCCCAAACGTCCTTGATGAACGCCGTCTCCACGTCGAGGATCGCGGCACTCAGCTCGGCCTTCCGGAGCTGGGCCCGGATCGAAGCCGCCGACGCGCGGTGCGGCGTCGCCATCACGAAGGGCACCGCGCCGGACGTACCCGCCCGGCGTGCGGCGGCATCGCGCAGCCGCGTGGCGTCCAGGGTGATCCGGGTCAGGCCGCCGTCCAGCGGCTCGAACTCGAGGACTGCTTCGACGTCCAGCTCGGCGGTCCCCGACTCCGGGGACCTGAAGACGAACTTGCTGTCGTCCGTCGATCGCCGTACTTCGCCGGTCAGGACGATCTTCGCCGACGCATCCTGTGCCGGCGGCGCGTCCTTGAGGTATTCGGCGAACGACCGACCGGAACTGTCCGTGCTCATCGCTCCATCCCCTCCCGCCAGAGCCATGACCTCGACCTGACTACAGCGTGCACCGGCGTACGGCGCTTGTCCACAGATGGGGCTACGCATCGGTGTCCTTGAAGCAGAGGGCGGCGAGCTGCTCCAGTTGAAAAGATCTGATTTCCAGTGTCGATGCGTTTGGATCGAGACCTGTTGCGCCAGGTGGTTGATTCCGTAGATCGCGTCGTCGAAGATGTCCGTCACGATTCGGTACGACTGCTGTCCGACCTCGCGGCGACTGGTGGAGGCCGAGAGCATCGACCGCGCCGTCGCCGCAGCTCTGACAGTTGCCGCAAGCACCAGATTCGAAAGAAGTGACCTCGACATGCCCTGAAATCCGCGACCGGTCCCTGCCGCTTGCCCGACGACCGCGCCAGACGGTCGTTGGGCGCGGCGCCGCGCGGTCAGGCTGGTTGGCCGGGTTGTGGCGGGCCGATGCGGTAGGGGCGCATCATCTCGTTGTCCTCGTGCTCGACGATGTGGCAGTGCCACACGAACTGTCCGGGTGTGCTGAATCGGAGCCGCAGCCTGGTCACTTGCCCGGGTAGCGCGGTGACGGTGTCCTTCACACCGGTTTCCCAGGATTCCGGCGGGAGTGGTACGGATCCTGGAGCGATCTGGACGGCGCCGGTGTCGTCGTCGGACAGGATGTCTTGGCGGTTCACGACCTCGAAGGCGACTTCGTGGATGTGCATGGGGTGTGCGTCGGCGGTGGTGTTGTAGATCTCCCAGATCTCGGTGGCGCCGAGGGCCGGGTTCTCGGTCACGTCATCCATCCACAGCTTCTTCACTGTGAAGCCGCTCTGGACGATCCCGAGGAGTGCCTCGACGGGTCCTTCGACCTCCTCCTCGGCCTCGGTCAGGCCGACGTCGGCCTCCTCGATCAGCGCCAGTTGCCGCGTGACGGTGGCCGTCGGCAGCGGTGTGATGGACGGTAGCCGGAGGAACCGCGGCGGCGTGGTGGGGTCGGGTGCGACCGTCGGCACGACGCGGAACTGCAGGATCTGCCCGGTCGAGTCCGGATCGGCGGGCTCGAAGTCGACGCCCGGCAGACCGCCGCCGTACGGCTCGTCGGGCCCGACGTTGCCGAGCATGTAGGTGCCGGCCGGAACGTTGGTGAAGTCGACGATCAGGTCGGCACGCTCGGCCAATGCCATCAGCAGTTGGTTGTTGTTGGTCGCGGTCAGGTTCACCGGCGCGGCCAGGAAGCCGCCCTCGTTGCCGATCGCCCACACCTCGACACCAGGAATCTGGCTGAAGTCGAGGATCAGGAACCGCGACTGGCAGCCGTTGAGGAACCTGAACCGGTAGCGCCGCTTCTCGACGGTCTGGAACGGCCAGGTGTTGCCGTTGGCCATGATCATGTTGCCGAAGAACTCGGGGTTCCAGATCGGTGAGAAGGGACCGTCGGGGATGTACGGGTCGACGAGCTCGTCGAAGAACCTGCGAGTGTCTGGATAGAACAGCGAGCCGTCGGTGTTGAACGCGCGATCCTGGATCGCGATCGGGATTTCGTAGTAGGTCTTGTTGGGCGGGAACTTGTCGCCCTCGATCGGCGCCGGCCCCGGGAGCACCGCGACCGTACCGGTCCGGCTGTCCAGCACCGTCTTGTCGCCGGCCGGACCGCCGCGAAGGATGAAGAACCCGGCCGGTCCGGCGTACACGTTCAGTCTTGTCATGCCGAGCGTGTGGTCGTGGTACCAGATCGTCGAGGCCCGGTTCAGGTTCGGGTACTGGAAGGTCGCGAAGCCCGGGCCCCAGGTGACTCCGTAGCTGGACTTCGCCTTGCCGGCGAAGAAGTCGTACCAGGTGCCGGTCTTCGCGAAGTCCCCGACGTCGGCCGCGGCCGGCAGGTACCACGCCTCGGCGTACCCGTCGCTGTCGTCGGCCACCCCGACCGCACCGTGCACATGCGTGACCGTCGGAACCGGGCCTGTGTACCTGCCTGGCGTCGGCTGACCGGTGAAGTCCGGCCGGCTGTCCCTGTCCGCGACACCGCCCGGCGGATTCGCCCAATGCAGCGTCGGATCGACCGGCAACAGATGCGGCAGGAAGTTGCCGGCCGCGTCGACGAGGTCGTTGATCCACTTCACCCGCACCGGCCGGTTCACGCTCGCCTCGATCGTCAGCGACGGCGCGTGATGGATCAGCAGGCCACGACTGCTCGCGGCCTTGACCGCGCCGTACCCCCAAACGACCGTGGCCGGTAGCGGGCCGGGCAGGATCTGCTGGGAGATCTGCCGCATGGAGATCTCGTAGTAATCCACCGGCTTGCCGCCTGGTGAGGTCAGCGTGCCGGCGCGCGGCATCACCGGCGGTATCAGCAGTGCGGTCCGGTACTTCGGCACATCAGCCGGACTCAACGTGCCTCCCGGGATCTCAGCCATCGCCTGGATCCCACCCCCGGGCAGGTAGGTGTACAGCGCAAAGCCAACCGCGGTGCCACCCACCGCCTTGATGAACGTACGCCGACTCATCGGCGACACCGAACGCGTGCGATCCTCCATCGCACTCACCCCCAACAAGTACCTCCACGCATCGCCGGCCGGTGTGCGGCGCGACCCGCTTCCTGCGAATCTGTCATCTCGTCCCAGAAGCAAAGTAGTTTGCGACTCAAC
Organism: Kribbella sp. NPDC051936; assembly: GCF_040680955.1. Taxonomy (NCBI): domain Bacteria; kingdom Bacillati; phylum Actinomycetota; class Actinomycetes; order Propionibacteriales; family Kribbellaceae; genus Kribbella; species Kribbella sp. NPDC051936. The sequence continues at coordinate 85,776 of NZ_JBFAXS010000002.1, read as the reverse complement.
TGACGGCATGGCGAAGCAGCGATGCCCGCAGCGCGAGCGTCTTGGCGCTCCCAGAGCGTCTTCCCCCAGCGCCTCTCCGTGACCCCTTCCGAACAACGTATGCCGGCCGCGGCCAACGGATCGCTTCCGAATCTACGTGCGGTGCCGAGGTCGTACAAGACACCTACGGCATGGGACGTCGCCGGCCTGCTGGCGGGGATGCCGGACTCGAGAACGAGGAGGCCGTAGACGATAGCGCCAGCACGAGCAGGCCGATCGCCATCGCGTTCAACGGCTGGTACTTCGTGCACGCGGCGAACAGGCGCGTGCCTTCCAGTCGGATCGCGACCCACGGTACGGCGACCCCGATGACGATACCAACGAGAGCTGGCTCCACGTGTCGTACCACTACGAGGCGGGGTAGATCAGGCCACCATCACCGCCCTGCCAGCTCCACGGGTTGAGTACATCCATCTGGAAGAACGGTTCCGCCCTCGCGACGGACAACTAGCTAATGCCGTACGGTCACGGCGTGGTCGACCTCGACGGGGTAGTGGCTGCCAACCACCGGGCCCGATGGAAATTCTTCGAGGTGGATCGGTCACGCCGAGAGACGGACGAGTTGTTGCGCAGTTGCCACGACGGTGACAGTGATGGCGACTTGGCTCATGCAGGGTGGCAACCGGGTGGGTCCCGGGGTCACTGGCGGTCTGTGTCGTGGCGTAGGAACGCCGCTTCCTGGATCTTCGCTCGCTCGATCCTGGCGGTCGCTTTCCCCGCCGCCTCTTTGTGCCAGCGCGACCGTCGGCGAAGGTCCCGAACCGACGAGCGTCGGCGGGTGTCGAGATCCTGGGCGAGGGCGGTGCGTAAGGCGCTGGTCGTTTCCATGAGGTCCACATAGGCGGTGTCGGTCAGGCGGTCGGTTTCGCGGGGAGTCCCTCGTGCCCGATCGGTCGAGCTCGCGGTGAGCAGGGCTTCGAGCAGCTTCTGGACGTCGCCGTACCGAGCTCGCGCCGACTCCGACAGAAATATGCCTCCGATGGAGAAGTACCAAGTGCGATATGCCTTGTGCAGCTCTGTGAGATCGTGGCGACTCGGCTCGGTTCGGGGCCACCGCGGCGTTGCGCCTGTCGCTTGCCACAGTTTCGGATAGACGGCGAGACGCCGGTCGCGGAGGTCCTCATCAACACCTGCGCGCGCCGTGATCCAGCTGTTGATCAGCGCGCCGACGCCGGCCGTGATCAGGGCGAGGAGCCCGGTCGCCAGGGCGACAATCAACTCAGCGGACATGAACGTTCCCCTCCCACCCGCCCGCGCACGCACCCCTACTCTCATGGTGCTCCTGCGCGAACCCAGGGTGAAAGCAAAGAAATGGTGATCTGACCGGATCCGTGACGGAACAAGCGAATGCTTGAATCGGCCGCGATTTTCACCTGCGCACGTCAATCATAGGATTGTGTGAATGTATGCTCCGATGCTCTGCTGAGAATGTGTTGATGATTGGCGAGTCTTCATGCCGCGTTCTGGCAGATATAGGATTGCTTCGGGGGAATTGCCGTGACTGAGCAGAAGAATCGCGCTGACGGCCGGTCCGGCTCCGACAATCCGGAAGCCGGGCGGGGAGCGCGCGTCTGGGGCGTAGTGAAGCGGGCGGGGGTATCGGTTGTCGGGCTGGTAGCCGCCTGGGCCGTCGGGTTCTTCGGCCCGGGTCTGTGGGAGTCTGCGAAGGTGGCGGCCGGGCAGGATGCTCTCGGTGTCGTGATTCTGCGCGATTATCAGATTCCTACCGATGCCGAGTTTCATTTCGACCAGGTCATCGTGCCAGAACGGTTGAGTAGGTTTCCTTGGCCCGACGGTCAGGCTGCTGCTGACGGCGCCCCGACGGTCAAGCCGGCGTGGACGTACCGTGCCGACGAGGTCGACGCCATGACGACGGCGATTCGGTTGGTGTTTACCGGCACGCGCTCGGACACGGTGGTCATCCAGAAGTTCGCTCTACGGGTGACCGAGCGACGCCCGCCGGTGCGTGGAATCCTCACGTTAGATGCACAAGGGGGCGAAGCCACGCCAATGGAGCCACGGTACCTGCGCGCCAATCTCGACACGGGCAACCTCGCGTGGAGAACGGGAGAAGACAAGCCGACTTCGCCGGCGCCGTTGGCATTGGATCGCGGCGATCAGCTTATCGTCGACGTGATCGCCGCCACGACGAAGTGCGATTGCGACTGGGTTGTGGACGTCACATATACCAGCGGATCCGAGACGGCGACAATGACGATGCCTCCGCGGGGTCACTTCCGGACGAGTTCGTTGTCGCGTGCGGCGGTGTGGAATCCCTTCGAGGAACGGCCCACCTGTGAGGACTTCCGGGACTTGGATCCGACTTTGTGTGATCGGCTCCCGCCACAGTTCGGCGGCGGGCGGCCCAAGGTGCGGCTCCGTCCGAGGTCGGGAAAGTACGCGACAGGCTATGGACTGTACGGGGAATAGATCGCGATCTGGAAGTGGACAAGTGGCTCAGCCGGACGACGTCGTTCGAGCCATAGAGTGTGCGACCAGGGACAACACGCCGCTATTGCTGCCGGCCGGTTCGATCTGTCCCATCCGGACGACATTCACGGCTTGTTCTTCATGCCTACGAAGCCTTCACCGGAGGAAGTAGCGGAGGCGACGTGGAAGCATTATCAGCCTGGCGCCCAGGAGTTCGAGTTCGACATCATTCTGCGGGGAACGATCCGCATCGATGGTGTCGACATCGACTGCAGCATGGGCAATCAGGGAATCGGCAAGGCGGAGCTGGAGCGCTCGTGCATGTTGGGCTTCGCCGGCCGACGCTGTGTTGTTAGGCCGAAGTCGGATGCAGGCCCGGAGCGGGTGATTCTTGTCGGCTTCGACCTGGTTGAGCTCACGAATGTCGCCATCGGCAACGGCGGGTATGCAGACGATATCTGGTTCTCGCGCGGCTACTTCAGCCCGAACATCGCGCAAGTGAGGATCGACGGACTCGTCGCACTCGCGACCAACAGGATCAACCGGAAGCGGGCAACAGTCGACTTCTCCGGGCTACGCCACCACATCTCTATCACCAACAGCCAGTTCTTCCGGCTCGGCTCGGAGGCTGCCGACGTGCCGTACCGCGAGCTGCCGCGGCTCACGGTCAGAGTTCCGCCCACCCCTCTGGACGCTGGACAATCTCGAGACGGAAGGCGTCGACCTCGCCGCCCACGGCCGCTCCTACACCTTGCGTGGCGCGGGTCTCACCACGACCGAGCAGTTCATCATTCACGAACTTGGGACTCAAGGTCGTGGCCGACGACGGTCAGCTGAGTGAGCCGGCGAACGAAGTTCGGGTCATGGCGCGCGGGTGCAGCTATCCCTCTGCATTCGGCCACGTCGGCCAGCCGCCGATCGCGCACGTCTTCGAGCGCGGGCACTGGACGTTTGCGCAGGCAGATCTCGGAGGCCGATCCCCCGCGGTAGCGCTACCCATGAAGCCCAACGACGGCGTGTTCCGGCACCTGATCTGAGGTATCTCGGCCTCCGGCTGCATCCTTCGAGCGGCGGGAGGCAGTGGTGGATCGCGGACCCCGCCCTTTCAGGCCGCTGCGGGGGCGACAGGAAGAGTGTGAGACGCTGCTCGACCTGGTCCAGACGGCGCGCTCGGGGCACAGCGCCGTACTGGTGGTGCGGGGCGAGGCCGGGATCGGCAAGACAGCGCTGGTCGAGTACCTCGCCGGCGCTGCATCAGACTGCCGGCGAAACCGAACGCCGCACGCTGAAATACCTGCAGCGCGAACAGGACCGATTGCACATCCCAACCCTGACCAGCCGTTCCCAAACAGAGGATCTGCGACCAGGATGATCCGGCGACGCCGCGCCGAACGGCCGGGCTCCAGGTGAGTTACGACCCGACATCAGGTCTGATGGAGCCACATCAGCTCTCGTTGCGCGTGGCTCACGTCGGCAGCCAAGGCTCACCCGCAGCGTCCTGTCGCGTGGCGCTGGCCGCCGGAGTCGACGCCGGCAGGGGGCGACGGCGCGGCTTCGTGCATCGGCCAGAGCCGACAGTGATCGCTCCTGTGAGCGACGGCAAGGGTTTGTCGTCGCAGGCGCGACCATCTGATGAGTACGTCAACGACGAGATCTGTCACGCTCGGCGGGCGGGCTCGGTCCTAGAGTCGGAGGGCCAGAAGATTCCGTCCCTGTTGGTGGCTGGAAGGGAACGAGCAATGGTTGATTCGATCGCACCGCATGGGCTCCACCACGTCACTGCGATTGCGGAGGACCCGCAGCGCAATGTCGACTTCTACACCACGGTCTTGGGGCTGCGCTTGGTCAAGCGGACGGTCAACTTCGACGCCCCGGAGACCTACCATCTGTACTACGGCGACTCGTCGGGCCGGCCGTCCACCCTGTTGACGTTCTTCCCGTGGCCGGGGGCGCCGAAGGGCCGGCAGGGTACCGGCCTCACGACGGCCACGGCGTTCAGCGTGCCGTCGGAGTCCCTCGGCTGGTGGCAGCAGCGCCTGCAAGCGCTCGGCGTCGACGCGGACGCGCCGGTGGCCCACTCCGACCACGAGGTGCTGAGGTTGCGGGATCCCGACGGCCTTGTGATCGAGCTGATCGCGTCCGAGGGCGACAGCCGGTCGGGCTGGGACGGCGTTGCCGCCATATCGTCCGATGACGCGATCCGCGGCCTGTTCTCGGTGACCATGACTGAGCAGGCCCTCGACCCGACGGCTGAAATGCTCGCGGGCATGTTGGGGATGGAGCACGGGCAGGACACGACCGACGGGACACGCTTCGTGATGGCCGGCGGCGCCGAGGGTACGGCTGTCGACGTTCGTCCGAGCAAGGCGTCACGCGGACTCCAGGCAGCGGGGACGGTTCACCACATCGCTTTCCGCGCACCTGACGGCGAGACCCAGGCGAAGTGGCGACTCGAGCTGATCGATGCCGGCGTACAGGTCACCGAGATCATCGATCGCCAGTACTTCACGTCGATCTACTTCCGCGAACCCGGCGGGGTCCTGCTGGAGATCGCGACAGATCAGCCGGGCTTCACCGTCGACGAACCGCTGCTGGAACTCGGCCAGCATCTGAAACTTCCGCCCTGGCTCGAACCGAACCGCGAACAGATCCAGGCCTCTCTGCCGGCGCTGCGCGTACCACCGCCACCGGAGTCGGCAGCGTGAGCGCGGATCTGCTCGCGCGACCGCACGTATGGCAGCCGGGTTCCGGCAGTCCGCCGCTCCTCTTCCTGCACGGTACCGGGGGCGACGAGCATGACCTCCTGGTACTGCGGCATCACCTTGCCCCCGACGCACCGGCGCTGTCGCCTCGCGGGACTGTGTCGGAGCACGGCATGGCTCGGTTCTTCCGCAGGCTCCAGGAGGGCGTCTTCGACGAGGAGGACCTCCGGCTGCGGACCGACGAGCTCGCCGCATTCCTTGCGGCCGCCGAGCAGAAGTACCACGTTGTTCCTGGCTCCTGGCTGGCGATCGGCTTTTCTAATGGCGCCAACATGGCATCCGCGTTGCTGCTACGCCAGCCAGAGTCGATGGCAGGCGCCGTACTGCTCGCCGCGATGGTGCCCTTCGCCGCCGACGAGCCCACAGACAAGGCTCTGGCCGGGAAGCGGGTGCTGATCGTGAACGGCGACCACGATCCGATGGCCACGCCCGCGCAAACCACCAGACTGACCGAGCAACTCCGCCGCCGCGGCGCCGACGTGCAACTCCTGCCGTTCCCCGGCGGCCACACCATCGACCCGAACCAACTGCCCCACATCAAGCAGTTCATCGACGCCGTACGCCGGAGTTGACGGCCGGCGCCCGGTTGCGGAGCGCGTCCCGAAGCCTCCTGTCAGGCACCGGACGAGAGGCTTCGGGAAGGGTCGTGGCAGCTGAGACGGTTATCAAGAAGTTGCGGAAGCGTTGGATCCCGGCTGGGATCGTGTGGAGTTGCGCGAGCAGTACAACGCGGCTGTGGCCGATCAACGGGCGGCCGAGTCGGCGCTAGCTGAGCTGTACGCGTCGCTCAGGTCGTCGCTGACGTACCAACACACTGAGCAGATCGTCGAAGTGGAGGTCGACCCGATGGGGACCTTGTGGTGAAGTGTGTCCGAGGCCGGACACGCACCTTAACCACACGCCTTGAACTCGCCACCGATGTTATCGGGCGAACTCTGTAACCGCTGATTCGGAGATCGGGGTCTGCACCCCTGAGGCGTCACGCACCTGAGCATTCTCCTCGCACCGCGGCCGTTCGCCTCGCCGAGACTCTGTCGGGGACCAGGTCATGCTCGTGGCGCTCGCCGACTCAGGCTATCGGCGTAAGAATGTGGCGCGGCTGCGTGTCACGAACAGGTCACACCGGATCGCCATGATCTTGGGACATCGTGCTGGCAGATCTGCGGAGACCTGTTGAAGGCCTCGACCTGTGGACCATCACCGATGCCCTGGCGAAAGTCGACCTCGCAGATACGGGGAGGCGACTCTTCTTGACACTGTCCGGTGGCGACGGGAGCGGGCGCTGGCCGCCGCGCGCTGGCACAGCAGCCCCCGCTGATCGTGTTCGACTAGCCCACCAACTAACTCGATATATTCGTGCCCAGCTCGAGTTCCTCCATCTTGTCCGCGGCTCGGGCGTCGCCGCGGTGGGCGCGCTGCGTGACCTCGACGAAGCGGCCACGCGCGGACCGTGTCCGCGTACTGCAGAACGGGGGCCTCATCGCCGAAGGCCCTACTCCTGGAGGTCCTCACGATCGACCTGATCGAATCCGTGTTCGGCGCTCGTGCCTCAGATCGGCACCTACCCGCCGCTCCACGTCCGCCCTCACATCGCGGTCGCTCCATGCACCTCCTGACAAGAACCGTCGCAGACGCGACCGCCGCCGCTGCCGACGTTGCCTCACCACTCCAGGCCTTCGACGCGGATCCGGATGATCGTCGCTGTGATGGGCATCGTGAGGCGGAGTGATTGCCGGCCGGTGATCGCCACCCTCGGCGTGCCATCCTGGACGGGATCGATAGTGAGTTCGGTCAGCGGGCCGAGATCGGCAGCGGGGCCGTGGGTGCGGTCGAGCAGAACCACTGTGCTGTCGAACTCGGGCACGAATGCCGCGTGAGCGGCGATCGTCTTCGACCCGAGCGTCACCGTTTGCCTGTCAACGCCACTCGTGTCGGCGACGATCCCATCGTTCCCCGCCTCCTGAGGATCGAGGTCGGCGTCGGCCTCCGGGAGTGGCGTCAGCCCGAGGTGATCCTCGATCTGCGTTCCCGTTGGAAGGATGAGCAGAGGATCGTCCATCCCGTCGACCAAAGCTGTGAGGTGGCTGGCGAGATCGTTGAGGTCGCACTGCTGGTGCGGGATCGGGTCGAGCTTGCCCAGGATCGTGGTGTTCACGTTCTCGGTCAGTCCGCTGGCAAGACGGGCGGCGAGACGTTCTGGGTTGCTGTAGACGTTCGATAATTCAACGAAGTAGTCCTTGGGAACGGACAGTTCGAAGGAGAGATCCTCGATGGCACCTTCTGGGGTTTCCACCGGCTCGTCCGGAGCGAGCAAGGACGCCAAGGAGACGCGCCTGCTGAGCGATCGGAGCAGCCTGGTCCGGAAGGCATCAACCCTGCTCTGATCGAGAGGGGCAGCCCGCAACGCGGCTGCCGCTGCATCGTCCCAGGCCTGCAACGCCCGACCTATGTGCTTGGCGATCTGCTCGAAGTCGGCTGGCTCGCGGTGCAGATCGAGGTCCCAGACATCCCGCGCCTCGGTGAGGTGGTTCTGCAGCCACCGCAATGATTGCGCTTGCTCACTGTCTGCGGGAGTATCCGGCTTCGTGATTCGGTCGGCCGCGAGCAGGATGAGTGTGGCATGCGCGGCGAAATTGTCGAGTTCAGCCTGATGAGCCTTGATGGGAAGCTTGCCGACCCGCTCCCATTCGTGCCACCGGCCGTAGCTGGTGTTCCTGCCGAGGGAGTCGACCACCGCGTAGAGGTCAACCGCCTTTCCTGCCTTCGGTGACTCATCGACGATCGTGTTCACAGTCGACGATCCTGTCTCGGTCGTCCCGTGCAGAACCCAGGCGATGAGCGCGACAGTTCCGCCGGTGATGTTGGGACGTAGTGCTCTCATCTCGTCACGCCCGTACGTGAAGAGGTTGGCGTGGTAGGCGAACGCGGTGGCGAACTCGGTGAGGTGTGGTGTGTCCAGGGAGTGCTTCACAATCTCTACGAACGTCCAGACGGCCTCGTCAGCCGCGCGGCGGGAGAAGGCGCTCGAGCTGTGTCCATGGGGAATGATGAACTCTGTCAGGCCATGCATTGAGGTCAGCAGGTTGTCTCGGGCGCCGCGGACGATCGAGTCCTGAGCCTCCGTCTCGACCAGGGTTTGCCAGATATGGGAGTAGCTACGGAGTGCGGTAGCGAGCCCAGGGAGGTCCACAGCCCGGAACGCGTCCTTGGCGCGTCGGTACGCCGCAGCCGTGGCCGTACTCGCCAGCCGCGGCTCGCGTTGTGCAGCGACAGTGTCGAGGGTGAAAATCTGGTCGCGAACACGGTCCCTGATCCGACTGTAGAAGTCGGGTTCGGGGTCTTTGGCAGCGCGCAGGTAGGAGAGGATGTCGCGGTAGTAGCCATAACCCGTCGCTGCGCGTTGAGCAAGCCCGTTCGCGATGGCCTCGGTGATAGTGTCCTGAAGGGAATCGGCCTCACTCAGCACCATGACAGCTGGGTCGTTCGGATCCTCCGACACTGCAGGAAACGCAGCACGAATGTCGCGCTCAGCGTTGGTGAGCCAGGACGTAGCAGCATTGCTGGCGTGGTGAATGTAGGCAAGCAGGTCGCCTGGGCGGACAGATTGTCCGGGACGGGCGGCGACGTAGATCGAAGGCATGGCCATGCCGGTCAGCTTGCCGTCGATCCGGCTGGCCTCGTCCAACGAGCTCATGGCATGCGCCAGAGGTACGACGGACGGCGTGAGGATACCCGGGCTGCCGTCGTACGTCACCGCCCTGCTCAATCGCGAGTCGGTCATGGGTCGCTCGGTGACGGGGAACAGCCCACGGCTCGGATCGAGCTTGCTGCGGAAGCTGGCCGCTCGGTTCCCGGCCATGTCCTTGGCCTCGGCTGCCTTGTCGACCTCCCGCTTGAGATTGTCGAGTGTCAGGCTCTCGATCATACGCGGTGCTCTGTACAAGTCCGCCATCCGCCAGTAGGCAAGGGCGATTGTCAGCAGCGATGGAACTACAACCGCGACTAGGACCGCCCAGACGCTGATCCGGTTCGGCACGGCGAGTGCGGCGGCGCCGATGATGAGGTCTGACCCGACGCCCAGGACAAGCATCCGGGCGAACCGGACGTGAGCGACCACCAGCCGCCGCGCTGAACCGAGGGCGAGAGGCGGGGCGCTGAGAAGCTGGAACGCGATGGCGAGACCGGCGAAACCGATCGACACGAACGATGCATGGACCTGCCACATCAGCCCCAACGCGGCTGCGGCGTCCCTCGTGGCCTCAGCATCCTCACCACGCCGCAGCCACCACCCACCGCCGAGTGTGACGACGACGAGTACCAGCCAGAGCCACAGTGTCCGCGTTGTCAGCAGCCAACTGTAGACGTCAGGGTTCTTGCGCTTGGATCGTGTCTGCACCGGCAACAACTACCAGACGCCGGATCGACTCAGTTTGCCGGTGTGGCCCGACGGGCCAGTGGTGTCCACCGGGGGCCAACCCAGCGCAGCCCGGAGTCAGCCGGAAGGTTCGTGGCACCTCAGTGATCGAGTCGTGGCACTCCACGGTGGAGTTTGAGTTACGCAGGCTCGAGCACTTCACGACCAAGGCTCACGCCCGTGCCCGCGTGGCGGCCTGGATCGAGGAGTACAACCACGACCGGCGCCACTCCGCGCTCGGGATGCGCTCGCCGCTCGATTACGAACTCACCCACCAACCCCACGACCAGGAACCGGAACATGCAGCATGAACGACCGGATCCCCGCACACCGAGTCTGACCTCGTCCTCGCCGGCGTCAAGGCTAAACCCCTGCGGGGTGGCCTCCGGCCAGCCTTGACCCTCGCCTCCGGGCGAGCTCCTCAGGCAGCCAGCGGGGGACGGCCAACAGACCGAAACAACAAGATTAAGTCTCTACGGTTTCAGGGGATTGCCGCAGGCGGCGGGCGGCTTGACGTGATTGGCTCCGCGACCCGTGGTTGTCGCGAGGAACTCGGGCTCGACATCCCCAGAGATCATGTGCGGTTGCTGGGCCTGGCGGTTGACATGGCGTACTACCTGTGGAGTTTCCTGGGGCTGGTCGAGGCCGGATGCTCAGCACACGAGGTTCTCCAGCGGCATGGGCTCCACGCCAAAGATCGATGGGAGGGCAAGCTGGAGATCTTGCCTGCCGACCCGGTGGCTGTCTTCAGGCGGCTCCAGGCCGACGGGGCGTGGGACTTGGCTCTAGTTTGCGCCTACCTCGCATTCTGCAGCCGACTAGGATTCGCCGCTGCGCAGGAGGCTGCTCGTGTCGTGTTCGGTCGCTGACTTGTTGTTCGATCAGCACGGCCTCCGGGTGCGATGCTGCCCAACACCTCGCTGACTGTAGTTTTGGGTGGCTGTTGAGCTGTGGGGGAGGAGTGGATGGTTGTGCCCGGAGGGCCGAGGGTGTTGCTGGCGCGGGTGGGGGCGTTGCTGAAGGCTGGGCCGCGAGCGGTTGATCGATTGATGTCCTGGGTGATGTTGCTGATGGTTGTCGATCGGCTCACCGAGCAGGCGGAGTTCGTCGAGGCGAGGGCCTACGCACGGCACAACCCGGCGACGAGTCTGCGTCCACGCAACGGTCACCTGGCGCGCTCCACCACGACGGTGCGGGAGCGTGCCTACGCGACGACGGTCCTCGCGGTCGTGACCTGGCTGATCGGGTGGCGTGTCGTCTGGAATGAGCTCGAGGCGACCGTCGGTTGGTTCAGGCAGTCTGACCCGAAGGATGCGGCGGACGTCATCCACGCGCTGGTTGACGTCTTGACGGATGCGGGCGGTGTGGTGAGCGGTGCGGTCGTCGCTGCCAACATCCTGGTCGTGGCACTCTGCCTGGGCGCTTTGAGGCTGGCGGTCCGACAGCACGACGCGTGGTTCGCGGCGCTTTCGGAGCATGTTCTGCCGGAGTTGCGGATCCTGATCAATCGCGAGGTCACTCGGTGGCATCCGGCCGAGCTGCTTGTCGACACTACGCCGGGACTGGCCGGCCGCGATCTGCCGACGCCGTGGATCGAACGCGCGAGTTCGCAACGCGTGGATCGGCTGATCACCGAACTGGGGGCGACGGCAGTGGCTGTCAGCGGGCGGCGGGGCGTTGGCAAGACCACTCTGCTCCGCAACATGCTCGAGACCGTCGTCACACCTGCTCCTCAGCCGGCTGTCAGGGGCAAGCAAGCGATGCTGGCGCCGTTGTCGGTGTTCGTCGAGGCGCCGGTGGACTATGCGCCGAAGGACTTCCTGATCGATCTCTTCGCCCAGCTATGCGAGAAGGTCATTCAGGTTGACCCGGGTCGGCGGTTCGGCCCGAAGTCGCTGCCGTCCCGGGTCGTACTGCGTGCTGTGCGATTCGTCGGCCGGGTCGCCTGCGTGCTGTTTGTGCTCGGCGCCGTGGTGGCTTCGCCGGTGGAGCCTCAGGCTGAGCCTGAGGCACGCTGGATATCGGAGTCTGCGACGAGCGCGCTGCACTGGGTCGGCATCGACGTACCGCTTGGACCCGGGATGCTCGGATTGCTGTTCCTGGGCGCAGTTGGCGTCGGTGTCGGTCTGGGGTGGATCACCAAGCCGGCGTCGGGCCCGTTGGCGCGCAGGGCATCGACGGAGCTGGCGCAGCTGCGGTACTTGCAGACCCTTCAGTCAGAGCGTTCGATCAACCTGAGCCGCGCCTTCGTCGCTTTGGGATTCCGGCGGGCACGTCAGCTCGCGCAGCAACCGATGACCCTGCCGGAACTCGTGCGGCGGTACCGGGCGTTCGCGCAGCAAGTGGCCGACGAGCCGCTACCCGGCAAAGGTGTCGGTCTGCTGGTCGCGATCGACGAGATGGACCGGATCGCCGAGGCGGAGTCCGCGGAGGTGTTCCTGAACCAGATCAAGGCGACCTTCGGTGTGCCTGGCTCGATCTACCTCGTGTCGGTTTCGGAGGATGCGCTCGCGCACTTCGAGCGGCGCGTGTCGACGTTGCGTACGACGGTGGACACCTCATTCGACGAGGTTGTGTGGTTGCCTGACTTCTCCCTCGCCGAGTCCATGGATCTCTTGAGATCCCGGCTCACGGGCTTTCCGGATCTGTTCCTGGCGTTGTGCTTCTGCCTGTCCGGCGGCGTACCACGGGATCTGTTGCGGGCGGCGAGGAGTCTCGTGGACGCGCGGAGGGACACCGGGGCGGAGCAGCTGAGCGACCTCACCCGGTCGGTGGTGCACGCCGAGGTTCAGTCGTTCGGCCGCGGCGCCCTGCGCTCGCACATGATCTCGCCGTCCGGGCCGGCCAAGGCGCCGGAAACCTTCATCGAGCTGCTGGCCAATCAGCCGCGGGTGCGGGCCGGGAAGCTGATGGACGTCTTCGAGACCGTGTCGCAGCATACCGGCGACGAGGTGCAGGAGTACGCCGCCGTGCTCAGTTACTACGCGACCATCGAATGGATGTTCGTGGAGCGTCGCGACATCGTCGAGGCAGCATTGGTCGAGTCACCGGACGAGACCGCGTTGCGCGTCGTCGAAGACCTGGCGGCTGCACGAGCCATGCTCGCCATCAGCCCACAGCTGGCGACGGCACGGCTGGCGGAGATCCGTCGTACGGTGAGCTCACAGTCGGGCACCGGGGTCAGCTGAACCGCGGCGTGTTCCGGCTGGTAAGTGTCAGCCGACTATGAATGAAGCGCTTGCCGATGTCGATCTGCTGGAAGTCGTGACCGGTGAGTTCAGCGGCTTGGGTGTCTTTGGCGATGAGTCGGAAGATTCCGCCGGTGTCGGCCGCGGAGACTTGGGCATCATCTCCGACCAGGAGAAGCTTCGCGCCGGCGATGTCGGTGACTCGGGCGAGTGTTGCGAGTTCCATTGTGCCGGCCATGGAGGCTTCGTCGACGATGACGAGCTGGTTCTTGCGGAAGCGCCAGCGGTCGTCCTCGGCGCGGAGCGTCGCGAGTTGTACGGCGAGTCGCTGGTGGCGGCGTCGGCGGCGCATCTGTTCGGCAACGTGTACGGCGTACTCGGTGCGCTGCATCCGTTCTCGTCGTTGCTTGGCGCCGAGCCTTGCGGAATCGTAGATCCATTTGTCGATGTTCTCGGTGGGGATGTCGATGGCGTCGGCGAGGATGGTCGACGCAGACGACGACGGCGCGAGGGCGATGACAGAGCCTTCGCCGTGCTCGGTCTGCCAGTCGTTGGTGAGCGCGGACAGCAAGCTGGTCTTGCCGGTGCCCGCTGGGCCGACGAGCGCTTCGAGCGTCTGGCCGCTGGTTCCGATCCTCTGGAGGGCTCGCGCCTTGTCTGGGCTCAGCCCTTGCGTGTGAATTTCGGGGACGGTCGGGCCTGCCGCGTTTCGTGCGAGGTCGAGCAGCAATGATTCGGCGCCGAGGATGACAGGGGAGGTGAAGATCTCGCTGTTGTGGATCGTGAAGATACTCTCGCCGTCTGCTCGGGGGATCGGGGCGGAGAAGACAGCGGGCGGTGTGAGACTGATCGAGTGGTGTTCGGCGCATTCGACGATAGACTGCAGTACGGCAAGGCGCTCATCAGCGGAGACGAGGCGGAGCAGCCTAGTCTGGCGTGTGGCTTCGGCCATGAGGTTCCAGCGGTTCCACGTCGCGCGCTTCGTCTGGAGCGTGAGAACGGTCGCGGCGCCGTACGCCTCGATCGTCTCCGGGCTGAGATCGGCGGCGGCCAGTCGCCGACGCGGTCGAGTGAGCGCTGAATGGCGCCCACCGCGTCCGCGCCGATCGCCTGATCGGCACGTGCGCGCCACTGCCCCATCATCGCTGCGAGGGGTCGAGCGAGGTGCTTCGGTGGCCGGCCAATGAGTGTTGCACGTTGGCGAAGAACGTACATCTCGCTGCGGGTCGGCGGACGAGTTGGTCGCTGCACTGTCGAGCAGTACGGCGAGATTGGCTTCGATCTGGTCGGTTCGGCCGGAGAACTCGGCGATGAGTTCGTCCGGTACGGCGTCGATCTCGAACGCCGGATTGACGCCGGGACGCCGGGCCAGATTGTCCGCTAGGAACACGTTGTGGATCTCCGACATCGCGACTGCCGAGCGATGCAAAGTACGGCTGTCGAGCGTGCGCCACACGCCGTCCAGGCCTTGCACACGGTTCCCGACGACGGCGTGGGTGTGGAGCTGGGGATCGCCGCTGCGCGTGTCCCAGTGGTCGAACGCTGCCGCGATCACGCCATGGACGTCGAGCCGAGCAGCGCCGCGTTCGCCGGTTCTCGTAAAGGCAGCCTGCTGTTCGATGAGTGCGAGGACGTCGTGAACGGCCTCGTGATGCGCGGCGACGATTTGCTCCTGCGTACCGACGTCAGAGGTTGCCCACAGCGCCGATACCGACTTGTCGGGGGAGAAGGTCAGATCGAAACCGGCGACAGCCTGCTTGGTTTTCTGACGCATCTCGCTCTTGCGGATCTGCTCGATCTCCGCATCGCGCTTTGCATCGCTGAGGGTCGGATCGAGCGCGCGGACCTGCTGCTCAATCCGCTCCGATGGGCTCTTGAAGAGCGAGTGCGGACTGCCCAGGATCCGTCCAGTCAACGGGTCCTCAGCCCGACCGAACAGAGCCGCCATCTGTACCTCGGACACCTCGTCCCGGGAGCGAGTTCACCGTTTCCGAGCCCGTCCAAACCACTGCCCATCCATCGACGGCCGGGTATCCCGACGCGGCGTAGTACGCCGTCAGCGACATGGACATCCGGCGATCCACATCGCCGGCCGCGCTATGCCGCAACAGATACTGATAACCGTCCCCAGCCGCCAACCGATGAATCGTCAGCACGGCCACGCACAAGCACAGGTCGAGCCAGTTCGAGGCACCATGACAGCTCAACGGTCCGCACGGCAGAGGACCGCGCTCTACTGCTAGGCGGCTATGCCCAGGTCACAAGATCGGCTCGGTCGAATCCGGCGTCTTCCGCCATCCGTCGTAGTGCGGTCCGCACCAGGTCGCGGACGTCCTCCTGGGGGAGCGATCCGCGTCCGATGACCGCGATGTCGAGCTGGGACAGCCGGGTCTTCTGGGTGGTTCCGAACGGACTCAGATCGACGAGATCTCCGAGGCGGAACGTCCGCTTGGGGCCGGTGTTCGGCGGGTGCTCGCTGATCAGGTGAAGACTCACGCGTGGTCGTCCACCAGGATTCGGGAGGCTGATGTCCTCGTCGAGGGCCAGTGGAAGTACGTCGAACGCAATGTGCCAAGCCGCCGTGAGGAAGTCGACGATCTCGTTGAGCGACAGTCTCTTGAGAACTGGCGTGTTCGGCTGGCCAGCTTCGGGCTGGCAGCCGTCGAAGTCGAGCTCGAGATCCACGACCGAGGTGATGCCGGGAGCCATCAGCTGCGGCATCAGGTACTGCGCTCGACCGCGTATCGCCGGCAGTTCGCCGGAGTCGTAGATGACGCATTCGTACGACGCACCCAAGCTGTCGTTTCGACCCTGCAGATCGTTCGTCTGCCGCCACCGCAGCTCACCTGGAACGTCGATCCGGTCTGCAGCAAGTGCAGCGATCGGCTCGACCATTGCGCGTTCGGCAAAGGCTGCCGCCAGTCGGCGTCGACCTCCAGCGGTGAGCCGGGGCTCGGCCTCGACGCCGGGCATGTGTGCGACCAGCCGCAGCCTGCAGTCGAGGCGCGGTACGGACCCGATAGCGATTTCGGTGTCGACGGCCGCGTGCTGATCGAACGCGAGGTTCGGAATCCATCGCCAGTCGCCGTTAGCCATCCCTCGGACCATCGTGCCGTCGGACCAAGCGCCCCCAGCAGTTGCTATCTGCATCATGTTCGGACCGATATATGGGCCCTTGGGGCCGATTGGCAGGCCCACGCCGTCCGCACCGTTGGTGTGCCCGTCGCTGACCCTTGAGATCGCATTCCACAGGTCGCCGGTGATGATCACTGGTTGCCGGTTCCGCAAGGCGCAGATCACCGCTGGGTGCCCACAGCTGCCGCCTCTCAGATGCTGTACGAACCCGGGGCCGATCGGGTAGGCCTCGGTGATGGCGGCGCCAAGAAAAGACGCGCCGCCGACTGCGTCGTACACGTCCTCGAACGACTGCTTGATGCTTGGCACGCCCTCGCCCAAGGCTGGGCCGACCGGACCGCTGGCCTGGAGCGCAGTGTGGAGGAGCAGAGCGGTCTCGTGTGCCAGATGTCCGGCGATCTCCAGCTGGTCGACTGCGGCATTGAGCTCGGCGGTGGTATCTCGGAACAGGTCAGTTAGGAGCTCGGGCAGCACGTCAGCCAGGTCTGGCAACCGGTTGAGTTCGGCCCGGGCGGCCTCGTCGAACTCGGCCTCGTGGTCGAGTTTCCACTGACGTAGCGTAGCGACCGAGTAGAACTCACTCGTGTGCTCATCATCGATGAGCCGGTGATGACGTCCGCAGAGAACCAGCAGGTTGTCGAAGCCCTCGCGATCATCAACCTGCTCCGTCCCGCGAGGCCCGGACTCGACCGCGGCGACGATATGCGCGATCTGTCCGACGAAGACCGGTTGGCCGTTCTTGAGGACGATCACGCGCTCGACGCACTCAGGTTCGTAGCAGACACCGCGGCTTACAGCGTACAGCGCGCGCCGAACGCGCTCGGAGATCTGCCCTCGGGATGACGCCACGGATGGAGTTTAGGCCGCCCTTCGATGCGTCTGTTGCAGGCGCTACGCCTCGGTATCAGGTTCCGTCGACGAATGGTTTGAGCCGGCAACAGGCGCGCCTGTGCGCGCGCCTCAGGGCCTGGCGGAGCGTTGCGTTGGCGTGCTGGAGTTCGTTGACTTGGCGCTGCAATCGGTCGACTTCTGTGCGGAGTGCGGCCTCCTGTTCGGTCTCGATTGCTTCTGCTGAGTGGAGCCGTTTGCGGCTTCGCCAGTGGCGGAGGCGGCACTGACTTGAGCAGAAGCGTTGGTCGGATCTGGCCGCGAGATAGATGCCGCTGCAGTGCTCGCAGACGTGTCGACGCACGGCGAGATCGTGTCCGAACGGGGTGCGAAGGTCGTCCATGTCTGGTCAACGGGCGGCCGGTGAAGCTCCCGAACTGTTCGTTGCAGGGTGCTGAAACGCCTCAAGTGCCAGATGTGTGACGGCGACGGCTGCAGCGTTTTGCCTGGTGCGGGTGAATCGGGCTGCACGGAGAGTCTGACTGAGCATTGAGCTTTCAACTAGCATGTGGTAGTTGCGCTCGCCGTTGAGGCGAATCGACAGGTGGTGTGCAGACGAGAACCCAAAATCCGGATGCAGCAGTGGACCCGCGCGTTATGCACTCGTGTTCCGTCGGACGTGTGCGTCCCCGTGTTGCAGCGAGCAGGTGGTGACTCTCCACGCGCCAGTCGAGTGGATCGCATCGATCTGTAGAAATTGGCCCCTGCGGAGGGATTGTGCTGTAACCGATGCGATCTTCGGTGGCCTTCACCTTAAACATGCGTTTGCTCTATGCGATTGAACTGGTGCGCCTTGCGACGTCTGGCTGCGGGGGAGTCCGCATGCCTAGGGGAATGCCGTCTCGTCCGCTCTCTGCACGTCGCTCACACGGTGCGTCGACAAACGGCATGCCACGGGCCCACCACTTCGGAAAATGTCGGCGGTGGCAGATACGGTCGACGTCGACAACACTGCCAGCTTGGTCCACATAGGAATGTCGAGCACCTTAGGGACCATTGAGGAGAGTCACGATGGAAACCCTGAGTACAGAATTCGAGTCCGCCGTCACGAATGTCACTATCCACGGCGAGAAGCAGACGCGCGCCTCCGAGGCTCACTCGGAGGTGCGTGAGCTACTGGAGGCCGATAGACAACTGCGTGGCTGGGGGATCGACACGATTTTGATCGGCTCCTACGCCCGGCGGACCGGGCGTTACCCTGGCAAGGACGTCGACGTGTTCCTGCGGTTCAAGAACCTGTCTGTGCGCCATGACCCAGGGCGGATCTACGAGGAGGTTAAGCGGGTCCTGGTCGAGCACTACGGGCTCAAGGGCCGGGACGTCGGCGGACGGGTCACCGAGCAGGCGCGGAGCCTGAAGATCGACTTCGAGGACTCGGGTGTCCCGGAGGACCTGGCGTTCAGTGTGGACGCGGTCCCGGCTGTCCCGTGGGGCGAGCACTGGGGGATCCCGAACCGGAACCGCGACCGTTGGGACGAGGAGGACGGCCGCTGGGTCAAGACCAGCCCGGTTGAGTTCGCCGTCCGCACCAACAATTTGGCGACGGCGCCCTCGACGCCGTCCGTCGGCAACCGGTCGGCCTACCGGCCGATCGTGCGCCTGCTGCGCCAAGTCCGCCACGTGCACGTTGGCGAGAACAGGCCAGGCGGACTCTACACGGAGATCGCTGCATACTACGCATGGTCGGACGACCGGGTGACCGGGTCGTCATGGGCCGAACTGCTCGCCGGTTCCCTCGGCGCGGTCGCGGACGAGTTCGATCTGGCCAGCACCGACGGCATGCTCGACCCCATACTCCAGACGCAACTGAAGCCCGCGCTGCTTCCCGACCAGTGGGGATCGGGAGCCTCCAAGTTCCGTGAACTCGCTGGTCTGGCGAAGCAGGCGCTCGACGCTGACAGGTGCCGGGCGGCCAAGTTGTGGCGGGACGTTCTAGGTACGAACGACAGGGGCCAGGTGCTCCCATTGCCGGATGGCTGCGACGCGAACGGCTTCGCGATCGCCGGCGTCGCCGCAGTCGAGGCCTTGGGGAGCAACCAGCCGCGCGGATTCGCGTGATGGCGTTCGAGACCTTCGATGCCGGCGGTTTCGAGCGGTTCTGCTCCGGTCTTGTGGCCGCCGGCTTCAGCCCGGTCGATGACACCGACCTCAAGACATGGACGGGACCGATCCGGGAGTCGCTCAAGCCGCTGACCGATCGGGAGCGGATGCAGGTGGTCTTCTACGACGGGTGGCCGCTGCGGTATGCGCACGTGAAGGTCGAGGGTTTGAGGGCGCCGCACGTCTACGACGGATTCGTGTGCCTGTGGGCCGACGACGATCCGGCCCAAGTCGAAGGACGCAACCTCGAGGCGCTCTGGGCCCGGGTCGACGCCTGGGCGGTGGCGGCGCGGACCGGCTTCGGCGTCGCCGACCAGGCGCTCGACTCGTACCTGTTATTCGACCAGGCGAGCGGCTACCGTCTCGAACTTCCGGTTGGCGAGTTGCTTCGTGGCGCCTCCAACGGCGCGATCATCGACCTCACGGCCCACCTGCGGACGATCCTGTTCCAGGTGGGGGTTGAACGAGACACCCCGACGTTCAAGGGAGTCCTGTACCACCGCCGCAGGATCATCAGCCCACCCGTTGACCTGGCTCAGTTTCGAGACGCCCTCGCCCTCCGCCAGCGTCAACACTTCGAGAGAGGACTTGCGGCCCGGCAAGACGCGGACATCAAGACGCCTAGCGGTGGACTCGACTTCGCCGTGCTGACCTGGCCCAGGTTCGATGGACAAGTCGACGCTATCGCGCTCGGCTTCTCTGGACACGGCGCTGAGGTCCTGGCCGAGGCTCACGCAGCCTTCCCATCCGACTCGGCGGCCCGCATGCGACGTGCTGGGTCCGATGCGCGTGCGCTGACCAGCAAACGCGTCCTGGTGGCCGGGCTGGGATCGATCGGAGGAAGCGTGGCACTGCTGCTGGCAGAGAGCGGCGTCGCGCACATCAGGGGCTACGACTCGGATTCCCTCATGACCGCCAACCTCGTCCGACACGTCGCCGGCGAGGACTCGGTTGGCTACAACAAGGTCGTCGGCGTTAGCGTGAAGATCGACGATCATGCGCCTTGGTGCGACGTCGAGATAGTGACCAAGGACCTACCGTTCGTGCCCTCCGAGCTCGCGGACAGCGTGCAGGGTTTCGACCTGGTCGTCGACTGCACCGGATCGGCGCCGATGACTGCCGCGCTCTGCATCGTGTGCGCTCAGGAACGCGTACCCCTCATCACCGGCGCCCTCTTCCACCAAGGAGCCCTCCTGCGGATCCGACGCCAGGCGGAGAGCGACACTCCTATCTCCGCCCGCGACAAGTCGATCGAATACCTGCCCCTGCCGCCAGACGATACCCGGCCTGCGGGCGGTTTCCTCGAAATCGGATGTACAGCGCTCGTCAACAGTGCCCCTCCCTGGGCGGCTCAGCGGGCTGCCGCGGACATCGCGGCTGCGGTCATCGACCAACTCATGGGGTACCGTCTACTGCCGGACGAGCAGGTCGCAGTCCTGCGGCCTCTCGCAGCTCCGCCCTTCGACGTGATGGGTCCCGTGACAGCGTGACGCACGCCCGGCCAGAACTTCTCATCACCGAGAGCGCGATCGACCGGCTGAAGCAAGCGGCCAGCCTCTCCCACCCGCTCGAGACAGGCGGCATCCTCGTGGGTGTCCATGCCGACCAGCAGCCGTGGGCGACCATGGCCATCGAACTGCCCACCTCCAGCCGCGGACGAGCCCATTACCAACTGGCCGGCGGAACGACCCAACCCGCCGTTCTAAGTACGCGAGCGATCGACCCCCGACTCGGGTACATCGGGGACTGGCATTCACATCCCGCAGACGTGCCGCCGAGCAGGACGGACCTCGCCAGCCTTCGGCTCATCTCGTATCTGCACCCTCGCCTGCCGAACCCGACGCTCCTCGTGCTTCGGCGCAGGCTCGACGGCGACTATGACCTTGACGCCCGGCGCATCACTACCGTCAACCCTGCGCGTTGTGCGGTCAGGATCACGGGCGACCTGCCGACACACGTCCACGACTCGATGGAGCCAAATGACTGACTACACGCGCCGTGACATGCCGCGGCCCACGGGGGTGCGCATCGCTGGTGACCGCTATCAGTGGTTACATGCCTGGCGCCTCTGCATGCGCGTCGTCAACGAGCAGCGGACGCACAGCTCCACGAATCCCGGAACCGCAGTCGGTGTCGAATGCGACGATGCTGGCAATCTTGACGACGTCGTCTATTATCGCGGTGAGCCGCCGAACGACTACGCGCAGGTCAAGTACGCTGTCGACGCGCGCACTCCGATCAACCTGGAATACCTGACTAGCAACGATCTGCTCAAGAAGCTCGTCTCCAGCTACCGCCATCTCGCATGCAACGGTGAACGCGTCCGGGTTTCGCTGATCACGAATCGCGCCATCGATCCAGGCGACATCCTACTTCGTGACCGTGATGCCCGAGACGGTCGGCTAGTACCCCGGGCCGCACAGGGTGGCCCGAAGTCCGACCGCGGCCTGGCCCGCAAGGAATGGGCCAAAATCGCAGACGTAACCGAGGCGGACCTGCTCGCCTTTTTCGAAGACTTCTACCTCGAAACGTCCGAGGATCCGGTGAGCCTTCAACGCGAGGTCAGCCTGCTGATGACCGTGAACGGACTCCGGTCCGATGAAATGGCGATCGACGCCGCGACCGGCTGGGTCGCCAGGCAGGTGGAAGATGGTCATCAGCGCCTTTCCTTCGACGACATCGAGAACGCCATCACCATGCTGAGCCTGCAGGCGGGAACCCCTTGGACACCCATCTCGATCGCGACGCTCAGCCGCGACCGATTGGCCGATCAGGCCCAGTACGCCCTGGACTGGGTGGACCGGATCGATGGCGATGACGCCTTCACCAAGGTCGCACCCAAGCCCCCGTCCACATGGGAACAACTAGCCAATGACATCGAGGACATCCCTAACCACCTCGGAGAACACCGCCGGCTCATGCTCACCGGAACGATGCGACAGGCCACCGGGTTCAAGGCAGGCACAGTGCTCCGACGGGTCCTCGGCTACGAGGTTGGCATCAGACAAGGGGAACAACCCTGGTCCAGCGAAGTCACCGCGGCGGCAATGCTGCCGATCCATCACCAGCGAGATATCGGACTCGGCGGCGATCCCGCGCTGGTTGTTTCGGTCACCACCGATGCAACCGACGCAGTGGTCAGCTGGATCAAACGAACAGGAATTGCGGTCGGGACGGTTCACACCGCAATGCCCGTAGGAGGGCAGATTGGTCCGCGATCCGTGCCAGATCCAGAAGCAGCCAATGCCCTCGCGGTCGGCATCCGCGACCTCGCACGCCAGATCGCGGCCCCTGCCGGAACCCTCCACCTCTTTCTCGCAGGTCCGTTGGGCCTAGCGCTGCTCCTTGGACACCATTGGAACCGAGTAATGCCAACCGTGGTCTACGAGCACCTCGGCACGACGGAGTACGTACAGGCGTTCCGCGTCTCTGCCTAACTGGGCGCTTGGGTGCCAGGTATGTAGCTACCCGTCGCCGTCAACCGGGCCTCCGACAATGACCTGGCGTGGACGATGAGATCGACCACGCCAGGTCATACCGCTCGTCAGCCGGTTTCGACATCGACGCGGCCAGCCCGGCTTGGATTCGCCGGCCTGGGCTGGACTCGGCGGCAAGGTCTAGTCGAAGCCGGGTACGAATGACAGATCCTGGCGAGGAAGGATCTCCAGCAGTTCCGGCTCGAGAGGAATTCTGAACGCGAATGCCAGGGCGGCGATGTGCGGCGCCATGGCGAATCGCATTGCGTCCAGATGCTCAATGAACCTGCCGATATGGTTACCGAAGTCGCGATTCTGCCCGGCCGCACTCACGAACTCGGTGGCGGCCCGTCGAATTGCGCGGAGCGCAGAGTCGACGTCGTCTCCATGCTTGGCTGCAGGCAGCCTCTCGGTCATGAGTTTGCGAATCTCTTGCGCTGACATGACGCACGCGACTGGATCTTCCCGACCGAGTTGTTGCCACAACACCCGCCGGTTCTCCAGATCGATGAGAACGCTGCGCGCCACCTCGTAATTGGACTCTAAGTACTCCCATTCTACGGAACCGCCGATAGGGCCGACCTGCCCGCCGATTCCCGTAACGCGGACCCTGAATTTCTTCAACGGACCCTCCCCTGCCAAGTCAGGCATCACTGTCGCGGCGCGTCATTCTAGCTCGACCGGCCACTGGGTCAGCACTTCGAAGACGCCCGTGCAACTGGATACAGCCGAGCGACTCGCTCGTGCAGTCCCTGCTATCCATGGCCGGGTCCAGCAGGTAGCGCGACAGGACGCTGACGGCTCTTGGGCTGAAGCCGTCACTCCCTCCACGCAGTATCGAGCAGGCTGTCGCGAACTGACTCCATCTGATGGCGAAGGACCTCGACTAGTTCAGCGGCGGCTTCTGCGTTGTTGGTAAGACTTGGAAAAGCCTGCCCTGGAGAGACCGGGCGATTGAGGCCCAGAGACTCGTCGATGCCCTGCTCCAACTTCGATGCCTCGACGTAAAGCTGAGACAGGCGACCCAGAAACTGCTGCTTCGCCTCACCAGAAGAGCGGGAGAGAAGAGGCCATGCAGTTTTGAGGTGCGAGATACGCCACTCGCTACGGCTTCCATGCCAGTCGGCTGGCTCGCGCTGTCCACACTGACAGAAGGCCTGCCGACCCGAATCGCTGACTTGATGACCGGTAACCGTCGTCAGTGCATCGACGGCTCTCGGCGGAACGCCGCCTACGAGTCCGAATTCGCTGATCTCCATAGGCAAAGCCTAAGGCCGGCCACCGACATTCTCCGGGTGGCCGAGCCTCCCACGACAACCCGGGTGTCCATCTGCCGACACCCTGCTGTTGCCTGAGTTCGCGATTCAAGGACTCAGACGGGTGAAGTGGGCGGCAGAGTCTTCGACGATGCAGGTGATTTGATGGTTGTGAAGAAGCTCGATCATATCGGGACTTGGGCGGGTCGGAACAAGGATTGCTAGGGATTCGGGCCCGACGTAGCGCTGGTAGTCGAGTAGTTGGCCGATCGCGTAACGAACTGCCTCGCGGGATGCGGTTGCCTTGGCTTCCACGAGTTCTGCACGTTTGCTGTCGAACAAGTCGGTGTAGAGGGTGACATCGGTGAGCTTGATCTGCTTACGTGTGGCCGTTGAGCCCTCCCGGTCGAGCGCCTCGGCGTAGCGCTGCACGAGCTTCGCTTCGTTCCGCAGGGCCGTCGTAGGTTCCCTCGACTCGATGGGAAAGGTGTCGACGAATTGCGCCTCGAAGGCAACATCGCTGACAATTGGAAGCACGGCAACTGTGACGCGCTGCGTCTCTGTTGCTGCCGAGTCTGAGCTCTCGGAGCCTCCCGATCGAAGGGAGGGATACATCCACTGGCCCAGCAACGTGTTGTCCCGCTTTGCCAGCCGCGCATCCGTTTCCCCCGTCGGACGTAGGCCCTGCTCTTCCTCCCAGTAGTAACTCCACCAGTAAGAGTGGTCCTCGACCGTCTGGCCGGTAGACTCGAGGATGGCGAACCAGTTCCCGCGACACCTATCGCAGGTCGGCCACGCCGTCCGCGACGGTTCATTCTCCAGGTGAAGACCCTGCTCTCGGCACTTGGCGGCAGTCCAGTACCTGGCCGTGAGATTCTTGGTGCAAAGTAGCTTGGCGTAAGGACGTTCGTCCCTGCCGTAGTAGAACTCGTCGACGATGTGAGTCTTCCCAGGGTGCTCTCGCGACATGCTGACTCTTGCCGGATACCAAACCAGCCTGTACCTGCCCATCATGCACCCCGTCCATCTGCAAGCCGATCACCCTTGGCTATCGCGGATGGAAGACGATGCGTTACTTCTGACCGCAACCGTTGGATTGGTGCTCGCGGCTGCGTAGGTTGTACTGCGCCGCTCGCTTAGCGCGGAGCATCTGGTTGCCGGCTCGCGCCGCCGAGTTGGGTCAGGTTCGCATTAGGAGGATGACGTCCGAAGCCAGATCCGAGTTGATTTGGCGCGCCTCAAGGCATACGAGGCTGCTGAAGACGCCGCGAAAGGTTTGACGAGTACCTTGTCACTGAACCTGTCGGCACCGCTGATCATCGCCAGGAGGCCGATGTGGATCGCTGAACTGGAAGGGTTTGGTCTCGCTGGCCCTCGGATTGTCGGTTCGATCATGGCCGTGACAGCGGCTGCGATGCGGCGCGCCAGCAGGCGCCAGCATTGTTCCACGCGTCCGGGATCCGATCCGGCCGAGTTGGGTTCCGCGGGCGCTGAACCGATCCATGTAGAAGTGACCAACAGCGATTGCGCCCGCAGCGGGGCGCTTTCAATCTCGGCAGGGATGAGCGGAGACATCTTGGCCGACGCCAAGTACAGGCCGCTCAGAATTGGCCGAATTGGCTCCAAGCCTGTGCCGATCGGTATCGCGTGCGGACCGGCTGGGAGCCCAGATCGAGAGCAGCACTCTCACCGACAGGACGACAAGCTCGAATTCTTCCGTTGATGCAGGCCGCCCGGGCCACTCAAGCGAGGTCAGTCCGTCAGTTTCCCTGGATGGCAGCCAGGCAGGCTACTCCTCCCGGAGTCGCCGTCTTGATTGGCAGAGCGAGTCTCCATGTCAACTACCCGATCGCGTGGCTGATGGTGGCTGCCAACCGAGTGTCAAAGGACTCGGTGTTCATTGTGCGTCGCCCCCCAAGGCAGTCGTCCTCCGACGGGCGGCCATACTGCAGACGCCTGTTTCGATGTCAACCATTCGGGTCGTTTCCGGCGACATCAATCGGAACACGCACCACACTTTGGATCGATTGCGACTGCGGAGGTTGACGCCGCTTCCGACACTGGATCTGTACGGGCCTGTTCGCAGTTCCCGGAACCAGTTCGAGAAGGCCTCCGGCGCCAGCGCAAGGATGTGCTCTGGGACGTCACTCCACGTCGCGTTCAAAACGTTGCTGTAGGCAACTGTCTGCTCCGTCATAGCTCCGTGAACCGGTGACAAATCCTGGTTACCGTTGATCATCGATGACAGGCGAAACCGCAGGTCAGAGCGCATGTTCGCTGATCCGCACGGAGGCAGCCGCCATGCCGGAAGAGATCTACACCATCTTCGAGGGGGGCTCGGGAGGTAGCCGCCTCAGACAACATTAACCAGGTTGGCGGTCGACGTGCGCCAATGGCGAGACTCGTCGACCGTGGAAAGGTCGCATGTGAAGGACGTCATCGACCGAATCGCGGCATGTCGAAGGAGGTCCCCGGAGTCACCGAGGTTGTCATCAGCGCACCAATCGACGGCTCGCTTCGGAGATCGTGGCTACCGTCGTGGTCGAGGATGAGGCGTGGTGTCGAGACCCGGTCACAGTTCGAGTGTCCAGTTGCCGTCGCTACTGGTGAGGGTGCT
The DNA here is from genome assembly GCF_040680955.1 of Kribbella sp. NPDC051936. Classification (NCBI taxonomy): domain Bacteria; kingdom Bacillati; phylum Actinomycetota; class Actinomycetes; order Propionibacteriales; family Kribbellaceae; genus Kribbella; species Kribbella sp. NPDC051936. Next base: position 59,471 of record NZ_JBFAXS010000002.1, on the reverse strand, counting down.
CCGGTCGGTGCCCAGTTCGACGGTCATGGTGTGGAGGGGGAAGTGGCCGGCGGCTGTCCACTTGGCTTGGACGCGCTCCAAGTCGTCCCATAGGCGGCGCGGGCCGCTCTGATGGACGGTCTTGGATTTGCTGTCGGCGCGGGCCCAGGATCCGTCGGCTGCTAGGAGCCACAGGAGTTGGGTGCCGTCTTCGCGGGTTGCGGAGCGGTTCTCGATGTCGGGGGTGTCGAGTTCGTACAGGCAGCGCAGTTCCCAGTCTTCCCACAGGTCGGGCAGGCGGCCGGCCACTGGGCGGGTGTCGGTGCCTGGCTGGTCGCGGGCGTCGTCGTACACGTGGTCGAGACGAGCTGGGTAGTCCGTGTCGCGGCGGGTGCGCATGAAGGTGGCCGGATCGGGTTGGACGCGGCCACGGACGACTCCGTCTGCGTGTTTCTCGGCGTTGATGAGGAGTGAGGTGCCGGTGATGGTGGTGACGATCTTTCCGCCAGGTCGGAGCGCGTCGAGCCATGCCCGCGGGATGGGTCGGACGGAGACGGTTGCGATGATGCGGCCATAGTCGGTGTCCGGTAGCGAGCCGGTGGCATCGGCGATCTCGAGGTGTGGTGTTCGGCCGAAGTCGGCGAGGCGTTCGCGGGCGACGTCGACGAGGTAGGCGTCTACATCGATGCTGGTCACCTGCGTGTCGCCGAGGCGACGGGCGAGGAGGGCGGCGGAGTAGCCGGAGCCAGTGCCGACGTCCAGCACACGGTTCTGCTCGTCGGGGTCGAGCAGGTGGAGCATGCGCACGATCAAGCCGGGCAGCGTCGAGGACGAGGTCGGGAGACCCGTTGGACGATCGGACAAGTCAGCAGCGTCCGCGTGGAGTGAGCCCACACGGGTCACCAGCGTCTCGTCGGCGTAGATCTCTGCCCACTGTTGGTTCGGCTGCGGCGTTCGGAGTCCCCAGGCGAACGGATAGCTGTCGGGAATCGGCTCCCACCACCTCGGCACCAGTTGGTGCCGAGGTGTGGAGCTGACCGAGTCGTGCCACTCCGGTGCCGTTGCGGTTACCTGGTCGGCGAGCTTGCGGGCGGCGTCGGTCCAGTCAGTCACGGAGTCAATCGTCCTTTCCTTGGAGGGCGTCGGCCATTGCCTCGATCATCGGTACGCCGGCCTTGACCGCGAGCCAGTGCCATTGGCCGTTGGGGTTCACTTCGAAGAACACCCATCGGCCGTCCGGGGTCACGGCGAAGTCGATCGCCCCGAAGAACAAGCCCAACCCGTCCATCAGCAGCCGGACACCCTTCTCGACGTCAACCGGAAGTTCGATCGGGCCGTAGGTGAGGGATGGGTAGTCCGTTCTCCAGTCCAGTCTGGCAGCCGCGCTTCCGGCGTGGATCGCGACCGGGAACATCCGCTGCCCGATCACGGTCAGGCGTACTTCGCATTGCTTGCGGACTCGCTCTTGAAACAGATGCGCAGTGCCGGTGAGGCTCGCGTCGATCTCATCGGCGCGCAGCACCGTGGTCGGCAGGTATCGATGACGGCGTTCCGCGGTGAGCACGCCGCCGCTGAGGCCTTTGTAGATGACCTCGTCGGCGCCGATGAACTCCCGTGCATGAGCTGGATCTGAGGTGATGATCGTCTTCGGTACGTCGAGGCCCGCGCGCGCCGCGACGGCCAGTTGCACTGGCTTGTAGTTGGCGGCCGAGTCCTTGGCCGGATGATTGATCCATCGAACCGGAAGCGATCCCAGTACGCCGAGAACTCCGACGCGCGCCTCAGATACTGCGAATGCCCGGGCTTCGTCCGGCCAGGTGCTCGGCACAGCGAATTCGGCGGGGCGTCGCCACCACACGGCGCTGACCGCGCTGAGGTCAACCGACCGGTCACCGGTCAGGTGCCCGTTCCAGCCTTGCGTCCCGAGTGTGGCGGTGACGCGGGACGACTGCGGGAAGTCGGAGGTGTCGTACCGGACGACCGACGCATTTCGCCGGGTCAGCTCGTCGATGACGGCGTCGGCGGTGAGGTCGTCGCGACCGGTCAGCACCAGGACTGTGTCCATGGGTCAGTAGTTGTCGGTCGAAGTGTCCGATCCTGGCCGCTGGCCGTCGGGGATTGGTGTCTCGGTGTTGGTCTCCGGCAGGGCCGCGGCGATTGCGTGGTACGGGTTGCCGGTCGCGGATACGTTCAATTGGAGGTTGGCGCTGTAGGTCATTGGCAGTTCCATCGGCGTGGTGTCCGGCCCGGACGCCAGGTGACGGACGCCGAAGGGAACTGCGCTCATCTCGTTGCTCATGGTGAACCTCCAGTGTCGGTGAGGGTTTGGAACGGCCGGCCCAGGACGGACTCGCCATCTCGTCCCGCGCCGGCCGGCTTCTGGGTTGCGGCGTCGGCGATCCGCTGACAGCGCAGGTGTCGGCCAGGTAGGCCGTGGATCCGAAGGGTGATGACGTGTGCGTACTGCTCTGCGAGGGCCGTTGGGGCGATGTGCTCCTCGATCAGGTAGTCGCCCAGCCACAGCTGCACGCGCCAGAGTTCCTGCTCGGCCGTTGACCTGAACGGTCGCTCAGGCTGGGAGATCGGCGTCGAGCCGCCGTACGACGGTGGATCAGGAGTGAAGGCCCTCATGGGAGAGCAAGTACTTGGGCGCCGGTCGCCACCTCGAAGTAGGTCCTGATGCACCTCGGGGATCCGAGCGTCATCAGGTGGAGCATGCTCGGCAGGAGCACCACCTCAACCTGGTCCCGGACGACAGCGTCAAGCAAGCGTCCGAACGCCGCCGCCGACCGGGTGCCGTCCTCGACGAAGATGGCCGCGAGGTCAAGGCCGGAGGTGGCGGCGAAGGCCGACAGACGTTCCCTTGTGCGATTGACTTCCGACATACACACCAGAAGGTGAGCGCGCACATAGGCATACGCCCGACGTAACTCGACGGACTGGGGGCGGTCGTCGGGCCCGCAACTGCAGGTCAACGAGTAGCAGTTCCCGGTCGCATGTACGCGCTGTGCGTCGCGGGTGTGCATCGCTGCCGTCATGCCACCGACGCTACAAAGGGGCCGCCAGCAACGACCAGGTTGTTGCGGGGAGTTGCTATCCCAACTCGCCCTGGTTCCGGAGGATTAGTTCGCGCGCGTCGCGGCCGTAGACGGCCCAACCGCGGAGGTGATCGAACATGGTGGCGTAGAGGTCGACTTCCTGGGGTTGGGAGACTTCGATGCTGGCGGTGGGCGTTTCCAGCTTCACGAGGTTGTCATCGAAGATCCAGAAGCCGGCGGAGCCGATGACGTCGCGAACGGTCAGCGACGGGATGATGCCGAGCGACACGTTGGGCAGGCTCATGATCGAGAGCAGCCGATCGAGCTGGCCGCTCAACGTCTCGGTATCCCCAAGGGGTGTCCGTAGGCAGGCTTCTTCGAGCACGACCGAGAAGGTCTTCGATCCGTTGTACAGCACGGATTGCCGTTCGAGCCGGGCCGCGACCGACTCCTCGAGATCGTTGCGTACACCGAGGAACGTAAACCAGAACGGCAGCATGGCTCGGATGTAGCCGGCGGTCTGAAACAAGCCGGGGATGACGTTGTGCTCGTAGATCCGAAACTGTGCGGTGCGCTCATAGAGCGGAACGGGCGAACGCATGAGCTGCTTGAAGCCGGTACGCGAGCGATGCCGGAACTCCAGGTACATCGACCCGATCGAGCCGGCCTGCGCGATCAGGTCTGGAACTTCGGCGTCGGTGGCGCAGACCGCGCACCAGGTGCGGATATCGGCGTCGGTCGGTCGCTGGACGCCGTTCTCAATCTTGCTGATACGTGTGAAGTGCCAGCCGGTCCCGTCGGCGAGTTGGCGCGCGGTCAGTCCGGCGTCGAGGCGTAGTGAGCGAAGGCGCAGGCCGAGTGCTTCCTGCGCCTTCTTAGCTGCGCTACTGGGGCTGGTAGTCACGGTGCGGCACGGAAAGCGCCCACACCCGTTCAAAGGCGGTGCGGCACATCTCGACGTCGGCTGGATCGGTGGAGAGTGTGAGAGCGGTGTTGAGACCGGAGCCGGCGTAGTGCAGGAAGACAACCTGCTCGTCGTCGAGCACGTAGAAGTCGTTGCCAGGGATGCAGATCGACGACACCGAGCGACGCGGCACCCAGCGGATGTCCTCGCCGGCGTCGACCATGGGGCCTGTCAAGGTGTGGGCCCAGCGCTGGTAGTCGCTGAGGGGCTCCGAGACGATCTTGGCCCGCCGGACCGACCGCCCCTGTTCGACGTGACCCTGGACCTTGTTGCACCAGCCTTGTAGCCAGTCCAGATCGTCAGGCTCGCCCGCGGCCCACTTGGCCATGTGCGGAAGTTCGGTCTCGGTGCCGTAGGCATCCCGAGTCTCGAGGTGCACGGCACTGCGCTTGATCGACGCCGTCAGGTCCTGGAACTGAGTGTAGGTGAGTTCCTGCACGATCCTCCTACTTGAAGAACGGGATCATCCGGTCGGGGATCTCGACTACGGTCTCGCCTTCGGGCACGTTGAGCTGACTCAAGGCGTCAGGGTCGGTGACGACCCAGCCTTGCACGACCCAGCTGCCACGGTCGGTCTTGTAGAGAGTCGGCGAGTTGTCGGGGATGGAGTCTGGGTCACCGGCGACCAGTGTCAGGCGCATGTCGGTCCTCCTTGGATCGATGATTGCGGTCGGTTGCCGCTGACTACCCTCCGCTTGCGAGTGATTGCGGTCAAGGGGTGTTGCGAGATGTTGCGAGACGAGTTCGAGCGCAGGTCAGCCTTTACATCTGATAGCGGGTTGCTCAGTCGCTCGCATCGTTTCGCAGCGCTGTCGGATTGCCAGTTCTTTGGATGCCTCGAGCGTTGAGCGTGCATGGCGGATGGGCGAGAGGTTCAGCGGGAGCGGCGCGAGTCGTGCGTTGGAGTGAAGATGCCGGAGCGGGTGCCGGTGCTTTATCCACAGGCTGCTCGGGTGCTTCGGCGGATTATCGCCCGGCTGGCGAGGTCGAGGCGTGGGTCCGCTCAGGGGTGCGAAGAAGAGGAGGAGTCGTCGTGAGTGATGGCGATGAGTGGGCGACTTTGGATGAGTTGCTGGGTATGGAGGCGTTGGCGGATCAGCCGGATGGTGGTGGGATCGGGCGGTTGGCGTTCTACGGGCGGTGTTCGACGGAGGACAACCAGGATCCGGCTACGTCGAAGGCGTGGCAGTTGGGGGAGGCTCAGCGGTTCGTGGAGCCGCTCGGGGGTGAGGTGGTCACGGAGTTCTTCGATATTGGGCAGTCTCGGTCGTTGCCTTGGGAGCGGCGGACGGAGGCCAACGAAGTGCTGCGCGCTTTGAAGAATCCGCAGCGCGGGTGGGACGGGTTGGTGGTTGGGGAGGCGACTCGTTGCTGGTTCAGCAATCAGTTCAGTCTGACGTGGCCGAAGTTTGATCGGTACGGCGTGTCCCTGTGGATACCGAGTCTGGGCGGACGGTTCGATCCGGAGAACACGGTGCATGACATGGCGATGACGATCACCGGTGGTTTGTCGAAGTCGGAGCGTCAGCATGTGCAGCGGCGGGTTCGGGCGGCGATGGCTGCGCAGGTGTTGATTGATGGGCGGTATCAGGGTGGGCGTCCGCCGTACGGGTATGTCGTGGTGGATGGCGGGCCGCACCCGCATCCGCGGAAAGCAGCTGAAGGGCAGCGGCTGCGGGTCCTGGCGATCGATGAGTTCGCGGCCACCGTCGTGCGGCGAATCTTCGACCTCTATCTGGATGGGTGGGGGAGGAAGGCGATCGTTGAGCAGCTGAACAGGGAAGGCGTGCCGTGTCCGTCGGCGCGTGCTCCACAGCAGAACCGGCATCGGTCGATGGACGGATGGCAGCACTCGACGGTTGTTGCCATACTCAACAACCCGCGGTACACCGGCTACGCCGTCTACGGGCGGTGGCAGAAGGTCGAAGAGCTTCTTGATCCGGATGATGTTGCCGCGGGCTACGTAGTGAGGTTCCGGCGGTCTCCGCAGGCGAAGATCGTGCGATCGAGGGAGCCCGCGCACCCGGCGATCATCTCGGTGGAGACCTTCACCGCGGCGCAGTTGCGGCGGCGGAAGCGGAAGTCCGATGGCATCCAGAAGTGGTCAGCGGTTGAGCGGCGCCGCACCTCGCCGAAGCGTGTGTACGCGCTGCGTGGCTTGATCAGGTGCGGACTCTGCTCGCGGAAGATGGAGGGGGCGGCTCGACGGCAAGACGTTGTCTACTACCGATGCAACGCGCGGACACTGGTTCCGGGGTCTGCGAGTGCGCAGGCCCATCCTCGGCAGATCTACCTGCGGGAGGACGTCGTGACGCCCGCCGTCAATCGCTGGATCGGATCCCTGTTCGACCCAGTGCATCGCTCCGCGACGATCGAGGCGCTGCTCGTCGAGGACGACGCCGGGGACCACCGGATCGAACATGTCGAGGACCTTCGGGGGCGTGTCCGTGCGGCAAAGATCACGATGGATCGGGTGCGGAAGGCGCTGGATGCCGGCTGGGATCCAGTCGAGCTGCGTGAGCAGTACAACGCGGCCGCGGCGGAGAAGCAGACGGCCGAAAGGCTGTTAGCTTCGCTGCCGACCCAGGTGACGATCACGCGGGCGCAGCTTGAGGCGTGGATCGATGAGCTAGGCGACATCGGGGCAGCTTTGAACGCGGCTAACCCCGAGGAGTTGAACCAGCTTTACGGCTCGCTACGACTCTCGCTGAAGTACCACCACGCCGACCAGATGGTTGACGTTGAGGTCGACCCAATGGGTGACCGTGTGGATAAGGTCTGTGTCCGAGGGGGGACTTGAACCCCCACGCCCTAAAACGGGCACTAGCACCTCAAGCTAGCGCGTCTGCCTATTCCGCCACCCGGACGAGTGGTCGTACCGCCTGGGCGGTGCCGACCGGAGAACAGTAGCAAACTCCAGGGGTGGAATTCACATCGGGGCTCCGGGGTGGTGACGGTGGCGTGTCGGGGGCGTAGTTTGAAATTCAAACAGTGGCCTCTGGGGTGGAGGTGAGGACGCCGTGGACGAGTGGAACGGCATGGCGTACGCGGGTAAGGAGACAATGCTCCGGGTGGTGCGGCAGGAGGCGGAGCTGTTCTTCGGGATGGCCGAGCGGGACGGGGTCTGGGAGGCGCCGACCGGGGCCGGGCACTGGGAAGTGCGGGACGTGGTGGCGCATCTCGCGGACACGACCGAGTCGTACTTCGTGGCGTTCGACGCGGCCCGGTCGCACGCCGAGGTGCCTGCGGCGTACGGGCTGCCGGGGATGGCCGAGCGGGTGGACAAGCAGGCGCTCGCGCTGCGCAGTGTGCCGCAGGACGAGCTGGTGGAGCGGTTGCGGACCGACTTCGACAAGATGATGGGGATGTTCGACGCGCTCGGGCCGGACGACTGGGGCGGGTTCACGGTGCCGCACTTCTACATGGGTCCGCTGCCGGCGTTCTTCTACCCGGCGTTCCAGTTGATGGACTACGGCGTCCACTCCTGGGACATCCGGCAGGGCACCGGCCGCGCGCACGGGCTGTCCGGCGAGGCCGCCGACCTGCTGGTCCCGTTCATGTTCGTGCTGTGGAAGTACACCACCGGCGCGAAGGATCCGTGCGAGCTCGGCATCCGGATCACCAGCGGACCGAACGCGGGCGACACGCGCGTGTCGGTCGGCCCGGACGGTATGGACTACGCGGCCGGCGACGTCGATGATCTGCCGGCGGTGATCGAGTTCGATCCGGGCAGTTTCGTCCTGACCGCGTTCGGTCGCAGCAACGCCGGTACGATCCGGGGCGACCGCGCCGTCGCCGACCGGTACCTGAACTTGTTCTTCCGGATCTGAGGGGGAGTGGATGACCGAGATCGACCTGTCCACGATCGAGGCCGAGCGGGACCGGATCAGGTCGGCGTACCTGAAGCCCGGTGGTACGTCGACGGCGCGCGGCCTGCATCACACGGCTCTGCTGAGTGCGGACGTCGAGCGGACGGTGCGGTTCTACCAGGACGTGCTCGGGTTCCCGCTGACCGAGATGGTCGGCAACCGGGACTACGAGGGGTCGACACACTTCTTCTTCGACATCGGCAACGGGAACCTGCTGGCGTTCTTCGACTTCCCCGGTCTTGACCTCGGGCCGTACGCCGAGGTGCTCGGCGGACTGCACCACCTGGCGATCTCGGTCGAGCCGGCGCAGTGGGAGCGGCTGAAGCAGAACCTGGACGAGGCGGGCGTGGAGTACCTGGAGGAGAGCGGTACGTCGATCTACTTCCGCGACCCCGACGGCGCCCGGATCGAACTGATCTCGGACCCGCTCGGCGAGATGTACGGCCTCAAGGTCCTCTGAGCAACCGCGCGGCCTGCCGGGCGCGCCGCAGCGGTTCGGGCGTCCGGCGGCCGGCGTTGCACAGGTTGATCACCCGCACGGCGGTGGCGAGGTCGGTCCGCCAGCCCGTATGGACGACCAGCGGACGAGCGCCCGGCTTCGTCCGGAGCCAGGTGGCGACCCGCTCGCCGTCGATCGCGAGCGCCGAGGTCGCGCCGGGCTCGTCGGCCGGCCACGGTCCGGTCGCGATCAACGGCCGGTGGGTGACGCCGATGGTGGGGAGATCCAGTACGGCGCCCAGGTGCGTGGCGAAGCCGGCCCGGCGCGGGTGATCCGCCCCGGTGGCGTCCAGCAGCAGGACATCGGGTGCGGGGGCGAGGCGGCGTACGACGTACTCGCACAGCGGCCCGAGGCGCAGCGCCAGCAGCCCAGGAAGATATGGGCCAGACGCACGGCCGCGACGCAACTCCTGCCCGACAACCTCGCGCCTGCGACGCGAGTTCTGGCCGACAACCTCGCCGCCGTCCTGAACCACCGCGGCCGCCCAAGCGGGATCGCCCGCAGCACCAGAACTCGTCAGGCCGCGCTGGAAGCAGATCCAGACGGCGCCGATCAGCAAGCGCTCCGGCGGATTCCACAGCGCTGGTCGCAGCTCGGCCAGCTCGAGCTGCCGCGCTATCAGCTCGTCCTGCTCGGTCGGCCAGGTCATCCGTGCAGGTGGGCCTGGAACCAGTTGCGGGCCAGGTCGGCCACTCGTTCGAGGGTGTCTGGTTCGGTGAAAAGGTGGGTGGCGTTGGGGACTACCTCCAGGTAGTTCGGGCAGTGGAGTTGTTGCTGGGCGTCGCGGTTGTGGCGCAATACGTCGAAGTCGAGTTCGCCGACGATCAGTAGCGTCGGGGCCGTGACGTCGGCCAGGTGGGTTGCGGCGAGGTCCACGCGTCCGCCGCGGGAGACGACGGCGTGTACGTCGGAGCCGCTGCCCGCCGACCAGAGGGCCGCAGCAGCGCCCGTGCTGGCGCCGAAGTAGCCGACCGAGAGGTCGAGCCGCCGTCCGGCCCATTCGTGCGTCGCCCGCAGCCGATCGGCCAGCGCGGGGATGTCGAACACGTTGCGCCGGTCCTGAGCCTCTGTCGGCGTCAGAAGGTCGAACAGCAGCGTGGCGAACCGTGCCCGGTTGAGGACGTGCGCGACGTACTTGTTCCGCGGGCTGTGGCGACTGCTGTCGCTGCCGTGCGCGAAGATCACCAGACCGGCGGCCGCTGCCGGCACTGCCAGCTCACCAGGCAGCTGTACGCCGCGGGCATCGACGACGACCTGTTCAACGTTCATCACGCGATCCGTCGGGGGACGGCTCGCCGGCCGGGTGTTCGACGAGGGCTACGACCCGGGCGGACAGGAAGCGGGCGGTGCGGATCGGCGTGCCGGAGCGGGTCACCTCGACGACCTCGGTGACGCTGCGGTTCGTGGTGACCTCGACGCGGCGGCCGGCCTTGGTGGCCGTGATCTCGTACGACGAGACGCCGTCGCCCGTGTCGACGACGATCTCGACCCGATCGCCCTTCATGGATCCAACGTACTCGTCCCAGCCGTTGACCGGGCCGCCGCGCCGGCGGGATCCTCGTGTCGGGGTGGGGGTGAGATGGGGCAGCGAAGTCCACTGGTGACACTGGCGGCGACCGCCGCGGGGCTGGTCGTCCTGCTCGTCGTGAACAGCACCCAGGCGAGCACCCCGACGAGCGCTCGAACCGGCACCCAAGCCATCAGTCCAACGAGCACGAGCCCACCGCAGACGACCGCCCCGCCGACCACACAAGCACCGGCAACCACCAAAGCACCGGCAACCACGAAGCCACCCGCCGCACGCACAGTCGTGTACGCCGGACGCACCCCGACCCGAGAAGCCGTGGCCCTAGCCGTCAAAGGCACCCGCGCCGTCAGCTACGTCTGCGACGGCCGCACTCTGGAAGCCTGGCTGACCGGAACCGTCGCGAACGACCGAGCCGTCCTCCGTTCGCGCACCGGCGACCACCTGACCGCCACCCTGAGCCCGACAGCTGCGACCGGAACGTTCACCCTGAACGGCCGCACGCTGCGCTTCACGATCCCCACAGCCGGTCCGCCGGCAGGCCTGTACCGAGCCCGCAACAGCACAAGAACGATCGGCTGGATCGTCCTCCCCAACGGCCAGCAGGTCGGCGTCGACGACGACGGTACGCCGGCACCCGCCCCGCCACTCGACCCGGCCAACCGCACATCGACGGTCGACGGCGTGTCCGTCACAGCCCTGACGATCACCGGCGACGAGACGTTCTGAGATGACCACAGCCACAGGCCCCAAGGCGAGCACAGTCGTCGTACCGTTCGCGGCCGGCGCCGCGGTGGCCGTCGCGCTGGGCGTCTACGGCCGCCTGCACGACCCGACCGGTGTCGCGATCGACATCGCCGGCTTCTCGAGCTTCCGGTCGGTGAAGGCCTGGCTGGCAACGGTCGCCGCGGTGCTGGGCCTGGTCCAGGTCCTGTCGGCGATCGCCCTGTACCGCGGCCGACCCGGCCTCGCACCGCTGCACCGCTGGTCCGGCCGGGCCGCCGTCGCCTTCACCCTGCCGGTCGTCGCCCATTGCCTTTACGCGTTGGGCTTCCAGTACGGCGAGCCGCGGGTATTGATCCACTCGCTGCTCGGCTGCTTCTTCTACGGCGCCTTCGTCGTGAAGATGCTGTCGCTCACCCGCACCGACGCACCGCGCTGGCTGCTGCCCGTCGCCGGTGGCGCGGTCTTCACGGGACTCGTCGGCCTGTGGCTGACGTCCTCGCTGTGGTTCTTCACCACGTTCGGCATCATCCGCTGAAGGGAGCAGATGTGGACGCACCAAGCCGCCGTACGATCCTGGCCGGAGCCGCCGCCGGGCTCGCGGGCCTCACGGGGTGCCAGAAGTACGGCGAACCCACGGCGACCCCGGCGCCCGCGCCGGCCAACACCGTCCTCGGCAAGATCGCCGACATCCCGGTCGGCGGCGGCAAGATCTTCGCGCCGAACCAGGTCGTGGTGACGCAGCCGGTCAAGGGCACGTTCAAGGCGTTCAGCTCGATCTGCACCCATCAGAGCTGCCCCGTCGCGAGCGTCTCCGGCGGCACCATCAACTGCGACTGCCACGGCAGCAAGTACGCCGTCGCGACCGGGGCCGTCGTCGCCGGACCGGCGCCGCGCCCACTGCCGCCGAAACAGATCACGATCACCGGCGACACCATCACGCTGACCTGACGCTGACCTGACTCGGCCCACGAACCAGGCGTGGGGGAGGATGGCCACATGACGACCTCCAGTGACCGTACGTCGTACGCCGCCGACGCCGAGGTGGTGGAGCTCTGCAGCGAGCTGATCCGGATCGACACCACGAACTACGGCAACGGCAAGAGCAACGGCGAGCGCGTGGCGGCGGAGTACGTCGCGGCCAAGCTGGACGAGGTCGGGATCGAGTCGACGATCTACGAGTCGGAGCCGGGCCGCGCGACGCTGGTCGCGCACTGGGACGGCGAGGACCGGAGTGCGGACCCGCTGCTCGTGCACGGGCACCTCGACGTCGTGCCGGCGGACCCGAAGGACTGGAAGGTCGACCCGTTCGCCGGGGAGATCTTCGACGGGTGCGTGTGGGGCCGCGGCGCGGTCGACATGAAGGACTTCGACGCGATGGTGCTGTCCGTCGTGCGGGCGCGGCAGCGGGCCGGCGTGAAGCCGCGGCGGCCGGTCCGGCTGGTGTTCACGGCCGACGAAGAGGCCGGCGGGGTGTACGGCGCCCAGTGGCTGATCAACAACCACCCGGACACGGTCGCCGACTGCACCGAGGGCATCGGCGAGGTGGGCGGCTTCTCGATCACGGTCAAGGACGACCTGCGGCTGTACCTGATCGAGACCGCCGAGAAGGGCATGAACTGGATGCGGCTCAAGGCCCGCGGCACGGCGGGCCACGGGTCGATGGTGAACACCGACAACGCGGTCACCAATCTGGTCGAGGCGGTCACCCGGATCGGCGCGCACGAGTGGCCGCTGCGCGTGACGCCGACCGTCCGCGAGTTCCTGAAGACGCTCGAGGACGTGCTCCAGGTCGAGCTCGACCCCGACGACATGACCGCGACGCTGGCCAAGCTGGGCAGCTTCAGCCGGATGTTCGGCGCCACGATCCGCAACACCGCGAACCCGACGATGCTGAACGCCGGCTACAAGGTGAACGTGATCCCGGGTGACGCCGAGGCGCATATCGACGGGCGGTTCCTGCCCGGGTACGAGGACGAGTTCTACGCCACCATCGACGAGTTGCTCGGCGACAAGGTGCAGCGCGAGACCGTCGTCACCGACATCGCGCTGGAGACCGAGTTCAGCGGCGGTCTGGTCGAGGCGATGAAGGCGTGCATCCAGGCCGAGGACGCGCAGAGCCGGTTCGCGCCGCTGCTGATGTCGGGCGGCACCGACGCCAAGTCGTGGAGCCGGCTGGGCGTGCGCTGCTTCGGGTTCGTGCCGCTGCAGCTGCCGCCGGACCTGGACTTCATGGGCATGTTCCACGGCATCGACGAGCGGGTGCCGACGTCCGCGCTGGAGTTCGGCTCGCGGGTCCTCGACCGCTTCCTCGATCAGGCCTGAGGCGTCACCCCTGCAGGTGACTCGGCCGGTGGGTCACCTGCTCGATGTTCTCGGCCGCCGCCAGCACGAGCTGGTGCGAGAGTTCGGACAGCGCCCGCGCCGCCGCCAGTTGGTCGCCGATCCGCGGCACCTCCCGGTCGTGCGGGTGCCGGTACGCCGTACCGCGTGCCGAGAACTGCTCCTCCTGATGGGTGTTCAGCCGCGCCTCGGCCCGTGTCACCCGTTCGTCGCCCTGCTCGTCGATCTCGATGTCCACGACCCAGTTCCGCACCGTTGACATCTCACTCACCTTCGTTCGCTCTGGTCCTTCTTCGAGCGTCGTACGACCACCGGCCGGTTGAGAAGACCTGAGTTCAAGAAGTCCGCTGCGTGCTCGATGTGTTGCAGATCGAAGCGGCGGCCGAACTCGGCTGTCACGTCGGCGGCCGCCTGCAGAAGGTGGCGGTCCGCCGAGAGCGCGTTGGCTGCCGTGTTGTGTACGTCGATGCGCAGGTCGTTCGTGCCCGGGCGCGCGGCGTCGGTGAGGTCGACCTCGTACGGCGGGGCCCAGAGCGAACCGCAGTGGACGTCGTTGAGCCAGATGTCGGCGGCGACGCCGATGGGCGAGGTGATGAGGGCGCGATAGGAGTTGGCCGGGAGGTAGGGCTCGCTGCCCGGCCCGACCGGCTCGCCCGGGCCGAAGTCGAGGAGCAGGTGGTCGGTGGTGTCCGGGAGTTCGAGCTCGGTGCGATAGGTGGCCGAGCCTGAGTGCGTCGCCAACGCCGGGTCGTCCTCCCACCGGTGCGGGAGCGAAACCGGACGTGTCTCACCACCGAAGGCCACCGACCAGTCGCCCTGCACTGCGCTGTCGAGGCGCTCACGCTGCTCCGGTACGTCATCCTCGAGCCCGGTCGGCGTCAGGACAGCCGCCTCGTACGGAGCGAGGATCGTCGTGCGGGTGACGGTCACCATGCCGGAGAGCGGGTTCCAGCGTTCCATTGGGTGCGGGAAGGTGAGGGTGCGGGGCTGAGTGCCGGTGTTGGCGACGAAGTAGAGGTCGCCGTCGGCCAGGCGGCGGTGGACGATGCCGATGTCCTGCTGCGGCTGGATCGGTGGCGGGGGAAGGTGGCCGGCGAGCGTGTTGACGTCGGTGACGACCTGTCCGCCGGACGCCTCGACGGCGGCGAGCCAGCGGCTGGTCTCCGGTGGGGTCGTGGTTCCTTCGGGTACGACGACCAGCGGCGCGTCGGACGGATCCAGCACGGCCAGCGCGTCGTCGTCGACCAGGTCGAAGTCGAGCCCGGCCTCGCGGATGATCCGGGGCACGCTCTCGGGGATCAGCTGCCGCACGACGCGGTACAGGTTGAGCGGCTCGGCGTGCCCGGCGCGTGCGGCGTACGCGTCGTACGTCGGGACGTAGATCTTCACCGGCCGGACCGGTACGCCCTGCTGGAGCACCCAGGAGAGGCGGTGCAGGGAACCGAACAAGGCAGTTGCCGTCGGCCACCAAGGGTTCCGGTCGTCGAGCGCGCCCGCGGCGTAGAAGATCCAGCCGAGGCCCGGTCCGCCGGACGGCGAGTACGGCCATCCGTGGCCGATCAGCTGGTTGACGCCGGAGAGGAAATGCTCGTGGGCCTCGCCCTGCAGGTCCAGCGGCGTGGCGCGGAACGACGGCGAGTGGACCCACGTCCAGACCTCGGCGGACACCACCGGCCGGCCGTGGATGTTCGCGGCCGACGACGCCCAGCGGGTCTCCGGAAGGCGTGTCCAGCCCCAGCCTTCGCCCTCGAACAGGTCCGCGTGGCGATAGCTGCTCATCGTCGCCGGCGGTTCGCCGTAGCTCTGGATCCGGAACGGTACGCCGTGCCCGGCCGCCCAGCGCTGGAAGACCTTCAGGAAGTTGTCCTCGTACAGCTCCGACAGGGTCCGCCCGAAGTCGATCCGCAGCTGCCGCGCGCCGTCGGTGCCGACGAGCAGTTCGTACAGCCGCGGCCGCAGGTCGTACCCGCGCCGCTTCGCGAACTCGTCGAGCATCGTCGCCGTCCAGTCGCCGCCGTACACCTCGAGGCTGTCGCAGAACACGGACCCGAGCAGCTCCGGCGTGGCGGCCTGCACCAGCGGCTCCGCCACCCGCCGGATGTGTTCTTCGGCCGCGGCCGCCGAGTAGTGGTCGAGCGTCAGCCCTTCGGCGCCCGCCGCGGCCCGCTTCACGTTCTGGCCGGTCACACGGGACGTCGCGATCAGCACCTCTCGCGGCTGACCGCCTGCCGGTACGCGGATGATCCCGTCCCGCACCGGCACCTCGACGTACGACGACGGCGCGCCCGCCGACCCGTCACCGACGTACGCGGCCACGAACTCGTCACCGGGCCAGGCATCCACGATCGGTACGTCGTACGCCGCGGCGCCGATCTCGCGGCGGTCCCAGTGCAGGTGCCGCGCAGCCAACGAGGGGCCGATATGCGGGCCGCCGTACGACCATCCGCTGCCGAGCGTCACGTCGAACCGCAGGCCGAGGCGGCGCGCGGTCCTGGCCGCGTGCCCGACGAGCTCGAGGAACTCCGGCGATCCGAACGGCGCGGTCACCGGCGCCATCGGGTAGACGAACGCGACTTCGGCGCCGCCGAGTCCCGCCGCGGCCATGGCTTCCAGCTCGCGGTCGATCTCGTCTCGCTCGACGGACGGACCGAACCACCACCAGCGCATCATCGGCCGCGCCTCGGGCGGCGGGTTCCGGAACTGTCGTCGGACGTCGTCGACGGTCGCCATGCTCTTCACCCCACCGCCGCGGGCGGCGCGCGGTCAACGCCGCTGACCAGTACCGGTCAGATCGTCCTGCGCAGTGGTGACACCTGGGCGTTCACAACAGGTTCAGCGTGGCGCGGAGCTGGGGGAGGTGCTTCATCAGAGGTTGCGGGGGCGAGGGAGTGGTGACGACCGAGAGCGTGAGGCGGTAGTGGAACGGCGCGGGGGTGAGGTGCTCGCCGGCGCGGAGTTCGGTGGCGAGGGCGCTGCGGGGGACCAGGGCCAGGTGCGAGCTGCGACGGGCCATGGCGACGGTGGTGCTGAGGGTGACGCCGCGGCGTGGGATCGCGCCCAGCGCCGCAAGCCGCGAGTGGATGTCCTCGGCACCCCGGTCGTACGTCGAGAACGCGATCTGGCGGTCCTTCAGCGGTCGGCGCCCCCGGCCGGGTGGGCGGGCGCCGGGCGGGACGAACAGGACGAGTTCGTCGCGGCCGAGGCGGCGGGACACAGTGCCGCGCGGCAGCGTCATCTGGTCGGCGATGGCGATGAACGCGGCGTCCATGGTGCCCTCGGCGACGCGCTCGACCAGGAAGTGACCGTGGTCGACCTGCTGCTGGATCTCCAGGTCGGGGAGGTCGGCGTCGAGGACCGGGAACAGGATCGGCGCGAGGCTGGCGAAGGTGCCGATCACGAGCCGCTCGGTGACCGCGGCCGCGCGGGTGGCGTCGTACACCTCCTCGAGGTGGCCGAGGATGTGGTCGGCGCGGCGGCTGAGCTCGGCCCCGGCCCGCGTGGGGCGGGCGCCGCGGGTGTCGCGCTCGAAGAGCTTGGTGCCGCAGAGCCGTTCGAGCCGGGCGAGCCGCTGGGAGGCGGACGGCTGCGAGATGCGCAACTCCCGTGCGGCGGTTCCCACGGCGCCGGTGCGGGTGACGGCCTGGACCAGCCGGAGGTCCTCGACCGATGGTAATGAGGCCATAGGCTGAGCCTATGGCAAGCGAGCAAGATCCGCCGGCTACCTGGGCGCCGCCCGAATGCCAAGAATGCAAGGTGTGAAGGCGCGATCCGAGGCATTGGTCCTGCTGGCCGGAAGTGGTACGGCGGACTTCGCGTTCCGGATTGCCCAGGTCGCGCTGCCGTTGGTGATCCTGCGTGAGACCGGGTCCGTCGCGGCGACCGGACTGGTCGCGGGCGCGGCCGGCGTACCGGTGGTGCTGTCACCGTGGTGGGCCAGGAGGGCGCGGCAGTGCGTCGACTCCGGCCCGCGGCTCGCGGTCGTGGCGCTTGTGTCCGCGATCGCGCTGGCATCGGTTCCCGCGGCCGCCGGATTGGGCAACTTGTCGCCGGAGTGGCTGATCCTGAGTGGCCTGCTGCTCGGGTGCGGCGATGCTTTGTCGAACCCGGGCCGGTCGGCGCTGCTCGCCGACACCGGTGACCGGTGGGGCGATGGCCGGGCGGTCCAATTGCTGACCTGGCAGGACGGGCTACGACGGTTCGGGATGCTGATCGGTCCGACCGTCGGAGCGCTCGCGATCTCCACCGGCTTGACGAACGGGTTGCTCTGGATCGAAGCCACAAGCGTCGCCGACGCCGGACTCCTGGCCTGCGCCGTCCGGTCCGAGCGGGCTCCAGCAGGTCTGGTGACGCCGTCGATCCGCGGCAGTCTGCGCGGGCGCACCGAGGTCGCCTACGGATGGGTGGTCCGCGGCACGGGATGCGTCACGTGGTTCGCGTTCACGCTCGGGCTGTCGGTCGTCGGTGAGGAACGCGGGCAGCCCGGCGTTTACCTGGCCGCGGGCATGACGGGGTACGGCGTGGGGTCGCTCGTCGGCACCGCGGTGTCGCTGGCGGTGGTCCGGCGTACCAGGCCGACAGTGGCCGCGTCGGTGGCCTGGGCCTGGAGCGGGCTGTGCTGGGTCGGGATGGGCGTGTGGACGACGCCGCCGGTGGTCGCCGTGATGGGCGCCTTGTCGGGAGTGACCGTGGTGATCGGAATCGCCGCGATCTCCGTCCTCATCACGCGCACGTCCGTCGGTGCCGAGCGGCGCGCGTTGCTGTCCGGGCAGAGCGTCGTCGTGAGCGCCGGCAGCGCGGCCGGGATGCTTGCCGGCGGGCCGATCATCGGCGCGGTCGGTGCGGAGCTCGCGCTGATCGGGTCGGGGCTCGTCACCGCGGCCGTCGCCCTGCTGGTCCTGGTTCGGTGCCAGACTGCGACGCATGCCCGAGATCACCACGCTGGCCGAGCGGCCTGAGTACCTGGAGCGGATGCACGACTTCGATCTCTAACGCGCGAGCCGTCCGAGCAGCGCCGAAGCTGCGCAGATGCCGGCGATGGCAGCGGCGATGAGGACGGTGAAGTCGAGCAGGTAGTTGGTGGGCTGGCCGATCAGCAGGCCGCGGAGGGCGCTGACCTCGTACGTGAGTGGATTGGCATGCGAGAGCGCGCGGAGCCAGCCGGGCATGATGTCGACCGGGTAGAGGGCGTTGGACGCGAAGAACAGCGGCATCGTGATCGCCTGGCCGATGCCCATCAGCCGGTCGCGGCGCAGCACCAGGCCGGCGATCGTCATCGACAGGCAGGAGAAGAACGCCGCCCCGAGCACGACGACCGCGAGCATCGCGAGCAGCTTCAGCGGGTTCCAGGTGAGGCTGACGCCGAGCAGCGCGGCGACGATGAGGACGACGATCGCCTGGGAGATCGTCCGGACCCCGGCCGCGAACGCCTTCCCGGCGACCAGCGCCGAGCGCGGCGACGGCGTGACCAGGAGCTTGGTGAGGATCCCGGCGTCGCGCTCCCAGATGATCTGGATCCCGTAGAAGATCGCGACGAACAGCGCCGACTGCGCGATGATGCCGGGCGCCAGGTAGTCGAGGTACGGGACGTCGCCGGTCGGGATCGCCCGGATCCGGCTGAACGTCTGGCCGAAGATGACCAGCCACAGGACCGGCTGGATCGCGCGGGTGATCAGCTCGGTCCGGTCGTGCCGCAGCTTCTGCAGCTCGACCAGGCAGAACGTCCCGATCCGGGAGAACAGCCGGAGCGCCGCGCGCGGGCGCGAATCAACCCAGGCGCTGGGCGGTGCGGCGGGTGCCACGGACATCGCGCAGACCTCCCTTCGCCTGACCCTCCAGGCTTTCCCCGGTGTGGTGCCGGAACACATCCTCGAGGCTCGCGCCGGGACCGAGCGCGGCCTTCAGCTCGCCCGGCGTACCGACGGCGCGGAGCCGGCCGAGGTGCAGCAGGGCGACCCGGTCACAGAGGATGTCCGCCTCCTCCATGTAGTGCGTGGTCAACAGCACGGTCATCCCGTACCGCTCCTGCATCTCCTGCACCCGCGCCCACACCGAATCCCTGGCCACCGGGTCGAGCCCGACCGTCGGCTCGTCCAGCACGAGCAGCGCCGGCCGGTTCACCAGCGCCTGCGCGAGCTCGAGCCGGCGCACCATCCCGCCGGAGTACGTCGACGCGAGCCGGTCGGCCGCGTCGGTCAGGTCGACGATCTCCAGGACCTCCGCCACCCGCGCGGCCCGCTCCCGCCGCGGTACGTCGAACAGGCGCGCGAACCAGGAGACGTTCTCGCGGCCGGTGAGCGCGCCCTCGATGGACAGCTGCTGCGGGACGTACCCGAGCATCCGGCGGACCCGCATCGCGTCGGTGCGGACGTCGAGGCCGAAGACCCGGACCGTGCCGGACTGCGGCGGGTAGAGCGTGTTCAGCACCCGTAGCGTCGTCGTCTTGCCGGCTCCGTTGGGACCGAGCAGGCCGAAGCATTCGCCGGGGGAGACGGTCAGGTCGAGGTCGTCGACCGCGAGCTGGTCACCGAACCGGTGACTCAGACCCGCCACCGACACCGCGGGTTCCGCACTCATACGCGCTCCTTCCTGAGCTGCTCCTCGGGATGCAGGCGCTCCGCGAGCCAGGTCAGCACCGGCAGCGCGGCGACCAGCGCGTCGCGCTCGTCCGGCGTCAGGTCGTCGAGCACACCGGACACCAGCGCCGTACGGCGGTCGCGCCAGGCCTCGACCTGTTCACGGGCCGGCTCGGTGAGCGTCAACCGGGCGACGCGCCGATCGGACGCGTCGGGCGTGCGCTGCAGCAGGCCGCGGTCGGTGAGCTGCCCGACGAGGGTCGACACCGTGTTCGCGACCAGGCCGAGCTCGGCGGCGGCCTCGGCGACCGAGATGCCGGGGTTGCGCCGCACGGTGCGGACCAGCTCGGCCTGGGAATCGGTGAGCGCGGACAAGGGGAACGGACGTCCCGCGGAGCGGCGCAGCCGCCGCCGTACGAGCCCGATCGCGGCGATCAGTTCCTCGGCCAGGAGTTCGCTCACGCCGTCCAGAATACCTCTGGGGCAGAGATATTGTGCGCGAGAACGGCCCGGACTTTCCGGGCCGGTCAGAGGGTCCGCATCACGCGGATGATGCGGCGGCGCAACCAGACGCGCCGCGATCCGTCCGGGTAGCGCCGGAGCCTGGCCAGCTCCCACCCGCCGTACTCCGCGTGCTCGGTGAGCAGCTTGCGCACCGCACCGCGCGACTCCGTCCTGGACACCTCGAACTGCTGCAGTTCGTATTCGGCCATCCGCACCTCCAGTACTACGCCCTCAGGAAACATCCTCCAGTGCCGCGACGATGGCGGGCGGCAATGTGAGCTCCTCCACACCCAGAACCGACTTCAGTTGCAGTGCCGTCCGGGCCCCGACTATCGCCGCCGACACCCCCGGCCGGTCCCGCACCCAGGTGAGCGCCACCTCGAGCGGGGTCCAGCCGAGCCCGTCGGCGGCTCGTGCGACCGCTTCCACGATGCCCGAAGCCCGGGCGTCGAGATAGGGGTCGACGAATCTGGACAGATGTTGGGACGCCGCGCGGGAGTCCGCCGGGATGCCCGTGCGATACTTCCCGGTCAGCACACCGCGGCCGAGCGGGGACCAGGCGAGGACCCCGATCCCGAGGCCGGCGGCGGCGCGCAGGGCGTCCACCTCGGCGTCGCGGGCGAGCAGCGAGTACTCGACCTGGTTGCTGACCGGCACCGCGCGCCCCGGCCAGGCCTGCTGCCAGGTGACCGCGCGGGCCGACTTCCAGCCGGCGTAGTTCGACACGCCGACATACCGCACCTTGCCGGAGCTGACGGCGTGATCGAGCGCCGACAGCGTCTCCTCCAGCGGCACGTCGTCGGACCAGGTGTGCAGCTGCCAGAGGTCGATGTGGTCGACCTTCATCCGCCGCAGCGAGCCCTCGAGATCGCGCAGCAGCGCGCCTCGGGAGGTGTCGGTGATCCGCTCGCCCCGGCGGACGCTGAACCCGGCCTTGGTCGCGATCACCAGGTCGTCGCGGTCCACCACGTCGCCGAGC
Source organism: Kribbella sp. NPDC051936 (assembly GCF_040680955.1). Classification (NCBI taxonomy): domain Bacteria; kingdom Bacillati; phylum Actinomycetota; class Actinomycetes; order Propionibacteriales; family Kribbellaceae; genus Kribbella; species Kribbella sp. NPDC051936. The sequence continues at coordinate 38,476 of NZ_JBFAXS010000002.1, read as the reverse complement.
AGCGACCCGATCAGCAGCTCGCTGTCGCCGTCGCCGTACGCCGCCGCGGTGTCGATCAGCGTGCCGCCCGCGGACACGAACGCGGCGAGCTGCTCGCGCGCCTCGTGCTCGTCGGTGTCCCGGCCCCACGACATGGTGCCCAGGCCGAGCCTGCTCACCGCCAGGCCACTGTGACCGAGATAGCGCTGCTGCATGCACCGAGCCTATTGCGAGCCACCGACAACGGCTCGCTAGGCTCGCCAGTCATGCGACTCGGACTGAACATCGGCTTCGTCTACGGCGGCGACGACCATCTGGACCACCTGAGGCTGGTGAAGGAGGCCGAGGCACTCGGATTCTCGGTCACCTGGGCCGCGGAGGCGTACGGCTCGGACGCCGCCACGCTGCTCAGCTGGATCGCCGCCCAGACCACCACGATCGACGTCGGCGCGGCCGTGTTCCAGATCCCGGCCCGGACGCCGGCGATGACCGCGATGACCGCGGCCACCCTCGACCGGCTGTCGAACGGCCGGTTCCGGCTCGGCCTCGGCGTGTCCGGGCCGCAGGTGTCGGAGGGCTGGCACGGCGTCCGGTTTTCTCAGCCTCTGCTCAGGACCCGTGAGTACGTTGACATCGTGAACGCGGCCCTGCGGCGCGAGACGGTGGTGTACGGGGGGAAGTACTTCACCCTCCCGCTGCCCGACGGGCCGGGCAAGGCGCTGAAACTGACCGTGCGGCCGATCCGCGACCACGTGCCGGTGTACCTGGCCGCGGTCGGCCCGAAGAACCTCGAGCTGGCCGGCGAGATCGCCGACGGCTGGCTCGGGATCCTCAACGACCCAGGCTTCCTTGGAGAGCAGTTGGCGCACATCAGGACGGGCCGTGCCGCCCGTCAGAACCGTCAGGAGGACCTCGACGGGTTCGACGTCGTGGTCACCACCCCGCTGATGACCGGGGACGACATCCAGGCCGCCGCCGACCCGGTCCGCGGGTACGCCGCGCTGTACGTCGGCGGCATGGGCAGCCGGGAGAAGAACTTCTACAACGCGCTCGCGGTGCGGATGGGGTACGCCGACGAGGCGAAGGAGATCCAGGACCTGTACCTGGCCAAGAAGCACCGCGAGGCGATGGCCGCCGTACCGTTCGGCTTCCTGGACTCGATCTCGCTGCTCGGCGGCAAGGAGCGGATCGCCGAGAAGCTCACGGCGTACGCCGAGGCGGGCGCGACGACCGTGTCGCTGACGCCGTTCGCGCCGACCGTCGAGCAGCGGATCGCCGACCTGCGGACCGCCGCGGAGGCGCTGGAACTGTCCGGAGCCGGCCACTGATGACGATCTGGGACTCCATCATCCTCGGCATCGTCGAGGGGCTGACCGAATTCCTCCCGGTCTCCAGCACCGGGCACCTGACCATCGTCGCGAAGATGCTCGGGCTGAAGATCGACGACCCGTCGATCACCGGGTTCACCGCGGTGATCCAGATCGGCGCGATCGCGGCCGTGGTGCTCTACTTCCTGCAGGACATCCGGCGGATCGCCGTCGCCTGGGTCCGCGGGTTGGTCAAGCCCGAACACCGCGGCGAGTTCGACCACCGGATGGGCTGGTACGTGATCGTCGGTTCGACGCCGATCGTGATCGTCGGCTTCCTGGGCCGGGACCTGATCTCGGGGCCGCTGCGCAGCCTCTGGTGGGTGGCCGGCGCACTGATCGGCTGGGCGATCGTGATGGTCGCGGCCGAGCGGCTCGGCTCCAAGTCGAGACCACTCACCCGGATCACGATGGTCGACGCGATCGTGATGGGTGTCGTCCAGTGCCTCGCGCTGATCCCCGGCGTGTCCCGCTCCGGGGCGACGATCTCGGCCGGCCTGTTCCGCGGCCTCGACCGGGTCGCCGCCACGCGGGTCTCCTTCCTGCTCGGCATTCCGGCCCTGGTCGGCGCGGGCATCTACGAGCTGAAGGACGCCCTCAGCGGCGACGTCGGCGCCGTCCCGCTGATCGTCGGCACGATCGTCAGCTTCGTCGTCGCCTACGCGTCGGTCGCCTGGCTGCTCCGCTTCGTCGCGAAACACTCGATCGAGGTCTTCGCCTTCTACCGCGTCCTCCTCGGCATCGTCCTGATCATCCTCCTGGCCACCAGCACGATCACCGCGACCTAGGCGCTAGCTAGAGCCAGCCGACCTTTCGGAAGAAGCGGTACATGGTGAAGCAGACGAGGGCCATCAGGAGGAGGACGGCGTAGTAGCCGAAGTGCCAGCGGAGTTCGGGCATGTTGTCGAAGTTCATGCCGTAGATGCCGGCCAGCATCGTCGGTACGGCGGCGATGGCGACCCAGGCGGAGATCTTGCGCATGTCGTCGTTCTGCTGGACCGAGACGCGGGCGAGGTGCGCGTTGAGGGCGGACGTGAGCAGGGTGTCGATCGCCTCGGCCTGGTCGGAGACCCGGCTGAGGTGGTCGGCGACGTCGCGGAAGAACGGGCCGGCCTTCGGACCGAGTCCGCCGCCGCCGTGCGCGAACTGCTCCATCGGCTCCCGCAGCGGGTCGATCGCGCGGCGCATCTCGAGCACCTCGCGCTTCAGCCGGTAGATCCGCTCCGCGTCGCTGGTGCGCTCGGGGGAGAACACCGAGCTCTCGATCTCGTCGACGTCGATCTCGACCTGCTCGGCGACCCGCTCGTAGTCGTCGACGATCGCGTCCGAGACCGCCCAGAGCACCGCGGCCGGGCCGTGCCCGAGCATCGAGGCCCGCTCCTCGAGCTCGTGCCGGGTGGTGGCCAGTTCGCCGCCTTTCCCGTGCCGCACGGTCACGACGTACCGCGGTCCGACGAAGGCGGTCACCTGCCCGGTCTCGACGGCGTCGCCCTCGTCGACGTACCAGAGCGTCCGCAGGACGACGAGCAGCGTGTCGCCGAACCGCTCGACCTTCGGGCGCTGGTGGAGCTGCAGCGCGTCCTCGACCGCGAGATCGTGCAGGCCGAACAGCCGCTGCACCCGCGCCATCTCGGCGTCCGACGGCTCGTGCAAGCCGATCCAGCCGAAGCTGCCGGCCCGGCCGTCGGTGTCCTTGATGGCGTCGGCAACGGTCTCGGGATCCTTGGGCAGGTCCTGCCGTTCCCCCTCGGCGTACACCCCGCAGTCCACGATCACGTCACCATCATGGCATCGGGTACGGCGTCAGGACTTGCGCGGACGGGATAACGTGCACTCCATGCCCACCGTGATCCTGGTTCGCCACGGTCGTAGCTCCGCGAACACGTCCGGCACGCTGGCGGGCCGGACGCCCGGCGTGAAGCTGGACGATACCGGCGTCCAGCAGGCCGCGGCGGTCGCGCAGCGGCTCGCCGAGCTGCCACTGGCCGCGATCGTCACCTCCCCGCTCGAGCGCTGCAAGCAGACCGCGGCCGCGATCGCGAAGCAGCACAACGGGTTGCGTCCGGCAACGGATCGCCGGCTGACCGAGTGCGGGTACGGCGACTGGACCGGACAGAAGATCGCGACGCTGGCGAAGGACCCGCTGTGGGCGGTCGTGCAGCAGCACCCGTCCGCGGTCACGTTCCCGGGCGGCGAGTCGATGCGGGCGATGCAGCAGCGTGCGGTCGACGCCGTCCGCGGGCACGACGCGGAGCTGGCCAAAAGCCACGGTGACAACGCGATCTGGGTCGCGGTCTCGCACGGCGACGTGATCAAGGCGATCGTCGCGGACGCGCTCGGTCAGCACCTGGACACGTTCCAGCGGATCGTCGTGGACACCGCGTCGACCACGATCATCACCTACACCAAGACCCGCCCGTTCCTGGTCCGGCTGAACGATTCCGGCAGTGAACTGGCTTCGCTGGTCCCTAAGCCGTCAGCGAAAGGCAAGCCCAAGAAGCAGTCCTCGGACGCTGTGGTCGGTGGACGGTAATAGGGTCTGGGTATGGCGCGAGTTGTGCACTCCTACGACGACCCCGAGCGGTTCGTCGCCGGCACCGTGGGCGAACCCGGTGCGAGGACGTTCTTCCTGCAGGCCCGGGCCGGGCACCGGCTCACCTCGGTGGCGTGCGAGAAGGAACAGGTGATGGCCCTCGCCGAGCGGCTGGACGTGATGCTGGACGAGGTTGCGCGGCGGTTCGACCGCGACCCGGTCACGCAGACCGCGGTCGACGACACCGCGCCGCTCGAGCAGCCGATCGAGGAGGAGTTCCGGGCCGGCACCATGACGCTGGCCTGGGAGGCCGACGCAGAGCGGGTCGTGATCGAGGTCTTCGCGGTCGTCACCGGCGACCAGGCGGACCTGGAGGAGACGGACCCGGTGGCCGCGGCGATGGAGTCCGAGGACGCCGAGGTGTTCGTCGTCCGGATCACCGAGGAGCAGGCCCGGGCGTTCGCCCGCCGGGCGGTCGCGCTGGTCGCGTCCGGGCGGCCGAGCTGCCCGTTCTGCGGGCGGCCGATCGACGCCGACGGTCACATCTGCCCGCGGGCCAACGGCTACCGCAGGCACCTGCCGGAATGACGCCACGATGAGCGCCGACCCGGAGCTGCTCGCCCTCGGGGAGCTGTCGTTGCACGGCCGCCTGGTCGCGGCCTCGAACGGCACCTACCAGGGCTCGGTCAGCCTGGCCGGCGACACCGCAACGGTGGTCTACAAGCCGGTTGAGGGGGAGCGGCCGCTGTGGGACTTCCCGGACGGCACGCTCGCCCAGCGCGAGTTCGCGGCGTACGTCGTGTCCGAGGCGCTCGGCTGGTCGATCGTGCCGCCGACGCTGCTGCGCGACGGGCCGCTAGGCGAAGGCATGGTCCAGCTGTGGATCGACGAGGCCGAGCTCGGCGCGGGGGAGACCGAGCTGGTCGACATCGTGCCGCAGGGCCGCGTCCCTGACGGCTGGGTGGGTGTCCTGGACGCGCTCGACGGCCGCCACAACCCGGTCACGCTCGTGCACGCCGACACCGACGCGTTGCGGCGGATGGCGGTGTTCGATGCCGTGGTCAACAATGCCGACCGCAAGGGCGGCCACGTGCTGAACCCGGGCGACGGGCGCGTGTTCGGCGTGGACCACGGCGTCACGTTCAACGCCGACGACAAGCTCCGTACGGTCCTTTGGGGCTGGGCCGGTGAGCCGATCCCGGCGGACGTGCTGGACGACGTCCGGCGGCTGGCGGATCAGCTGGCCGGCGGTCTCGGGCAGCAACTGTGCGAGCTCGTCACCGCCGTCGAGCTGACCGCGACCCGGGAGCGCTGCTCGACCCTGCTCAAGTCCGGAACTTTCCCGTACCCGAGCGAGGACTGGCCGGCGATCCCCTGGCCGGCCTTCTAGGACCGCGGCTGCACGCTGATGTTGCCGATCCGGCCGAGGTCGTCGAACTCGACCACGACCGGCCCGCCGTCCGGCGCCGTGCCGCGGATCGCGTCCGCGCTCTCGTCGTACCGCAGGCCGAAGTGCTGCAGGTAGCCGCGGACGATCTGGCGGTGGTCGGCGGGGAAGACGCTGACCGCGGTCATCAGCAGCCGCGGCGTGGCGATCGCGTCGAAGTCGGCCCGCGGCAGTTGCTCGTCGGCGACGTGCAGGTACACGTGCCCGCGACCCTCGTTGATCGCCGTCGACCAGACTCCGCGGCCGCCGAGCACCGACCCGGCGGCGATCGCCAGCGTGATCGCCGCCTGTGCGGGCTGCTCGAACCCGCCGAGGTCCGGGCTGTCGGTGGTGAACTCGGAGATCCCGTGCCGCTCGCCGAACTCGCGGATCGCGAGCGTCGGCGCGACCGCGGGCGCGTCCGGGCCGAACCCCGGGTTCGCCCAGCCCCACAGCCAGGTCCGGTCGAGCTCCGAGAAGCTCCCGAGCAGGGAGATCCCGCCCAGTACGCCGCGCTCGCTGCTGAGCGTGCGTGCGTCCAGGTCGGCCTCCAGCGAGTCCGGTCCGACCACGTCGTTGAACAGGTCCTGCTGCTGGATCGCGGCGGCGGCGATCCAGCCGCCGTACGCCTGGAGCTCGGGACTGAAGTCTGCACTCATCGTTCGGCGAGATTAGCGGCCGCCGGGGTGCACGTCGCCGTCCGGACCACGGAATGGAACCGTGTCGCGTCATTGAAAATCGGACTGGCATAAGCTCCGACACATGCAGGCGTGGACGAAACCAGACATCCCGGTCGTACCGGGCCCGGCCCGGCGGCTACGCCTCTACGACACCGCGTCGCGCGGCCTGGTCGAGGTCCCGCCGGGCGGCGGCGGGACGGCCCGGATGTACGTGTGCGGCATCACGCCGTACGACGCGACGCACATGGGCCACGCGGCGACGTACGTCACGTTCGACCTGATCAACCGGCTGTGGCGCGACGCCGGGTACGACGTCTCGTACACGCAGAACATCACCGACGTCGACGACCCGCTGCTGGAGCGCGCGACCGCGACCGGTGTCGAGTGGACCGACCTCGCGGCGCAGGAGATCCAGCTGTTCCGCGACGACATGACCGCGCTGCGGGTGATCCCGCCGCAGCACTACATCGGCGTGGTCGAGTCGATCGACCTGGTCGCGAGCGCGGTCGAGGACCTGCGCCGCGCGGACGCGGTCTACTCCGTCGACGGCGACCTGTACTTCGCGGTGAAGGCGGACCCGGCGTTCGGCAGTGTGTCGAACTACGACCGCGAGACGATGCGCGAGCTGTTCGCGGAGCGCGGCGGCGACCCGGACCGCGAGGGCAAGCAGGACCCGCTCGACAGCTTGCTGTGGCGGCACGAGCGGCCGGGGGAGCCGGCGTGGGACTCCGCGCTCGGCCGCGGCCGGCCGGGGTGGCACGTCGAGTGTTCGGCGATCGCGCTGAAGTACCTCGGCATGACGTTCGACGTCCAGGGCGGGGGGTCGGACCTGATCTTCCCGCACCACGAGATGTCCGCGAGCGGGGCGCAGGTCGCGACGCGGGAGTACCCGTTCGCGCGGGCGTACGTGCACCAGGCGATGGTCGGGCTGGACGGCGAGAAGATGTCGAAGTCCAAGGGCAATCTGGTGCTGGTGTCGAAGGAGCGGACGGCCGGCGCTGATCCGATGGCGATCCGGTTGGCGCTGCTGACGCACCACTACCGCACGGACTGGTTCTGGACCGCGTCGGATCTGACGGATGCGCAGGCGCGGCTGGACGTGTGGCGGGGGGCGATCGGGCGTGGCTCTGGGCCGGACGGGGCGGCTGCGGTTGACGCCGTACGGGAGGCGCTCACCAACGACTTGGACACCGCCGGTGCGTTGGCAGCTGTCGACGCATGGGCCGAGAGCGAGGGCGAGGACCATGAGGCCCCCGCCCTCATCGCTCAGGCCTGTGATGCCTTACTGGGCGTGAAGCTCTAGCCAAGGGGCTGCTGTCAGCCGGTGACCGGGTGGTGGGTCTTGACCGGTGTCGGGACGGGGGCCGCCGGCGGGGTGTTGACCTGCGCCGGGGCCTCGACCGGCGGGCTCGGCTTCGGGGTGGGCTTGGGCTTCGCGGCGGGCGTGGCGCAGGTGGCCGAGGCGAGCGTGATGACCTCGGTCCCGCCGCCGAGGTCGATGCTCAGGCCCGTCACCGTGAACGCGCCGTCGGAGTGCTTGCCCTGACTGTTGACCTTGATGGTCGCCAGCGGGTTCGACGGCAGCGACGCGCCCTGCTTGGTGCTCGGCGCCTTGATGGTGCGGCCGAGCAGCGTCAGCGAGCCGATGTCGACGCCGCCGGTGTCACCGGAGCACCAGACGTTCAGCGAGTCGATGCCGAGCAGCGACTTCGGCGGGTTCAGCAGCAGGTTGCACAGGTCCGGCAGGTTCTTCACCGGCAGGTCCTTGGTGCTCAGCTGCGGCAGCGGCAGGCCGAGGTCGGGCAGCGCGATGTCCGGGATCGGCAGGTTGTCGGCGCCGGTCGTCGGCAGCGATGTGCACTGGTTCTTCAGCTCCGCCGGGATGGTCACCTGGCTGAGGATGTCCGGGCCGACGACGATGTCGAACAGCTCGACCGAGGCCGAGTCGTTGCCCGCGGTCGCCGTACCGGCCCGGACCGAGAGCAGCGGGTTCTTCGGGAGCTCGAGCGCGGACGTCGTGTGCCGCTTGCCGTCGAGCGACTCGGCGTACGGCGTCTTCGGGATCGGCACCTGGCCTTCGGCGCTCACGGCGTACGCCGAGGACGGGCGGGCCGCCGCGTTGCCGACGGGGGCGCTCGCGACCAGGCTGAACGTCACGACGCCCGCCACGGCCGCGGCCGTCAGCACGGTCGGCGTCAGACGCCCCCTCAATGGTCGTCGCATCGGATCTCCTTATTTGCTGTCGATCAGGACGAGCGTCCCGAGCGGAACCTTCTGCAGATGGGCCAGTGCGGTGCGCGGCACCCGGACGCAGCCGGCGCTGATGGCGGCCCCAAACACCTGCGGATCGGGCCAGCCGTGGATCGCGACCGTACCAGGTCCGCCACCGAACGTGTCCAAGGTGGGACTGTGCGCACCCAGCGGCAGCACGATCGGCGAGGCGGAGCGTTTGTGGTCGATGATCGAGCCGAGCAGGAACGTCCGGCCGGGCGGCGTCGGCGTCTTCTGCGCGCCGACCCCGGCCTTCCAGCTGCCGAGGCTCTTGTCGTTCAGGAACAGTTCGAGCCTCCGCGAGCTGGTGTGCACGCGGATCAGGTACGACGAGGTGGCCCGGTCGAGGTCGTCGTCCCGGAGCCAGCCGGTGGACCGGTTCGGCTTGGAGGGGAGCAGGACGCGGACCCAGCCGTCGGTCTGCTCCACCACCGGCAGCCAGGTCGGCCCGAACTGGGTCGGGCCGATCTTGCCGAAAGCGTCCGCGTCCGGGGCGCTGTAGAGCGCGGCCTCGGTCCGCGGGTGCACGACCAGACCGGTGGTGCCGGCGTACGGCTCGCCGTCCAGGGGTGCGGTGGTGATGGTCGTGGCGGTCGTCGAAGCGGTCAGCGTGGTGAGGTCGACGGTCTCGTGCTTCTTGTTGCCGAGGATGCCGACGGTGGCGACCACGCCGAGGAGCACGAGCACGGCCAGCGCCGGGACCGAGCTACCGCCCCGCTCGTCGCGCCTGCGCATGTCGTTGCTCCCCGTGCTTGCGGTGACGGCGGACCGTCACCCCCCAGTTGTCCGGTCGAGAATAAACCCGTTGGTAACAACGGTCCACACCCCGCTGTGGTTACGCCGCCGCGTAGTGCGCGGCGATCTCGTCGCTGGTGGTCATCCAGACGTCGGGCTGCGCGGCGATGTACCGGAGCGCGAGGTCCAGGTACTTCGCCCGGAACGGCTGCCCGATGACGAACGGGTGCAGCGCGAGAGCCATCACCCGCCCGGTGTCCGCGGATTCGTCGCGCAGGACGTCGTACTGGTCCTTCACCATCTGCAGGAAGTCCGGGCCGCTGAGGCCGCGGAGGAACAGGCCGAGGTCGTTGAGCTCCACGGTGTACGGCACGCTGAGCATGCCGGGGACGTTGAGGCGGTACGGCTGGTCGTCGTTGGTCCAGTCGAGGACGTACTGGTAGCCGAGCTCGGAGAGCAGTTGCGGCGTGTTGTGCGTCTCGGTCAGGGCGGGGCCCATCCAGCCCTTGGGGCGCTGACCGGTGGCGGTCTCGATGGTGTCGGTGATCTCGGTGAGGACGCGTCGCTCCTCGTCGGCCTCGTATCCGGTGTGCAGGACCGTGTTGGTCCGGCCGTGGGCGAGCCAGGCCCAGTCGCGTTCGACGCCGGCCTTGACGATCTGCGGATTGTGCTCGGCGACGTCGGAGTTGACCAGGGCGCTCGCGCGGACGCCGTACCGGTCGAGGATGTCGATGGTGCGCCAGATCCCGACCCGGGCGCCGTACTCCCGCCAGCCGTGGTTGAGCGGATCGGGATCGAGGTCGAGCGGCCAGATGCTCGTGGACGGCTTGCCGGGGAGGAAGTGCTCGATGTTGAGGCCGACGTAAAATGCGACGCGCTTGCCGTCGGGCCAGATCAGGCGGGGCCGGGAGGGGAGCGGGCTGTAGTCGTAGAGCGTCATACCGGGACGGTAGAGTCTGACATCAGTGTCAGGTTCAAGTCCCGGAGGTGGCCGTGCGGATCGGGGAGCTGGCCGACCGGACCGGGGTGAGCGTGCGGTCGCTGCGGTACTACGAGGCGCAGGGGCTGCTCGTCTCGGAGCGGACGGCGGGCGGACAGCGTGAGTACGCCGAGCGCGCCGTCGACCGGGTGATCCTGATCCAGGAGCTGTTCGCGGCCGGGCTGCACAGCAAGAAGATCGCGCAGCTGTTGCCGTGTATGCGCGACCCCGACGGCGGCCCGAACGAGCGGGCCACGCCGGAGCTGGTCGTCGAGCTGACCGCCGAGCGGGATCGCATCGACCGGATGATCGCCGACCTGGCCACGTCCCGGGCCGTGCTCGACGACGTGATCGCCACCGCGGCCCGGGAGCTCTAGCCCGCTACTCGCCCGGCCGGTTCTTGTTGCGGCGCTTGAGGTAGCGCTCGAACTCGGCGGCGATCGCCTCGCCGGTGGCCTCCGGCAGGTCGGCGGTGTCGCGCTGCTCCTCGAGCGAGTGGACGTACTCCGCGACCTCGGGGTCCTCCTCGCTGAGCTCGTCCGCGCCGCGCTGCCAGGCCCGTGCGAGCTCGGGCAGCTCACCTTCGGGGATGGCCAGGTCCAGGAGCTCCTCGATCTTGCTGAGCAGCGCCAGCGACGCCTTCGGGCACGGCGTCCCCGCGATGTAGTGCGGGATCGCGGACCAGATCGACACCGCCGGGACGCCGAGCGTCGTACACAGGTCGGCGAACACGCCGGTGATCCCGGTCGGGCCCTCGTACGTCGACGGCTCCAGGCTCCAGGCCGCGGTCAGCTCCTCGTCGGACGAGGTCGCCGAGACCGGGATCGGCCGGGTGTGCGGGGAGTCCGCGAGCAGGGCGCCGAGCACGACGACGAGCTGCGCGTTCGACTCGTCGACGATCTCCAGCAGCTCCCGGGAGAACGCTCGCCAGCGCATGTTCGGCTCGACGCCGCGGATCAGCAGCACGTCGCGGCCGGTGTCCTCCGGACGGGCCAGGTAGATCCGCGTGGTCGGCCAGGTGAGCTGCCGGCCGCCGTCCTCGTCGATGCTGACCCGGGGCCGGTTCACCTGGTAGTCGTAGTAGTCCTCGGGGTCGATCGCCGTGACGAGCTCCGCGTCCCACTCGTCGATCAGGTGGTCGACCGCTCCGGTGGCCGCCTCGGCCGCGTCGTTCCAGCCCTCGAACGCGGCGATCACGACCGGGTCCCTCAGGTTCGCGAGGTCAACCACTCGCAGGCCCCCTGTCGTCTCTGTAGCCAATCGGACTGCCAGCCTACGTGCTCGGCCGCTCAGGTGTGCCCGGTTTCACCCCAGGCGGAACGTGTCGTGCCCGACCAGGGAGAATGGAGGGGACCTGATCGTGGAGACGACGTAGAGGAGCGGTAGTTGCCGGCCCTGCAAGCGGTGCTGTGGGACATGGACGGGACGTTGGTCGACTCCGAGAAGGTCTGGGCGGAGGTGCAGCTCGAGCTGCTGGCCGGGCTCGGCGCGACCTGGACGATCGAGGACTGCCTGACCTTGATCGGGAGCGACCTGCGGGACGCCGTCCAGGTGTGGATGGCGCGGATCCCGGAGGGGGTGATCACCGCCGACGAGCTGGCCGACCGGATGTTCTCGGAGGTGGTCGAGGCGCTCCGGCGGGAAGTCAGCTTCCAGCCGGGCGCCCTGGAGCTGCTGCAGGCGCTGCGCAAGGAAGAGGTGCCGTGCGCGCTGGTGTCGGCGTCGTACCGGAGCATGATCGACGCGGTCCTCGGCCACCTGCCGCCGGACCCGTTCGACGTGATCGTCGCGGGTGACGAGGTGACGCTGGGCAAGCCGCACCCGGAGCCGTACCTGACCGGTGCCGCCAGGCTCGGCGTGGACCCGGCGAACTGCGTGGTGATCGAGGACTCGATGACCGGCACGCAGGCCGGGACGGCGGCCGGCATGTACGTGGTCGCCGTGCCGCAGTGGGTGACGATCCCGGACGCGCCGCGCCGGCTCGTGGTCAAGTCGCTGGAGCCGCTGACTCCGGAATCCTTGCGGGCGCTGCTCCGTTGACCAGCTAACGTCACTTGAGCCCATCGGGGGCGTTGTTTCGGGTAACGGGCTGGGGAAAGGTGAGACGGTGAGCGAGTGGGTGCGCCGGGTGTCGGCGGCCGTGGCAGTGGGTGCCCTCGGGGTGTCCCTTGCTGCCTGCGGTGAGCCGGACGACAACGCCCCGCACCCGGGGGAGCCGACGCCGAAGCTGATGCTGCTCCGGCTCGCGACCACCGACACGATCGCGTCCCTGGACCCGGCGGGCCGGTACGACGTCGGCGCGCGGACCGTCCAGGCGAACCTGTACCAGACGCTGCTGACGATCCTGCCGGACAAGCCGACCCCGGTCCCGGACGCCGCCGACTGTCAGTTCGACTCCCCGACGACGTACACGTGCAGCCTGAAGGAGCACCTGACCTTCCCGAACGGGCACGAGCTGACGTCGTCGGACGTGAAGTTCAGCTTCGACCGGCTGGCCCGGCTGAAGACGCCCGGGGGAGCGGCCGCGCTGTTCTCCTCGGTGAAGTCGGTGAGTACGCCGGACGAGCTGACCGCGGTCTTCAACCTGACCAGCCCGGACGCCCGCCTGCCGTACCTGCTGACCACCACCGCCGCGTCGATCGTGGACGAGGAGACCTACCCGGCGAACAAGCTGCTCGACACCAAGGCGATGGGCAGCGGGCCGTACCAGCTGTCGAAGTACGCGCCGGGGACCGAGATCACGCTGACGAAGTTCGCCGGCTACCGCGGACCGCGGGCAGCGCAGAACGACGGCGTCACGATCAGCCTGCTGAAGGACTCGAACGCGCTGTACCAGGCGGTGACCACCGGGAAGACGGACCTAGCGTTCCACGGTTTCGGCCCCGGCCCGCTGGACAAGCTGCGCAAGTCCGACCAAGTGCAGATCGCCGACAAGGGCTCGGCGGAGATCCGGCTGTACGCGTTCCAGATGAAGTCGCTGCTGGCCCGCAAGCCGGCGGTCCGGCGGGCGGTCGCGCAGCTGATCGACCGCCAGGCGATCGCGAAGAAGGCGTACGGCGACCGCGTTTCGCCGCTGTACTCGGTGGTGCCGCCCGGTTACGGCGGGCAGGCCGACGCGTTCAAGACGCAGTACAAGCAGCCGAACAAGGCGGCCGCCGCGACGATCCTCAGAGAGGCGAACATCGCCGCGCCGGTGCCGCTGACCGTCGGCTGGACGCCGTCGCAGTACGGCGTCGGCGCGAAGGCCGAGGTGCTCGAGCTGAAGCGGCAACTCGAGGCGTCGGGGTTGTTCCGGGTGACGTTGCGCGGTGCGGAGTGGCCGCAGTACCAGCAGGCGACGAAAGCCGGGGCGTACGACCTGTACCAGACCGGGTGGACCCCGGCGTACCCGGACGCGGACGACTACCTGGCGCCGTTCGTCACCGACGTTCCGTTGCAGAACGGCTATCGGTCGGCGGCGGCCACGAAGCTGCTGCAGCAGGAACGCACCGAGCAGAACGGGCTGAAGCGCGACGATCTGATCGGGCAGCTACAAGGAGTGATCGCGCAGGACGTGCCGGTGATCCCGAGCTGGCAGGGCCTCGTCACGGTGGTCGCCGGCAAGGGCGTGGAGAACCTCGCGACAGCTCTCGACCCGTTGTCGTTCCTTTATCTTTCCGGTCTTCGACGGTGACTTCGGGCTGCCGCCCGGTGACACAAAAATGCCATGGCAGTAACGGTTCGCGAGGTCCTGGCGACCGTGGGTGCGACGCCGTGGTTTACTGCGGAAAGTCCACGATACGGGACGATTTCCTGACGATCACGATCGGGCAACGCAGCACTTTCCGCGTTTGACTCCGGGCTGTAATGGCGGCAGGTTAAGGCGGCAGCCATTCCGGATTTCGTTCCGGTTCATCCGAGCCAGGCAGGGGAACTCATCGCGTGAGCACGCCACTCGAGGTCGAGCCCGGTGCATCGTCGGCGCAGCCCGAGGCAATTCTCGAGGGTGCCGGGAAGATCGAGGGCCGGTCGCTCTGGCAGATCTCGTGGATGCGACTCAAGCGCGACAAGGTCGCGCTGGCCGGTGGCGCCTTCGTGCTGTTGCTGGTCGTGGTCGGCATCTTCGCGCCGCTGATCTGCAAGCTCGTCGGCGTCACGCCGAACGACTTCCACCAGGATCTGGTGGACCCGTCCCTGCAGACCCCGATCGGCAAGTTCGGCGGTATCAGCTGGGACCACCCGTTCGGGGTCGAGCCGGTGAACGGCCGGGACATCTTCGCGCGGATCGTGTACGGCGCCCGCATCTCGCTGCTGATCGCCTTCCTGGCGACCCTGGTGTCGGTGGTGATCGGCGTCGTGATGGGCGTCGTCGCGGGGTACTTCGGCGGCTGGGTGGACACGATCATCAGCCGGCTGATGGACATCTTCCTGGCCTTCCCGCTGGTGCTGTTCGCGCTGGCGCTGGTCGGCGCCATCCCGGACCAGCTGTTCGGGCTGAAGGGTGACACGCTGCGGGTCGCGCTGATCGTGTTCATCATCGGCTTCTTCAGCTGGCCGTACATCGGCCGGATCATCCGCGGCCAGACCCTGTCGCTGCGGGAACGGGAGTTCGTCGACGCGGCCCGCAGCCTCGGGGCCCGGCGTCCGTACATCCTGTTCACCGAACTGCTGCCGAACCTGATCGCGCCGATCCTGGTCTACGCGACCCTGCTGATCCCGACCAACGTCCTGTTCGAGGCCGCGCTGTCCTACCTGGGCGTCGGCGTCCGCCCGCCGACGGCGAGCTGGGGCGACATGCTCTCCGGCGCGGCGAACTGGTACCAGGTCGACCCGTGGTACATGATCCCGCCCGGTTTGGCGATCTTCGTCACCGTACTGGCGTTCAACCTGTTCGGCGACGGATTGCGAGACGCGCTCGACCCGCGGTCCCGGTAGGCGTTTCGCATCAACCAGGGAGCCTGGCTCTCGACAAATTAAGGGGTGCAACAAGAGATGAGATGGAATCGCATCACGACGGTTACCGCCGTCAGTGCGGCCGTCGCCTTGAGCCTGGTGGCCTGTGGGGGACCCAAGGCTTCCTCCGGAGGGTCTGGCGGCGGCAACAGCGCGGCGACGCCCGAATTCGACGCGGCGAACGGCAAGATCTTCAATCCGAGCGACAAAAAGGGCGGCACGCTCCGGATGGCGATCACCGAGAAGTGGGACTCCACGGACCCCGGTGACACCTACTACGGTCTGTCCTGGAACCTGGCCCGCAACTACGTCCGGCCGCTGATGGTCTTCAAGTCGGCGCCGGGCAAGGAGGGCGGCAAGGTCGTTCCGGACCTCGCCGAGGCCGCCGGGGTGCCGAGCGACAACGCCAAGACCTGGACCTACAAGATCCGCAAGGGCATCAAGTTCGAGGACGGCACCGAGGTCAAGGCCAAGGACGTCATGTACGGCGTCGCCCGGTCCCTCGACAAGGCGCTGCTGACGCAGGGCCCGACGTACTTCAACGACTTCCTGCTGGGCGTGCCGAAGGACTACAGCATCGCCAAGGACCCGCAGATGAAGCAGTTGGCGCAGGCGATGACGACGCCGGACGACTACACGATCGTCTTCCACCTGAACAAGACGTTCGCAGGCTTCGACTACTTCGCCCAGCTGCCGTCGACCGCGCCGGTCCCGCAGGCGAAGGACACCGGCACGAAGTACCAGCTGCACCCGATCGCGACCGGTCCGTACAAGTTCGAGTCGAACGACCCGAACAAGGGCTTCACGCTGGTCCGCAACGACCAGTACGACGCGTCGACCGACCCGGAGTCGGGCCGCAAGGCGCTGCCGGACAAGATCAACGTCGCCTACAACGTCAACGGCGCCGACATCGACAACCGGCTGATCGCCAACGACCTCGACGTCGACATCGCCGGTACCGGCGTGCAGGCCGAGACCCAGGCCAAGGTGCTGGCCGACCCGAAGCTGAAGGCGCACACCGACAGCGTGCTGTCGACCCGCCTGAACTTCACGGTGTTCAACAGCGACGTCAAGCCGTTCGACAACGTCAACTGCCGCAAGGCGGTCCTGTACGCCGCCGACCACGAGGGCTACCAGCGCGCGTACGGCGGTCCGTTCGGCGGTGACATCGCGACGAACCTGATGCCGCCGTCGGTCGCGGGCGCGGAGAAGTTCGACGACTACGGCTTCGAGCAGGACAAGAACGGCAACCCGGCGAAGGCGAAGGAAGCGCTGGCGGCGTGCGGCATGCCGAACGGCTTCAGCGCCAACATCACCTACCGTGCGGACCGGCCGAAGGAGAAGGCCGTTGCCGAGTCGCTGCAGCAGTCGCTCGCCAAGGTCGGCATCAAGCTGACGCCGAAGGGCTTCCCGACCGGTGACTACACCAAGCTGTACGCCGGCAAGCCGGACTACGCCAAGGCGAACAACCTCGGCATGATCGTCTACAGCTGGGGTGCTGACTGGCCGGACGGCTTCGGCTTCCTCAGCCAGATCGTGGACAGCCGTGTGATCCGGGCCTCCGGTGGTAACACCAACCTGGGCATCCGGATTCCGGAGGTCGACCAGCTGATCGACAAGGCGCTGGCGACCACCGACGACGCCGCGCGCAACAAGATCTGGGTGGACGTCGACAAGAAGGTCATGGAGCAGGCCGGCGTGCTGCCCGGTATCTGGGCCAAGGGCCTGCTGTACCGCCCGGACACGCTCGCGAACGTGTTCAGCAACGACGGTCAGAACATGTACGACTACGCGAGCATCGGTCTCGCGCAGAAGTAGTGCCGTAGTTGCCCTGACCAACAATCACCAAGCAGAGGTAGGTGAAGGCTGAGGGTGGTCGGTGATCCGCGATGATCACCGGCCACCACGCCGCGTACGGTGTTCGCATATCTTGTCCGCCGGGTGCTGGGAGCAGTGATCCTGCTCTTCGTCGTCACGGCCGTTACGTTCGCGATCTTCTTCCTGGTCCCGCGCATCGGCGGTGCCACCGCCGACGACCTGGCCGGCCGGTACGTCGGCAAGAGCGCCGGGCAGGAGCAGATCCACAACACGGCGGTCAAGCTCGGCTTCACCGATCCTCTCTACGTGCAGTACGGCCGCTTCGTGAAGGGCCTGGTGGTCGGCGCCGACTACAACTACGGCTCCGGAACCGAGCACTGCCCGGCGCCGTGCTTCGGCTACTCGTTCCTGACCCAGCAGCCGGTCTGGCCGGACCTGGTCGCGCGAATACCGGTGACGGCCTCGCTCGCGTTCGGGGCGGCCTTCATCTGGCTCGTCACCGGGGTCGGCACCGGCATCATCTCCGCCCTCAGACGGGGGTCGGTGCTGGACCGATCACTCATGTCGGTGGCGCTGGCCGGTGTTTCGCTGCCGATCTTCTTCACCGGCCTGCTGTCCCTGTCGATCTTCAGCTACGGACTCGGCTGGACCCAGCAGGGCGGTGTCAATCCACTCGACGAGACGAACCCGTTGTGGTGGGCGTACGACCTGATCCTGCCGTGGGTGACGTTGGCCTTCCTGTACGCCGCGGCGTACGCGCGACTCACCCGGGCCGGCATGCTCGAGACGATGAACGAGGACTTCGTCCGGACCGCCCGGGCCAAGGGCCTGACCGAACGGGACGTGGTGATGAAGCACGGCCTGCGGTCCGCGCTGACGCCGATCCTGACGATCTTCGGTCTGGACCTCGGGCTGCTGATGGGTGGTGCGATCCTCACCGAGACCACCTTCTCGCTGCCCGGTATCGGTCAGTACGCCGTCATCGCACTGCGCGCCAACGATCTGCCGAAGGTGCTCGGCGTGACGCTGGTCGCCGCGTTCTTCATCGTGCTGGCGAACCTGGTCGTTGACCTCCTGTACGCCGTCGTCGACCCGAGAGTGCGGATCTCGTGACCGAGCCGATCGAAGAAGTTCAAGACACAGCGCAGGACACCGTGCAGCGGGTGGAGCGCGGCGAGGCGTTCCTGGACGTCCGGGACCTGAAGGTGCACTTCCCGACCGACGACGGTCTGGTGAAGTCCGTGGACGGGATCTCGTTCAAGCTGGAGCGCGGCAAGACGCTCGGCATCGTCGGCGAGTCCGGCTCCGGCAAGAGCGTCACCAGCCTGTCGATCATGGGCCTGCACAAGCCGGGCGTCGCCAAGATCAGCGGGGAGATCTTCCTCGACGGCCAGGATCTGGTCTCGTCGAGCCGCGAAGAGGTCCGGCTGCTGCGCGGCAAGCGGATGGCGATGATCTTCCAGGACCCGCTGTCGGCGATGCACCCGTTCTACACGGTCGGCCACCAGATCGTGGAGGCGTACCGGGTGCACAACAAGGTCAGCAAGCAGGTCGCGCGCAAGCACGCGATCGAGATGCTCGACCGGGTCGGCATCCCGCAGCCCGACCGGCGCGTGGACGCGTACCCGCACCAGTTCTCCGGCGGCATGCGGCAGCGCGCGATGATCGCGATGGCGCTGTCCTGCGACCCGGACCTGCTGATCGCCGACGAGCCGACCACGGCGCTCGACGTGACCGTGCAGGCGCAGATCCTGGACCTGATCCGGGACCTGCAGCGTGAGTTCAACTCCGCCGTCGTCATCATCACCCACGACCTCGGCGTGGTCGCCGAGCTCGCCGACGACATCCAGGTGATGTACGCCGGGCGTGCGGTCGAGTACGGCACCGCCGAGGACATCTTCGACCGGCCGCAGCACCCGTACACCTGGGGTCTGCTCGGATCGATGCCGCGGATCGACCGGGAGCGCACCGAGCGGCTGATCCCGATCAAGGGCACGCCGCCGAGCCTGATCAACGTGCCGAAGGGCTGCGCGTTCAACCCGCGCTGCAACTACGCGCACCTGAACAACGGGCTCAGCGAGACCGAGCGGCCGGAGCTGCTCGACATCGGTGACGGCCACATGGTCGCCTGCCACCTCTCCCCGCAGAACCGCCGCAAGGCATGGGAGACCGACATCAAGCCGAAGCTGTGAACGGGACGACGACTGTGACTTCAACTGACGCCGAATCGACTCCTGCCGTCCCCAAGATGGGCGAGGAGCTGCTGCGGGTCGACGGCCTGGTCAAGCACTTCCCGATCCGCAAGGGCCTGCTGCAGCGCCAGGTCGGCGCCGTGCAGGCGGTCGACGGCCTGTCCTTCACCGTGACCCGCGGCGAGACGCTGTCGCTGGTCGGTGAGTCGGGCTGCGGCAAGACCACGACCGGCCGGCTGCTCACCCGGCTGGAGACGCCGACCGCGGGCAACATCGTGTTCGAGGGCCGCGACATCAGCAGCCTCGGCGAGGGGCGGATGCGTCCGCTGCGTCGCGACGTCCAGATGATCTTCCAGGACCCGTACGGTTCGCTGAACCCGAGGCACACGGTCGGCAAGATCGTCGGTGCGCCGTTCAAGCTGCAGAACGTGAAGACCGAGCACGGCGTGAAGAAGGCCGTGCAGGAGCTGCTCGAGCTGGTCGGCCTGAGCCCGGAGCACTACAACCGGTACCCGCACGAGTTTTCCGGCGGTCAGCGGCAGCGCATCGGGATCGCGCGCACGCTGGCGCTGCGGCCGAAGCTGATCGTCGCCGACGAGCCGGTGTCCGCGCTCGACGTGTCGATCCAGGCACAGGTGGTGAACCTGCTCGAGGACCTGCAGAACGAGTTCGACCTGACGTACGTGATGATCGCGCACGACCTGTCTGTCGTACGGCACGTGTCGGACCGGGTCGCGGTCATGTACCTCGGCAAGATCGTCGAGCTGGCCGACCGGGTCAGCCTGTACGAGAAGCCGATGCACCCGTACACGGTCGCACTGCTGTCCGCCGTGCCGGTGCCGGACACCAAGCGGAAGGGCAAGCAGGAGCGGATCCGGCTGCAGGGCGACGTGCCGAGCCCGATCAACCCGCCGCCGGCGTGCCGCTTCCACACCCGCTGCTGGAAGGCGCAGGAGATCTGCAAGACCGTCGAGCCGCCGCTGATCCAGCTCGGCCCGGGCCACCAGACCGCCTGCCACTTCCCGGAGAACGCCACCCCGGAGCAGGAGAAGACGGCGCAGGACGCCGCGAAGAGCTGAGCCTCGGCTCAGGCGAGGTCGATGATCGGTCGTCCGGTCGGCAGCGCGAACTCGGCTGTCCGCGGCGGGGTCGTCCGGAAGCCGTGCTCGGCGAAGCGGGACGCCACGACCTGCGCGGCGCCCGTTCGTGCATTGACGACGAGCAGGTCCACTGTGCCCATCCGCTCGCTGTGTTCGGCTGCGACGGTGCAGGTCTCGTTGTCGATCCATTGGCCGAAGTAGTAGCTGAAGTAGTTCGTGTTCGGCAGCTTGACCGGCTTGCCGGAGGTGGTGTCGACCAGGTTGAGGCCGGCCCACAAGGGCTGGATGCCTGGTCGTGCGTCGTCCGGCTGGGTGGCCAGGTACGCCGCTGTGGGCGACAGATACGCCTGCTGCCCGGTGAATCGGGCCGGCGCCTCGGCTGACACGGTCGCCGCGATTGCGAGGTTCACGGCGGGTGGCCGCTGGTCGATCGGTTGCTGGAACACGATCCGCCCGGCGACCACGTCGCGGACGACATTCGTCGGCACCCTCGCGAGCAGCTCACCCCGGTTCGCGCGGACGTCCCAGCGGTACGGGCCGTCGACCGTGTCGAAGTACGCCGTGGTGCCGTCGATCGCGATGACGCGTGAGCGGTGGACGAGGCTGGCGAACGCCGGGATCTTGTTGCCGGTCGGTGTGCGGACGAGTTCGCGGCCCGCGGCGACGTCGTACACGACCGTCTCGTTGTGGTCGTTGAACCCCTCGACCCAGCCGACCAGGCCGCCCTGGAAGTCCGCGGTGAGCTCCCAGCTGCTCTTGCCCAGACTCCTCACGCCGGCCCTGTCGGCCACGTGGATCGCGTTGGCCGCGTTCAGGAACACGAAACCGGTGTCGGTCTGGACGAACGCGGTGACCTTGTGCGGTGCCACCGAGATGATCTCGTCGCCGTAGTGGATGGTGTCGCCGAGCGCGTACGTCGCCCGGCGCTGTGTGAACGGCGCGGGCTTGGCCGGTTGGGGCTGGGTGTCGCGGGGACGGACGACGGTCGCGGTGCCGATCGTGACGGCGGCCGCGGCGACCGCGCCGCCGAGGGCGCCGAGTGCGCGCCGGCGGGTGATCCGATGGTTGCCTGCCGCCACGATGCCGTCCAGATCGAGCGGCGGTGGCGCACCGGCGTCGGCCCGTTCGTGGAGGGTGTCCCTGAGGAGGTCGTTCATTCGGTCATCCCTGCCTTCAGCACGACGTCGGAGCCCAGGCGGGTCCGGAGTTTCTTGAGCGCGTCGGAGACCTGGCTCTTCACGGTCCCGACGCTGCAGCCGAGGATCTCGGCGGTCTGTGGTTCGCTGAGGTCCTCGTAGTACCGCAGGACCAGGGCGGCTCGTTGCCGCGGCGGGAGGTTCTGCAGCTCCCGCCACAACCAGATCCGCGCGGTCGCGTCGTCCCCGGCCGTGGCGCGATCGGGTACGTCGTCGTTCGGCCGTTCCGCGCGCCAGGACTTCCGGCGCCACCAGCCGATCGCGGTGGTGGTGATCGCGCGGCGGGTGTAGGCCTCGGCGTTGCTCGGGTCGCGCAGGCGGTGCCAGCCGACGTACGTCTTGACCAGCGCTTCCTGGACGAGATCCTCGGCCAGGCCGCGGTCGCCGGTCAGCAGGTACGCGTACCGGAACAGCGCGCCATGCCTGCTGGTCGCGAACTCGGCGAACGCGTCGGCCATCTGGTTCCCCCTGGGTCTCTAACCTCCCTGACGTGGGGACGCGGGCAAAGGGTTGGGCGTTGCGGCCAGCAGAACCCGCGCGATCAGCGCATGACCGGTCGCGTCCGGATGATCGCCGTCGGAGGCGAGCAGCGCGGTGACGTCGGGGTTGTCCTCGAAGGGGGTGTAGATGTCGGCGTACGTCGCGTCGCCGGCGCGGGCCGCGGCGGCGATCGCGGCGTTCGTACGAACGGTGAGCTGGTCGCTGGCGATCCGGCCGCCCGGGGTGTACTGCCGTTCGGCCACCTCGCCGTCCTTGAAGACGTTCCAGTAGCCGGTCATCAGAACGGTGGTCGGCCGGCCGGCCCGGAGCGTGCGCACGCGGCTCAGGATCCGGCCGAGATTGGCGGTCAGCCGCTCGAACTCGTCCGCGACGCAGTCGCCCGCGCACTGTCCGCTGGTGACGTCGTCGTGGCGGTCGCCGAAGTCGTTCGCGCCGATCGTGAGGAGAACGACGTTCGCCGCGCCGACGGCCTGCGCGACACCGCGCTGGCCCAGTTGCTGCAGCAGCCCGGTGGAGTCGAGGCCGCCGACGCCGAGGTTGTCGACGGTCACCGCCGCGCCGGAGCGGTCCTCGAGCAGGTCGCCGTACAGCTGGGGGAACGGCGTGCAGTCGCAGTTGGAGCCGGACGTAACCGAGTCGCCGAGGGCAACCACCCGGACGTCGCCGCCGGTTCGCATCTCGCCGACCGTGTCCGCGCCGGAGATCACGCTGAGGAGCGCGACCACCAGCAGACCGGCGGCGAGCCGTCGCAGATTCTCGATCACGCCGGCCTCGGGTGGCTCCCTTCGTGCTGGGGGAGGGCGAGCTGGTTGACCAGCCACGGGTAGGCCGACGCGAAGGCCGGCGCGGCGAACTGCCAGACGTGGGTGCCGGGGGAGATCTCGACCCGCGACCAGATGCCGGCCTTGGCCGCGGCTCTGGACAGCTCCTCGGCCTCGTGCTGGTGGCGCAGCTCCTGGGTGCTGGTCAGGAACAGGCCGTCGACGTTCCTGTACTTGCCGTGGGCGCGCATCACGAGCAGCGGCTCGTTGGCCTTCTCGAGTGCCACGTTGCCGCCGTACAGGTCGTGCAGGCTGGCGGCCGGCGTGCTCGTGTACGGCGCGAGGTCGCCGGAGATGTCGACGAAGTGGTCGAAGACGTCGGGGTGCTCGACGACCAGGTCGATGGCGCAGGTACCGCCCATCGAGAACCCGGCGACCGCCCATCGCCGCGGATCACGGGACGCGCCGAACGTCTTCTCGACGTACCGCGGGATGTCCTGGTCCAGGTGGTCGGCGGAGTTCCCGCGCGGACCGTCCACGCATTCGGTGTCGTTGTCGAACCGCTCGGTCGCATCGGCGAACACCAGGATCGGCGCGTACCCGTGGTGGCGGTGCGCGTACGCGTCGGACACCTGGACGGCGTTGCCGAGCCGGACCCAGTCACCCGGGCCGCCCCGCTCGCCCCCGATCAGCTCGACGACCGGCAGCGCGGGCCGGTGCGCGCCGCGGAACCAGATCGGCGGCAGGTAGACCAGCTCCTGGCGGTGCTCGAAATGGCTGTACGTCGCCGGGATGTCCACCGCGACCAGCCGCCCCGCCGCCGGCATCTTGGTCGTACCGGCGTCCCGCGCGATCCCCGACATCGACACCTGACCCGGCAGCGGCGTGTTCGTCCAGTCGTTCACCGCGGAGTCGATCGTCGGGTAGTAGCCCACGAACTGGTTGATCCCGTTCGCACACACCACCCCCGCCAGCACCGCCGCCACCACCGCGGCCCCCCGCCGCCACCACCGCGCCGACCGCCACCCCGCCCCCAGCACGATCAAGGCCCCGACCGCGACCCCGAACCACAACCACACGACGAACGGCAACGGATCCGTCAGCCCCACCAGCTTCGCCCCCGGATAAGCCGCCACCAACGTCACCAACGCCGCCCCGACCCCCACCAATGGCACCACCCGCCGCCATCGCGAATCCCGCCACCCCACCGCAGCCACCACCACAACCCCGGCCACCACCTCCAGCACCACCGGAAACCATCCCCCGAGCAGCGACACACCCATCCGACCCTCCAACCGAGCAGACCCATCCCGCAGACGCCCGACCCCGGCGAATGGTTGGCACGCCCGCCGCCGGCTCTCTCAGCGGTCGCTCAGCTGCGAGCGACCTTTCGCAGCACCTCAACCAGAATGTCACCGGCTTCCAGTGCAACGGCCCGGCTCTCCAGGTAGAGCTTCAAGAGGGCATCGGCGTGCTCGGGCCAGGTCTCCACCAGGTGGAGCATGTCCTCGGGAGTGATGCTGGCGAGAATCTCCCCCTCGAGGCCGTGGAAGACGCTCAGAGCGCCGCGCTGGGCCGTCCAGTGGCTTGGCTGCTCGACGCGCAGATAGGTGACGAACTGCGGAGCGAAATAGGTGTGTGTGCAGGCGACCGGCGTCTGCGCCAGTCGGCGGTCGACCTCGAGCCGCATGTCCCGCAGTTGCTCGCGGAAGGCCCCGGCCGCATCCTTCTCGGCGTACCACAGCATGGCGACGACCGTCGGCGCGACCTCGGCCGGAACTGCGCAAATGTGGTCCCGGAGGCCGGGTATCGCGTCCAGCACACTCGGGTGGCTGATCGCAGTAGCTGCGAGTTCGACTTCGTAGCCGGTGAATGCGGGGGTCGGGTACGCATGGGTGAGCAGGCCGGCGACCTCTTCGGCGGACAGGTGGCCGGCTGCCCGGGAGAGCAGGACAAGGATTGCTCGCTTGACCTTGCTGTTCACGGAAGGTCGTCCGGACAGGATCGTCAGTAACCGCCGGTACCACGTGAGGTCGTAGGGGAGTGGATGATCGAAACCCGGTGTGCCCGAGCTCGCGAAGTGAATGACCGCTATCTGCTCGATCGCCGCCAGATCATGCTGCTGCCACGGATCCCCTGGATCGTCAGCGACCTGGGCCCCAAGAGCTCCGACCATCAACCTCGCCTTGAGCGTCAGGTCGCCCAGCAGTTCAGCTTCGTTGATCATGACGTCGGTCGTCGAGTCGATCCTGGAGCAGAGCCGCAGCTCCCACCAGGGCGATGGTTCCGCCAGGGGCTCCACGCCGAGTGCGGTCATGACGCTGAACCAGCCCGCGGGGTCGATACCGGCATGCCACAGATGCACCAGGGGGCGCCAGCGCTCGGCCGCGTCGGGCCCGACGAGCTCCTGTACCGGGACCGAGTTGTCGTCGATCAGGACGCGGAGAAGAGTGAGATTGGCGGTGTAGCAGGCGCGGCGGCGCACCGGGTCGTACTGCGTGGGGTGGTAAAGCTGGTCGCCCGCGTCAGGGCGGTTCAGTTCGCGGCGTAGCAACGCACTGATGGTGGCCTGGAGCGACTCGAGGTGATGGTCGGGGAGTCGCTCCGCCAGTTCGGCGATGAAGAGCCGGACGGGGCCGCGGCTGCTGAGCGGCTGGTGGCCGAGGAGCCGGCGCAGGAGCTCGTCGTTGAGGCCGCTCGGCTGCGGCGCCAGTTCGGTGGCTTCCAGTTCGCGGTGGCGCATGAGTTGGACGAGCAGTTCGAGGACGAGTTCCGCGACCAGGAACTCGCCGAAGGTGGCGTGGAGGAACTCGTAGGCGCTGCGTTGTTCGCGGTCGGCTCGGGGGTTGTGGACGAACATGAACTCGCCGAGGACCCGGTCGGCTGCGCTCAGGGGCTGGATGGCGGCCGAGGCGGCGGCGGGTGGGTCGAGTGCGGCGAGGTCGGCGTTCAGTTCGCTGTCGGTGATGTGCTGGCGGCCACGGTTGAACATGCCGATGGCGGCGTACTGGAGTTGCCGGCGTCGCTGACGCTGCAGCAACTTCTGCTCGGCCTCCGAAGCGCCGGGCGCGGTCTTCTCGGTGATCTGGCGGGTGATGAAGCGGTCCAGGATCCGCTGGTACAGCTCGCTCTGCGTCAGATCGGCGCCGCCCAGCTGGTTCGTGCCGAGCTCGGCCAGATAGACCGCGAGCATCAGCAACAGCAACGGCTGGCCGGTCAGCTCGGCGATCTCGTCCGAGGCCGTCATCTCGTCGATCTCGAGCGGGACGAACGACGCGATCCCGGCATGGGCGGCGTTCCACGCTCCGAGCCACCGCTCGATCCGCGCCCGGTCGAACTCGCGGAGCTTGATCATCGGCGTGTCGGTCGCGATCTCGGCGCGGTCGGCGACGACGGTTCGGGACGTGACGATCACCGACGTCGGCGTACCCAGGGTTCGGGCCCGCTTCTGGAACTCCTCGACCTTCGACAGGTACGCCGATTGCGTCACGCCGGTCGCCTGCACGAGCTCGTCGAAGCCGTCCAGGAGGACCACGAGGTGGCAGCGATGCGGACAGCTGCCCGGATCCGAGCACGACCCGCAGGCGCCGCACTCCTGGCGCAGCTCGTCCAGATCGGCGTTCGGTCGTTGAAGGGCGCGCTGCAGTTCCTTGGTGACCTGAAGCGTCAGATCGTCGTCCGGATTGACCGAGCGCAGTGGTACGCGGACGACCGCGAACGCGTCTTCGGGCAGCTGGGCAGCAAGCACCTCGGTCAGCAACGACTTGCCGGCGCCCGGATGGCCGAGCAGGAGAAGCGGGCGGCGCGCGCCGTCCGGGCCGGCCAGGTAGCTTGCGAGGTACTCGACCAGCGACGAGTGCTCCGGCTGCTCCGACCACCAGCCCTCGTCGGACGGTCGCGACCGATCGTCGGCGACGGCGTAGTGGAAGGACGGTTCGACGAACCCGTCCCGGACCGTGGGTGAAGCGATCGACTGGGTACGGGACCGCAGCAGCGGCTCGTCGAGCACTTCCCGGGCCGCGAGCGCCAGCTTCTCGCGGTAGCCGTTCCGGGGCGCGGGAGTACCGGGCATCACCATCGAGAGCATCGTCGTGAGCTCACCCAGCGCCGCGGTCTGCGCCCGGATCAGCTCGCGGGTGCCCGCGAACTCGTTCAGTGTCACCCACAGACCGAACGGCGCGGACGCGCTGAGCTCCAGCATCCGGCTGCGGTACAGGAATGCGGCCCGTTCGACGATCGCGTCGAGGAGCCCGGCCACCGGCACCGGTTCGAGCCGGCTCCACGCCTCCAGTCCGGTGAAGAAGTCGAGGCACCGGCGTCCGAGGGCCTCGTAGTACGGCTCGAGGTTGCGTTGGAGGTTCGCCTCGAGGCCGAGCTCCGGCGACGACAGGGGTACGACGACATCGAACAGCTCGTCGTGCTCGCTTCCGGGGACGGCGAGGAGTCGGCGCCGCTCGCTGTCGGTGAGGCCGAGGTCGCGGTAGTTCGGGCCGATGATGTGCGGCAGCGCGTCGAAGAACGAGGCGACGGCGGTGATGGTGTGAGCGGCCACGACGAGCTCGAGCTGGGTTTTGTCCTTCGTGCCGCGCAGCCTCTTGGACACCTTGCTGACGAGGGCGTCCAGCAGACTCACGGCTTCGTTCTTCGGGTCGATCAGCGACAGCCAGGCGGCGGCGGTGAGCCCGGCGACCGGTCCGCCCGCAAGCGTCGCGGTGGCGGCGCCGGCGAACACCGCCGTACCGAAGAACCGCTCGAGCGCCGATCGGTTCCGGTCGTCGATGTCGAGGACGGACAGCGCACCTCGAAAGGTGTACGGCGACAGAGCCATAGGCGGAGCTCCCGGAGGCGGATCGGACGCGGAAGAACAACCTAGCGTCGTACGGTCGACTCATGACGGAAGCCCCGCTGGACCCGAACCCGGGCCGGGTGGCCTCTACCGCTGCCTGTGAGCAATCACGCGCTTACTGAGTGTCGTAGCTGGGCGGTCGGTGGGCATCGTTCGACAATGTCGAACGGCGGGCGTTGTACCGAGGGGGGTTGGCTCTTACATTCCAGCCAGCCGTGGTCGTCACGGCTTGAAGGGAGGCCAAGCATGGCTACGACCGAAGCGGTCAAACAAAGAACCCTTCTGGGGGAGTGTTCGGCGGAATTCGCCGGAACGTTCATCCTGATCCTGTTCGGTGTCGGGGTGGTCGCCCAAGTGGTGGCGGGCGGCATCGGGAATCACGACTCCATCGCGTGGGCCTGGGGTATCGGCGTGATCATGGGCGTCTACGTTTCCGCCCGGCTCAGCGGTGGCCACATCAATCCCGCGGTGACGATCGCCCTGGCGGTCTTCCGCGGGTTCGCCTGGCGGAAGGTGCTGCCGTACATCGGGGCACAGTTCCTGGGCGCGTTCGCGGCGGCGCTGGTGGTCCGCTGGAACTACTCGAAGGTGCTGCACCACTTCGACCCCGGACTGACGATCAAGAGCCAGGGTGTGTTCTCCACCCTCCCGGGCAACGGCAACACCGAGCTCGGGGCCGGCATGTGGAGCGGCTTCCTGGACCAGATCATCGGCACCGCGATCCTGATGCTGGTCATCCTGGCCATCGTCGACCTGCGCAACACCGCGCCGGCGGCGAACCTCGGCCCGTTCATCATCGGCCTGCTGGTCGTCGGCATCGGGATGGCCTGGGGCACCCTGGCCGGCTACGCGATCAACCCCGCGCGTGACTTCGGCCCGCGGCTGGCCTCCTACCTGACCGGTTACGGAGGAGCCTTCAAGGACCAGTTCGGGGATCCCTATTTCTGGGTCCCGATCGTGGGACCGATCATCGGTGCGCTCATCGGCGGTCTGCTCTACGACCTGCTGGTCGGCCGGTATCTGCCGGTCAGCGACGTGGACGAGGAGCCGGGCCGGGTTCCGACGCCCGAGGGGGAGACGGCGGCATGATGCAACGCACTACAGCGCACTGTGAGGAGAGGACTTTCCATGGCTGACTTCGTCGGCGCCGTCGACCAGGGCACCACGAGCACCCGTTTCATGATCTTCGACCATTCGGGCAACGAGGTGGGCATCCACCAGTTGGAGCACGAGCAGATCCTGCCGCAGGCGGGCTGGGTCGAGCACAACCCGGTGGAGATCTGGGAGCGCACCAGTTCGGTGATCCGGACCGCGATGAACGCACAAGGCCTGCAGTCGAGCGACCTGGCCGCGCTCGGCATCACCAACCAGCGCGAGACCGCGGTGGTGTGGAACCGCCGGACCGGCCGGCCGTACTACAACGCGATCGTCTGGCAGGACACCCGGACCGACCGGATCGCGTCCGCCCTCGAGCGCGAGGGCAAGGGCGACGTGATCCGCCAGAAGGCCGGTCTGCCGCCGGCGACGTACTTCTCGGCCGGCAAGGTGCAGTGGATCCTGGAGAACGTCGACGGGGTCCGGGAGGCGGCCGAGGCCGGGGACGCGGTGTTCGGCAACACCGACACCTGGCTGCTGTGGAACCTGACCGGCGGGACGGACGGCGGCGTGCACGTCACCGACGTCACGAACGCCAGCCGCACGATGCTGATGAACCTCGAGACCCTCGACTGGGACGACGAGCTGATCAGCTTCTTCAACATCCCGCGGCAGATGCTGCCCGAGATCCGTCCGTCGTCGGACCCGAACAAGTACGGCGAGACGCTCGCCAACGGTCCGCTCGGCGGCGTCGTACCGCTCACCGGCGACCTCGGTGACCAGCAGGCCGCGACCGTCGGCCAGGTCTGCTTCAACCCGGGCGAGGCGAAGAACACCTACGGCACCGGCAACTTCATGCTGCTGAACACCGGCACCGAGCTGGTCCGCTCGAAGGCAGGCCTGCTCAGCACGATGTGCTACAAGTTCGGCGACGAGGCCCCGGTGTACGCGCTCGAGGGCTCGATCGCGGTCACCGGCTCGGCGGTGCAGTGGCTGCGTGACCAGCTCGGCATCATCTCCGGTGCGAGCGAGACCGAGACCCTGGCCCGTCAGGTCGCGGACAACGGCGGGGTGTACTTCGTCCCGGCGTTCTCCGGCCTGTTCGCGCCGTACTGGCGCTCGGACGCCCGCGGCGCGATCGTCGGCCTGTCCCGCTTCAACACCAACGCACATCTGGCGCGCGCAACACTGGAAGCGATCTGCTACCAGAGCAAGGACGTCGCGGACGCGATGGAGAAGGACTCCGGCGTGAAGCTCGACGTACTGAAGGTGGACGGCGGTGTCACGGCGAACGAGCTCTGCATGCAGATGCAGGCCGACATCCTCGGCGTACCGGTGAGCAAGCCGGTCGTCGCGGAGACCACCGCGCTCGGCGCGGCGTACGCGGCCGGGCTCGCCGTGGGCTTCTGGAAGTCCAAGGACGAGCTGGTGCAGAACTGGAACGAGGCCAAGCGGTGGGAGCCGCAGTGGAACGACGAACAGCGCACTCAGGGGTACGCCGGCTGGCAGAAGGCCGTCCAGCGCACCCTTGACTGGGTCGACGTCGACTGATTGAGCACGACCAACGAAATCGGAAGGACGAACACAGTGGCTGTAGTGGCTCTGTCACCGCAAGCAAGGGCCGACGCGATCGACGCGCTGGCCGACGGACGGGAACTGGACGTCCTGGTGATCGGTGGCGGGGTGGTCGGCACCGGCTCGGCGCTCGACGCCGCCACCCGCGGCCTGACCACCGGACTGCTGGAGGCCCGCGACTTCGCGAGCGGCACCTCCAGCAGGTCCAGCAAGCTGATCCACGGCGGCCTGCGCTACCTGGAGATGCTCGACTTCCGGCTCGTGCACGAGGCGCTGCAGGAGCGCGGTCTGCTCCTGCAGCGCCTGGCGCCGCACCTGGTGAAGCCGGTTCCGTTCCTGTACCCGCTGCAGCACCGCTGGTGGGAGCGGTTCTACGCCGGCGCCGGCGTCGCGCTGTACGACGGGATGGCGGTCAGCTCCGGTCTCGGGGCCGGGCTGCCGATCCACCGGCACCTGACCCGGCGCGGCGCGATGCGGCTCGTCCCGTCGCTGAAGAAGTCCGCGCTGGTCGGCGCGTTGCAGTACTACGACGCGCAGGTCGACGACGCGCGGCACACGATGGAGCTCGCCCGGACCGCGGCGTCGTACGGCGCGCTGGTCGCGAACCGGGTGAAGGTGACCGGTTTCCTGCGGCAGGGCGAGCGGGTGACCGGCGTCCAGGCGAAGGACCTGGAGAGCGGCCGTGAGTTCGAGGTCCGGGCGAAGCAGGTCGTGAACGCGACCGGCGTCTGGACCGACGACACGCAGGCGATGGTGGGGGAGCGCGGGCAGTACCACGTCCGCGCCTCGAAGGGCATCCACCTGGTCGTACCGAAGGACCGGATCCAGTCCAGCACCGGGATGATCCTGCGCACCGAGAAGTCCGTGCTGTTCATCATCCCGTGGGGCCGGCATTGGCTGATCGGCACCACGGACACCGACTGGCACCTGGACAAGGCGCACCCGGCGGCGACCAGCAAGGACATCGAGTATCTGCTGGACCACGTGAACGCGGTGCTCACCACGCCGCTGACCCGCGAGGACGTGGAGGGCGTGTACGCCGGTCTGCGGCCGCTGCTCGCGGGCGAGTCGGAGAGTACGTCGAAGCTGTCCCGCGAGCACGTCGTCGCGCACGCGGCGCCGGGGCTCGTGGTGGTTGCCGGTGGCAAGTACACGACGTACCGGGTGATGGCCAAGGACGCGATCGACGCGGCCGCGGACGCGCTCGACGGGCGGGTGCCGCGCAGTGTCACGAAGAACATCCCGCTGGTCGGCGCCGACGGCTACCAGGCGCTGTGGAACCAGCGGCAGCTGATCGCGCACCGGTCCGGGTTGCACGTGGCCCGGATCGAGCACCTGCTGAACCGGTACGGCGCCCTGATCGACGAGGTGCTCGAACTGGTCGCCGAGGACCCGTCGCTCGGCGAACAACTGCCGGGCACCCAGGACTACCTGAAGGCCGAGATCGTGTACGGCGCCAAGGCCGAGGGGGCGCGTCATCTCGACGACATCCTGGCCCGGCGGACCCGGATCTCGATCGAGGCCTGGGACCGCGGGGTCGGCGCCGCCGAGGCCGCCGCCCGGCTGGTCGCGCCGATCCTCGGCTGGGACGAGGCGACGATCGACCGCGAGGTGTCGTTCTACCTCAAGCGTGTCCAGTCCGAGCGTGACTCGCAGGACCAGCCCGACGACGAGTCCGCCGACAAGGTCCGCCTCGAGGCCCCGGACATCGTCTCGCCCGCCTGACGTCTGGACGCCGTCGTCCCTCCCGTGCCTTACTCGGAGCGGGAGGGACGACACATGAGGGAGACGGCACAGCTGCGCGGTCCCTGGCGGACGATGTCGGTGACCGGCGCAGCGAGCGGCCTGGCCGGCCTGGTCCTGGTCGGTACGAGCCAGGCGCTGGTGCAGGTCGGCGGGGGCGAGCCGGCGTTCGACGCGTCCGGCGACGAGATCCTGCGGTTCTTCGAGGCGCGGCACGACACGCTCTACGCGATCGGGACGTATCTGGGCCTGCTCGCCGTCCTGGCGCTGGCCTGCTTCGTCTCGGTGCTGTGGGTGGTCCTTCGTGAAGCGGAGGGGCAGCCGGCCTGGCGATCGGCGATCGCGCTCACGTCGGGCGTCGCCTTCGTCGTCCTGCTGATCAGCCCGGGCTGGGAGCTGGCCGCGTACCGGACCGGCGAGGGCGTTGACCCGCAGATCGCCCGGTACGCGTTCGACATGGGCAATCTGGGGTTCGCCAACTCCTGGGTGGCGCTGGCCGTGTTCCTGGCCGCGGCCGGCTGGATCATGCTCGGCACGCCGTCCCTTCCGAGCTGGCTCGGCTGGGTCGCGATCGCCGCCGCCGTCGGGTTCCTGGTCGGCCGCGCGGTGTGGACCACACCGGTGTGGCTGATCCCGTACGCGATCTTCTGGATCTGGGTCGTTGCTGTCAGCATCCAGCTGTTCCGCGGCCGGCTGCCGGAGAGGGCCGGCTGACGCTCCTCGGCCGTGCCCGAAGGGGCTGCTACAGCTCGTGGTCCTCGGTGCGGATCCAGTTGAAGGTGCGCTGGACGGCGGCCTGCCAGTTCGCGTACTCCGTCGCGCGGCGGGCCGGATCCATGTGCGGCACCCACTGGCCCGCGCGGTGCCAGTTGCTGCGCAGCCCCTCCAGATCGGGCCAGTACCCGACCGCGAGCCCGGCGGCGTACGCCGCTCCCAGCGACACCGTCTCGGTCACCATCGGCCGGACCACGCGGACGTCGAGCAGGTCGGCCAGGAACTGCATCAGCAGGTTGTTGGCCGTCATCCCGCCGTCGACCTTCAACGCGGTCAGAGCGATCCCGGAGTCCGCGTTCATCGCGTCGACCACCTCGAGCGTCTGGAACCCGGTCGCCTCGAGGACCGCCCGGGCCAGATGCCCCTTGGTGATGTAGCCCGTCAGCCCGGCGATCACCCCGCGCGCCTCGCTGCGCCAGTGCGGTGCGAACAGCCCGGAGAACGCGGGCACGATGTACGCGCCGCCGTTGTCCTCGACCGTGCGCGCCAGCGTCTCGATCTCGGCCGCGGTGTGGATCATGCCGAGCCCGTCGCGGAACCACTGCACGAGCGACCCGGTGACCGCCATCGAGCCCTCGAGCGCGTACGACGCGGGCTGGTCGCCGATCCGGTACGCCACGGTCGTCAGCATCCCGTGCTTGGACCGGACGATCTCCTGCCCGGTGTTCATCAGCAGGAAGGACCCCGTGCCGTACGTGCATTTCGCCTCGCCGGCGCTGAAGCAGGTCTGACCGAACAGCGCCGCCTGCTGGTCGCCGAGCGCGGCGCCGATCCGGACCCCGGGCAGGACTTCGGTCGCGGTCGCGAGCACCCCGGACGACGGGCGGATCTCGGGCAGGATCGCCCGCGGTACGTCGAACGCCTCGAGCAGCTGGTCGTCCCAGTCGAGGGTCTCGATGTTCATCAGCATCGTGCGGCTGGCGTTGGTGACGTCGGTGACGTGCTGGGCGTCGCCGTCCGCGCCGCCGGTGAAGTTCCAGATCAGCCAGGTCTCCATGGTGCCGAACAGGATCTCGCCGCGCTCGGCCCGCTGCCGCAGCCCGGGGGTGTGGTCGAGCATCCAGCGGATCCGCGGGGCGGAGAAGTACGTCGTCAACGGCAGGCCGCACAGGTCCGCGAACCGGTCCGGGCCCTCCTCGCCCGCCAGTTCCGTGACGAGCCGGTCGGTGCGGGTGTCCTGCCAGACCACGGCGTGACCGATCGGCTGCCCGGTCCGGCGGTCCCAGAGCAGGCTGGTCTCGCGCTGGTTGGTGATGCCGATGGCAACGACCTGGGACGGCGCCGCGCCGATCTGCCGGATCGCCGCCGGCACCACGCGGGTCACGTTCCGCCAGATCTCCTCGGCGTCGTGCTCGACCCATCCCGGCCGCGGGAACAGCTGTCGGTGTTCCCGCTGCGCCACCGACACCAACCGCCCGCGCCGGTCGAACAGGATGCACCGGCTCGAGTTCGTCCCCTGATCCACTGCCGCCACGTATTGCTCAGCCATCCCCCCACCCCTCATTCACCCGGCCGCCCCCGGTCATGTGTCGTCGCGGAGATCGCGGGCGATCGCGTCGGCGGTGGCGCGGACCATGCTGATCAGGTCGCCGCGGTGCCGCAGCCGGCTGTCGCAGATCCGTTCCACCCGGCCGGCCAGGCCGACGGCGCCGACGACCAGCCCGCCAAAACCCCGGATCGGCGCCGCGATACTCGCCAGCTCGACGGTGTGCTCCTCGAACTCGGTCGCCCAGCCACGCGCCCGGACCGTCGCGAGCTCCTCGGCCAGCCGCGCCGGATCGGTGATCGTCCGGGTGGTGAACGCCTCGAGTTTCCGCGGCCGTGCCGCGCCGCTCGCGTCGAAGGCCAGCACCGCCTTCCCGAGCGCGGTCGCGTGCGGCGGCAGCGTCGTACCGACGTCGAGGTCCTGGTCGCTGTCGTCGGGGCGGAACACGTGGTGCACGACCTCGACCTTGCCCTCGACGAGGCGGCCGACCCGGACCACCTCACCGCTGCGCGACGCCAGCGAATCGGCCCAGTTGATCGCGCGGCTGCGCAGCTCGTTCGGGTCCAGGTAGCTCTCACCGAGGCGCCCGAAGGCGTCGCTCAGGTGGTAGTGCGCGCCGCTGTGGTCCTGGTCGACGAAGCCGACCTGGTGCAGCGTCCGCAGAATCCCGTGCACGGTCGGCTTCGCGAGCCCGAGCGCGTTGCCCAGATCGGCGACCCCCAGCCCGTCGGGCGCGGCGGCGAGCAGTCGCAGCACCGCCGCGGCCCGCTCGATCGACTGTACGGTCCCCGGCACACCGGCAGGCTACCTGTGAATCACTGGTCTGGCTCCACCTCAGGCGTCACGCCACGTGCCATCCTGCGATCATTCCGACGCGATGGCCCGCAGGACGTCGAGGCGCGCAGCACGGCGTGACGGCCAGACAGCGGCGAGTACGCCGAACACCATCGCGACCGCGGCCGCGATCACGAGCTGCAGCACCGGGATGTCGCGGACGGCGAGCCCGTCGTCGACCATCGCCGCCTGCACCGAGGCCGCGAACGTCACGCCGATCGCCAGCCCGAGCAGCGCCCCGAACAGCGTGATCGCGATCGACTCGACCCGGAGCATCCGGCCGAGCTGCGGCCGGTCCATCCCGATCGCGCGCAGCAGCCCGATCTCCCGGGTCCGCTCGACGACGCCGAGCGCGAGCGTGTTCACGATGCCGAGCAGCGCGATCAGGATCGCCATCGCGAGCAGGAACCCGACCGCGGCCAGGACGCCGTTCACGGGCTCCCGCGCGACCGCGGCGTACGCCTGCTGGTCGCGGACCTGGAGCGCCGGGTAGTCCGTCCGCAGCTGGTCGAGGATCGCGGTCCGGACCTGCGCCACCTGATTGCCGTCGGCAACCCCGACGTACAGCAGGTTGTCGCTCGGCGAGCCGCCGAGCGTCTCGTACGTGGACAGTGACACGACGACCGCGTTCAGTTGCCGGTTCGGCGCCAGGATGCCGCCGACGGTCAGGGTGTGGGTGCCGCTCGTGGTCTTCAGGGCGAAGGTCTTGCCCACCGTGAGCGTGAGGGTCTTGGCGAGGTTGCGGGGGAGGAGTACCTGGCCGGAATCGAGCGCCGCGGCCGAGCCGGCGTCGAAGTGCGTGGTGACGGGCCCGGCCAGCGTCCCGTCGCTGACCCCGCTGATCCGGACGCTCGCCTTGCCGACCTCGCCCGTCTGCTGGCGGACACGGTGTACGGAGCTGACCCCCGGGACCTTCGCGGCCCGATCGCCGACCTCGGTGCTGAAGCTGGGCGCGCCGTCGTTGCTGATCAGGATGTCGGCGGAGCCGAGCGCCTCGACGATGCTCCGGTCGATCGAGGCCTTCACCGAGGCCCCTATCACCAGCAGGCCGGAGATCAGCGAGACCGAGATCATCAGCGCCGCCGCGGTCGCCGACGTACGGCGCGGGTTCCGCTCGGCGTTGCGGCGCCCGAGCGTGATCGGCGCCTTCCGGCCGAACGGGGACATCAGCGCGCGGACGACGTACCGGCTGACCAGCGGGCTGAGCATCACGATCGCGAGCACCGCGGTGCCGGTGCCGAGCGTGATCAGGACGGCTCCGGGGACGCCGCCGGCGTTCACGCCGATGGCGTAGAACATGACGGCCATCAGGAGCATGAACGCGCCGATCAGCACCCGGACGAGCAGCGAGCGCTCCGGGACCCGGACGTCGTCGCGCATCGCCGCGACCGGCGGCAGCTTGCCCGCCCGGCGCGCGGCCGGAGCGGCGGCGGCCATCGTGACCCCGATGCCGATCACGTAACAGGCGATGATCGTGGTCGGGCTGACCTGCAGCGCCGCCGTCGGGATCCGCAGCTCGAGCCGCTCGTAGAAGAACCGGATCCCGACCGCCACGCCGATCCCGATCAGCAGTCCGAGCGTGGCGCCGACGAACCCGATGACGGCGCTCTCGGCCAGGATCGTGCCGGTGATCTGGCCGCGGGACGCGCCGATCGCGCGCAGCATCGCGAGCTCCCGGGAGCGCTGCGCGACCACCATCGCGAACGTGTTGACGATCAGGAACGTGCCGACGAACAGCGCGAGGAAGGCGAACAGCAGCAGCACCGTGCCGAACCCGCCGAAGGTATTGTCGAGGTCGTGCTCGCCGTCGGCGGTGACCTGCTTGGCCGTCCGGACCTGCACCGAGTCGCCGACGGCCTTGGCGATCGCGCGGCTGACCGTGCCGGGGTCGGTCCCGGGCTGGACCGAGACAGTGACCGACGTCCAGCCCGGCCTCCCGAGCAGCAGGAGCTGGGCCGTCGCGCCGTCGAAGCTGACCAGCGGGGCACCGGCCGCCGCGCCGGCCTGGGCCGGCGTGGTGGTCGCGGTGAGCGTCGCGGTGACGGCCCGGGTCGGCGTGACGATCCGGACCTGGTCGCCGAGCGAATAGCCCGCGCGGTCCGCGGTGGACTCGTCGAGTGCGAGCTGGCCGCTGCCGGACGGCGGTACGCCGGTGAGCACCTTGAACGGCGCGTTCTGCGGGTCCCGCGGCCAGTTCGCGCCGAAGGACGACAGGCCGTAGTTCTGCAGCAGCTTGCCGTCCGGGCCGAGGATCTGGACGTTGCTGATCATCAGCTGCGGGGCCGCGTCCTGGACCCCGGGAACGGTACGGACGCGGTCGACGACGTCGGACTGGAAGATCGCGGGGCGGTCCGTGCCGGTCTCGATCGGCGACGCGGGCGTGACGGTGATGTCCGCCGTACTGACCTGGAAGTTCTTCTTCAGCGCCGTCGAGAGGGTGTCGGTGAACACCATCGCGCCGCCCGCGAACGCGACGCCGAGCGTGACGGCGAGCGTGCACAACACGAACCGGAGCCGGTGCGCGAGGACCGAGCGGAGGCCGAGCTTGAACATCAGCCGGCCAGCTCGCCCGCGGCGCTGCCGGCCCTGTCCCGGTGTTCCTGCTCGAGGTCGAGTTCCTTCATGGTGTCGAGCACGGACTCCGCGGTCGGGTCGACCAGCTCGGACCGCAGCCGGCCGTCGGCCAGGAACAGCACGCGATCGGCGTACGACGCCGCGGTCGGGTCGTGGGTGACCATCACGACGGTCTGCTGGAAGTCCCGCACGGAGCGGTGCAGGAACCCGAGGACGTCACCGGACGCCCGCGAGTCGAGGTTGCCGGTCGGCTCGTCCGCGAACACCACGTCCGGCCGGGAGACGAGCGCGCGGGCGCAGGCGACCCGCTGCTGCTGACCCCCGGACAGCTCCGACGGCTTGTGCCGGAGGCGGTCCATCAGACCGACCGTGTCGACGACCGTGGTCAGCCAGTCCTGGTCGGGTTTGCGACCGGCGAGATCGAGGGGGAGCGTGATGTTCTCCAGCGCGGACAGCGTCGGGACCAGGTTGAACGCCTGGAACACGAACCCGATCCGGTCGCGGCGTAGATGGGTGAGCTGCTTCTCCGGCAGCGTGGTCAGGTCGACGTCACCGAGGAACACCTTCCCGTCGGTGGGCTTGTCGAGGCCGGCCAGACAGTGCAGCAGGGTCGACTTGCCGGAGCCGGACGGTCCCATGATCGCGGTGAACCGGCCCTTCCCGAAGTCCGCGCTCACACCGGCCAGTGCGTCCACCTGCGTCAAGCCACCGCCGTACCGCTTCCAGACGTCCGCCGCCCGCACTGCCACATCACCCACGCTCATGCCACGAACCGTATCCACCCAGGGTTCCTCCGCCCGGGTGCAGGTGCTGCCTAGGCCCTCTCTGGCAATCCATCGCCTACTGCGGGGCACTCGGCACGGCACCTCGCCGCACTGGAGCAAAGACCACGATGGATCCGCATCGAGGCCTTCGCTCCAGCACGCCGAGGCACCGCACCGAGCACCTCCTCGCGACGGCGCTGGATCACCAGACAGGACCTAGCCTCGATCTTTCGTGTGGCTGGTTGATGAGTGGTTGTGGGTTGGGGTTTTGAGGGGGGATCGGGCTGGGCAGGGCGGGGCTCCGGCGCTGTGTTC